>JBAYTN010000001.1:0-282525 GCA_041675645.1 Melioribacteraceae bacterium
CAAGAATGCAGATCATTCCGGTTAGAAGTAAAACAACACCAGTGTAACGAGTAAGACTTGCCAAGGAAGCAGAAATCGAAATCATAATAAACGAGAAAATCTTTCCAGTTCTTTGGTATGTTTCAATATGATAAAGAAAGATTATAACCAAGGTAACAAAGAGTGTTTCCGACAATGCAATAAATGCTACTTTAACAAGTGCAAAAGAGAATAAAACAGAAAGAGTCCCCAAGCAAACTAATGTGAATGATTTCAAATGTCTTAGCAAAAACATTCCGGAGAGATAAACATTTAGTCCAAAGAGAAAAGAATTTAGATAGCTGGCTGTAACAATTGGATCAAAAGTTGTTAAGAATTTTATTAAAGCTAACACAATTGGATAAAGCGGTGGTTGAAGAACTAAGTGTATCCCTTCATAATTTACAAACTCAAAATTTGTAACTAAATTTCTCGCAACGGAGATGTATGCTACGGAATCCGGTGTTAATCCAGCACCTTCATTACCAGTAACAGCAAAAATAATCACTGTGCCTACTGCCCCTAAAAAACCAATCAAAAGATTCTTTACAATGTTGCGGTACTTTACTTGTAATGCAAAATTAATCAACGATTATCCCGAATCTCGTTTAACATCTAATTAGAAAACGTTCCGTTCCCGTTTATATTGGCGCACGAAAATCTTTAGTATTCATTATTTGTACTAACACTTCCATTCTCTTTTGCATAATTATAGAGCATGGAGTAAAGTATTTTTCTTGTTCTGTTTAGTCTTGAACGTACAGTCCCAATTGGGCAATCAACAAACTCCGATATTTCCTTATAAGTATAACCTTCAACATCACACAATAGTATTATTGTCAGAAAATCATGTGGAAGTAAAGAAAGTGCTTTTGACACCTCATCACTTAATAGATTATTGAGTGCATCTTCTTGATAATGGCGAGAATTTATATCTTGAGTATTAATGCTTTCGTAAAAGTTTTGAACATCATCGTAGCTTACTTTAAGCGGCTGCCTAGCCTTAAAGCGATACTCATTTATATAAGCATTTTTCATGATTTTTAAGAGCCACGCTTTTATATTAGACCCCTTCTTATAACTCTGAAAAAACTTGAATGCTTTAAACAAAGTATCCTGTAACAAGTCCTCGGATTCATCATAGTCTTTAGTAATTTTTAGAGCATATCCCTTTAACAAATTGAGATGAGGAACTACTTCTGAATTGAAGTCGGAACTTTGATGGTTTACATTTAATTCCATGTCCATTTATATGCCTAATTGTTGAATAAATTACTTTATCTATCTACGCCCTACTGCAAGTATTTCACGTGCAATAATCATCAAGGAACTTTCAATTCAATTCCACATAGAATAAATATTCTGCATTGCTCAAATAGTTTTACCCTAGCCACTAATCTGCTGATTGGTTCAACTCTTTAACGCTTTTACATTACAAAGTACTCTCGAATTCTCGCAACAATCTGATTGTCCGTCATTTTATCCACTGTTTCTGTACCAGCTATTTTCCCGGTATGAACTTCAGTCTCAAAACGCTTTTTAAATTCAAGCTTAGCCTTGCCCGGTCCAATAATCAAAATAGATTCAGCATCTCTTAGAAAAGAAATTACTTCATCGTAGTATTGATTAAGTTGGTTCGCAAATCTTCTGTCCCGCTGGTCTTCTTCATTTTGCTTCTGAGCTTCACCGGAAAACCGAGGATGCTTGTCCACGTTTGAATTGATAATTTTAATTTCTTCCAGTTGATCAATTAAACGTACCACTACTGCCTTCCTATGATCGATCCATAAGCCAACCGCATTTTTCAAAATAACTCCTTCTATAAAATCTTACATTTATGAGTCATGGCTACCTATCTCTAAAGTGTTTTTTGTTGCCCGATATAAATAGCACGCCACCAATTATCATTGCCCCAATTCCATAAAGCGGTGACCAATTTTCGATTTTATTTTTCTCCTTTGTGATTTCTATACTACCAAAATCAACAACCTTTTCTTTGGTCACAAAATCAAATCCCGTGTAAAGAGTAAAAATTAATCCTAAAACAAATAGAAGCAGCCCAAAAGATTTGCTGATCATAAAATATTCCTTAAATTTTACATAAATACGTATAGTGCAAGATCACCTTTTGGAATTAATGATTGCGAGACGTGACAGTTCTTGAACAACAAGAGTAGCAATCTCATATTTAACTGTTTCTTCTGAATTACGTTCTGTACTGTTGCTGGTTGCGCCCCAAATTATTTGGTCTTCATTTCTAATTGCCCATACTTCTATTGCTCTTCTACTTATACTTTCCGATTCCATGTAGCCCGGATGTTGTGTATAGCGGTAATAGGAATCATACTTTTTTCGAAAAACGTTATACCGAGTAGCTATTTCTTTGGATACGTAGCTTTCTACGTAGTGAGATTTTGTCTCGTCTTCGAGTAAACGAGTAACAATTATTCCATCAAAACCTTTTTCTTGTATGCTTTGAATAATTTTGCTTGTATCCGGCAACTCACTTGGGAAATAATTATATGATGATATTGCCTTAACACCAAATTTCGAAAGTTCATTAACAAAGACATCCTCCCACAAACGACGTTGAATGGAATTTTGTCTTATAGCAATGATTAGAATTTTTTTCAGTGAAGGCTCTTTATATAAAGGATCATTCCATACATCAATTAATATTGACGAGGAACAACTTTCGCCAAAAACGAACAAGCCGCACATCGCAACCAGCATGCAATATTTTTTACAGCGTTTCATCGGGGTTCCCCTTTTATAAATATTCTTCTCTCAAATATTTGTAAGTATAACTTTTAAGCTTTTTTCAGATGCAGCATTACTAAATACATCGTAAGCCTTCATAATCTCCTTCAGTTCAAATCTATGTGTTATTAGTTTTTCCGGTTTAATCTTCCCGGAGATTACTGTCTTTAGTAACAATGGTGTAGAGACGGTATCTACTAGACGCGTTGTGATTGTTATGTTTTGCGACCACAATTTTTCGAGATGTAACTCAACACTTTTACCATGAACTCCAACGTTTGCTATACGTCCACCCGCTCCAATAATTGACTGACAAATGTCAAAGGTTGCCGGAATACCAACTGCTTCAACAGCAACATCAACCCCTTTCTTATTTGTTAGTTTCATTATCTCTTCAACAGCATTTTTTGATACGAGTTGAGTAGCACCAAAAGTTTTTGCTACACTCAACCTACTTTCATCTAAATCGACCATAATGATTTCTGCGGGCGAATAGAATTGTGCTGTAAGTAGAGTCGCAAGTCCAATTGGTCCGGCTCCAATAATTGCAACTACATCACCCGGCTTGATTTGCCCGTTAAGGACGCCGCATTCATAACCAGTTGGCAGAATATCACTCAACATCACAATAGCATCTTCATCTACTCCTTCCGGAATATGATGAAGGCTTGTATCAGCATGAGGGATTCTAACATATTCTGCTTGAGTTCCATCAATTAAATGACCGAGAATCCAACCACCGGTTTCACAATGTGAGTACATCCCCTTTTTACAATAATCACAACTTCCGCATGATGTAATACAAGAGATTAAAACTTTTTCGCCAATCTTAAAACTTGTAACTCCGGCACCCACCTCTTCAACTATACCAATTCCTTCATGCCCTAGTATAAGCCCATCTATAACTTCCGGTACATCACCTTTCATTATATGAAGATCAGTACCGCAAATTGTTGTTTTTGTAATTTTGATTATTGCATCAGTAGAATTTTTGATTATTGGTTTTGTTTTTTCTTCCCAGCTACGGTTTCCCGCGCCATGATATACCAAAGCCTTCATATCTTTCCTTTCTTTATAAGCACGTACTACAATTATTTAATCACTCTTTTTTCCAAAATATTGTCCAACCCAATAGCGCACTAATTAGAAATGTTACTATAGTTGGCAACCATAACCAACTGATGTTGTTCATCAGTCCATTTTTATTGATCTCGCTATTCATCATCGTCATCGTAATAGCACCACCACAGAGAAGGAGAAATATTATACTAACAATTATAAAGGCGAGTACAAGAGGTGTATTGTTCATTGTTTTCATAATGATTCTTTTTTATGATTTGTGTTGCTCAAGCCAATCGAGCAGTTCTTTTATGCTGGCGGTAGCAAGAGCAATACTCATATCCGCCGCACCATAATATAAATTGATTGTATCTCCATCGGGAGCTATTGTATGACCGCAAGGAAATACAACCTTGTCCACGTCACCAATCTGCTCGTAATGTTCTTCCGGTCCAAATATCCACTCGTTGCTGCGTTTTAAGCAGATTTCCGGATTTTGTAAATCAAATAATGCTAGTCCTAATCTGTAAATTGAGCCAGCCGCATTTTGTTTAACACCATGATAGATTAGTAACCAACCTTGAGTTGTTTCAATAGCCGGAGAAGAAAGGCCAATTTTATTAGCATCCCACCAACCACCTCGCCGAGATTCCATGATAAGTTTGTGGCTTCCCCAATGCCTAAGATCCGGTGAATAGGATATCCAAATGTGCGCTCTAGGTGCGCTTACTGGCCGATGTATCAAAGCCCAATATTCACCTATACGATGGGGCATGAGAGCAGCATCTTTGTCTTCTGGCGGCATAATAATACCGAAGCGCTCAAAGTTGATAAAATCTTCAGTAAGTGCTAAAGCCACTCCCGGTCCATCGCGTGTATATGCCGTATATACCACAGCATACTTGTTCAATTCCGGAACATGAGTGATACGGGCATCTTCAATACCCCAGCATTCTTCCGGATAATTTACCGGGTCCGGCATTAAAGTCGGCTTTTGGTCTATTACCCAACCATCAACTCCATTAATTGAACGTGCAGCGCATAGATGAGACTGACCATTTCTGTTTTCTACTCGGCATAAAAGTAAAGTAGTACCATCATTGAGAAGAGTAGCACCCGGATTAAATACACTATTGATAGGATATGGCCAATTGTCCGCTGTAAGAATCGGATTTAATTTATTACGGTGGAAAAGTTCGTCATGCTGGTTATTCATTTGTTTACGACCTTCATTGAAAGTTGTGAGTGTTCTGTTAAACGTAGTTCCAAAAGTGATTGAAGAAATGCTAATGTAGATTCAGCCCCTTGGTTTTCGTTAAGACGATCAGAGTGTAATCCATCGCGGCAACCGCCGGTTGTTGGATCATATAGAGAAAGATTTAAGTCGTTGCGCCCAAGAAACCATTCGAACGCAAGCCTTGCTTCTTTATTCCAGTGGTTGTCTCCGGTAATCCGAAGCGCAGCAAGACTAGCAGATACCATTGCTTGTGCTTCTACAGGTTGTTGATCGAATCGAGTTTTCTTACCTCCCTTTTGGTAGAAACCATTTGAGCCAATAGGAACAAAATGACCGGAATTAGAATGCTGTAGATTTGAAAGCCAATTCAAAGACTCTAATCCGGCATCAATCATGGTTGCGTTGTGTAAAGACTTGCCGCTTATTAATAAAGCATGAGGCAATACAGCGTTGCAATAAGAGAGTTCATTTTCAAACCATCTCCATTCATCACAACGATTGTTTTGATATATTGTTAAAAGCCGTCCAGCCAATTCTTCGCATACCTGACTAGCTCTTCTGTCACCGGCAAATTTTTGAGAATACTCATAAAGGCCAAACAATGTAAATGCCCAAGCACGCGGGCTTGTTGTTAAAAGAATTGTGGGTAAAGATTGCTCAAACAACCAACTGGCCATTCCTTTTAGTGCCATCGCGTTAGAATGATTCAGTACAGTTCCCAATGCCCAAATTGTTCGGCCATGACTATCATCCGAGCCGTTTTCTTCCAACCAATTGCGCTGGTAGTCCATAAAATTTCGAAAACGTTTTGTTTGATCGTTGAATGCAAAGCCTAGAAACGCAAGATAGCGAGAGGCTAAAACCAAACTCCTCCGGCTGCCCAGTTTATCCAAAAGAATACTTACTAAAAGCGCTCTGGCATTGTCGTCAGATGTATAACCGTGTGAATAATTGGGAACTGTAAATAAAGCATGTTGGAACATGCCGGTATAGTCAGTTAGCTTTTCTAGGTGATCTAGCTTTAAAGTAGGCAATACACCGGGATGTTTATCTAAAGCCTTAGCAGTAAAACCGGATGGAATATAATGACGGCGCTCAGCGCGTGCTCGTTCGAAACTTTTCATATACTGTTGAGCAACCTCGGACCAAATCATAGATCTACCAAAAACATAAGCACGTTTACGCATTGCATGACGTTCAGATTCATTATCTAACAGATTTATAACTTGTTCTGCCAAGGCTTCTGGATCTTTAAACGGAACAAGCACACCCCTTCCATCAGAAAGCATTTCCTGAGCATACCAATATGGAGTTGAGATAACCGCTTTGCCCGCACCTAATGTATAAGCTAATGTTCCGGATGTAATCTGAGCTTCGACAAGATATGGTGTGATATAGATATCGGCTGCACCTATAAACTCAATCAGTTCTTCTTGACTGACAAACCTATTATAGAAAATAATATTGCTTTCAACACCCTTTTGCCGAGCTAACCACTGAAGTGAGAGACGATATGTTTCACCTTCATTTTTAACTACTTGCGGATGAGTTGCACCAACCACAATGTAAACTGTATCGGGGTATCGGGCAACAATACTTGGTAAAGCAGAGATGACGGTTTCGATGCCTTTGTTGGCTGAGAGCAATCCAAAACTTAATAGTACGGTTTTTCCTTCTACACCGAATAAATCTTTATTAAAGCTTGGGTCAACAAACGGAACATCAGGAATACCGTGCGGAATAAAATCAATTTTTTCTGCAGATATATTGTAAACTGTTTGTAAGAATTCAGAACCTCGTTCACTCATAACAACTAATCGATCCGAAAGTGCTGCTACTTCTTCCAATACCTTTTTCTGCTCTGCGTTAGGGATCTTTAATATTGTGTGTAGTGTAGTAACAATCGGCATTCGCAGTTCTCGTAATAATGAGATGATATGACTACCCGCTGTGCCGCCGAAAATTCCATATTCAAATTGAACGCATACCATGTCGACATTATTAAAATTTAGAAAATCTGCTGCACGCACGTAGGAATCAATATCTTTTTCCATCAATTCAAACCGTACTCTTGCCGGATATGGATAACCTTCCTCTATATCGTTAACCGGCATAGCAATGCATGTTGTACCAATATATTGTGAAGCTATCGCTTCGCATAAATCAGTGGTAAAAGTTGCTATACCACATTGACGTGGTATGTAATTTCCTATAAACGCTATTCGATTAACTGTGGTGCTTGCTATTTTTTTCTTCAAGATGACAAACTCCTTTCGCAATTTTCTTGAACATAAGGATCATGTCGAAATCAACAGAGATGGAACATTTCTTTCAATTACAATTCTTTATCTCATTTCAACAGAACGAATGATATGTTTCTATTTTTTTGCTGATTTATCTGTATTAGCATTTTCTTTTTCATCATACTGCTTGGCAGCGTCGTAAATCCTTTTTGCCGATTTTTTATCAGCGTCAATTTTCTTTTGCGCAATTATTTTAGCTTTGGCAACTTTTAATTCTGCAATCATTTTTGCTTTAGTTACTTTGTTTTCAGCATCAGCACCGCTTGCTTCAGCTTTATTTTCCGCAACAACTACTTCTTCATCTACTTTCATTTCAGCTTCAAGTTTATCGGCTTCAACTTTGGATTGAGCAACTTTCTTCGCTTGGTCGGTTTTTTTAGATGCCTCAATCTTTGCTATTCTTACTTTTTCCGCAGCAATCTGCTTTGCTGTTTCTATTTTCTTATCCGCAATTTGTTTGGCGGCTTTAACTTTTTCTTGCGGCTTTGTTTGCGCTAATAAGAACGAGCAAGTCACCAATATCATAAATAGTATTGCAAGTTTTTTCATTTTATTACTCCAACAAATGCTAAGAATCTATTGCAAATAACTTCTGAGCATCCATGCGGTTTTTTCATGTTGCTCCATTATTCCAGTCATAAAATCCGCAGTACCCAAATCTTTAAGATCATCGTTAATTTTAGTTATGTCCTTACGTAAGATTCTAATTATAGACTCATGATCAATTAGCAGTGTTTGAATAATACTCTCTTGATCACCAAAGGCATCATTTTGTTCACTCAGTCTGGTAACTTGAAGAAAATCCTTAAGCGAGCCAAGTGCAAAATGTCCTAATGCACGAACCCTTTCTGCCGTATCGTCTCTTATTACATTTAGTGAATCATATTGGCTTTCAAAAAGCTTATGCATTTCGATGAAGTTTTTCCCTTGAATATTCCAATGAGCATTTCGGGTTTTAGTGTACAGAATGAATTCATCAGCCAACAAAGTGTTTAGGTTAGTTGCAATTAGTTTTAATTTTTCTTCAGATATGTCAATATTTAATTTCATTATGCTCACGTTTTTGATTTACAAAATAATTTCGTTGTTATGCTTTTGTTACCATTTTGGTTAATCTTCTTTTATATCCTTTATCATTTGTTTCAATTCCGGATATAGTATGATTGTACAAACAACATTTACAGCAGACAACACACCAAATATTACGAGTGCATATGTTGAAAATTCCATTTGGACATCTTCTTGTTTAGTTAATGAACTAATAGTGTTATCGAAGCATTTTTTTTGATATCTATTCAAACGAACTGCTTTCTTAACAAAAGCCGTTGGATATTTTTCTAAAATGATATCCATAAATGGTAAATAGTATGGCTAAAGAAAACAGCTGAGGTTTACGCAATAATGTCCAAAAGAATAATTTCCAATAGTAAAATCTTTCTTCTCCAACTACTCCCAACTTGAACATTGAACGAAACAGCGCAAGAATGTAATTCGGGTTTAGATGAAACACTTTTTTCTTCTTTGGTTTAAAATTTCTCAGAAAATCAGTAACACGCTGATAATAGAACTTAGGTGAATAAATAGTGTCTAGAACTTTCTGATATCCTTTAAGCAGTTCTATTGAATCCATATTGGGAATAAAGTTGATTGAAAAATCCGTGTTGTTGCCAGTGAAATCCTTCAACATTCTTCCTTCACGTAAAAGTCTTTTCTGAAGCTTGGTTCCTTTTGGCGCATTAAGTAAACCAACCATTGCAGTAACAATCCCGCTTTCTTGAATGAAGTTGGAAAGTTTTTCAAAAATTGAAGGTGGATCGTTGTCAAATCCAACAATGAAGCCGCCTTGAACTTCTAAACCGAATTCTTGAATTTTTTTTATGCTTGCAATTAAGTCACGGTTTCTATTCTGTGTTTTATTGCATTCAACCAGACTTTCTTCGTTAGGAGATTCAATTCCAATGAACACCGCCTCGAACCCAGCTGTTACCATGAGCTGCAGTAGGTTTTCATCATCAGCAAGATTGATAGACACTTCCGTATTGAAGTAGAAAGGACTCTTTCTATCCTCATTCCAATTGATAATGGCTGGCAGAATTTCATTTTTTAACTTTGTTTTATTGCCGATGAAATTATCATCTACAAAAAAAACGGGTCCCCGCCAACCCGAGAAATATAATTCATCTAATTCCGCCAATACTTGTTCTTTTGTTTTTGTGCGCGGCTTTCTTCCGTAAAGAACAGTTATATCGCAAAAGTCACAGTCAAATGGACAGCCTCTAGAATACTGAATATTCATTGATGTATAATTTTGTTTGGATACAAGATTCCAAAGAGGCAAAGGTGTGGTTGTTATATCAGCCCATGTTTCCGAAGTATAAATATGTTTGGTTTTACCATCAGATAAATCCCGGAGAAATAAGGGAAGTGTAATTTCTGCTTCATTAAGTACAAGATGATCTATTTGCGGATAATCTTCATAGCTGCTAGTAAATAAGGGTCCGCCGGCGACAATCTTTGCATTTAGCGATTTACACTTTTCAATTACTTGCTTAGCCGATTCACTTTGAATTGACATAGCGCTGATAAAAACGTAATCTGCCCAAAGAATATCTTCTTCAATCAACTGATCCGCATTCAGATCAATTAATTTTTTATTCCAATCTTTTGGTAACAAAGAAGCAACGGTTAATAATCCTAAAGGAGGAAAACTTGCTTTCTTTGAGACAAACTTTAGAGCGTGCCTAAAACCCCAGAATGTATCCGGATACATTGGGTAAACCATTAATATATTCATCGGCGAGTCCTTATGAATAACTCTCTCATCATTAATTTTGTGACGGCAAAAAACAATTAAACGAAAACATACTGTGTTCTTTGGTTAAGCGAAGTTTTATTTCCAAATTCCTTGGTGTTACATAAAAAGTCTTAGGCTTTAATTCTAACATGAAGGAATCGTCTGAAGGATATATTCTGAGTAAAGTCACTTTTCGCCTCGATAGGTTAGTAGCTTTTTTTTCTGAACTAGTATCAACAGTTTTACGCCGGTATTCAATCGATCAAAGGGATGAAAAAAGGATTACATCCAGTTGGTATGAAGGGTAAGAAATCGAGAGGAATCGTAATAAATAGATTTGCCGTAAGGTATTCCGGCTTGTTTAAACATAAAAACCGGTCATCAATTGAACCACCCCATTCAATTCAAAACCGGTTTAGTTATTCTAATCAGCAAGAATTCTATTTTTTGTTTTTTCTATTTTTTTCTGAATTTTTCTTTTGCTCTGCGGCTCTTCCGGAGTTATTTTCATTGTCTTCTCTCCCTTTGCTCCAACTATTCCGGTTTCCGTTATCATTGTTTCGCGATCCGTTTTTAATGTTTTCCTTGTTTCTCCTTTGCTCTTTTATCCAATTTTTATGTTCGGGATGGTTTTTATTTGCATAATACTTTGAATCACGGCTATCGCGTATAGATTGCTGATCATGACGATCCCTATAATTAGCATATTTTTCTCTATAGTCATTATGCTTACGCCACGGAGTTCGCTCGTTAACCACTACTTTATACGAGTTATATAAATCAAAATTGCGGTAGCGATAAGGTAAATTTGATGAATACCTCCACCGCCCACGGTCATTGTAATAATAGCGATGTTGTGAAATGTTGTAATAAACTTCAATGTCGGGTAAGTAATAGTATTCAGCATAGTCATTTCCAGTTGGGCCCCAAGCCGGCTGACTATTTAGATTAAAGCTGATACCGAAACTTACTTGCGCGTTTGTAGTGCTTGCCAGACACAATACAACGATTAAAACAAATAAATAACGCATGATTTTTCCTTTTCTGATATGCTGCTTAAACCTACTGTATATGCATAAACAGCGATTCTTTAAATTAATTATTGACCAATGAAATGCTCTTAGTAATCACACTAAGTCCATCATCGGCGTATGAATAGTTTGCAATTTCTAATCTTGTATGCAGTGCAAGTTTTTCCATTATGTTATGTATATGGCTTTTTACCGTAAAAGTTGACACTTGTATTTTCTGGCCAATTTCTTTGTTAGTCATTCCTGTGCTAAGCAGCCCAATAACTTCTTGTTCACGCTTAGTCATGCAAACAATTTCTTTCAGCTTAGTTTTGCTCTTACCGATAGAGTTCTCTACAATTTGGGAGAATAGAGAATTAATTAATGGAGGCGGCATTACTGTTGAACCCTCAGCGACATTTCTAATTGCCGCTAAAAAATCTTTTAGTGAAGCATCCTTAAGAATAAATCCATTTGCACCAGCTTTAACAAATTGAAGGATATCGGCTTGAAGAGGTGCAAGATCCATCACGATAATTTTTGATTGCGGAAATTCTGTCTTTACCATTTCTACAACTTCTAGACTGTTTTGACTGCTTAAAGCTAAGTCCAACAGAATTACAGTTGGCTTCAACTGTTTTATTTTTAGAAGACTGCTTGAACCATTTTCTGAACCCGCAATTATAACAATGTCTTTATGGGGTTTGAGTATTTTTAGAAGTCCATCTTTGAGCAATCTATTATCTTCGATTAGTAACAACTTAATTTTTTGCATAGCCTTATTCTCATTTCATTTTAAATCCATCAGTTATTCTGATGCCATGTTCATAAATCACTAATAATTAAAAATAATATCTAAGCCCAACTGCCGAATCCATTGCGAATGCGGGTTCAGAAGTCAGCTGAAGAGAAGGAACGAATTCGATGAACATATCAATAGGAGTGTCGTGCGGCATCCAAGCTAAGCCCAAAACAAAACGGACAGCTAATGAATTGTAGTATCCGCCGCCGGTATTGAAGCGAACTCCCATACCATAATAGATTGGATATTCATCTGTAGATCCAACAGCATTAAAGGCGTGCAGCAAATAATCAAGATGAAGATGAACTCTGCTATCACCATTATAGTAAACATTTGCAACGCCAATTCTATCACCACCAATTGATAAACCAACACCAAAATCAAATGCTGTTGTACTTGAAGTCCACAACTTTGCACTTATCCCAGTCGGCTCACCAAGCATTATTCCCATTCCAAATGAACGATCTTGAGCTGTAGTTTTGCTTATAAACATTGTCAAACAAACTGTGAGTATTAATAAAAGTAGATGCCTCAAATTAAATCTCCTCATCTTTTCAAAAATGCTATCTTTCCTTATTCACGTAAATAAAATGCATCTATTCTTGCGTGAGTACAATCGGTCAATAGGATGAAAAAGGGACTACATCTATTAGGCTAGATTTTTTTGATGATAAAATTGTAGAACTAATTGAATTTCACTCTTCAACTAGAAACCCCAAAGTAGCCAGCTGCTTTTCGCTTTATCCATAAGTTTTCGGAATTCCGCCGAACCGCTTTTTAGATTAACAAACGTCGAATCGAAATTTTGTGAAAAACTAATTTTTGCTTCGTTTACAAGAGCTTTTAAACCAAACAAACTTTGATTAAGATTCACGATTGATGAATCAAAATTATTGGCAATCGATTTATCCATTAGCAATTTCCCTATTGTTCCCTTACCGGCTTGTATATTGTGTGTTATCTTGGATAAATCGCTCGTAACTTTTGAAGTATTATCAATTGTTGTTTTTAGTGATAACAGAACTTCATCCATATTGACCGGTTGTACAGTTGCAATTTTGTCGTTGTCTTCAATTTCTTTTTCTGTTCCCATTCCCGGAGAGATAATTAATATTTTGTTCCCCATTAAACCTTCGGAACCAATACTTGCAACAGAATTCTTCTTTATATATTTGCGTATGCTTTCATCAATTAGAACTTCTACTCTAACAGTAGTATCGCTAACAACGCCAATACTTTCTACAGTGCCTACATTGATTCCAGAGAAGCGAACATTATTCCCCGCTTGAAGCCCGGCAACATCTTTAAACACTGCACTTACCCGGAATGTACTTCTAAATAATTGTTGTCTCTCACCGATAAAATATATTCCAATTATAAATACGATAACGCCAAGTGTTACAAAAATACCCAGCTTAATTTTATTGCCTAATTCTTGTTTCATATCTACTCTCAGATATTATTTCCATTTATTTTTCAAAAAAAGATCTTATCCATTCATCTTTAGAGTTTTCTAAGTCAGAATAAGAGCCTTCCGCTTCGCAGATTCCATTTTTTAGAACTATGATCCTATCAGCTGTAAGCTTTGCGCATTCAATATCATGAGTAATAATTATTGAAGAAGTATTATACTTTTTCTGTACATCCATAATTAGGTTACTTATTTCCTTTGATGTAATCGGGTCGAGCCCGGTTGTAGGTTCATCGTAAAGCATTATTTCCGGTTTTAGTATTAAGGTGCGTGCAAGTCCTAATCTTTTGCGCATACCGCCGGAAAGTTCAGAAGGCGAAATGTCAATTGATTCTGACAATCCAACATTTTCTAGTGCCTCCGATACTAACGAACTAATTTCTTCTTTTGTCAACGAGTGTAATTGTCTCCTAAGCGGGAATTCGAGATTCTCTCTAACTGTCATAGAATCGTACAATGCACCGCTTTGAAAAAGGAAACCGATTTTTTTCGTAAGTCGAGCAACTCTTTTGCAGTAAGGTCTCCAACATCGCGCCCTAGAATTAATAGGTTACCCTTATCGTACTCCATTAAACCTACAATGCATTTTATGAGAACAGATTTGCCGCTTCCCGATTGCCCAAGTATTACAAGGTTTTCTCTTTTGTTGAGAACTATATTGACGTCTTGTAACACATAGTTCTCTCCAAAAGACTTCTCGATATGTTTCATCTCCAACACATATCTGTCTTTCAGATTTTCATCTTGGGTCTTAATCTCAATATCTGGTTCACTTATGTTCAATCTGCTCTTCACAATTTAATTTTCGAACAAGCTGGTTATTTGAACAGCAATTACATCTATTATAAAAACCATTAAAGATCCAAAGACGACAGCCGAGTTTGCGGCTTTTCCAACTCCTTCGGTTCCCTTGTTTGAATTATATCCTTTATAACTCGCCACAATTGCGATAGCAAATCCGAAGAAGAAAGTTTTAATGAAGGCCGGGAAAACATCCTTAAATTCTAGACTCTGGATCACTTGAGAAAAGAAAAGGTTATAACTAACGTCACCTTTTAAGTTCACTCCAACATAAGCGCCTAGTAAGCCGACGGCATCAGCAAAAACTACTAGTAAAGGAAGCATAAGTGTTGCGGAAAGTACTCTGGTAACAACAAGATATTTAAATGGATTTGTCCACGAAACTTGCATTGCATCTATTTGTTCAGTCACTTTCATCGATGCTAATTCTGCCCCAATTCCGGAACCAACTTTACCGGCAAAAATCAAAGCTGTAATTGCGGGACCAATCTCACGGATTATCGAGACAGCCACCATTGCCGGCAATAATGAAACCGCCCCGAACTTCATTAATGTTGGTCTTGATTGAACTGTAAGTACCAGCCCAATTATAAAACCAGTTATTCCAACCAAAGGAAAAGATTTATACCCAATTAGGAAAGACTGTCTCAGCAATTCGTTGAATTCGTAAGGCGGTTTCCACACTTCCTTAAAAAAGCGCAGTGTGAATGCTGTTATCAACGAAACTTCCAAAAAGAATTTCTTGAATAATGAATTCGAGTAATCTTTCTCTATAACACTCGTCGATTTCTTCATTAAATGATTTTCATTTTGGGCTAAACCAGAAACATATTTTCTCATTTTCTTTTATCAACGCATTCTAAAAATTGTTCGAGTTTACAACTGAATTTGAAGTCCCATGTTTGTTTTGTCGGTTTTTTTATCACGCTTTGCTGCTTTTTTTTCTTTCATGGTTTTTGCCGGTTCTTTTTTAGAACCTTTTTTAGAATTTTGACCTTTGCTCATGGTTGATCCTTTAGCTTAATTATGAAAATATTTTTGTGTTATTGCTGTATTGATACAATTAGTTTTTGCATTTTCTCTTTACTCAAGCTTAATTTTATTTGAAGACGTTCCCACATAGCGCCTTTTTTCCCTTCATCGTAGCGTAAATCACGCTCTGTTAAAATTGGATATTTCTTAATAAGCTTTGCTTTTTGCATATCCCATGTTTCCTTCATAGTAGGTGTTGCTCTTGAAAATTGTCGAAACTGTAAATCTTTATTTGTAATCATATCTCAATACTCATTTTTAATAGAGACCCAATTCTAGTTTCTTATTTGCTAGCTTTATTTTTACGTTGCTTTGGCTTTCTAATAAACTTATCAGCCTTTCTACTTTCCGCCATTTGGATCTGATCTTGTGTAAACCTTTCTGCTTTCGCTTTTTCCATTTCGATAATTTTCATCGTTTCAGATTCATCTTCCTTAAACTCGGACCGCAACACAACAATATTTGCTTCCAAAGCTGCACGCTTTAGTTCCAATCCATTTTTTTCTCTTTCAATTTCTTGTTTACGCAATAATTGTTCAGCGTCATTTTTCGCTTCTTGCGATAATCGTGCTGAGCCTGTTAATACACCCTCCGGACCAACATAAACATCAAGCAATTCAATACCGCTTTCAGTTAGTTTAAATTCGCGTATCTGATTTGAATGATCCATACCGCGCGATTTCAGAATATATAATCCTCTATTACGTTCGCCGCCAATTTCAATATCACGCAATAAGAGCCAAGTATCAATTAAAGAAGAAATAGACATATCGGTTAGTTCTTGGTTTTCTCCGTTATCCGATAAAGCTGCAAAGAATGCTGTGATATTCCGATTCTTCAAAAAATCTACAAGACGAAGAAGCATTATTTTTACTTCGGTTTGATTCCCCCCTATTACGAATGCATCTATTGGATCTAGAATCACTATTTGTGGTTTAACTTTATTAATTAATTTGATTGTAGTAGTTAAATGATGTTCTAAACCAAAGAGTGTTGGACGGGTTGCATGAAAATGAAGTAATCCTTTTTTAACCCACGATTCCAGATTGATTCCTATCGAAGACATATTACGCATAAATTGACTTGGTGATTCCTCGAATGCAAAATAGAGTACTCGCTCTCCCCGTTTGCACGCCGCCTCTACAAACTGAGCCGCAAGACTAGTCTTACCCGTACCGGCTGTACCGGAAACAAGTATTGTACTGCCGCGGAAATATCCTTTGCCGGAAAGCATCGTATCTAGTCTTGGAATGCCGCTGGAAATTCTTTCTCTTGAAGAAACATGATTTAATCCGAGCGAAGTTACCGGAAGGACTGAAAAACCATCTTCATCTATTAAGAAAGGATATTCATTTGTCCCATGAGTAGAACCTCGATACTTAACTATGCGTAATCTTCTAATAGATGATTGATCGCTTACTCTATGATCGAGAAGAATCACACAATCGGAAACATATTCTTCTAAACCTTGACGAGTTAATGAACCTTCACCACGTTCGCCGGTAATTATTGCTGTTACTCCTTTCCTTTTCAACCAGCCGAATAGCCGGCGCAGTTCTGTTCGCACAGCCATTGAATTGGGTAAAGCAGAGAAAAGTGATTCAATAGTATCTAGAACAACACGCTTAGCATTAATTTTTTCAATTGCTTGATGTATGCGAACAAACAATCCTTTTAAATCATATTCACCGCTAAGTCCAATTTCCCCTCTTTCAATATTAATATGCTCAAGCCACATTTTATTGTTCATCACAAGGTCATCTAAGTCAAACCCTAGAGAAGAAACATTAGCGGTCAGTTCTTTTTCAGTTTCTTCGAACGAGATAAAAACACCGGGTTCATTATAAAGCGTTGCCCCACGAACAAGAAATTCCATTGCAAATAATGTTTTACCGCAGCCGGCTCCGCCGCATATAAGTGTTGGTCTTCCTTTGGGAAGTCCCCCATTAGTTATTTCATCGAATCCTTGAATACTTGTTGGCGCTTTCTGAAGTACCTTTCTTTGGAATGTTGCTTGCTTTTTTTTCATAGATTTTTATCTCTAATGATTTATTGTGATCGTTATCTAACTTTAAATATCATACACAACTATCGAAGAATGATTACTCTTCTACAGTTCCGGGCGAATTTTAGATACAACAGAGAAAATAAACCATAGTCCAAAGGGATGAAATATGGGCTACATATTTTGCAAAGTTGTTTTTAATACTTTTTTGCTAAGAAGGGAAATAATTTGTGCACTAATCACTTGAATGGAATCTTATAGAAAGACTTACTCTAATTATTAATAATAGTTATCAATCCGGAAATTATAACTAACAACCCGGCGGCTCTGTTTACCCAGACTAACCCACTTAAATCTATTCTTTTTCTAAAAATTGTAACAACCGAACTTAGTAGAAAAAACCATGCGCTTGATCCGATAAAGATTCCAAAAACTAGAGTTGAGGCTGAGAAGTAACTAAGTCCGCTGCCAAGCCCAAGCGAATTAAATACAGCTATAAATGCGAAAATTGTAAATGGATTTGTTAGTGTAAGAAAGATTGTGCTTAAATATGTTCTCAGAATACTCTGATCATTATTCTGTGCTTGACTGGTTTTAGGTTTAGAAAAAAATATTTTTGCACCTAACAGAAGTAACATTGCACCACCAATCAGCCGTATCCATATTTTATAACTAATAAGTGTTGATGATATTATTGTGAGTCCAAAAGCTGCCACAGAACCATAAAGCATATCCGCAGTTGCAGCTCCAAGCCCTATAACCATTGCGTAAATCTTTCCATCGGTTAGAGTTTTGCGAATGCACATCACACCAATAGGACCAAGAGGTATTGCCATCGCAAAGCCAATAAGTATTCCTTTGAGAAAATATGTTAGTTCCATAGCTCAACTTTTTTTGTTAAATGAATCTCCTCGCCGCAAGAAGCGAGGTATCTTGTCATGCCCGAGTGTTTTTATCGGGCATCCATAAGTAATAGATTCCCGCTAAAAGCATGCGGGAATGACGCCTCATGCGGCGGCGAATTTTACCCGTAGCGATTAAAAGATTCTGATTAATGGAATTAGTCAACTGTTACCTAACCTTGTATTTAAATTGGGTAGTTCTATAACCAATGCCTACGTTTAAGTTAATTGTAAACAAGTATTCTCCTTTTTCGTTTAGGATAATACCGCTGCCAAAATGGTTCATCATAGGCAAAAGATGAATTGATGCAACTTTTTTTGATGGATAAACAAGTTCAACTTTGGCGCTTGTGTCTGCCACTTGTTTACCATTCAAAGAATTCATTACATCAAAGATAAGATAATGAGTACCAGTCAGCATTTTTTCTTTAGTAGTTATATCCGTCGGTAGGGTTTTATCTTTCATTTTATTCATTACCGCGCCTACACTCGACTTCAGCACTTCTTTGTTTTTCTTTTGGCTTATTATCCACACTTTAGTGATAAGACTATCATCCTTAGATTCAAAAACGGGCTTACCTATTGCACTTGGAAGTTTTTTTTCGATTATGGTTGACCTTGATTTCACCTTCTGGTTAGTCTGTGCGTTAATCATTAGTGTAAAACTCATAGTCATTAATACTATAAGGATCATGTACTTTGTTTTCATGTTGAGCTCATCCGTTTGTATACTTGATTGAAATTAAATTCTACGTTAATTAAATAAATATTGGTTTAGCTTAATTCAAATTAACATGCCGCAACTGCGAAAGTTTATTAAACAATTCACTTTCTTCTTTGCTTAAGTTTGCGGGTAGAATAACATTTACTTTTAAGAACAAATCGCCAAACTCATTCTTTTGCAAGTAGCGAGGCATACCTAATCCACGAAGACGAAGCTCGATTCCATTCTGAGTTCCTTTAGGAACATTTACAGTTACATTCCCTTTTAATGATTTGAATTGGGTCTTACCTCCAAGCACAGCAACATACAAATCAACCGGTAAGTTGCTATGAAGATCATTTTCAACACGTTTAAATTGGCTATGTTGTGCAATCTTTATTGAAAGAAACAAGTCCCCCTTTGGTCCGCCTCTCAATCCAATACTACCCTTGCCGGAAATTTTCAGTCGCTGCCCGTTTGCAATTCCCGGCTTAATTGAGACTTTGATTGTTTGTCCATCAAGTTTAAGAAGCCGCGAAGTACCGTTATAAGTTTCCTCAAGAGTAATTATTGCCTCCGCTTCAAGATCGCTTCCTTTAACAACGCTTCGCTTACTTTTTGTTTGATTATTATGCTGCCCAAAAAGCATTTCAAAAAGATCATAATCAACATCATCGTTAAATGTTCTATAAGAACCTTGCTGCCCTTGGTGGTTAGTTTGCCCACTTCGTCCACTTGAATATTTTGACCAATCAAAACCTCCCGGTTTAGCGCCGGCTTCTTCGTAATGTTTCCAATCAGAACCAAACTGATCATACTTTTTTCGTTTAGCCGGATCTCTAAGTACTTCGTTTGCCTCGCTGATTACTTTAAATCTTTCTTCAGCAGATTTATCTCCCCCATTTTTATCGGGATGATATTTATTTGCTAACGTTCTATACGCTTTTTTAATTTCTGCCGGAGTAGCAGTTTTTGAAACACCCAGTTCTTTATAGTAATCTTTATAAGTCAATTCATACTCACTTTGTTTCCCCCAAAATTGTTATTAAGACCAGTCCTTCAACCGGAAACACGTACTTGAGCCGGGCGCAATAATTGATTATTGAATAGATAACCTTTGCGTAGTTCATCAACAACTTCTCTTGGTTCACTACCTTCATGAGTTGCCATTGCAATAGCTTCATGTAAATCATGGTTAAATGGAAGGCCGATACATTCAAAAGTTACAACTCCATACTTTGCTAAAATTGAATGAAATTTAGCAATGATATTTAGTAAACCTTCTTCTACCGGAAGTTTTGCTTCATGCGCAAAATTAATTGCACTTTGCAGATCGTCCGCAATTTCCAGCAACGCAAAGAACATTCCACGTTTACTTTCTTCTACAATCTTATTTCCATCTCGCTCAATTCGGGTTCTAAAATTTTTAAAATCTGCAAGTGTGCGTAGATTCCTTTCTCGTTCACCAATTACTTCTTCTTTTAGTCTCTCAACTTCCGCTGATAAATCAGTTGGAAGAAGTAAATTCAGTTCTTTATTAGTATCCGGCTGCATAGTTATTCCAACTTAGTTTATAATTTGGGTTGCCATTTTATAGTTACGCCTGTTGCTTCATCTGAAGAATACAAGCCCATTGAAATGTTTTCAAGTTTAATTCTGTGAAACTCCGGAATTAAGATGCCACACAAAGCCCCTATTCCAAGGCCCACCATTACATCTGAAGTGAAATGATTAAGCGCTTTTATTCTATAATACCCTACCATCAGTGGCGGAATAATTGCGGCAGCATAAAGCAAGTATTTATTATTTCCAATTTCCGGATGATAATCGCTGTATACTTTTGCTAAGAAGAAAGTAGATGCAGCGGCAGTAGCAACATGGCCGCTATAAAAAGAATTTCTGTTATTTCCGGAATTCTTATCACCATTAGCAAGCTGGTCATAGTATACAATTGGACGTAATCTGTTCTGAAACTTTGGACCTAGAAAACTCCACTCAAAAATGTTTGTAGTGATGGACATAGTTTCTGTATACATCAGCAAAATATCAAACCAATCACGCTTAATACTTTTATCGAATAAGAGAAGTCCCGGCATTACTAAGCTTGCCCCAAGGATATAATCAGAATGCTTTTCGTTAATCTGTCTCTTAGAAGGATCTTGCTTAAATGCCCAATAATCAAGATTATTTATTAATCCCTTATTCAAGGACGCAATTTCTGAATTCGAAATTGCTTCCTTACCATATATTATATTAAGCCCTACCAAATTAGTAGTTAGACCAACAGTAAGAATTGATCCGGTTACCCAGTAGTTTATATGGTATGGATGGAATGAAGAATCGCTTTCAGTTGATTGTGAATAAACCGGCTTTAATTCTACGAGAATGAAAATCATTAAAAAAGTTATCCAAATAATTCTAAGTCCCTTTAATTGTATCGTTCTCATAATTTTCCTTTCTTCCCAAATAACAACCAACCGCACAAAACACCTAATCCGAAAGTGAATACCGCGGGAAGGAGTCCAAAATTATTTTTAGTAAGCCAATCATTTTGATTGAGCTTTTCTCTTACAATGCTATCTACAAACGTTCCGCCATAGAAGTACAAAAAAAGAACAACTATAATCGAAATTGCAGCTATTGAAATTGTATTTCTTGAAACTGTCATAACACTAATCTCCTTTTACCGCTGAATTATTTCAAAGCGGTATCCTAATGGACAATGGAAAAGCCGAAGAAACTTCAACAAATGATTTATTATTTTCGTGCTGATCCACAACCCACGTTGCAATGAAATATCCAAGCACCGCTCCTAAAAAATCGTCAGATGTCCAGTGTTTATCTTGATAAACTCTGGAGACAAAAGTTAATACAGCGGGTATATAAGCAACTGCTTTCAACCATGTTGGCTCAACATTTCTAGAAATCACTGTTGAAAGAACGAATGCAGCAGTACTGTGCCCGCCAGGTAAAGATTGGTCATCGGTATTAAACAAAGTAGTGAATGGATGAAATGAGGTTCTTCCCTCGTTTTTATAAGGCCTCGCTCTGCCTATGGCCATTTTTAGTATATACGTGATAGCACCAGCATAAAGTGATGCCTGCCCAATTTCATAGGCGACTTTTCGAGTTGTCATATCATTAGTTATCAAGGAATGTGCAGCTAGTCCACTGAAGAGTACAACCGGCATATATAGTTCGCCCCAAATTCTTCCTAATTCAATTGGAACACTATTATAATATCTCCGGTCTTTCAGAACAGCAGTACGTATCGGCTCATCATAGTTCAACATAATTTCATAAGTCAAGAAAATTGTAACTGCTGGAATTACGTAATCAGTTGCTTCCCATTTTGTTGGTTGTTTCAAAAAGGCAACTGTCTCTTTTCCAAACTGCGAGAAAGTATATTTAAATTGCCCCGGAGTTGACATCTGGCATATAACAACTATTAGTAGTGACAAAAAGATTTTTTTCATAGTAGCATCTATTTTTTATTTAAAAATGAAGAGTTAATCCAAGTCCATATGAATCGCCCAAAACAAAAGGTTGGATATTTAAGCCTCGTATTTCTATTTGAGATTTTTTACTACCGGTTTCAATTGGCTTCTCATGCTGGTCCACCACCCAGTTTGCAATAAAATAACCGAGTGCGGCACCAATAAAATTATCCGATGTCCAGTGATGATCTTGGTAAATACGTGCAATAAATGTTAGTGCTGCTGGTAGATATACTAAAACTTTTAACCATGCATGTTTAGTATTTCTTGAAAGTACTGTTGAAAGAGAAAATGCCCAGGTTGTATGCCCAGCAGGAAATGAAGTAAAATCCCAACCAAGAAATGAAAATGGTTTAAAAGCACTTGAACCGAGTTCGTTATACGGTCTGGCCCTGCCAGAGGAATGTTTTACAAGCTGAGTTACAAACTCTGTATAAAGTCCGGATTGAGCAATTTCAAAAGCAATTTTGTTCGACAATGGATTGTCATCTAATAATCCATGTAAGGCAAATGCACCTCCAATGACAACTGTGGGATACCAGTCTCCCCACATATTACCAATTTTGATTGGTATGCTGTTGTAGTATTGCTGGTTTTTTAGAATTCCATTACGAATAGGTTCATCCGCAGTTTTTATCATTAAAAAAGTTGAGGCACTAACCAAACCGAATGTGAGCCAATCGCCACCATTCCATTTAGTCGGTTGTATGGTGAAACCCAAAGTTTCTCTTCCGAACTGGTTGAAATCATATTTACTCTGTTGTACAGAATCATGTAACTCAGGATCTTGTGCGTATGCAGAGAATGCAAACATGATGGCCAAGAGAATCGATAAAAATATTTTTTTCATGCCTGTGTTCGTTTATTTTTTATCTGTTATTAAAAGTTCAGAGATAATCACCTTATTTTTTAAACTTGAATTCCTCTAAAAACAATTGAAGAAAAAGCCTCTGTTCGGTTCTTACTGAATGTACACTTGCAAAATCACGCGGATACTGATCGCTGTAGTAAATCAAATGTTCAAAACCGATACTAAAATTGTTGAACACCTTAACTGTAATTCTTGGCTTGATCAAGCCAACATAACTATTGCCGGTGACGTTACCTTCAATTCCTGCTATTGAATGCATCCACCAATAGTATCCTATGAAAGCAACGCCTACCCAGCTATTAAAATTGTAATTAGCTTCAAGCTTCGTTTCAGCACCATAAGTGTAATTATAATCTCTAACCTGTGTCGTATCAGGTCCAAACCTATTGCTAAGCGCACCAAAAGGGATTAGAGCAACATGAAGA
Source organism: Melioribacteraceae bacterium (assembly GCA_041675645.1). Taxonomy (GTDB): domain Bacteria; phylum Bacteroidota; class Ignavibacteria; order Ignavibacteriales; family Melioribacteraceae; genus Stygiobacter. The sequence goes on from JBAYTN010000001.1 coordinate 23,691, forward strand.
TTAGTATACAAACTGGAATTTTTACCTACCAAAAGCTTTGAAGCTAGTCCGGGACCAAAGCCAATGCTACCTAATTCGAAAGTTTTATTATCGAAGAAATTCATGTGCTGAAATAAACCTACCAGCAATTCTGTATTACCGATTTGAACATTCTTCCCGTACAAAAGTCCGTACCCGGTTATGAGAGAAATAATTTTTCTTCCCGCACCAAAATCAAAATCAGTCCTAACTTTGAAAAAATCAAAAGGTTTTCTTGATCTTTTTTCGAAAGGATTTCCATAGTCAAGATGAAACGTAAAATTAAAACTGCTGTATCCTTTCTCGATTTTTTTACCTTCATTAATTTTGTGATATCCGGCTGCTAAGGTTACATTAAGCGGCTCTTTCTGAAATACTTCTGTTGCTGTTAACCGAGAGATATCTCCACTTAAAAGACGGCTGAAAAATCTTGTTGGTGTAAGAAAAGCTACTGCCATTTCACGAAAAAATCTTTCAGTTCCTGTAGTCTGGTCATCCAAAATATTAGAACCTAAGCGGTAGAATATTTCACCAAGAAATATTCCGTTGATCGGTGTATTGATAATGTCGTTATAAGCAGGCTGAGTATTTTCAGCAAAGTATTCCCACTCTAAACTGCCTAAAACTGCGAATGGTGCTGATTCGAAAAAAGAATAACCATTTGCGCGTGCTGCATTAAAGTACATTGATCCAGAATATGGGTGGAAGAAGTAATTCATAGCGAATCTATCTACATCCCACTCCCATCCTTTTTGCAGATTATTTTTTATTGTTTTAATTCCGACCCTAGAGAATTCATAATTAAAGATGTATCGATCTATTAAGAAGGTTGTAATATTTGCCAGAGTTAATCTAAATACAACCATTCCAATCGATGCTTTTTCAATATATAATGGATCATCATTTCGCAAGTCACCATACATATTATACTTCATAGAATCCGTAGTCTGAGTTTTTATAGTATCGACCAACAAGGAATATCTTTGCGATGGGAGTAAATCTGAGTAGCGATTTAATTCTTTTACATTATCTGTATATCTTGGCTTTGTATTTTGGTTTGCCATGACACTGTTATTAACCGGTATTATGGACTGCGCAAACAAAGATGTAGCCATACACACAAAAAGAAATATAGAGTAGCCAGTTTTCATTTAATGTTTCCTTTTAGATAAAACAGCCTTAACCCATTAATCCTTTTTTGTAAAAAATTCCTTTAGTGTTTTTCCAAAAGCATCCAATTCGCTGTTAAAATCTCTTTTGAACTCAGCCCACTTATCTTTCCCTTCATACTTATATTCGTTTATCTTTTTTCTAAGAGCGATATTTTTCTCCTCTAGTATCACTACTTCTTTTTCATATTTAGCTTTGAACTTTTTACTTGCGGTTTTAATCTCTACTTTGAATTCATCAATGCTTTTTTGATTGGCGTCGATTTTCAATTCAGCAGCGCTTTTAAATTCTTGCCATTCCGCTTCATATTCGGTTTGAGCATCTTTTAGTTCTTGTTTAGCTTCTTTAACATTCTCTTTTGCATCTTCAACTTTCTTTTCTCGGTTAACATCGCAACCAACTACTACAAGGGCTGCAATTAATCCGAATACCATGATGATAAGATTTTTGTTTTTCATAATGCTCCTTTAATGATTTTAATTAATATATGTTGGTTTATTAAGCGAGTTAAAATTTTGAAATTATTTTCCGTAAGTCTTCTTTTGTTTTCCCAAGTTTATTTTGCAACCGACCCAGCAATTCTTCTTCTTTTCCCTCCTTAAAGAGCAGATCATCATCAGTAAGATTTGCGTATTGCTGTTTTAGTTTTCCAGCAATTTCATTCCAGTTTCCCTTGATTGTTAATTTGTTCATTTGAAACTCCTTGTTTGTTTACTTGAAAAATATTTCGAGCTCTAGTTCCTAAGATTTCGTAAATATGATATGAATGAGAAAACATTTGTTCAATAAAGCAAAGGGATGAAAAAGGGACTACATCTTCTTTAGTTGAAATTTTTGGTCTATCAATCTTCTTTGGGTATTTCTTCTGTTAGTATGAACTGTTCGTTTTTGTATTAAAATAGTTCTTACAAAGTTTTTGTAAGAACTACCTCATTGAATTGTTCTATTTTGAATCTTTCTTCCCCATTAAAAACTAATCTTAAAAAGGACCGAAGAACACACCACCTTGGTCATGAAGAATCCAGTACCACCCTTCATGAATTATTTTCCATATTTGACTTACTGCAGTAATCGCTCTTGTCCAATTTGGACCAGACGCAGTTCCAGTTATTCTAGATGATTCTAAAACATAGAAGGTTCTGAATTCCCAATTACCTTTTTCATTTTCATGTCCTTCCGGACCAACTTGTGTACCGTTTTTGTTGTATTGTGCTGGCAAGACTTTATAGCTAAAAGTAAGTGTCTGTTCTGAATTTCCAATTGTGAATTTTAATTTTGCAGCAATTTGGCCTTTCAGCCATAATTCTTCTGCTTCGCCATCACCTGAAAGAGAAACATCATTAACTATTGTTAATTGTTTATTAAGAGAGCCGCTCGGCAGTCTTTCAAAAAATTCATTTGCAACAGAAATTGAAGGTGCATTTAAGCTTACAGTTACTTCTGCCGATTGTGGTGATTGTAAAACATAAGTTGAAAAGTGAGTAACCTGCGTTGCCTTTGCAGAAGCACCATCTGCACTAACAATGGCAGAAAATCCAGAATTAGTATAAACACCGGTCTGCTCATTCAATTGCCACAGCGGATATACAGTTCCGGGTGTTTGCCGATACGGAAGTGGAAATGAAATTGTAACCGGGTTAGAAAATTGCGTACCTGAAGGACCAAATTGCCCAACACTTAAGATATAAGTATTAGGAGTAGTCGGTAAAGGAACATGTCCGGCTGGAATTGATGATAATGTAAGTTGAACATCACTAGATACTGAATTAGCCGGTACTTGAACCGTTAAAGGTTGATTGGCTATTGATTGTGTATTAGTAGTTGAAACATTACCACCTGCTGCAACAGTAATAATTGATGTAACTGTTTTTAATTTTGTAAGCAGAATATCCGAAACAATTGCGGAGTTGGACTCTTTGTAAATAGAGGCAAGCCTAACAGCAAAAGCATAGCCCTCTTTTGTCGCGCTTACATCAACAGCGTTCTCTGTAATGTTCGAAGCATCAAAAGCATATCTTCCTAAATTATTCGAAAGCAAAGTTGTTATAACTGTACCGTCGGTTTTCATTATTTTAACAAGCGCCCCAGATATTGCAGTCTGGTTCAATGCATCTTTTACATAACCATTTAAGATTAGTGGCAACGCAGGAGAAACCGGGGGATTAGGAGCGGGTATTTCCGGTGAAACTCTATATTCATCGCAATTGGTAATTAGAAATGAACCGGCGAGAAGTAGAAATACGTTTATTGCCGTGACTAAAGAAATATGTTTTTTAGTTTTCATGTTTTTAGCTCGTTATTTTTTAAAAATTGTTAATATTCTAAATCCTTTTACTTTCTATCTACGTAAGAAACAATCATGATCAACTGCTAATCTGAAATTCTTTATTTGTTACCGTTAAGCAGTAACAGTTATATAATCTATAAGAACACTCTGCGTATACATCTTACTTAATCAACAACATTTTTTTATGAATAACCGAATTGCTAAACTGTAGTTTGTAGTAGTAAACACCGCTTGATAAGTTGCTTCCATCAAATTTGACTTGATAATTACCGGGTTGTTTTTCTTCGTTCACTAATACTAAAATTTCTCTTCCGAGTGAATCATAAGTTTTTAGTATAACTGTACCAAAACTAGGAACCGAGTATTCGATGTAAGTACTCGGATTAAATGGATTAGGATAATTTTGATTCAGAACAAAATTTAGGGGTGCATTAAAATTAACTTCAACAACTTCCGAGTATTCGAACGCGCCGTCAAAATCTATCTGCTTTAATCTGTATTGCAATTTTCCGACTTGCAGATTCTTGTCAACAAACGAATACTCTTTTGGAGAGTTGCTATTACCATGCCCTTGAACGAAGCCGATCTTATTCCATTCTCCATTCCCAATTCTCACTTCTACATTGAATCCATAGTTGTTTACCTCAGTGGCAGTTGACCAATACAACTCAACATTGTGCTGGTTAGATTCTGCTGAAAACGAAATTAGTTCTACGGGCAATACTGAAGTCCCTCCTAATGTAACCGCAGTTAAACCTAATGTTCTACCGTCTACAATAGTAGAAGCATTTGTTGTAGTGATGTAAGTTCCTGCCAGTATGTTTCCTTTAAAGTCGCCGGCAATTTCCGCGGCACTACCAATTTGCCAATATACATTAGAAGCCAAAGCGCCACCGGTGAGATTTACAACGCAAGTGGTACCGGTAATAAGAGTAGTCGTTGTTTTAAAAATGAAAATATCGCTTGCTGTGCCATCCAGTGTGAGAGTCCCGTTGATCCCAAAAGTACCGGGACCAGTGTAAACCCCACGCCCTAATGTCTTCCCGGCAAGTTCTACTATCAATGAAGCATCATTAGGTGTTCTCCCAGCTAGGTCAGCCTTCACTGTTGTTAAGTCATTTATTGCATTCGTTACAGCACTGTTGCTTACGTCTATTGTCCCGGTAACTATTCCCAAATTTGTCACCGCAACGCCTCCAACATTTCCGGTAACTGTGCATCCGGCTGAAATAGAAAGTGCTGTACCAGCCAGCGCTCGGTAATTTGAAGCAGTTCCTAAGTTTACTGCAGTCGGGTTGTCATATACAGTATATTGTGCAAATGCAATGGATTGTATTGCTATTGCGATAGTCAACATATTAATACAGAATTTCTTCCAGATACATTGAGTTTTTGCAAAGTTTTTTGTTATAGTTTTCATTTACATCTCCAAGCATATTTTTTTTGAAACACAGAATCATAATTATTTAAAAGCACAGCAGTATTCAATCGGACATTGGGATGAAAAAGGAGCTACATCTTCTAATAGAGATTATTACTTCTTAGAAAGCCTGTTGTTAAAAACCACATCGATCTAAATACTAACATCACTGAATTTGAAAGTTTAATATGTTCTGTAAACAAAAAGACCCGAAAAATATCCGGGTCTTATTTCTTTGCAATGCTTAATCAAATGAGAATCTATTTAGTTGAGCGATCGACAATTATTTCAACTCGTCTATTGTTAGCCCTACCTTCAACACTTGAATTATCAGCTACTGGTCTGCTTTCTCCAATTCCTTGAGCTTGAATTAACTCACTTGGATATCCACGCGATATTAAGTAAGAACGTACGGCTTCAGCACGCTGCTGAGACAACTGTTGATTGTAACTCGGGGAACCTTGAGAATCGGTGTGCCCTTCTACCGTTAATCTTCTCTCCTTATTTGCAAGCAATGCATCTGCAACTTGATTTAACCGATTCTGTGCCGCCGGTAATAGCTCGGATTTATCAGATACAAAAAGAACACTACCCGATAATGTAATTACAAGTCCACGTGCTTCTTCTTTTACAGCTGCAAGATTAGCTAGATCAGCTTGTGCCTTTGCAGCACGAGCCTCTGCTTCTAGCCGGGATTTTTGTTCCGCTGCTAACTGCTCGGTCTTGAGCAATTCGCTACGCTCCGCTGATGCTAAATCTTCTTTAGTGTTTTTTAATATTTCAGTTTGAGCTGTCTGGAAATCCTTGTTTGCTTTAGCTGTTATAGAATTCTCTGCTGCAGTAACCGCAAGAGCATCCGCCATTTTTGCTTTTCGATCTGCGATATATGAAAGATCACGCGTGCGGTATGATTCGGGATCTTCTTTAAATGATTTTTCGGCAATTGCTAATGCTGCCTGTGCTTTGTGCAATTCTGCGGGAACCAATTGTGCTGCTTGTCCTGAGTTTGCTTGCTGATAAGACTGACGTGCATTTACCAGTTCTTTTGGAGGGAGACTTGCTGAACAGCCAATTGCCGCAAATACGACTACTACTGTTAATAAATAAGTAATTGATTTCATGGGTCACTTCCTTCCTTGAGGTAAATTGTTGTCTGAACGCAGCTTTCTAACTTTTTCTAAAGCAATGACCGATTCAGATTTGTCAGACTCGCCTCTAGAAAGTGCTACCGCAAGTTCAGCATCTGCTTGCGCTCTTGAAAGCATTGACTCTGATTGTTCTTTTTCCCCTTTAGCTGCCAGTATCTTAGCAGCTGCCAATTCTTCTTTGGCCAGTTGTAAATACAGCGATGCACTAGGCACTTTTGACGCTCCCACTTCTTCGGCAGCACGAATAGCAGAAGTGGATGCTTCTTTATTTACCATAACAGACCCGCCGCCACATCCAGCAATTATTATGGTAAATAGAACAACCGCCATAATGACGGATAAATATTTGTACTTCATTTGAATCTCCTTAGTATTTAGTTATGAGTTGAATTTCCAATTCTTTTACACAACAACATGAAATCTTATTTTGAACTTGATTAATGTATTGACTATGGTTTTTATTGTATATAGAGCAGAAGAATGAAAGAGGGACTAATGCTAATAAATAATACAACTTTTATAATTGTACAATGAACAAGAACATTGTATTACCGGCTTGTGGCACAGAATAGTGTTGATTACACAAAAGGAGAGTTTGCTTTACTCCGATAAATAAAAACCCAGCTGCATATTCCGCTAATTTGCAGCCGGGTTTAGGAGTTGTGTATGCAAAGAAAAACCAACTAAGCGTGCAAAAAATATCTCATCTACAAGCTTAATTCCTTTTAGGTCTATCCATTGCTTACCCATTATAAAAACTTGGTGAACACATTTCAATCGCCCATTAGGATGAAAATGGGACTAATTCTTTCGGATGGTTTTGACTTAGCTAATTGAGTTAACATTTTTGAATGAAGTACAGTAGTGGTTCCAACTGAGATTTTGTTGATGATGGTAATTTGATTATCAAACTTTTTCCTCTACCTTCATTAATTCTATACTTCGTTTAATAGAATCAGTTCTATCTAACTCTTTCTCAAACCTCACTATTTCTCTACCCTCTTCGTACGTCTTATATCGTTTATGGTTTTTTCTCAAATCTGAGGTAATTAAGTAAGTAAGTAGCGATATCAGTCCTACAGCAGCAAGTATTTCGACAATTATTATTTCCGCCATGTGAAATCTCATTTTAAATATTGCAATTCAGTTAACTAGCTAAGTGCAAGTCTAATTAGTTTTAATGAACAAATAAATCGATCATAGGGATGAAAAAGGGACTACTTCGACAATTAAGCCATTAAGCATCATTCTTAGAAAGCAATAAGATGTATACTTGTTTGAGTAATTCAACATATAAAATTCATTATCTTGTTAGCGGAACTGTTGGTGGAAATCCGACTAGTACGGCAATTCCATTGCGAAGTGCGAACCAAGCGAATTGCAAAAAATAATCTTCCGGATTACGTGTGTATTTAATTTCAGCAATTTTTAGTAATCCATTTTCATCCGGAATATTACTGCCCCGGATAACAAATACTTTTCCTAAGAAGGAAAGAATTCGATTAAATATTCCTTTTTCGCTTCCGGTTTCCCTGTCAAGTAGCGCAATAGTTAAATCTTTATACACTACTCGCAAAGTACCATTGGCAATTCCTCTAATAACATTTACATTAAATAATGCTGATTGTATATATCCGGATTTTACACGCTGATGCTCTCCCGCTTCTACAAATGCATTTAATCTAGTTACATCCATATTGCTTAGCGATCCGGAATAGCGAAAAGAAAACTCTTTTGATGAAAGTGGAATTTCCATAAATATTTTCATTACACCTGAATTCATGAATACCCCCTCACCTCGCATAATTGCAGTATCCGGCTTGGCAGTAAAATTCGCAATTCCACTTATTGAAGCATTAACATTATGAAAAGTTATAACACCGGGTTTAGCTTTAACTACAAATCTCTCGCAATATTTCAATTGTCCATCCGTAATCTTCAAACTATCTAGTTTCACTTTTTCTTTTAAAGAAGAGAAAAACTCGTTTGGCATTTTCGGATTTGCTGAACCTTTTTCGTAAGGTTTATCCATGTTTACAAGAATATCTGCAAACATTTTGGTAGCGAGTATCTTTTTCGCTTTATAGGATTCTCCATTTAGCAGAGAAATGCAATCAAGTCCGTATACTTCTAACTGAGGTATCACAAAACGAAATCTAGTTTGCCTAAACTTACTTTTTACAAATATTTGTTCATCATCAATTTCCGGCGCATAATTAATTGTATAAGCCGACATTACAGAATCAGCCACAGAAACATGTAATTTCTCTAACGCAAGCATGTAGTGAGATTCACGAAAGTTGAGAATAATTTTGCGGGCATCAAAGATAGAATTCTTTAAGATGTTGCTAGTATAATCTCTCTTTAGAATAATTTTCAGCCAAGCTATTCCACTAATTGATAAAGAATCGACTCTGCACGTAAAAGTTGAATCATTTTTCTTTAGTTCAAGTGAATCAAGTGAAAGACTATTCTCCCAAACATTGTAATCAAACTGACCAAGCTCAATTGAGTATTCCGGATTTGCTTTTTCAAAACTTTCCACAATTCTTTCTTTTAGGTATATATTGATTAGCGGATTCGGGAATAGCACAAATGCAAGCATGCTTAATAGAATGAGCGCACCAATTCCGTATCCCAGATACATTACAATTCTTTTTGCTAATATTTTATTCTTATTAGATTCTCTCGCTGTATTACCATTGAATACTTTCTTTTTCAAGCCGTTTCCTTTTTATGCGAAGAATAATTTTCGCTGTTATTCTCAGAATCGAGCAGAACTGCAATCCACTTAGTGTTCTTATTGTTCTCAGATGCAAATTTTAGAGTCATTGTAAGTGGGATGCAAAGGATTGCGCCAATCAATCCGAGCAAACTGCTCCAAAAAATAAGTGAGATTACAACAACCAACGTAGAAAGACCTAGTCTCAACCCCATTAATTTGGGCTCGATTACATTTCCGATAATAAAACCGATAAGAATATTTCCAACGATAACAAGCAAAGCGCTTCCCATTCCAATTTGTACAAGCGCCAGCAACGCCGCCGGAATTGCAGCAATGATAGAACCGATGCTTGGTATGTAGTGAAGCAGAAATGCCAGAAATCCCCAAAGCAAAGGGAATTTAACTCCCAAAATTTGCATCCATACGGCAACTAGTATTCCAGTAACAAGATTTATCAAAGTTTTTAATACCATGTAACGTTTCATATCTACAATAAATTGAGTGAATTGCGGAAACGCTTGCTTTGGATTACCAAGTATTGCACGAATTTTTTGGGGATAACTTGATACCTCCAGCAACATAAAAGTAACCGTGAGAAGTATCAATACAACATCGGAAAGCACTGAACTCAAACCGGAAAGTAAACTAGCGGTAAGACCCATCACCGCTTCCGGATTAATATATTTAAGAAAGAAGTCTTCGCTAACAGCAACACCTTTACTATTCAAAAACGAGCTTAGCTCAACTACTTGTATACGAAGACGAGATTGCAGCATAGGCAGCTCATTAGTAAAATTACTAAATGATGAACCAATCTGAGCACTTATCAATAGTATTACAGCAACCATGCAAAGCATTACAATCAGTACAGCAATTCCGGAAGGAAAATGTTTTTCTTTTAACCAGAGAACCGGCGGTGTACCAAGAAGAGCAAGAAAGGCAGAGACTAAAAAAAGTACAATGACCGATTGCGCAAGGTTTATTCCGGCAATTATTATTACGAATGCTGCTACCGAAACAAGTATATCCTTTCCACTTATGGAATTGTTTTGCCTAATCATTTTCATACTTAGTTTATATTTTTTTCAATCGTAGATCTGAAATCATGGCAACGGCAGAGACGAAGTATACTACTACGAACCAATCAAGATATTTTTGCGCAAACAAGTAACCAAATAAAGAAATTGTTGAAACGGCTGATGCTGCTAAAACTGTTGGAATACCGGTGAAGCCTTTTTGTTTGTACGCGGTGAAGTAAGCTAATCTAATTGATGCAGCCCCAACATTTAGAAACCCGGCAAACAGCATTAAATAATTGTCGATTCCGACAAACCAACCAAAAACTACCGAAGCAGCAACAGCCATAAAATCCGTGAAGCTATCGAGATAAACTCCAAGCTTACCGCCACCGATTGCCCTAGCTAATTTTCCATCAAAGTAGTCCAGCAGAAATTGCATAAGGATTAGAATGTAGGCTAATACAACAAATCCTTTTAATGAGAAATAAACTGAGAACGAAACACATAGTAGACCGAGTAGTGTTAGTAAATCGGGCCAGCGTAATGTTTGCAACTGTTTGAATAACATCGAAGTATTTCCTCGTTTAACATTGGAATCAAAATCACTTTTGTCTTAATCCACTCTTATCGTTTCAATCAATATCACATATGTAAATTAGACTACACGACGCCCGCTAATTATCCTAAGCAGTATCATAATGATTGCAATGACAAAAAGAATGTGAATGAAGCCGCCTAATGTGTAAGAAGTTAGAAATCCGAGCAGCCAAAGAACTATTAATATTATTGCGATAGTATATAACATGATCGTCTACCTTTTTTATTGTTTGAAATATTTGGACATATTTTCAATTTGCATTTACGTGCTTAATCAATATTGTTACTGATGATGTAGTATATCATCGTTTTCTATTTTCTTTCTTATCTTCATTCTGACTCGATTTAGCCGGCTGCTCTTTATTATTACTTCGTGTTGGATTTACTGCACGAGCTTTTGATTGCTGATTCACAGTATTGTTCACTTTTGGTGTAGGAATATTTTCCGGTTTAGCAGCGCGGACTTCTTTGTATTCTGTTTTAGATCGTTCCAAATTTTTAGCTGGCGAGACAGCACGATTATTTCTTTTATCACTTGGCAAATTAACCTTCTGCATCTCTGCCGGTTTTATTTTCCGAATATCTTTTTCATTATTGGTAGCTTTTATTGGCTGATAGTCACGACTTTTAATATCAATCTTATTTGGTGTGCTTGCTTGTGTTGGTCTTTGACTATCTACATTATTATTTCTTGACCTTTCCACATTCGCGGGATTCTTAAGCGTTTCTCTTTGCAAAGGACGTTTAACATCTCTAAGCTTGGAAATCTCGGTTGGTGCCGGCTTATCTTTTCCGCCATTCTTTTCAACTCTAGGTCTGTATATCTGCAGCTGATCATTGTTTAAACTCTGCCCCGGTCTATCTCTTTCATAAACAGCAATCGGTTTTACTGTTTTACCGGTTTTCTTTTCTACTATTTCTCTCTCCGGTCCCGATACATACGTTGAACGCCTCTTATCATCATAGTACGTTTTATCAATAACCGTTGATCTATTAATCATTTGTCGATTATTCTTTCTATCTATGAAATTGCGGCCAATATCCCGTCGTTCTATATCTCTATCTCTTACAAAAACCCATCTATCAAAAGGTAGATCATAGTATTTGCCGAACGTTATGTTTATCGAAACACCCGGTCTCATTGGCGCCCAGCCAAAAAAACCTTCAGACATTCTCCATGTTACCCAAGATGGTCCCCATTCATTATCGGGAACCCAATACCAACCATAAAAATTATTATAATCCCAACGGCCATAATGGAAAGGTGCCCAGCCCCAGTCATAGTCAGAGGCCCACATCCAGCCATAATCAGTCAACAGCCAATGTCCATTTGACAAATAAGGGACAAAGTCTGGACCGGCTGAAGGAATCCATATATAACCATGATTGAAATCTTCAATCCATTGGCCGTAGGGATGCAATTCATTGTAGAATACTTGGAAGTTAACGCCACTTTGCTGTGCCAAAACTTTTGATGGGATTATTGCAAAAACAATATTTAGAGTAATTACAATTAAAACAAGTTTTACTAAAGATATTGCGTTTAGCTTTTTCACAGCAGATCTCCTATTAAAACATTCTTCATACTATTTATGTATTTGATTAAAGCTCATAAAAAAGATAAGGTTACACTTAGCGGTGTTCAATCGAGCGAAGGGATGAAAAAAGAACTACATCTTTTAGAAGGAACAAATAATGATGATAAGAAATAAAAAAGCCGCAACTCATAATTGCGGCTTCTGGTTGTCCTTAATTTATAACCTAAAAACTAAGAACGTTGTGTGTGCCAATTTATTTTAACAGCACCATCTTTCTTGCAATTGAACTTGGCAGCGTTGTAAGTACATAAAGGTACTCACCGCTTTGCAGATTGCTTCCATCAAATTCGACATCATATTTGCCGCTGTCATAAACCTTATTGGTTAGGACAGCAACTCTTTTGCCTTCGTTATTTATTACTTTCAGCTTTACATTCATTCTTAGTGGTACTGTAAAACTAATTCTGGTAATTGGGTTAAATGGATTTGGTGCATTTTGCTCTAGTGATAAAAGCAAATGTGACTTATTCTTTTCCGTACTAAGTATTGTTGCTAAATCCGGCAAACTATTTGCCCAAAATAATTTAGGATTGCCTATGAATAAATTATCCATGTCTTTCTCTCTTGTATAAATTCCTTTATGAACTGGATTGTTTAAATCAGTACAGTTTGTTACTACAAAAACTTTTCCATTTTCAAATGGGAATATTGTATTCAATAGTTGGGCATTCAAACCAATCGAGATTAGTAAGAATATTACCGCACATTGGAGGCATACCCTTCCCTCTTTCACAAAAACCTAAACGGAGGGAGTATTCTCCGAATTTTTTTGAACCCCCGGCTTAGCACTGACCAGTATCCTTCTACTTCATTCACTATTTTGGTGGCACGTAAAGCTACTTCCTCTACATTCAGCATTATTGTGTTTGTAAAATCTACAAACTGATGAATCTCTTTGCCTAGTTCTTCCAATTGAACGAGAATTCTTTTTAAATAGATTATCAAAAAAATACAGAGTGAAGAAGCACTCAAAAGTAAGATTACAAGAAGAAAGTCAATTATTGACATAATTAATCACTCATCCTATTAAGTTTTACGACTGTTGGTGCCTATCACTTTTGGGAAGCATGTTTTTTAAGTGTTGATTTTCTTTTTCATTTTTCTGTTTACCGGCATTTGCAATGCTTATTACTTGTTCCTTAGCATCAGCAAGTATCTTTTCGGATTCATGTAATAAATCGTCTACCTTTTCTTCAGCATCGGAAAATAACATTTCGGACTTTTTTTTTACATCTCTGAATAATTGAGTTGCTTTCTCTTTAGCATTAGAATAATACTCTTCAGTATCTTCAATGATATCTTGAGATTTAGTTTTAATAAGCTTTCGCATATCTTTTCCGGATTTTGGCGCATATAAAAGTGCTAAGACAGATCCAACAGCAGCGCCGGTTAATAGTCCTATTAACAATCCTTTTCCCATTCCCTTATCTTCATTTGTCATTTTATTCTATCCTTGATTTTAATTGTGAATTCTCTATTACATATATTTAACAGAGGCATACTTTTTTGTGAATCTATTATCAACAGTTGCAGAAGAATGTTCAATCGATCAAAAGGATGAAAATGGAGCTACATCCTTTGCTAGGCACTTTGCAAACCAGAGTTAAAGATTCTCATTCTGTTGCTTTATCTGCTTGATAAACTTGTTCATATTTTAATACTAGCTTTTATGTATTTAATAACCGATCAGTATTGTGACTCTTTGGATGTTTCGACTTGTCAAGACTACTTTCAATTAATCTAGCAAGTTTATCGGCGGCACCATTAATTGCATGGTCCAGTTTTTCAGATTTCTGAGTTACTGCAAATGGCTTACGTCCCTCAAGCCGCGCTTCCAGCATACAGCGTTTATCATTTTTGCTGTGCTTCTTCCCATTCTCATCGCTAAGATGAACCTCGATTCTAGTTATGTGATCGCTTAACCGACTCAAAGTGCTTTCAACTATATCTTTAACTAAGGTTGTAAGTCCTTCATGACATTCAATATTGTGGTCTGTATTAATCTGTATCTGCACTGTGTGTCTCCTAGGTGTATTATCGCTTTATAAGAATTCGATATTTATGAGTTAGTACTAACTTTTATTGAAACAGAATTATTCATTCTAAATTTTTGCGATCTAGAAATACATATTCACAAATTCATAAATAGCAATCCCTATTACCGCGAAAACAAATAATATTAGAATTAAGGCTCCATAGTTTATCTGTTTGTTCTTTTGTGAATAGATGGATAAATATTTATAAGGTTTTGTCATTTTACATTATTTATTGTGCTTCTACTTTGTTGTTTTTGTACCGAAACCTTTCCACTTGCAGTACAACTGCAAATGAATAATGATATTACAAAGATTAGAATTACGGCAAATGCACCAAGATTTTTCATTTTTTCTCCATAGATTAAATTGATGAAGGCTGGAATTGAAAGTCCCATTGAAGCCCCGTAATATTTGATTACAAGGGCTTTCATAGGATTATTTAAATATTTTTATTTCATAATTCTGAATACTATTCTTCTATTCATTGCTCTGCCATCTTCAGTCTCATTGTTTGCTACCGGGTTTTGTTCACCATAGCCAACTGTAGAAAGCCTAGAATCTGCAATTCCTTTAGAAACGAGATAGTTCTTAACAGTAATTGCTCTATTTACAGAAAGTTCTTTATTGTAAGCATTACTTCCTATATAGTCGCAATAGCCTTCAACCTCAACATTAACTTTAGGATTGTTGGTTAATAGTGTTACAGCTTTATCAAGAACCGGGTATGATTCCGGCAGCAGCTCGGATTTATCAAATGCAAAATTTACACCGACTAATACTATTCTATCATTAACTGCAACTATATATTTATCAACTACAACATCCCGTGTAATAATTTTCGGGATGTGTTCGATGATCAGTTCTTCAATTCTGTCATAGTCAACCTTTTCCGGTGTTATTACTTGAGTTATACCCTGGCAAGGTTCGCACAGCTTCGATGGAGCGCCTTTACCAAATACAAATTGAAGACCGAGATTAAGCGTCATATAAGCATCACGCCCATTAACTTCAGTAGAAATAACAGCACCATCCAGTTCCGAATTAAACATTTTATGAAAACCATACTCTGTCATAATTTTCCAGTTAGCGCCAATAGCCCACTCAACACCGCCGCCAACATTAAAAGAAAGAGCTGTTTCGTTTTCATCTAAAGTAGGTGTAGCCCAATTTGAAAGCATGCGTAAACTAACACCTCCGCCAGCAAATAAATAAGGTGAAACCGGTTCGCACGGCAGTAAGTAATAAAGTAAATCAAGATCGCCTGTTACAAGGTTTGTTGATTCTGTTATCATGTTAAGAGAAGAATTTTTCCATTCACCTTCTTGGTGGGTATAGCCGGTCTTAAACCTTAAACCAACATTCTCAGAAAAATTCTTTTCTAACGATAGAAATCCACCATAATTTGAATTAAGTGGTTGAATATTGACATTGGAGAATCTTGGATAAGTAAGACCAAAACCGAATGTCCAATAATCAGTCACTGGTTGTGCTAAAGAGGCGCCGATACCAATTGTTAACAACAGCGCGATCATAATTGTAATCTTTTTCATTTCTAGTTTCCTTTTTTTATTCTATTAAACTCAATGCTCTTATTTTTTTTCGATCTATTCAAAAAACATTATATAATACACAGTCGTTTTAAGTAAGGTGAGGAGTTAATATCTCCTCACCTCAATTCTATTCTCTAATAACTTATCTTTTATCAACAATATTCGCGTCCAAAGTTACAGCAGCAATACGTGTCAGTGCTCTGCCGCGTAATGTTGCACCCGTAGTTAAAGTGATTGATTGATCAGCAAGAATATTTCCGTAGAATATACAGCCCGTACCAAGTGTTGCAGAAGTACCTACAGACCAGTAAATGTTTTCCCACTTTGCGCCACCGGCTAGAACAATGCTTGTACCTGCATCGGTTATAAGAGTTGAACCCATCTTAAATATCCATACCGCATTTGGGTTGCCTCCAGCATCAAGAGTTAGAATTGCGTTCGCTCCTGTTCCAGATATGCCACTAGTTGAAGAGTTTACATAAAGACCCGGGGCAAGAGTTAAACCACCAAGTTGTCCCGGTAATGAGATAGCATTTAATGATCTTCCTTGAGCGTCGTTATAAGCAGCTGTCAAAGCGTTTTTAGCAGTTCCTACTAAAGGATCAGCAGCCATATAAAGAGTTCCATTAACAACTCCCGGAGGGAATCCATTTATTGTAGCTGTTGGGAATGCGCCAACGTCACCATAAATGAAGGTAAAACCGGTATTGGTAACTCCGGCACCAGCAAGAATAGCAAAGTCTCCTGCTGCTCCAAGATCAACTCCTGGAGGTCCAGATGGAAGTGCAGTAAAGTTGGCTACCAATATTCTATTTGCAAGTATTACAAATGTATAACTTGCATTTGCAGATACTGGATTTCCGCTCTCCGTCCAATTATTAAATACATATCCAACAGCTGGTGTTGCGGTTACAGTGACATTACTTCCAGAATTGTAGTTGCCACCTCCGTTTGTCGTTCCACCCAGCGCTGGATTGCTAGATAACGAAACTGAAAATTGTGTCGGTGGTATCAAAGCAAAATTAGCAACTAGTGTTCTGTTTGAACTTATTACAAATGAATAATTTGCATTAGTCGATACCGGATTTCCATTCTCTGTCCAGTTAACAAATGAATATCCAATTGCCGGTGTTGCGGTTACGTTAACAGTAGAACCTGCGTTATGAATTCCACCACCGCTAGTTGTTCCTCCAAGAGCTGGATTGCTTGATAGAGTTACCGTATAAGGATTAAGCGCAAAATTCGCTACTAAAGTTCTGTTACCGATTATGGTAAACTGATAAGTCGAATTTGTAGATACTGCTAATCCGTTTTCTGTCCAGTTGGTAAATGAATATCCAGCATTAGTTGTTGCAGTAACTGTTACAGAGGTACCCGAATAAAATGTACCGCCTCCATTTACTGTTCCGCCAGCTATTGGATTTCTGGATAACGTTACAACATACTGAGCTATAGCTGCATAGTTTGCTACTAGTGTTCTGTTCCCGGTTAATGTAAATGTATAATTTGCATTAGTTGAAACTGCAGTTCCGTTCTCTGTCCAGTTAGTAAAAGTATAACCAACATTTGGCGTAGCTGTAACTGTTACTGAGGTACCCCAATTAAATGTACCCGCTCCATTTGTAGATCCTCCAGCCAATGGATTACTAGATAAAGATACTGTATAAGTATTAAGTGTAAAGTTTGCTACTAAAGTTCTATTTCCACTAACCGTAAATGTGTAATTTGTATTTGTTGAAACTATTGTTCCACCTTCCGTCCAGTTAGTAAATGAATATCCGGAATTAGGTGTTGCAATGACTGTAGCAGAAGCGCATGAGTTGATCGTACCGCCTCCACTGGTTGTTCCGCCAGCCAAAGGATTTGATGATAATGATATTACGTAAGGAACGATTGTAGTAAAATTCCATACGTGATTGATTGTCATTGGATTACCAGCTAAGTCCCTAGCGCCGGTAGTAATGGTTCCTGTATAAGTAGTATTAGGTTTAAGATTGATTAAAGGAATAAATGTTGCTGTAGTACCCGAATAGCTGACAGTTCCGGAAAGAAATGTTGTCGAACTTACTTCCATTATAGTAAATATTGCTGTAGTAATTGTTGCAGCATTCATCGGTCTACTAAAAGTTGCAGTAATGTGTTTATTTATAGGTACACATATTGCGTTACTAATAGGATCAGTTGAAATAATTGTTGGAGGAGTTACAACAGAAGCTGATCCGGTTGTAAAAGTCCATACATAATCGTTTGCTAGTGCATTGCCTGCAAGATCTTTTGCACCGGTAGTAATTGTTGCTGTGTACAATGTATTTGGTGCTAGGTTGCTAGATGGTGAAAATACTGCGGTTGTACCAGAGTAGGAAACAAACCCATTCACAATCGTGGTCCCTTGCATTAATTTATACGTTGAAGTATGAATTGTAGATGGATTCATACTCTTACTAAAAGTTGCAGAAACTTTTTTATCCAGAGCTACACCCACCGCAAGATTCAGTGGATCTGTAGAATTAATTGTAGGCGGAGTAATTACAACTGCTGCGCCTGATGTAAATGTCCACACATAATTATTTACTAAAGCGTTGCCAGCTAGATCTTTTGCCTCGGAAGTAATTGTTGCTTTATATAAAGTATTTGGTGTAAGGTTGCTTGATGGTGTAAATAACGCAGTTGTACCAGAGTAAGAGACAAAGCCTGTAACTACGCTGCTCCCTTGCATCACTGTATACGTGGCTGTTGTTATAGTTGAAGCATTCATAGTCTTACTAAAAGTCGCAGCAATTTTTTGATTTAATGGTACACCTACTGCAAGATTTGCCGGATCTGTTGAAGTAACAACTGGCGGAATAACTACTGTCGCTTCTCCTGTAGAGAAAGTCCAGACATAGTCATTTGCAATTGCATTACCTGCAAGGTCTTTAGCTCCAGTTGTAATTGTGGCTGTATAAAGACTATTTGACTCCAAATTGTTTGCCGGTGCAAAAGTTGCTGTTGTACCTGTGTAGTTAACAAAACCGGAAACTGAAGTTGCACCTTTTTTCAAAGTAAAGGTTGAGGTTTGTAGTGTAGAAGCATTCATTGTTTTGCTAAAGGTTGCTGCAATTTTTTGATTCAACGCAACACCTATAGCAGCGTTTAATGGATCCGTAGAAGTTACTGTTGGCGGAGTAATGATAACTGCTGCGCCTGATGTAAATGTCCATACATAATTATTTGCTAACGCATTGCCAGCAAGATCCTTGGCGCCAGAAGTTATAGTTGCAGTATAAACTGTATTTGGTGCAAGATTGCTTGATGGTGAAAATATTGCTGTTGTTCCGGAGTAAGATATGAATCCGGAAATTGGTGTTGTTCCTTGCATCAATGTATATGTAGATGCCGTTATTGTAGAGGCATTCATTGTCTTGCTAAAGGTTGCTGCAATTTGTTGATTCAATGGAACATTGATTTCGGAATTGATTGGATCTGTTGAACTTATTGTTGGCGGAGTAATTACTGCTGCTGAGCCCGTTGTAAAATTCCATACATAGTTTGCTGCAAGAGCGTTACCAGCAAGATCTTTAGCACCCGTTGTTATTGTTGCAGTATAAATTGTATTTGGTGCTAGGTTGATTGCCGGTGCAAAATTTGCAGTTGTACCGGAGTAAGAAACAAATCCGGAAACCGATGTTGTACCTTGCATCAATGTAAATGTAGCGGTTGTTAAAGTTGCTGCGTTCATTGTTTTACTGAAAGTTGCGGCAATTTTTTGGTTGAATGGCACGTTTGTTTGTGCATTAACCGGATCTGTAGAATTGATTGTTGGCGGCGTAATTACCGCTGCAGCTCCGGCCGTAAAACTCCAGACATAATTGTTTACCAGCGAATTGCCTGCTAAGTCCTTAGCTGCATTTGTAATTGTTGCAGTGTAAGTTGAATTTGGGTTGAGGTTGCTTGCTGGTGCAAAAGTTGCGGTCGTTCCAGTATAAGAAACAAATCCCGGAACTGAAACTGTACCTTGCTTTAATGTAAATGAAGCCGAGGTTAGAGTTGAAGCATCCATTGTTCTACTAAAAGTAGCTGCAATTTTTTGGTTCAACGCAACATTTGTTGCTGCATTAGTTGGATCGGTAAAACTTATTGTTGGCGAAGTAATTATTGCTGCTGCGCCAGTAGTAAAATTCCAAGTATAATTGTTTGTAATAGTGTTGCCGGCAAGATCCTTAGCTCCAGTTGTTATATTAGCAGTAAATACTGTGTTTGCTAAAAGATTAGCAGCCGGTGAAAAAGTAGCAGTCGTTCCGGAATAAGAAACAAATCCGGTAACAGGTGTCGTCCCTTGCATCAAAGTAAATGTTGATGTTGTAATAGTGGAAGCATCCATGGTCTTACTAAATGCTGCAATAATTTTTTGGTTAAATGCCACATTCGTTTCGTTATTTATTGGATCTGTGGAACTAACCGATGGTGGAGTAATCACTGCTGCTGTTCCAGTAGTATAGCTCCAGACATAATCACTAGCTAATGCATTTCCGGCCAAATCTTTTGCGCCAGTAGTAATAGTTGCCAAGTATGCTGTGTTTGGTGTCAGTGCTATAGATGGTGCAAAAATTGCGGTAGTCCCGGAATACGATACAAAACCTGAAATCGATGTTGTTCCGTTGGTTAAGGTAAATGTAGATGCTGTAATTGTTGTAGCATCCATTCCAACACTAAACGTGGCTGCAATTTTTTGGTTGAAAGGTACATTCGTTTCAGCGTTAGATGGATCTGTAAAAGTTACGGTCGGGGGTGTGATTAATGCCGCCGCACCTGTTGTAAAGTTCCAGACATAGTTCTTAGCCAATGAACTACCTTCAAGATCTTTAGCCCCTGTTGTTACCGTTGCCGTATAAGCAGTATTAGGCGCCAAGTTGCTTGATGGTGCAAAAGTAGCCGTTTCACCGGTATAAGAAACTGTTCCCGATACAAATAAGGTTCCTTGCATTAAGGTGAAAGTTGCTGTTGTAATGGATTCTGAATTCATCGCTTCACTAAATGTTGCGGTGATTTTAGAATTGAAAGCTACGCCAGTAACTGCATTTTGGGGACTGGTTGAATTAACAGTTGGTGTAGTTACTATAGTTGGAGATACAAGACTATCTCTTTCCTCGCAACCTATAATAAACATTACCAACAACAGTGGCATTAACCACTTCTTAAAATTGTATTTCGTTTTTTTCATTTAAGTTATACTCCTATAACATATTGGTTTTCTTTTACTCACTAAATGATAGATCAAATATGTATATGAATTAATCGAGCAAAGGGATGAAAATAGAACTACACCCTTGGTTTGAGAATTCCTTCCATTAATAATTCCTCTCGTTAATATTCTATTTTGGTTATTGCTTTTCAGTTTCTATTACTGGGGGCTTACCAGTACTAATTATGATTGTGTAGTTTGTGTTTCCTTTAGTTATAACTGAAACCGATTCATTCTGAATAACTGCTGTGGCTGTAATACTACCTTCACGCACTTTTTGATATTCCGTGGTTTGGCCTGGTTCAATATTGTTAAAACTAATTATGATGTTCTCTGAAGTTTGCAAATTGACGTTGATGTTGTTCTGTTGTTCGTTCTTAATACGAACCTGAGGGTCTGTATTACTTGAACAAGCAGCGATTAATACTATTAATACAATGCTTAGAACAGCGCTAATTAGGTTTTTCATATAGTCTCCAACTTAAATTGTTATATATCATTGCATTTCTTGCAATGACTCTGGTGAAAATCAACTCTCGAGTTTTTTAGTTATCGACTCACAAATCATTTTTTATATGGGTTACTATCGTTCTGCACCGATCAACTCTGTTTTTATTGACTTACTTTATTTGAACAAAATATTTTCGTTACCAAATATCACTTTGCATCTAAATTCAGCTATACTCTTTAAGTAGACATGTGCTTATGATTAAGCGAACACTTTCTTTTTAACTATGTTGAAAGATGAGAATTGAAGCAGCAGATACCAATCGAGCAGAAGGATGGATTGTGGACTACATCCATTGGGCTATTATTATGAGTTATTTGAAGAGAACAAAGAAGTGATTGAGCTTGATGAAATAACAAAGGAATGATTTTCGAACGAACATATAGTGTAACTAAAGATTAAAACTTTATTGTTTAGATGTTTTCCTCACTATTTTTAATTACAAATGCTTTAACAAGCTTAATTAGTTCTTCTTTGCTAAATGGTTTTTGAAGGTAATCGTCGAATCCTTCCCTTAATAATCGCTCCTTATCCCCTAACATTGCATAAGCAGTAACAGCAATGATCGGAATCTTAAAATACCCCGGTATTTTTCTAATACCATACATTGTTTCAATACCATTAATACCAATGCCTAAATTTATATCCATAAGTACAAGATCAAAATGTTTTTTGGAAGCTATAGCTATTCCATTGAATCCATCCTCAGCTTCACTAAATTGAAACTCTCGTTCCAGTATTCTGTGGACTAACATGCGGTTTGATTCATTATCTTCTACATAAAGAATTGATGGAGCAACTTTTATTGTTTCATTTTCCGGTTTAACTACAATTGCTTTTCCCCTTTCTTCAATTTTTTGCTTTAGCGCTGTTTCGTCTAAGACAACTGGTAAATAAATTGATAATGTTGTTCCTTTGCCAACTTCACTCTCAATCTCGAGTTTACCATTCATAAGTTCAATCATTTTTCTTGCAATCGAAAGCCCTAATCCGCTTCCCTCATAACTTCTGTTTAGTCCTTCGCTGCCTTGTCTGAAATCAGCAAATACTTTTGTTAAATATTCTTTTTGAATTCCAATTCCTGTATCGGTGATTTGAATAACTGCCCAAGAAATATCGTCTTTTACTGCTTGATTAAGTGTAACCGAAACACCGCCTCGCGAAGTAAATTTGATGGCATTGTGCATCAATTGAAAAATTGCTTTTTCAAATAAATCTAAGTCAATATTTGCTCGAATATTTGCTTCTTTGAATTGAGTTTGCACAAAGATATTTTTTGCACTAGCCATTGGCTTTATTAGATCAATATTTTTTTGGAGTACAGTTGCCAAGTAATGCAAAGAGAGTTTGAACGAGTGTTTTTCCGACTCTAGCTTTGACCACTCTAAAATACTATTAAGTGTAATATTTAATCTTTTTCCACCATCTAACACTTGAGCTACTAATTCTAATTGTTTGGTATCTGTTATTTCTAACTGAAGTAATTCTGCAAACCCAAGTACAGATATTAAAGGAGTTCTCAATTCGTGACTCATATTAGCAAGAAATATTGATTTCAGTTTACTCATCTCTTCAGCTTTATCTTTTGCAGAATTCAATTCTACATTTGTGTTTTCAAGCTCACTCGTTCGTTCTTTAACATTTTCCTCTAATGCAATATTATGTTCTTCTAATTGTTGGTGAAGGATTCGTATTTTCAACAAATTTTGAATTCGTAGATCAACTTCAATCAAATCAAATGGTTTCGTTAGAAAATCTGTTGCACCCCCCGCCAATGCTTTTTGCTTTGACTCGTTTGTAGCATCGGCTGTAAGCACTAGTATAGGCATAAATTTTTCTGGCGGGATTAATACTTTTAACTGCATCAAAACTTGGAAGCCACTCAAATGCGGCATGCTTAGATCAAGCAGAATCAAGTCCGGGTTATATTCTTCATATAGGTTTATTACCTTGCGCGAATCTGTGGTTGCCGTGTAGTTTGAATAACCTTTAGCATCTAGCAATCCGGTAAGAACATCAATATTGGCTTGCTGATCATCAACAATGAGTATTCTTGCATTCTTCAGAGTATATTTTAGCATTATTTTATTATTCATTTTTCATTCTTCAAATGCGTACATTTTTAAAAGAAAGTCTGCATTATAATCTTTGCTCAAATTATTAAGTGAAATCTATTTTTTCTTTTTTTGCTTCAATCATCATCTCATCAATAGCCTTTAGAAACTGTTTCACATCAATTGGTTTTATTAGATAATCTTTAACTCCGGATTGCAGTAATCTCTCTATCTGTTTCGTCATGGCATCAGCGCTAAGTATTATAACCGGTATTTCCGCTGTTAAAGAATTCTCATGCAATAGTTTTACAACTTTACTACCATGAATATCCGGCAGATCAAGATCTAACAGAATAAGATTTGGTTTGAAATCAACTGCAAACGGAACTGCATTTTTTCCATACATGTTTGTAATTAATTTTATTGAAGGACGATGTGTTTCTAATATTTGTTCAACTAATTGAATATTCGAAATATTATCTTCAATGTATAGAATAGTACCATTTACAGTTGGCATTTTTACTTCAGATTTCAGTACTCCAATTGTTCTTTCAAGCTGCTCTATTTGGCTTTCCGTCTGAGGCAACTCAATCCAAAAGGTACTCCCGCTACCAATTACACTTTCAACCCCAATTTTCCCACCCATAGCCTCAACCAATTTTTTCGAAATTGCCAACCCGAGTCCCGTCCCTTCCGTTTCTGCTCCTTCCGGTGCAATGCGCTCGAAAGGATTAAATAATTTTTTAAGATCAACTTCTGTAATCCCCTTGCCTGTATCCGCAATACTTATTCTAATATTAGTTGCATTCTCGTTAGTATTTAATTCATGTTGTATTCTACTTTCAATAATTACCGATCCGCCTTTACGATTATATTTTACTGCATTGTTGACTAGATTTAGAAGCACTTGCTTAAGTCGTTGGTGATCTGCTTTTACAAAATGTCTTTTAACGACTGATATATTCGACTCGAGGGTGACATCATTTTCTTTAGCAAGATTACTAACAATATCAACTGTTTCTTGGACAACGCTCCATACTTCAACTGGTTCTGTAGATAATGTCAATCGACCGGCTTCAATCTTTGCAATATCCAGCACTTCATTGATTAACTCCAGCAGATGCTTCCCGCTTTTTAATATTTGCTTAACACCTTTTTTATGAACCGGGTTTAAATCGCCCATTTCCATTAATTGCGCAAAGCCTAAAATCGAATTCATTGGTGTTCTTAGTTCATGGCTCATTCGAGAAAGGAATTCACTTTTTGCTATGTTTGCTCTTTCTGCTTCTGCTCTTGCCACTATGCTCTCTTCCTCAGCTCTTTTTCTTTCTTCAATCTCTTTATGTAGGTTTTCATTTATCAAAGCAAGCTGTGCGGTTCTTTCTTCTATTCTCGTTTCAAGATTGACATTTAAAGAACGTATTTCTTCTTCTGCTTTTTTGCGCGCAGTTATATCTTTTATAATCGAAAGCACACATTCTTCTTTCCTAATCGTTACTGATTCAGATGAAATAAGCCAATCAGAAAAAGATCCGTCATGCATCCTAAGCTTTGCTTCATATTCAATTACCCGCCCATTATCTTGGATCATTTTCGAATATTTCTTCTGCTGCTCTTGCTCAACCCAAAGCAGTAAATTATTCATTGTATGCCCTAGTATTTCTTGGAGCGCAAAGCCGCTAGTTTTTACAAATGCTTCATTTACTTCTAGAATTTCATCATCCTCTTTTCGCGTTACAAATATAGGATCGGGAATTGTGGAGAATGATTTATGATATTTCTCTTCTGATTGTCTTAAATCTAATGTCCTTTCAAGGACAGCACTTTCAAGATTTTCATTTACAACAAGGAGTTTATCTTCTGCTTCTTTACGCTTTAACGAATTTCTTTTTACTACCACAAACATTAGCCCAAACATAAATAGCTGAACGATAAAGCCAATTAGAATAACAGTTTGAGTCTGTACCACTTTGCTTTTTGTGGACAGTATGTTTTTTTGTAATACTTCGGTGACAGTATAATTATTCTCAGCATCTATTATTTTTGAAGTTACAATTCTAATACTATCGGAAAGCATTATACCAGTTCCATCTTCTAGAAGCGCAACTGCCGAATTCAATCCTTTGTACTTTCGAATGGAGTAAAGTTGTTTTGCAATATCAACTCTTCTTTTTACAAGCTGGTCAAGTATTGCTAATTGTTGTTGCTGCGAATGATTGTTCTTTATTTGCAAGCGTAGTTTTATTAGTTGATCGGGTATTTCTTTAAGTGCCTTATACATTGGTTCTAAGTATTTGTCACTACCGGTTATTACGTAGCCGCGCGCTCCGGTTTCAACATTTATTACCGATTCAAGCAATTTGCTGGTTTGTTCCCTTACTTCAGTTTTGTAATTAATTATTTCGGCATTGTCCTGCATTGAACGTAAACTTGTTAGGGTTAGAAATAAAATGAATATAATGACTATGGCAGAAACCATAATTTCAGCAAGAA
Source organism: Melioribacteraceae bacterium (assembly GCA_041675645.1). Lineage (GTDB taxonomy): Bacteria > Bacteroidota > Ignavibacteria > Ignavibacteriales > Melioribacteraceae > Stygiobacter. The sequence goes on from JBAYTN010000001.1 coordinate 49,535, forward strand.
TTTTTTGCTCAACTGTTACGGGTGCTTGTAGCAATCTATAGGCAGTTAGTAACATTCCAAGACCCAATATGATAAATGCTATTGAACTCGTAAACGCCATTCCAATTTGCTCAAAAGCTCCCATTGTAAGTGTAGCCTTAAATCCAAACACATAACTAAGAAACACAATCACGCTGATTGCAATTTCGAATATTATAATAGACTGAAGTATAAACTTGCCTTTATTGTTTTTAATTGTCAGAAGAATAAAAGCTATACCGATAAAAATAAAATTAACAGATGTGTATAATGCTAAGTTGCTGGCAGTGGTTTGTATAATTGAAGTATCTAATTGAGAATCTATTAACTTGTAAAAACCAATATTAATTTGAAATATGCTTTCCACTAGAGATAGCATGGCAACCAAAATAACACCCGATGCCAACAACCGAATAATTATTTTACGAAGTGGAAATGCAAATTGTAAAAACAGCAACATAAAACCCGCAAGAATAAATTCTACGGCTGTGCTTGTATTCATTGGTAACGCAGCAGAGAATAATTCTTTCAGAAACTCGACATCGAAACGCCGACCGATGAGAACTAAAAGACCTATTATTATTGTTAGAATTCCAGCCGCCAAAGATATTCGGCGTAATGATTGTTCAGATAACAACTTTTTAAGTAACATATCATAAACCTTTTATTAGCACTTTAACAAAATGAAGAGCAACTGCCGCGGATTGTTTGTATGGACAGGAAGAATTATACAAGTACTTTTCGAAGCTTACTGCGCCGTGTACTCTGCTGATTTCAAATTTCGTCAATATGTTCATAGCTCAAGCCTATCCTCATAGCAAGATGCAGCTATTTAAAAAGAAAACTCAATCGTGCGAAAGGATGAAAAAAGAACTACATCGTTTTGGAATGACAAAAGATGACAATAGAAAATAAAAAAGCCGCAACTCATAATTGCGGCTTTTGGCTGTCCCTAATTAAACTTTTAGACTAAGAACATTGTGTGTGCAAAATTTAGTATTTCACTTTACTGTCTCAAAGAATATGGACCCGGTCTTTATGTGCATCAACCCAGTAGGCTTTTCTATTGTAATGTTTATGCAGCCCGGTTTCATAGTCTCGCGTTAACAATAAGTCGTCTGAGTACTCCGGCGATTCTTTAATTTGCTCCATAGTAAGATTAACAAACACTTTAGCCTCTCCCCAACTAACGCGATCAATCCAAAATGGAGATAAGATAATCTTTTTGCCCGGTAGCCAATTCCGCGTATCAACAATTAGATATCTAATTGTCCAAGATTCATCATCAATAATAAAATCTACTACGTGGCCAATATCTCCATCAGCAGCTTCAATATTATAACCCGTTACTTCGTGAGTACTTCGCAAATTCGGGTCCCATGAGTCTTCACCGCTTTTTACATCGCTCCATTTTTTACTATCGCGAACGATATCCGGAAAATATCCCCAAGTATTAGGACCATCCCAATAAAGCGGCCATCCAAAATAGCCATAGTAATCAGTTTCATACTGACGAGAAACTGGTTTGTCGCTATCCAAAGTAGGACTATCGACAATCTGTTTCTTAGTTAAATCTATCTGAATCTGCTCCTCTTTTTCATTCACTCTCATAATTGAATATGGTGAAATCAAAACTTGTCTTCCGGTTAACCAATTGCCGGCGTCAGCAACCAGATAACGTATTGTCCAATGTTTGTCATCAAAATAAAACTCTAGAACCTTTCCGATTTCCCCATTGTGGCTGTTTAAGCCGTATCCTTTAAGTGCTTTTACTTTATGAAGCATAATTGTCTCCTATCATTTATAGGAAGGCCTAATCCTAAAGCCTTCCTAATTATTTATTTCAGATTATTGTTTATCTAAGTAAGCAACTTTTATTTCTGTTCTTCTGTTTTGAGCTTTGCCTTCTTCGGTATCGTTTGTAGCAACAGGTTTGGTTTCACCAAATGCTTCTACAAAAATCATATCTGCCTTAAATCCCTTATCAACCAAATAATCTTTAACGGCATTCACTCTTCTTACAGAAAGCTCCATATTATATTCTTCCGAAGCTGGCGAAGAAGTGTGCCCGGCAAGTTGAATTTTTGCGTCTTTCAACTTTGAGCAAACATCATACACATTATCCAAAGCTGCTTTATAATCTTCAGTCAGTTCAGCTTTGTTAACATCAAATAGCACGTTATCGAATGTCTTTAATTTTTGAATCATCATTGCCGATATAGCAACGTCGTCAGAAGGATCTAAAGGATTTGTACCACGGTTTACTTCAACTCCGTCATAAACTGTTCCGCCGTCTGTATCAGCTTTCAACGGATCGGTTTTATATTTCATTACCTCATCACCGTCTTTTAAATTATCGCCATCGGTATCTGCATTAAGCGGACTTGTTTTATACTTTAGAATCTCTTCGCCATCTTTTAGTCCGTCCGAATCGGTATCGGCATTTAATGGATCGGTTTTATAGGTCATAACTTCTTCACCATCTTTTAATCCGTCACCATCGGTATCTTCATTAGTCGGGCTTGTTTTGTATTTATACACTTCTTCACCGTCTTTCAAGCCATCATTATCAGTATCAGCATCCAGCGGGTTTGTATTATATTTTTTTACTTCCTCGCCATCTTTCAAGCCGTCACCATCACTATCGGAATTATTTGGATCAGTTCCGATTTTTATTTCTTCTCGTTTTGTTAGCCCATCCATATCTTTGTCGGAATCCATACTTTCACCGGTAAACGTGAGACCTAAACCAATACTGAAGTAAGCGTCATTATAGTCCACAATTTTGAAATAATTCAAGTTTTCGGTAAGCATTAAGCTTACACCGGCGCTAATATCAAGTAATGTTTCTTCACTTAGTTTTATTTCGGTACCAATTCCTACAGGCACTACTCCCGTCCACCCTCTCGACTCAACTACCAATGGGGAAACTGTTGTTGGCTTAGTGTTCACATTATAATACGCTGCCCCGAAACCGGCGTAGAAATAAGGATTAAATGAATCCATATTAAACGGTGTCATTAGAAAACGAAGATCAATCGGCACAACAGAAGTGCTGTACTCACCGGTTCCTCTTGCCATTGTTGCATAATTAAAATCATCTCCTTTCAGATTACCATATCCAGCACCAAGTTCGGCATTAAACAAATCCGAAATCTCATATCTTAAAAATGCACGAACCAAATATGATGATAAGCTCATACCGTTATCATCTTCAAATTCAGTTGCCGGCATTACGCCGTTAACTTGGAATCCGCCTTTCAATCCGAATCCCTTGAACTGTGCATCAATATTGGTTGAAAACAATACTAATGTTAATAATGCTAAAATTGTAAATAACTTCATTGCAGCTCCTTGATTAATTTTAATAAAAATTACCCATGTAAGTAATTAACACGATGAATATTGAAAGAAAGATAAACTCAAGGCTATTGCACAACAATCGTGCTTTAGGATGAAAATGGAACTACTTCTTTTGTAGGAATTTTAGAAAGAGCATTAAGGAAGTACTGTAATATGTGAAAGCGAATAATGCATTTATTTAACCCAGCACATTCATTTGTTATTCAAAAAGAAAAGTATTTTATTATACGCGACAACGGGATTTTCTTCATGAGGCACATGGCCGCATTCGCTAACTATTTCTATACGTGCGTTAAGCATCTCTTTACTTAGCTTAATTCCATTTTCCAAAGATAATATTGGATCATTATCACCCCATATTATTAAACACTGAGTTGCAACAGATTTATATGCCTCTATTAATTGTTCATATTCGATGGGATTGATTTGTTCTGCAGTAGTAATGAATGAGTATGGTATGTCCTCGCCATAATAGTAAGAAGAGTATCTAGCAATCAATTTTTCATTAATAAGCTCTTTATCAAAAAATACTTTGCCAAGAATATATTCGGCCTTATAACTGTTCGATACCAGAAACGTTAGTTTATTAATCACGGGTATAGTTAAAAGATCAATAAAAACCGGCGCATCTTGCATATACGCAAGACAATCAATCAGTATCAGTTTATCAATTCTAGTCTTGCTTATATCTTTTGCTAATAACATTTCAGCATGTAACGCAACACCGCCTCCATAAGAATGTCCAACAAGTGACAAAGTTTTTGAATCTAAGTATTTGATAAAGTCCACAACAATATTTGCTTGCTCTTGAAGAGTATACTTATCATCTTTTGGTTTAGAAGATAGTCCAAATCCTTTTAAGTCAAGTAGATATAAAGAAAACTCATCTTGGGGAAATAAATATTTAATATCATCCCAAGTATGTAATGATGTTCCAAATCCATGCAAGAATAATATCTTTTTATCACCATGCCCAACAATTTCATAATTAATTTCTACACTATCGGAGTAAGAATAGGTTAATCCATGTGTTGTATATTCCAGTGTAGGCAAGGAATGAGCACAATTTGAAAGATAAAACAGCATGATTAATAACATCAGTATCTTTATAGGATTATTTCTATATGATGTGTTCATCGGCTCTCTAAAACTATTTATCATTACCAGATTTTTCTTTGTTTCTGGTCTTCGAAACTGCAATCATTATCCCAAGGCCAATTATTATTAACGATCCGATGCTAATCCAAATTGGTGTTGCGCCCAGCTTGTGTGCAGAAAAGGCTAACCCTAATGTTACAAATGCAGTTCCTATTAAGAATATTGCAAAGTTAGACACCCGCTATCCTCATATCACTTAGTTAGTTTAACATTACTAGTTTGTTGTTTTCCAACCGAAATACCGCCGGATGCACTGCAACTGCAAAGAAATGTTGACGCGCCAATAATTAGTATTAAGAATATTACATTTAATTTTTTCACGATGGTTCTCCTTGTCGTGTGGTTTTCAAATTCATTAACGTTTTTATTAATGTTTACAAAAAAGATATGTTAGTAAGTAGTCGTGTACAATCGTGCGAAAGGATGAAAAAGGAACTAACGCTTCAATTAATCAGATTTGTGTTAATCGAAATTCGGGTTAAAATAATGGGCACATTCTGTTTATAAATGCGCCCATAATTAACATTTCATTAATGTAGTTAAGACATATCCCTCTGTGTGAATTAATTTTTAAACCGTTAAAACGGTTTGGAAATAAGTTTGTTTTTCTTATTAACCCACGGATTAATCCGTGGGTTAATAAAATCAAACATCATTTTTGAAACTGTTTCAACAGTTTTCCAATAAGTTTTTAATTCACACAACCGGTTAATACATAATAAAAATCTTAATCAAAGAAGTATCTTATTCCAAGCCCGGCGTCAATTCCAAACCCAGTGCCAGCTGTAAGTTGTAATACAGGCACTAACTCTATAAATATATCTAACGGAGTTGAGCGAGGAAGCCATGCAATACCGATAACTCCTCTTATGCCAAATGAAGATTCATAACCGGCTCCGCTATTAAATCTGCCGCCTAAGCCGTAATAGAGTGGAAATCTTTCGCTGGAACTTATTGCATTAAATGAGTGCCACAAGTAATCCATATGAAAATGTACTCGTCCGGTTGATTCGTAAGTACCTTTGTATGTAATACGATCTCCACCATTCGAAAAACCAAGACCGAAATCAAAAGCATTTACTTTTGAAGTCCATAACTTGGCGCTCGCGCCAGTGGGTTCTCCTACCATAATGCCAATTCCGAATCCTCGGTCTTGTGCAGTAATAGGTATTACAAAGAAAACTATTAAACTCAAGAATAAATATGGTAACAATTTCTTTCTCATAACTTTAACTCCTTTTAATATGTTGTCTTATTCATAAATGATATTTACTTGCTGTTTTCAGTAATTACTTTGCTCAATGTTGAGAAAGTAAATCTCATATTATGCAAGTCATTGTGATATAAAAGTAAAGTTTACAATAAATGGGTACAATAATGCGAAGGGATGAAAAAGGGACTACATCTTAAATAGAAGAATATTGTTCTAACAACTTATTATGAACTCGATGTAATTAGTAACAGTTATGTTTAATTCGATATACCAATGCGTATAGATGTTCTCTGTATCGTCCCAAAAGGGACTTTGGTTTATTTGTTATTCTTTACTTATAGATATTTTATCCCTACGGGATTTTTAGCTCCGTTAGGAGCGACATAACTATAGAATAACGAACACAATATTCGTTAAGTCCCCTTAGGGACGATATAAAACAATTCACCAATTGGGTTAATTTTATTGCTTATTGAAACCATTGTCATGTTAGTATTTTATATTTCGGTTTTGAGGCTCAACTACGCTTTGTGGGCATAATTAGCTATCTGCACTCTGGTATGAATTGCTAATTTTTCAAGGATATTATGAACATGGCTCTTTATGGTGTATGTTGAGAGATGTAGAGTCTGTGCTATCTCTTTGTTTGTAAATCCTTCAGCTATTAATTCAATAACTTGTTTTTCTCTTTTTGTCATTCTAACCGATTCGATTATTACAGAAACGGGGCTTCCATTAATTGCATGCTCAACAATTTGAGTAAAAAGAGATCCCATTAAGTGAGTTGGCATAACTTTTTGACCTTGATGCACTGATCGGATAGTATCATACAAATCTTTTTCATTAGCGTCTTTTAGAATGAATCCAGAAACACCGGCCTCAACAAACTCTAATACATCAGATTGTAACGGTATGAGATCCATAACAATTATTTTTACATCCGGTTTGTTCGGCTTGCAAAGCTTAACAATTTGCAAGCTATTCTGGTTGCGAAGGCCAAGATCTAAGAGTAATATAGCCGGTTTATGTTTTTCAAGAAGCAATAGAATATTTTCACCGTTGCCAACAGTTGCCACTACTTGCATATCTTCTTGTTTCTTTAGTAAAGACTCAAGTCCATCTCGCAGAAGCCGATTATCTTCAACAAGTAGAATTTTAATTTTTTTCAGAGGGCACCCATTATTGTTAATAAATATTACTCTAAATTCTGATAATAGATAATAGATAATAGATAATAGATAATTTGCTTGTAAAGTTCAGCAATGGTGAAATGTTTGAGTTCAAGTTAAGTTTTAATACAAAAAGACACAACAGTAATTTTCCTCGATAAACATTTCAGTGTAAATTTGCTAAAAATCTTACTAATAACCGCCATTAGAAACTAATCCTCTTTTCATCCCTTTGGGTAATTGCTTAGCCTCATTATTGACTTTATAATTGACAAGTGTTTTGGGAAAACATCACGCTTGAATAGATTATGAAAAAGACCAATAAAGCAAAAGATGAAACATCAGCAAAAGTGGATGTGCTGAAGCAAAAGAATGCCTCTTGTAAAGTAAAGGCAGTTAAAGACTGTTATACTTGTAAGAATACAGAGGCATTAGCTATCTCGGAAATTCGCTACCGGCGCTTGTTTGAATCGGCAAAAGATGGAATTCTAATTCTAGATGCCGAAACCGGGAAGATTATTGATGTTAATCCATTTCTAATTGAGCTTTTGAAATACTCGAAGGAACAATTCATAGAAAAAGCAATTTGGGAAATTGGTTTTTTTAAGGACATCGCTGCGAATCGAGATAACTTTTTGGAACTACAGCAGAAAGAATACGTTCGCTATGAAGATCTGCCTCTAGAAACCTCTGATGGAAGACTTATAAATGTTGAGTTTGTTAGCAATGTGTATATAGAAAATAAGCAGAAAGTAATACAGTGCAATATCCGGGATATTACAATTCGAAAGAAAGCTGAGAATATCCAGAGAGAAAACAATTCAAGGTTGGAATTAGCAATGCACGTAGCCAATATGGCTTGGTGGGAAATGGATATTAGTTCCGGCAACGTTACATACGAAAATGGTAAAGCAGAGATGCTTGGTTATCCTTCGGGAATATTCAAGCATTACAATGATTTTTTGGCTCTAATCCATCCCGAAGATTATGATAACACTATGAATGCAATGCGTGAACTTTTAGATGGTAAACGAGATAAATATGAATGCGAATATAGGGTCAAAGTAAAATCCGGTTCTTATAAGTGGTTATATGACATAGGTTCAATTGTTAAGAGAGATTCTGCCGGAGTTCCTAAAACTATCACCGGTTTGGTAATTAATATAACTGAAAGAAAGCGGGCTGAAGAAGAACTCAGTGTTTACAGAAATCATCTTGAATATTTGGTAAATGCGAGAACCGGAGAATTCAATAAGGCAAATGAATCCTTAAAAAAAGAAATTATTAAAGAAAAAGAAATGGAGGTAGCTCTGGAGCAGTCTTTAGCAAAAGAGAAAGATTTGAGTGAAATCAAATCAAGATTTATCACTACTACTTCTCACGAGTTTAGAACACCATTAACTACTGTGCTTTCTTCTGCTGAACTTCTTCAAAAGTATGGAGAAAAGTGGAGCTTAGAAAAAAAGTCTGGACACTTAGAAAGAATCAAAAACTCTGTTTTGTACTTAACAAAACTTTTGGATGAGATTTTGACAATTAGCCGAGCTGAGACTGGACAAATAAAATTTAATCCAGAACAGATTAATTTAAAGGAGTTTGCAAAAGAAAATATTGACGAGTCGAAAAATCTGACGCATACGCATAAGTTCATTTATTCTTTTAACAGCAAACAGACAACGTTTCAGTTAGATCCCAAGTTGATGAAGTTTATAATCTCTAATTTATTATCTAACGCTATAAAATATTCACCAAATGGTGGAACCATCGAACTTACAATTACAGCAAATAGCGATTTTCTAAATCTTGGAGTTAAAGATGAAGGGATTGGAATTTCTTGTGATGAAACAAATAAAATATTCGATTCGTTTTATCGTTCCAAAAATTCCGACAATGTTCCGGGCACCGGACTTGGACTTTCGATAGTAAAACGCGCTGTTGATCTTCATAACGGAGAAATTAATGTTGAAAGTGTAATTGGTAAAGGGACAACATTTAATGTTGTAATCCCAATAAATATGAACTGACTTTTATTGTGGCTTATTCATTCGTCAAATTTTTTGTACGAGAAAGCATGTGTTCCTATTCATTACTTAAATTCCACGTAAAATTTGATTGCAATTTTATAGTTGTGGAGAACACGAATTACTCCCTTTAATTCTCATAAATTGAATAAAAAAGATAACCCCTTGCAACTTATTGAGTTACAAGGGGTTATCTTGTGAGCGCGGGTGGGCTCGAACCACCGACCTTCACCTTAAAAGGGTGTTGCTCTACCACTGAGCTACGCGCCCAAAATCAATTTTTTGAGGCCTCAAATATAAATTGATTCACCTTTAAATCCAAAAAATCCGTGGGAATTTCAATTTTTTCTCACATTCTCGTTAAAAAACCCCATATTCGAATATATTCTAAAGTTTTTTTCATATATTAAAACACAAGTAAAATTTACCATTTATGAAAGATTCCAGAATACTTATAGCTGATGATGACGAAACCTTATGCTATCTTCTTAAAGAGGAATTAGTAAACGAAGGGTACATTGTTGATACCGTTTACGATGGTAAAGATGCTATTGATATATTAAGAAAACGTTATTACGATGTCCTTCTCCTGGACCTAGAAATGAGAGAAGTTCACGGAGAGAAGGTGCTTGGTTTTGTTAAAGACAATCACCCTTCTTTGCAAGTAATAGTTCTTACTGCTAAGTCTGATATGCGCACCGCGGTTGACTGTATCAAGCAAGGTGCTTACGATTTCATCACAAAGCCGTATGAGTTTGGTCAACTCTGTATAACTATCGAGAGAGCATTAGAGCATAAAGATTTACTTATTAAGAATAAAATCCTCTCATCAAAGATCACTCAGTCTCCGCCAAACACAATAATTGGAGAAAGCGAACCGATAAGAAATGTATGCAAACTATCTGAACGAGCCGCTAAATCCGAATCGAATATTCTGCTTGAAGGAGAAACGGGAACTGGAAAAGAATTATTTGCCGAGCTCATTCATAAAAACTCCAACAGAGCAGATAAACCATTTGTTGCGATAAACTGTGCATCTCTTCCGGATCAATTGATTGAGAGTGAATTATTTGGTTATGAAAAAGGAGCTTTTACAGACGCGAAATCATCTAAACAAGGTCTAGTAGAAATTGCTAACGGCGGCACTTTATTCTTAGATGAGATCGGTGAGCTTAGTCTCACACTACAACCAAAACTGTTAAGATTCTTAGAAAACGGCGAGTTCCGAAGGATCGGTGGTGTTTCAAGCCTTAGTTCAAACGTCCGCGTAATTGGCGCAACAAATAAGAACTTGATGGAAGAAGCTGAAAAGAAAAACTTCCGCAGAGATTTACTTTTTCGCTTGAATGTAATTACACTAACCATTCCACCATTGAGAGATAGAAACAGCGATATTTTATTATTAGCAGAATATTTTTTGCAGAAAAAATCGCCAATACGTTCTAACAAAAAACTTTCTTCAGAAGCCAAAAGAGATTTGATGAGTTATAACTTTCCCGGCAATGTAAGAGAACTTGAGCACATGGTAGAACGGGCAATCATTTTTTCTGATGGAGAATTAATTTTGCCTAAGGACTTGAACATTCCTAAAGAAGAATTTGAGCTAGCAACACATCTATCGGACGATGGAACGATAATGACGATGGAACAGATAGAAAAGATGCATATCAAGAAAGCGCTTGATCATAACGATTGGAACCGCGAAAACACCGCCCGCGCATTAGATATAAGTCAGAAAACTCTTTATTCAAAAATTATTAAATATAACCTCAAGTAATGCAGCCAGAAGAAAAGATTCCTTCGCTTAAACATTTGGCACACGATCTTAACAACATATTCACCCGTATACTAACCAGCGTTGAATTACTAAAGCACAAAAATCCAACAGATTTAGAAACTGCATCTCTTCTTAATAATATTGAAGCCGGGACATATTTGGCTTCTGAAATTATAGAAAATTCTTTTGGTAAGTATAAATCCAATACAACAAGAAGAATCAATGTTAATTCAATTATTCAAGATGTTATTCGTTCATTTGCGCTTCAACAAAAAAACCGAATTGTATTCTCGTTGAACCTTGAACCGAAATTAAAACTTATAACCGCCAAGTATTCCGATATTTACCGTGTAGTAATGAACTTGATAACTAACTCAATCGAAGCAATTGTAGACACAGGAAATATTTCGATCACTACAAATAATTCTGCAGAAAATGATCAAATAATTATTGAGATAACCGACGATGGATGCGGAATTGAACCGACCTTGATTAACAATATTTTTAATGAACATTATTCAACTAAATCTAAAGATAAAAATTCCGGAGTTGGGTTAAGCATTGTAAAAAGCATAGTAGAACTTCACAATGGGAACATACATGTACAAAGCGAATCAAATGCTACAACAACTTTCACAATACGTTTTCCAGCCGCAGTTACATCAGCAAGAATTAAGAGTGAAGAACAAAAAACAATTTTAGTTGCTGAGGATGAAGATCTTTTGCGAGAACTACTTTGCGAGCTATTGCAAACTCATGGCTACAAAGTAATGTGTGCTTCTACCGGAAACGAAGTCCTCGACTTGTTAAAAATTAGCAGCCCAAATCTGCTTATTGTTGATAGGAAAATGCCTAACGTGGGTGGAATTGAATGCATTACGGCGCTAAGACAGCAACAGATAAATATTCCAATTATTTTGGTTTCCGGTTCTCATACCGAAAACACCGACTTGATTTTTTCTTTGAATATTGACCGAATAGTAAACAAACCTTACAACTTTGAAGAAATGCTTTCTATCATTGAAGAATTAATTCTATGATGAGGATTCCGCTTTTAGATCAACAATATTTAGGTTGTTAACATAAGGCGTAATTACAGGCTTCTTTATAGATCCCAATTTCTCTAGAACTAATAAAATATCTTTCGCCGCGTTTTCTATAAAATCCAGCCTCTTCAAAACCATTTCCGAGGAAACTTCATCCTTTACTATTTCTCTTCGAATAGCCGCCGTAGATAAGTTAATTAGTGTAAGCGGCTGCTTTATCTCGTGATTTGCCGTAACAACTGTTGCGGCGTAAGTTTTAATTTTTTCGATCTCAACAAGCAACTTATTCATCTCGCTGAATCGTAATGCCGAACTAATTCTAGCAATCAATTCAGTTTTATTAAACGGCTTTTTTATATAATCGAAAGCACCGGCTTGCAATCCCGTTTTAATATCTTCCGCATCTGTTAGCGCAGTAAGAAGTATAATCGGGATTAAGTTTGTCTCTTCACTTGCAGATAGTTTTTTACAAACATCAAATCCGGAGATATCTGGCATCATTACATCGAGTAAAATTAAATCGGGCTTCTCTTCAAAAGCTTTTTGAATTCCCATCCCGCCATCATAAGCTTTGATTACTTCGTAACCTTCTCTTTCTAACCGGTCTTGAAGAAAAAATACATTATCCGGATAATCATCTATTACTAAAATTCTTTTCATCAGCTCGGCTGTTCGCTATTTAAGTATTGAGTGATTTTTGATGCTAATATCTGAAAGTTGATAGGTTTGGTTACTAAATCATCAAAACCATTTTTCTCTATTACATTTTTGTTATCAAGCATTGCATAAGCGGTTAAAGCTATAACAGGCAACTTCGAAAATCGATTGTCATTTCTAATTCTCCTTATGGTTTCAAAACCATCCATTTGAGGCATCATTATATCCAGAAGTATTAGATTGGGCACAACATGATTCAACATAAGCAAACATTCCATTCCATTATGTGCAAAGATTGTATCATAATCCATCTCTTTCACATATTCACCTACTGTAAAAAGGGCGTCATCATCATCATCGACAATTAAAATAGTAGGTTTCAAATTTCTTGATTTTTTTGAATAGTCAACTCTTTCATTCTCGATAAAACTTTCTTCAAGAAGCATTATTTTTTTCTTATCGGATTTATCTTTAAGATTCAGTCTGTCCCTCAACACTTTCAGAATATCTAACGGATGCATTTTTATGCGAAGCGCAATTTCTTCGAACTTTTGTGCAATATCTTTTGTGGAACTCTCTTCTGCTTTCTCCGGTAGTATAAAAACCACATTGCTGTTTTTGTATGATTTACTTAAAGATAGCGCATAACAAACCTCTAGGGAATATGCACCTACTGATTCAACATCAATTAATATTAAATTTGGTTCACCGGGCTTTAGCACGGTTATTAGTTCCTCATGGTTTGATACTTTTCTGATCAACAAATTTTCAGCTATATTTTTTAGTTTACTTTCAATTAATTTTTCTTTGTTATCATTCCGAGAAACTACATATAATTCGTTCAGTTTTGTGTCAGCTACAACTATAATTTTATCCAATACTGATTTCAGTGCTTGAGAACTAATTGGAGATGGAATAAAATCGAAAACATCAAGCTGCCAGCCATATTTCTGTTTCTCTAGTATCTGAATCATAATTATCGGGATGGAACTATTCAAATCATCCAGCTTGATTGATGCAATTAGCCCAAGAGAATTATGAAGTGGATTCAAAATAACAGCTAAAAATTCCTTTACTTTAACTAGCTCAAGGGCTTTCTCGCATGAGTTAACGCAATCAAACTCAACATCATATGAAGCTAGATAATCGCCGACTAGTTTTTTAGTCGCGTCTGAATCGGTTACTAATAGCACCGGTTTGGAAACTTTTGCTTCCGTTTTTTTATTCACTAATTCTGGTTGCATTGTTAAAAACTTGTGCTCACTCACATCTACCAAATCAAGTACGGCGTCTACCAAAATAAATGTAAATGTAGAGCCTTTGCCTATTTCACTTTTAAGTGTAAGTTGCCCGCTCATTAGCTCAACATATTTTTTGCATATCGCTAATCCTAGTCCGGCACCGCCATATTTTCTAGAAGTACTGCTATCAGCTTGCTTAAACTCATTAAATATTTCTTTTTGATTCTCTTCGGAAATTCCAATACCGGAATCCTCAACTGAAACTCGTAAATCTGTCAAGTTATCAACAGTCATTTTTAGTTTGATAAAACCATTTTCGGTAAACTTTGCAGCATTGACTATTAGGTTCAACAATATTTGTTCGAATTTTTCTTTGTCTGTATTAAGTAAAATGGTTTTGTTTGGCGGCAAATCCAAAATGAATTGTATTTTTTTTTCGGAAATTAGCTGTAATACATTTGGCTTGATGTCATCAATCAATTCACCAAGGATAAAAGTTTCCTTCTTAATATCAATTTTGCCGGATTCAAACTTCGAGAACTCTAAAATATTATTGATCAATCCAAGAAGCTTTTTACCATTTCTATTAACTATGTTCAACCGTTCTTTTACTTTAAGCATAATTGCAGAATCTTTAAGCATTAATTCCGTTAATCCAAGAATTGAAATTAGCGGCGTTCTTAATTCATGCGACATACTTGCAAGAAATTCCGATTTGACTTTAGTAAGCTCCATTGCTTTAGTGCGCTGCTTTTCAAGTTCTTCTGCCTTGTCTCTAAGCTGCACGTGAAGATGTTTTAATTCTTCATTTTGCTCACTAATCTGTTTGTTTTGTTTTTGATATTCATCATTCAGATTACGTAACTCGTTCACCAGATTTTCTAATTGCTCGAATGATTTAGCATTTACCAAACCAATTGCTAACTGCTCATGGATAGAGTTAATATAATTTTCAATTGCCGGATCCGGACTTGATTCACTCGCTAACTCAAGAATTGCAACTGTTTCTTTGTTATACACTACGGGATAGATTACCAAATACTTAATCTTTACTGTAGCAATTCCGGTCCTTACTTCCGGAAAATTTTCTTGAAAATGAAACTCAATTGGTTCTTTCTTTTCTATTGCATCAGAATAAAATTCCGAGCCGGTTAACTGAGCCGAATTCTTGCTTATTCCATATGAGGAAATCAACCGAAGCACATCTTTTTCAACAACATACAATGCACCAAATGTTAAATGTGTCGATTTAATAATTTTTGATAGTGCGGCATCTGATATTTCTTTCAGCGTTGGGTTCTGATTTATAAGAGCAATGAATTCAGAGTACTCATGTTCAGCTTTTTTGTTTCTAACCAGTTCGTCGAGCATCTTATTGAATGTTTCGCTGAAGTGTCCAATTTCATCCGTAGTCATAACCGGAACGCGGTGTTCAAGATTGCCTTTACTAGTCTCCTCAGCACCAATACTTAATGCCTGAATCTGCTTTCTTAATTTCGTTGTAGAAACGATAACAATTATAAATGTTATTGCACTTCCGGCTAAAACAATCAACAACATAACAATGCGCAATGAGTTTCTAAATTCCACTCCCTCGCGAAATGCTTGGAACACTATAAAATTTACTTTTACATTGGGAAAGTAAGTATATTTTGTTGAGTATATAGCCGAGACAAAATCTGCATCATCAAGTTCTTCCGAATACAAATCGTAATTGTTTTTATATTTTAGCGAGCGAGTTGCATTAACTACACTTAGCAGCCTAACTTGATTCTGATCCGGATTAGATACTTCAACGGGTGAATCATTTACTACCAACGCAATTTCGGCGTTAATTTTTTCTCCAATCTTATTTAAGAATTCAGAAGTAATCATTCTGCCGTAATAAAATGTTTTACCATTCGGTAATTGGGAATATCTTAAGACCAAAGTCTGGTTATCAATAAAGAATTTTGTAAATGAAGAGGTGCGTGTATTAATGTAGGAACTGTTTTTTACTTTCAGCTCCTTGGTATTAATCAAAGAGTCGTTAACAAGAGTGAATAAAAAATCGATGTTGGTTGAATCAAGATTTACGGAATTAAAATTATTTAGTCCGGGAATTAGCGCACTAAAGTCTTCATCCGTTTTTTGTAATTCCGCTTGAAAAGTGAAGGCAAAATTTGTTGTGGCGTTAATTAGGGATTTTGACTGCTGCTGCATTAACACACGATTGGCTAAAGCATAAAACACAAAAGTAGAGGAGATAGAAACAATAAGAACAATTACAAACGTTGTTATTAGAAACCGTACATTCAACTTCATGGGAGTCTGGCCTTAAAAATTGTGTTCAAACATCATATTTAGATTTGTCTAACATCGGCAGATATTTTAGCTACAGGCTGGTTGAAATTAATTTTTCTGTTCTTCCTCCAATTTTTCTTTCTCTTTTATTTCCGACTTAGCGCTATCAACTTGTTCTTTATAATCTTTCATTTTACCCTGAGTATCAAGAATTTCTTTTCTTAGAACATCACCCCTTTTAACATTCACCCTGTCTTTGAGAGAAGGAAGCAACTCAACTTTTATTAACGTAATAATTTCTTTCGTAGCTATTGAAACCTGGTCATATCCAAACAGATAACGCAATCCAAACACCCACCATGGTAAATCTTTTAAAAATGGAACGCCTCTTCTGTTAATTGTTTCTTCATTTACTAAGAGCCCGCCAATAGCAGCTTCTTCGCCATTTATTAACAGCAAACTTGTAGTTACTTCTGTTTTTGGTTTTTCTGTTGTGATAGCGCCCGGAATCACCGAGCTTCTTTCAATCTTCACCTTCAGTAGAACATAATCCACACCTTCTTCATTTATAATGTTAGGTGTAACTTCTATAATCGTTCCGCTTTGATAGAACTTATCAATTAAGTTACCGGCAAAGTCTCTTTCCTTAATAGAAAACTCTGAACCTACTTGAGTTCTACCCTGAACGCCGTTAATAGTAGAAATTGTTGGGCGAGAAATAATTTTTCCTAAGTTCTCTTCCTCGAAAAACTTAAACATGCCCGTTGCAGTACCATCAAACTTTCCCATAGTAAAATCAATTTTAGGAGAGATGCTAAATTCCGGTGGATTCTGCGCAGCCGTTTCCGAACCAGATGAAGATGCAGCGGCTTGCGTTGTTACAATTTTGCTGCCAATGCTTAATCCAGATCGTGATAGAAGAAATTCCCAGTTAACGCCCTTCTCCTTCATATCTGAAACATTTGCCTCAAATATTAATGCAGATATTTTTACTTCGCGTTCGGTGATGGGAACATAGACATCTTTAGTTAAGGCTTCTTTGGATGCATCTTTCTTTTTTACGATTATATTTACTTCGGTTTCTTCAACAATAAGATTATTGTATTGAACTATTATGAACAAAGCTTTTTTGTAGGGCATCTTGTCAATCTCAACACCTATCGGTGTAACACTAGGAACTAACGAAACAATTTTTTTGCCTGTTAATTTTTCGCTTACTTTGCTCAATACTTCCACAGCTTGATTAAACGGAATCGTTTCCGAAAGAGTTACAATTTCTTCCGGATTAACAGAACCCTTTAGTTTTTCTTTTAAGTCAATTTGAGCCCAGAGTGGAACTGCCAACCCAAATAACACGAGTATCATTAAAAAATTTTTCATTTTATTTACCTGACTTATTCTCTTTCTTTTCTTTTTGTAGTAGTAGCGAAACACTTTCAATAACACCGCCCTTGTTAAGAACAAAGTTCACACGGTTATTTTGATAATCAATATTTGTTAGGTAGCCCAGATAAACTTTATCGCCTTCCCACAGTAGATATGTGTTGCCGCTTGCATCGGATAAAAACGCGCCATCCGGAATAAGCGCAAGTAACTGACCGGATTGAACATCCATCAATCCGTCGCTATTTGGTGGAATTTCGTTCCTAACAAGCGGATAGAAAATATCGTATGCTGGATTTGGAACAAGTGAATTTTCAGCACCACCTTTAAATGAGAAACGTTCATCTGCCGAATAGTAAGCTTTAGCAGTGAATTTAAAGTTGACTAAATAATTTGGATTGCCATCTTTATCTACTTTAACGTTATTCGATAGTTCAACATTCGTAACCTTCTTCAAATTCTTGCTTTCTTCAATGGCATAAATTAAGCGGTATATATCTGCGAACTCCGCAATACCAGAAAGTGCATAATTGTAACTGTTGAAGTTCGGAAAGGTCTCCATATCAACATATTCTATGTTTACATAAGAGTCGGGAGAAAAATTGTAACTAACTTGATTAACAAATTCGAAAAAATTTGCTTGAGAAATATTTACCGGAATAGCATACTTTCTGTCGGCAAGAATTGAATCAAGCTGAGCAACTCTTTTTTTCAACTCGGTCAGCTGCTGAACCAAATATTCGGTATCCAACTGATAAAGTTTTAGATCTTTTATCTGCTGAGTTTTTTCGTCTACTTTTCCTTTTTGATAAATAAAATCATAAAAGCCGGCAGCAAGTGAAATGCCGACAAGTATTATCGCAATAATGATACTATTTTTTGTTTTAGTGCTCATTTAACCTTGGTCGTATCATCTGTTGTTATGCGATAGTCCATAGTAAAAGAAAAAGCACTCTTCTCTCTTAAAGGCTCGTAATTAATACTTTTCAATAACGTTGTTTTATTCTGTTCAGCAAATTCGGTTAGAACACTTCTAGAAAGTGAGTACCCGCTCAATTTTAATTCTTCGGGATTAATCGGTTCAATTTTAGTGAACCAGAAACTTCTTCTGCGTTCAATAAAATCCGAAAGTTTGGATAAATTTTTATTCCATATTCCCGAACCGATAGCGGCAGAATCAATTATTCCTTGTGTTGCATCAAAAGTATTTATTCTCACAGAAAGTGGGGCTATTTCATCAGCTAATGCTTGGTTTTGCGTACGCCGCTGCTGAAGCCTCTCAATTTCGTAATCAAGATCTTTAAGCTCTCTTACATTGGAGAGAATATTGAATGTAAAGAAGAAGGTTGCAGCAAATAATATTGCTACAAGTAAATAGCCGTGCCATGCAAATTGAAAAGTCTTTTGGTTTTCTTGTATATACTTTGGGAGAAAGTTTGCACCAACATGTAGCTTTGCTAGTTCATCAAAATATTCAATTGCTACTGCAATTGGCATTGAATACAAAGCCAGATTTTGTATCTCTTCTTCGTTAAGTAGGCTTGTATCAAAATTCTCAAACTTTAATTCAGTAACGTTTGCTTCCGGAAATGTGCCAAAGAATGAAAGAATTAAATTTTCGGAACGATCTTCGCCGCAAATAATGATGTTATCCAGTTTTGGCACACCGCCGTTTTCCATCTCCAACAAAATCTTGGAGAAATACACATCATAAGTATGAAGATTTTTGGTGCCGATATCTAATGTACTGCCAATATGCTTTAGTTTTTGTCCTTCAAGAAATATTAGTTTGCTGTATTCTTTTCCTATATAAACTATAAGTGAAAAATCTTCCGGGAAAAATTTGTTCGTCTTAGAAACATAATATGATAAAGCCAGTTCTGCGTTTTTAATTGTAGGAATTTTTAAGTAGCGCTTATTATTTAGGTTTGCAAGTTGATTAACCAATCCAACACAATGAATATCTCCCTCAAGAAATAATCCGAGCATTGTTTTGTCATTAATACTAACAACATCTATCAAATCTGGTTCAACTGTAATACCTTTAGTAGCATGAATATCAGCTACAACGGTTTGCAGAAGTTTTTTCTTACTAGTTTCCTGAGGACCGTCGTAATGATGATAATTTACAGTCGGTTCGGTTACAATAGGAATGTAATCCATTTTTGTAACTTTTAATCCAGCTAACGCCGAATTAAATAAAGCCACATCTGAAGTATCTTCGAGACGCCTATGAGGATTTATTCCCTCCGCAGAATCGAGACTATCGAATGATAAATCATCCGAACTAAGAACTCCCATTGATTGATTCTCAATTTCTGCCAACGCTGTTTTAGTACCATGCGGAGAATTTTGAGATACTCTGCTCATAGTTAAAGAAGCAGTACGCAATATTTTAATACCGGCTTTCTCTTTAGAGAGAACCGCTATCTTTGCGTCTGTTCCTTCACAGTATATGCAGACAATAGGTTTCAATACTAAATACCCTTCATCAGCTGGAGAATCCTTGTCTTGTTATTCGAATAAGCAACCGCGTTCTCTTTGGATATTTTTTTCTCTGAATATAATCTCAGCAAATCTTGTTCCATAGTAACCATGCCCTGTGGGGCGCCCTGGTTAATCATCATGTAAATTTCACTTGTATTATTGTTCTTTATTGCCGCTCTAACACTTGGCGTAACTATTAATACTTCCTTAGCCAACGCACGTTTACCATCGAGACTTGGAATCAATTTTTGAGAGACCACTGAAATTAAAACGTCGGCTAAGCGATTTCTGACACGTTCTTGCTCATTTGGATGAACTTCTGCTATTATTCTATCGATCGATTCTACAGCACTTGATGTATGGAGAGTCGAAAATACTTTGTGTCCGGTATCCGTAACCTCAAGAGCGGCCAAGATTGTCTCCGGATCGCGCATTTCACCAATTACAATTATATCGGGATCTTGGCGCAAAGACTGGATAACTCCATCTTTGAAGGAAGGAACGTCTCTTCCAACCTCTCTATGCTTAATAATTGCTTTCTTGGAACGATGCACAAACTCAATTGGAGAGGCAATTATTACTATATGGCTCGGATCAAAATCGTTATGAAAATCAATTATTGCATCGAGTGTTGTAGATTTTCCGGAACCGGTAATTCCGGTTATTAGCGATAACCCAAATTTGATATAATTATGGCTCATCGTCTTTACAGCAAAGGGATGAAATTCCAAACTTTCCAAGGGACGGACAGAAGCTTGGATAGCCCTCATATTCATTGTTAAACTATCAAGATCAAAATATGCATCACATCTAAATCTTAACTGCTTTTGAATTTTATCGAACTTAAATGTGTAGCTAAAATCCAGATTTCTATTTTCCAGCAATGTGTGAATTTGGCTTTTATTCAAAATGGAAATAATCAGAGTAGAAGCTTCATCTTCACTAAATTGAGGGATGTCAAGTACGCGTTCTTTTTTACCAAACACTCTAAACCAAACGGAGTTCTGCGCTCCGAACCCGCCTATTTCAACATCAGATGCATTTCTATCAATCATTGTTGCAAGAATATGATTTAATAAATGAAGAAACATCAATCGCTGATCGGTTTGTAATTCTTGAATATGTTCGGCAATATAGCGCACCCTTTCCGGTCCCAAAACGGTTGATGGAACACGGGATGCAAATCCGGATAAGATTTGTTTTGCTTCAGCTAGCATTTTTGTTTACCACTCTATGAAAAAATAGTGAGTAAAGTGATACCTCACATTAAAATAAATAAATCTAACATGATAAGCGCTTTTCAAAAAAGTTTTTAATCTTCCATTGTTGCGCCAATCACTTCATGTATAGAAGTCAATCCCATTTTTGCCTTTTGAAAACCGGCATCGCGCAAACTTAATGTTCCATCTTTTCTTGCTTGTTCGCGAATGGATTCTTCATCAACATCGGAACCGGCATTTACAATCAGTCTTCTAATTTCTTTTGTAAAATATAGTGCTTCGTGAATAGCCATTCTTCCTTTGTAACCAGAGTGGTTACATTTTTCGCATCCTACTTGTTCATAAACTTCACTTCCAGCCCAATCTTTAATATCTAGTCCAGCCAAATGAACATGTTCTTCAAGATTAGTAACTTTTTTCTTACATGCTTCGCAAAGTTTTCTAATTAAACGTTGCGCAACAATAATATTGATTGCATAAGCAATTAAAAATGGTTCAACACCCATTTTAAATAAACGGGCAACCGCACTTGGTGCATCATTTGTATGAAGTGTTGAAAACGTTAAGTGACCAGTGTTGGCAAGCTTAATGGCTGTTTCAGCTGTCTCCTTATCGCGCATCTCACCAACAAGTACAATATCCGGATCGTGACGTAAGATTGCTCTAATTGCTTGCTCAAAGTTCATCTTATAACCAATCTTTAACTGGCGTGCACCTTCAATTACATACTCAACGGGATCTTCAACAGTTAAAACATTTTTGGTAGGATCAATTACTTGATATAGCGCTGCAATCAATGTTGTTGATTTACCACTTCCGGTAGGACCGGTTAGGATAATCATTCCTTGCGGAGCAGAAATTGCTTTTACAAACGCTTGATTGGAATAACCAACCAGTCCGAGCTTGCCTAAATCTTTTATAACTTTTCTATCATCAAGAATTCTTATTACTATACTTTCAAATTTGTTCTTAAGTTCAGTACCAACAGTTGGCAAAACAGAAACACGGAAACGAATTATATGTCCATCAATTTCGCGTTGAATAAAACCATCTTGCGCTTTTTCCCTTTCAAACCTATCCATACCTTTGGAACGGTCTTTCACAACAGCCATAACAGCCTCGGGCAAAGTATTTTCTTGAGTGTGCCAGAGTGCAAGTTTCCCATCTAAACGAAAATAAATGTCTGTTTTGTTACCGGATTTGGGAAGCAAGTGAATATCGCTTACACCTCTGCGAGTACCTTCGATGAGCGCTGCTTCAATCAAATTTATTAAAGCACTTTTATTTATTTCGGCATCTAGTTCTTCTTCGTTTACAGACGCATCATCTTCGGCTACATGCATCTCCTCGTTGCTTTCTTGCATCATCTTCAGAAATTCATTCTCTGTCGCAACTAAGTGCCCAATTAACTTATCGTAATCTTTTTTTCGGAGATAATTTATTTCGAATTTTTTAACGTTAAGAGCATAAGCAATTTTTGCCAAAGCTCTATCAGTTGGATCAACTGCGGCTAATATTAGTTTATCGCGAATTTTATCGTCGAATTTAAAAGGTATAACACGATGTTCTAGAAGAAGCTTTTTAATTTCTTCTCCTTGCTTAGTCATCATGGCTTTCATTTCATTGATGCGTTCTTCGGGAAGTTCTTCTATTGGAAAATTTAATTCTTTGAAAGCATATAATACTGCGACTTCTCTAAAAATAATATCGTGATCAAATTTGAATTCATCTACTAGAATCTGCGCAAGATTTCTCTTTAGCTTCGTTTGATCAGAATCTTTGATTTTTAAAGCTTGTTCTAAAATCTTATGATCAATTATCCCTTTCTTTAAAAGTAGGTAACCTATTTTATCCGTCATTTCCAATTGAGCTTCTAACATCTTAATTCCTTAATTCATTACGGGAGGTTTTGGACTAATAGTAGCTGTCTCAGCCGAGATTAATGTTAGACCAATCATAACAATCATGATGAACATTGCAACAAACACTTGAATCATTTCTATTATATTCTTTAGGCGAAAAACTGTTTCGCTTTCGTAATAGTTAGCAAGTTGAAGAGCGGTATTTTTAATCGTTCCGGTTTCTTCTCCGGAGTGAAATCTTGAAAGCGCAGTATCAGTAAAAACCCCACTCGCTTCAAAGGCTTCGGTAATACCAATTCCTCTTTTAATCATCATT
Source organism: Melioribacteraceae bacterium (assembly GCA_041675645.1). GTDB lineage: Bacteria > Bacteroidota > Ignavibacteria > Ignavibacteriales > Melioribacteraceae > Stygiobacter. The sequence goes on from JBAYTN010000001.1 coordinate 72,749, forward strand.
GGGATGGCAACATTTTTAATGCGTTGTTCAAAATAATCATTTCCGGTTGCTTCAGCTGCAATTCTAATTGGTTCTATACTTTCGGCTGAACCACTGTATAATGTGTAAAACACTCTGCAAAAAACTTCAATGTTTGTTTTATGAATAAGTGAACCCATAATTGGAAGTTTCATCAAGTATTTATCAACAATCAACTTTCCTTGTTTAGTTTTTGCTAGACGAACAAGAATTATAGGGGGAACCAGCATTACTATAAAAACAAGTAGAAGATTATTTACAAGAAAGTCACTTACATCTAGAGTAAAGGCTGTCATCGGTGGTAGTTCAATTTTAAACTTCACAAACAACTTTGCAGTTTCTGGAAAAATATATCCTACATAAAAAATTACCGCTAAGAACAAAATGAAAACAGTAACTAAAGGAGAAATGAGAGCGCTCTTCATATTCTTTTTGAATTCTTGTTGGCGCTCTAAAAATTTGGCAGTGGCTTTATATATTTCCGCCATGTTACCACTTTTAGAGGCCAAGCCAAGCATGTACGCTGTAAACTTTCCAAATATTGATTGATAACGAAGAAATGCGGTTTCGCTATCGCCTCCTTTTTTGAGTTCATTATTAATCTGCTTTAATGTTTCCTTTAAAGTCTTGTTCTGAATATCATTTATTAGAAGTGTTAAAATCTCTGAGTATGGTAACTTTTGTTCAAGTAGTTCGGCACTTATCTTTACAAATGAAACGATTTCTTGTTGTGGAGGTTTCGTGCTAAAATCTAGTAGTTTTCTGTTTATTGATACTACTTCATAGCCTAGTTTTCTTAGTGCGTTTGTAACCTCTTCTTTATTAAACGCGCGTTGTTCCCCTACTATTGGCTTTTCTTTTCCCTTTTTAATCTTGTAGAGATAAGAAACTTTCTTTTCAATAGATTGAACTTTTAGCTGATTTTTTTCGGCTAGCTTTTGGATTTTCTTTTTTGCAAGTGCAAACGATGGCTCAGTCAAAGCGCCACTGATTACTTGTCCGTTATTTTTAAGCGCTGTAAATCTTACTTCAACCATTGGTAGCCAACTATTTATAAAAAAAGCCGATAGATTATTCTATCGGCTTTAAATTAATAAAAATTACTCTAATAATTAATTATCAATTGTTGTTGAAGTAATACGGTCCGCTCCGACTTCCATTGTTACTTTAACTTTAGCAGTTCCATCGTTTCCTTTCTCATTTCCAGTTCCAACTAATGTAACTTTTGTAGCTGTAACTGTTGCAGTGTAAGTTCCATTTCCAGTTGTATCAATTGAACCGGGTATTTCCCAAGCATCTAAAGTACCACCAGGGTCAAAAGTATTTCCGCCACCACCGAGAGCAGTTGGTTTTCTATAGAACTGTTGTGCTAAAGACGCTAGGTTTGTTAAATCTGAAATTACTGCATCCCTATTTGCTTGCGAACTGCTTGCCGTGAATACGTTGATTCCCACTACTACAGCGATACCTACTATGATAACGCCTAATACGATGAGTAATAATTGCTGCTGACCCATGGTTTAACTCCTTTGTTTGTTGTTTGTTTTTGTTAGTTTAATCCTATAAGGGAAATTAGTTGTCTATAATTGTTGAAAGAATTCGCTCCGGACCCACTACCATTGTTACTTTAACTCCACTAGTTCCGTTGTTACCTTTTTCAATGCCGGTTGCAATTAATGTTACTGTTTGAGCCGCTACAACCGCAGCATACGTTCCATTTACAGTAGTATCTACGTTTGATGGAATTACCCATCCTGTAAAAGTGTTCCCGCCGCCGCCGGAAGCTGTTGTTCTTTTATAAAATTGCTGAGCTGATGAAGCCAAATTTGTCAAATCCGCTATTGCAGTGTCTCTATTAGCTTGTGAACTACTTACTACAAATATGTTAATACCTACTATTACTGCTATACCTACAATTACGACTCCTAAAACAATAAGTAACAATTGTTGCTGACCCATCTTACTAACTCCAAAGCCAAATTTATTAATTTACAATTATTGTTCTAACCGAAGTTGCCTTTACGTTTATCCGCACCTTTATAGAATCGTTGTTAGTTACAACTTCGTTACCAATACCTATAATAACAACACTATCTTCAAATGTATTAGCTGTATAATGACCCGCGGCAGTATTTACTAAATCTGTTGGGACGTTCCAACCCGTAAACTTTCTACTTCCACCGCCTAGAGAAGTAGGTTTTAGAAAATATTGTTGCGCCATAGCTGCAAGATTTACTAATTCGTTAGTAATTATAGCACGCTTACTCTCAATTGCGCTAGCCTTAAAAAGACCAACTCCAACAAAAACCGCAACTCCAACAATAATAATTCCAAGTACTACTAAAAGAAGTTGCTGCTGGCCCAATATTTCTCCTAAAATTGATTCGGTAAATTTTACTAATTGCTTTTAACCAATATAATCAAGAGTACTTCAGATAATTACAATTACCGAACCAACATATAAAAAAGTAATAATTTTCTAACTATTTACGAAATAATATAATAAAGGGAATACTTAAAGGGAAGAGAAAAGTGAGCTAATAGTAACATTAACTCACTTGGAAAGTTTTACAGGTAAGATTTGGGAATTCAATCATCTAACTTTAATATGTAGCTCCTTCAATTGGTTTTCATCAACTGAAGAAGGACATTCATCCATTAAAGAAATGCCACTCGAAGTTTTTGGAAAAGCTATAACATCACGAATGGAATGTCTTCCGGCAAAGAGCATTGCTAGTCTATCAAAGCCAAAAGCAATTCCTCCATGTGGCGGAGCTCCATATTTAAACGCTCCCATTAGGAAACCAAATTTTTCATTTGCCTCTTCTTCCGAAATACCGAGAGACTTGAACATTTTAGCTTGGAGGGCGGCATCATGAATTCTTATACTTCCGCCAGCAATTTCGTTTCCATTCAATACTAAATCATAAGCCCTTGCTTTAACTTTACCCGGGTCTGAATCCATTAGTGGAATATCCTCAACTCGCGGCGAAGTAAATGGGTGATGCATAGCATAGAACCGTTTTGTATCATCATCCCATTCAAACAATGGAAAATCTGTGACCCAGAGTAGCACTGGTTTTGCATCTGGTTGGATAAGATTCATCCTCTTCGCCATTTCTAAACGCAAATGCCCCATAATGCTCAAAGTTTTCAACTTTTTACCACTAAGAAGTAACAATAAATCTCCGGGCTCAGCATTTAATGAAGCAACAAGATTTTTCTTTTCTTCTTCCGTTAAAAATTTTGCTATTGGAGCGTCGAGATCATTCTCTTTCACACGCATCCAAATTAATCCGCCCGCTCCTAGTTTTTTTACATAATCGGTAAGAACATCTAATTGATTTCTTGTGTATTCTCCGCATCCTTTTGCAACTAATCCGGTTACAATTCCATTTGTATCAAGAGCTTCTCTAAATACACGAAATTCGGATTTTTCAAAAACTTGGTTTAATGTCAACATTTCCAAACCAAATCTAAGGTCTGGTTTATCACTCCCATATTTTTCCATAGCATCGTCAAAGCTTAATCGTTTTATAGGCGTTTCCAATTCAATATTTAATACATCTTTGTAAAACACTTTCATCAAGCCTTCAACAATTTCGAATATGTCTTCAACATCAACAAAAGACATCTCAACATCTATTTGGGTGAATTCATACTGACGATCTGCGCGCAAATCTTCATCGCGAAAACATCTTACAATTTGAAAGTAGCGGTCTAATCCAGCGACCATTAAAATTTGCTTGTACTGCTGTGGGGATTGCGGCAGCGCGTAAAATTTTCCTTTATGAAGTCTGCTTGGTACGAGAAAATCTCTCGCACCTTCCGGAGTACTTTTCATCAGTACAGGCGTTTCAACTTCTACAAAACCGTTTTGATCGAAATATTGTCTGGTTAGTAAATACATTTTATGCCGTAGCAAAAGACTTTTTTGCATCTCAGGACGGCGCAAATCCAAATATCTATATTTCAAACGAAGATCTTCATGCGCATCAATATTATCTTCAATTGCAAAGGGTGGAGTTTCCGCTTGATTTAGAATAATTAGATGATCAACCATAACATCAATATTACCCGTTGGCAATGTGGTATTCTCTGTTCCTTCTGGACGCTTTCTGACCTTACCTTCAATTGAAATCACAAATTCGCTTCTTAGTTTTTTACCTATTTCGTGAGCATCAGAATTGTATGATGGTTCAAACACAACTTGCGTTATACCAAATCGATCGCGCAACTCAATAAAAATAACTCCGCCTAAATCTCTACGAATAGCAACCCAACCATTAAGTACGACACTTTCGCCAATATTTGTCTCTCTTAATTCGCCGCATGTATGTGTTCTTTTCTTAAACTTCATTAAAAAAATACTCCTTGTTAATATTTAGTGGCAAAGATAAACATTTATAAAGGGTCGTTCAAACGTAGATGGAGATTTGGTTTAACTAGATGCATAATTATGCATTTATTATTCTACTTAATCAGCATCATTTTCTTTGTTTGGTAGAATTGATCAGCACGAATTGTGTAAAAGTAAACACCTGTTGGTAACTGCGAGTTCTTTATAGAGAAATTAGATCTGTACGTACCGGCATCTTTGAATTCATCAACCAATGTTGCAACTTCGTTCCCGAGTACATCATGGACTTTGAGTGTAACAATTGAAGAAGTCTTAATTTCATAGCTTATTGTTGTTTCCGGGTTAAACGGATTTGGGTAGTTTTGGCTAAGCGCGTACTTTGTAGGCAATATACTTTCTACAGAAGTGTTTTGTGATATTACAGCTGAGGCAGCAGTTACTGCAATTCCGAGTTTCGTCATTTTTTCGTAGAACACTTTATTAATCTTTGAAATATCATCAGTAGATTTATGGTAGTATAAATTAAAGTCGCTCTTGATCTCAATTAGTAAAACTGCCGGGTAATTAAATCTCCAAAACGAAGCGTGGTCGCTCGAAGTTGAACCGGGATTGGTTACAAACAAATTTAGCCCTATAGAATATTTTTGATTTGTATCAGGAAAAAGCTGACCTAATTCATTTGTACTGCTAATATTTTTTGTATGTACCTCAGCCTTAAAGTCATTATTGCTATCCCAACCAATCATATCTAGATTGATTACTGCGACTATATTATCACCACGAGAGCTAGCTTCTTGTGCATAATAGTAGCTACCATGCAATCCATATTCTTCTAGGTCCCACAAAGCATATATAATAGTGTAATCAAATTTATACTTTGATAATATTCTAGCTGCCTCTAATACTGCAATTGTCCCGCTCCCATTGTCATCAGCACCCGGAGCTATACCACTATATGGCATATCATCGTAATGTGCGCAAATGATTACATATTGATTTGGTTTTGTAACTCCAGTTTGAATTGCATAAACATTAGTTCCATCAGTCATAAAGTTTTGTTGTAGAGAAACTAAACCAAATCGGCTGAACATTTGGTCTAGATAAGTAGGGACATATGAATTACCAGGACTTAACCGGTTTCTTGAAAGTAAGCTTACTGATGTATTATTTAATTTCACCGGTATATCACCAGAAAGACCCCGCAGATTATAAATTAAAGTATCAATACTCACCTTGTTTATGATTGTCTGAATTTGATCCTCCGCCTGAGCCGATAGAAAACTTAAACTCCCCAGTACAATAATCATTGTAAATATTCTTCTCATGAATCACCTTTTTAATAAGATAAATGTAAGAAACATTAGAATTATCGCAATCCCATTACAAGCCTCTCGAACAATTAATTTTTCGTCAGATTTGCTTTTTTGAAACGCCAACCTTATATTTTCAGTTATTAATAACGAATTTCCTAATTAAATTAGTGATGTTATGTTGGACGACTTAGATATTACCATCCTTAAAAAACTGCAAGAACAAGGCAGAATGAAAAGAAACGAGCTTGCAGAAATAGTAGGATTATCTGTTCCTTCACTCAGCGAAAGGCTGAACAAGCTTGAAGACCGGGGTGTTATTCAAGGCTATTACGCAAAGTTGGACAGACATGTTTTCCACTACGATATAATGGCGTTTGTATCAGTTGTAATGGAATCATCAAAAAATTATGAAAAATTTGCTGAACAGGTGCGTAAAACCGGTGAAATTTTAGAATGCCATTCAATTCTTGGCGAAGGTTCTCACATTTTGAAGGTGGTAGTAAAGGAAACAAAAGATTTGGAAGCTTTGCTTTCTAAAATTCAATCTTGGCATGGAGTTACAAAAACGGTTACCAGTTTCGTTCTATCAACCTTAAAAGAAACTACAAGTTTAAGTATACAATCTAAAAAGGAGTAACAATGGCAAAATCATCTTCCCCAATTCAGGATGTACTTTCCTATGTGAAAGAGAACAAGATACAGTTTGTTGATTTTAAGTTCATGGACTTTCCAGGTCAATGGCAGCATTTTACAGTTCCGGTAAGTCAATTTAATGAAGGTTCTTTCGATAGTGGTTATGGCTTCGATGGATCTTCAATTCGCGGATGGAAAGCAATAAACGAAAGCGATATGCTTCTTATTCCAGATCCGGAAACAATGTTTTTGGACCCGTTTGTTAAAGCTCCAACAATCTCTCTTATTTGCGATGTTTATGAACCGGCTACAAAAGAAAAATATGGACGCTGTCCACGTAACATTGCTCAGAAAGCTGATGCTTACTTGAAATCTCTTGGTATTGCTGATACAGCTTATTTCGGTCCGGAAGCAGAATTTTTCGTGTTTGATGATGTCCGTTTTGATAGCGGTCCAAACTTCGCATTCTATTCTGTTGATTCAATCGAAGGCAAATGGAATAGCGGTCGCGAAGAAAATCCAAACCTTGGCTACAAACCACGTTTTAAAGAAGGATACTTCCCGGTTCCGCCAACAGATCAATTAATGGACTTACGTAATGAAATGGTTCTCAACCTAGAAAGTCTTGGAATCGAAGTTGAAGCACAGCATCACGAAGTTGCAAGCGGCGGACAGTGCGAAATTGACATGAAATTTTCTCCTCTATTGAAATCTGCTGATCAGTTATTAATGTTTAAGTACGTTGTAAAAAATACAGCTAAAGCAAACGGCAAAACTGTTACCTATATGCCTAAGCCAATTTTCGGCGATAACGGTAGCGGTATGCACGTTCATACAAGTTTATGGTTGAAAGGCAAACCACTTTTTGCCGGCGGCGGTTACGCTGGTTTAAGCGAAATGGCTTTACACTTTATCGGCGGATTATTGAAACACGCACCAGCTTTATTGGCTATTACAAATCCAACTACTAACTCTTACAAGCGTTTGGTTCCGGGATTTGAAGCACCGGTTAACTTAGCTTATTCATCAAACAATAGAAGCGCATCAATCAGAATTCCATTCGGCAGTTCACCGAAAGCAAAGAGAGTTGAGTTCCGCTGCCCAGATCCATCTGCAAATCCTTACTTAGCATTCTCTGCAATTTTGATGGCTGGTCTCGATGGCATTCAAAATAGAATTGATCCGGGTGAACCGCTTGATAAAGATATTTACGATATGTCACCGGAAGAATTGAAAGATGTTCCATCTACGCCGGAATCTCTTGGACATGCATTAAAAGCTTTGGCTGATGATCATGAATTCTTATTAAAAGGCGGAGTATTTACAGAAGACGTTATTAACACTTGGATAAATTACAAGACCGTTAAGGAAATTAAACCCGCAGCATTACGCCCAACTCCATTCGAGTTTGAGCAATATTTTGATGTGTAAACAACAGTAATTTGTAAAGAGTATTTAGTAATTAGATAAAGAAAAGGCGAGTGTTTAACTCGCCTTTTCTTATGAAACAATAATCTCTTGCGTTCTATATTCTCTTGGGAATTGACTTTTCAAACCATCTTTTGATGCAACTGCTGTTCCAATAACATCTCCGCGGAATTTCACAATCATTTGTCCGGCAACACCAAAATCGCGTTTAATTGTTCCGCCGCTAAGATAGATTTCAATATCCCGTTTCTCTGTAAGCTCTATAATATTCTTTGTGATTTTATCAGCAAATATTTGTGCTGCTAGTGTATGAAGCTGAATATATCCACGCTTTTCAATTGAACCAAGTTTTGAACCTATGCGCACAAACGAATCAAGATTATGTGAGTTCCATGCTGCGTCAACAAAATAAATATCTTTACTGCGAAGAAGATATCGATAACGATTCAGAACATCCCAACTAACACCAAAGTAGTCAGAAAAAACCTCTAACTGCTGCTTTATTTTTGTACTGCTTGCGTTAACAAGTTGAGTATCATTCGTAAATCTGCTACCGTCTTTAATCCGTTCGGTCTCTTCTGTTTTTCTTAGTTTCGCAACAAAGAATCCTTCGGAATTAATTTCCCAAGGAACTATTCTATGTGCAAGCGGAACAGTATGATGAAGAATATTGTTTTCGACAGAACTCATTGCAGCGCGACTTTTTACCGGAAGAGTAACTTCAACAAGTTCTACGGGATACTTTTGCAAAATTCTATTTAGCATGAGTTCGTTTTCTTCAACAGATAAAGTGCATGTTGAATAAACAATTTCTCCACCTTCTTTACATGATTTAATTGCTGCAACCAGCAACTTCATTTGCATTTCTGTAAATGTTACAAGCTTATTTTCATTCCACCAGTTGCTGACTTCACCTTTCTTCTGAGTTATACCTAGCGCGCTGCATGGCGCATCAACCAGAACCTTATCAAAGTAATTTTGATAAACCGTACTAAGTAACTCTCCGCGCCCATGTAAAATTCCGGTATTAGCTAAATTCATTTTATCAACATTGAACACCAAACTTTTGAGGCGATCAGTTGAGACTTCATTAGCAATCAATGTTCCCGTGTTACACATCATTTCTGCAAGCTGCGTAGTTTTGGAGCCGGGAGCCGCACAAAGGTCTAATACTCTATCAGAAGAAGAGGGATTTAGAACAATTGGCGGAATCATCGAGGACAAGCTTTGTATATAATATTTGCCCAGAATAAACTCTAAAGTTTTTCCGGTAACATTCGCACCTTCAACAATGCGATATGCGTGAGGAACACTTTCAACATGTTCTAAAGTAATACCGTACTTTTTCAATCTTTCGATTAATTCTTTTTCATCTGTGTATCGAGAAAAGCGTAGATATGGCTTGTATTCGCTATCATAATATTCTTGGTACTGACGGAGATATTCTTCTCCGAAGTATTTAAGAATGTAGTTGGAAATGTTTTCGCTTAGTTCAATCAAATTAGTGTCGGATTAATTCCAGTGAGTTAAAAACTTGAAGTGAGATTCTATTAAATCCCCTAGATGTTGGCCAGAGCTTTTTGAAATCTGTTCCCATTTCTTTGAGGAACACATCTAAATGTTTTTCGTAGTCGCGAACAATTTCATAAATGCGAAGATCGTTGGTTGGTATTTTCAATTCCTTTGGTCTGTAACGATTAGCATAAACAACATACTTTGCCTTGAAATGTTCATCAGTAGAATAAACCGTTTCCCCGCTTTCATCAATAACTTGATATGTATTGAAAAGAGGTGGTGGAAATATCAAAAGTTTTGTTGGAAGATTCAGCACGGTACACTCATCATCACGCAAAAAATCATCCGGAAACTTTTTCAGTTCGACTCTAATTTTTTCAATCCACTTCAAGACAAAATCTTTTTCGGTCATTTATATTTCCAATGAAGTAAAATTAAAAATCATCTTACTGATTTAAAGTTTACATCAACATCTTCCGGTTTATCAATCCAATCTGCCACAAAAACATTTGTGTCTCTAGTTGGTTTTCTATTCGATTGTCTGTTTGAACAGAAAGCTATTTTCTTTCCATCGTAAGAAAACATCGGGAAAGCATCGAACAAACCCGAGTTGGTAATTTGTTCTAAACCGGTTCCATCAATGTTTATCATAAATACGTCGAATTTTCTTCCACCTTCTTTTTGAGAATGATGATTTGAACAAAACAAAACTTTCTTGCCGTTCGGATGAAAGAAAGGCGCCCAATTAGCTCCGGCTAAATTTGTTACTTGCTTTACGTTTTTACCATCAATATCCGCGACAAAAATATTTAGCTCTTTCGGCTCAACGTAACCATCGGTTAGAAGTTTTTTATATGTCTCGGCTTCTTCACCTTTTGGTCTGCTGGCGCGCCAAATTATCTGTTTAGAATCTCTAGAGAAAAAAGCACCGCCATCATAACCTAGTGTGTTGGTAAGTTGTAAGTATTCCTTAGTTTTAATTTCGTAACGCCAGAGTTCCAAATCGCCGCTGCGAGTAGATGTAAAGATAATGTATTTGCCATCTGGAGAAGCTGTTGCTTCAGCATCGTAACCTTTACCGCCAATTAACAATTTGATATCCTCGCCTTCTGAGTTCGAAGTGAAAATATCATAGGTATCGAACAATGGCCAAACATATCTGCCGCCGGCAAACATTTTGCTTTCCGGACAACTTGCGCCACCTTCATGTGTTGAGGCAAAAACTATACTTCCATCTTTCAAGAAATAACTGCAAGTAGTTCTTCCTTTTCCGGTTGAAAGCAGTTGATATTGCTTTCCATTAGTTAAAGGTGAACCATCAATATTCATCTTAAAAATCTGATCGCAGCCTTGGTTGCTTAATTCTTTCCAATCGCTTTGAAAGATTAGCTGTTTGTCATCGAAGCTCCAATAAGCTTCGGCATTGTTGCCGCCAAAGGTTAGCTGACGGATATTCCGTAAATGCTTCTCACCATCAAACCTAAGTGTATCGACTGAAGGATTGTAATTGCTTTCTTTAACTAAACTGCTAAAAGAAAACAAAAAAGGAAGCGAGACTAGGAGTACAACCAATAGATTTATTTTGAAACGAAATTTCATGTATAATTCTTTCTAACTTATTACTGAATTTTAATTGATTTTTTTTCTTTTATTCTGAGTACATAAACACCCAAAGCAATTAATGGAATACTTAGCAGTTGTCCCATATTCAAGAATAAGTTTTCTTCGAACGAGCTCTGGGTTTCCTTTAAAAACTCTACAAAGAAGCGAAATCCAAACACTAGAATTAGAAAAATGCCGAAAAGCTTGCCTTCTTTGATCTTTCCGCCGGATCTCAAATACATTGTTAGCAATAAAAAGAAAATTAATAAATAAGCTATGGCCTCATAAATCTGCGTAGGGTGACGCGGCTGGCCATCAATTGCTGAAAACACAAATGCCCATGGAACATCTGTTGTTTTACCAACAATTTCAGAGTTAAATAGGTTTCCCATCCTAATAAAAAAACCGGAGAGAGCGGCGGTAATTATTACTCTATCCATTATCCAAAGGAAAGTGAATCCTTTGTGAGCCTTTATATATAAATAAAGAGCTGTTAATATACCTATAGCAGCACCGTGACTCGCTAGTCCACCCTTCCAAACCATTAAAATTTCCAACGGATGAGAGAGATAATACTCTGGACTGTAGAAGAGGCAATGACCAAGTCTAGCACCACCAACAGTTCCTATTACCATGTACCAAACTAAATCGTTTAAATCATTTTCGGAACGACCTTCTTTGTTGAATATCACCATCATCAATTGATATCCAACAATAAAAGAAGCAGCGAATAGAAGACCATACCAACGTATAGTTATTGGTCCTATAGAAAAAATATCCGGACTAACATCCCAATAAATCACATTCCCTCTTCGTGATAGATAGAAAATAACTTAGCTAACGCGGCTAGTAAGCCTTATTGATTGTCAAATTTACGCATTAGCACCCCAATAATACAATTAATTACTCTTTTAAGTAGCACTTACAATGCATAAAATGTTCCCTTTTCTTTTGGAAATAATGATTTATATTTGGTTCGAAATTGTGAAAACTAGTTTTATTAGGGGCTTTTTGATAAACTTTAATGAACAAATATTTAATTCACTAAGGGATCCGCAAAATCCACTTTACATCTCACTCTTAGCTGTAATTGCCCTCTTTGGCACTATCTATTTTTTCTATAAGTATGGCATTATACCTATCAATGAGAGATTTAAGAAAGAAAAGGAAAGTCTCGAGCTTAAGTCTGCAAAAATGATGGCACTCTTTGCTCAATTAGATCCCGATCCGGTTATACGACTTAACCAATTCGGGGAAATTTTAGAGACAAATGAAGCTACAAAATTAGTCTTTGCAAATTCTGAGATAGTTGGGAGAAAGATCAGCGATCTAATACCCACACTTCAATTACCGGAAAATTCTATAATTACAAATGAAACCAAAACTATTACCCAAAAGATTGGAAATAAATATTTCTCAATTCTATATAGAGGAGAATCGAGTCTAAATCTGGCCCAGCTTTATTTTAGGGATATTACAGAATTGAAAAACTATGAAGAGAGGCTGCTGAACTACCAAATAAAACTAAAGAGCCTATCTGAACATTTACATGATTTAATTGAAGAGGAAAGGAGAAGAATTTCATCCGGACTGCACGATGGTATTGGGCAAAGCCTTTCGCTGCTTAGAATAAAACTCTTAAAACTAAAGGAAACTTCAAATAATCAGTCGGAGTTCGGTTCTTTTGAGGAAATGGTTTCTAATCTTGAAGATACCATACGTGAATTAAAGGAAATCACATATTCACTTAAACCTAGACTGCTGGAAGAGATGGGACTAATTAGTGCAATTAGAAATTTAGTTAACAAAGTAGGTAAGGAAGCCGGAATTAATGGCGAATTGAACGCAGTTGGCGATGAGATAAGATTCGATGAGAAACTGGAAATCACGATCTTCCGAATTGTCCAAGAAGCAGTAAATAATATCATTAAATATTCCAAAGCCACTGAATACAGCATACAGCTTATTTATGATGAGGCTTCCTTTAGATTAATAGTTACCGATAATGGAATTGGATTTGATGTGATTTCTATCTTACGTGGTCAAGGATCCGGAATGGGTTTAATAAACATGAAAGAGCGGGTTGAAAGTTATAACGGAAAATTCAAACTGGATTCATTTATTAACAATGGAACAATGCTGGTAGCAGAAATTCCAATTAAATTTGAAAAAGCATGGCACTCTCTAAACCAATACGCGTCTTAATAGCAGACGATCACCAGCTATTTAGAAACGGAGTTACTTCAATTTTTGAAGATGTACCCGATATTTTAATTGTTGGGGAAGCCGAAAACGGAACTCAATTAATTGATAAGTATTTTCTTCTTCAGCCGGACTTGATTCTTGTGGATATTTCAATGCCGGACATGAACGGATTAGATGCCTTAAAAGAGATAAAGAAAAAAGATAAAAGCGTTAAAGCCATTTTTCTTACAATGCACGATAGTGAAGAATATGTGATACATGCGTTTAAAATTGGTGCAATGGGATTGATTAGCAAAAACACAATTAAGGGTGAACTTGTTTATGCTATAAAAACTGTTTTTAATGGTGAAAAATATTTCGGTAAACAATATGATGAGACACGTTTGAAGCAAATTGAGCACAATTACAAAAAACTAACTAGCGAATTTGCAGACGACTATATACACTTAACTGTTAAAGAGAGACAAATTTTAGAATGCGTTAGCAAGGGGCAAACTAGTCAAGAAATCGCGAACCAATTAGAATTAAGCAAGCGTTCCATAGATCATTACCGTTCTAGAATGATGACGCGGTTAAACTTAAAAGGTTTGCCGGAATTCATATCTTACGCTATTAAATACACTATGACAAATAAGATTTTGGGCAAAGAATAGTCATGGTATATCCAATGTTCTACATTAAAATGTTACTTTACTTTAGCATTCTTGTCTGGTTATTCATCCCGCTACGACAATTTAAGACTCGATATTTTTGGCTTTTTCTAGCGCTTGCTATGACAGACCCGTTATCAATTATTCTCGCAAGAAGTTTTCACTTAGTATTGTCGCATTTTTATGTTCCTTTTAGCATTCTCTACCTTTTTATTGTTATGGATTTTAGCAAAATCTCTTTCAAAAAAATTTCGTTCTCACTCCTCGTTATTACACTTGGTATTATTTCCTTCATCCGTTATTGGGAATATTCCCTAATATTTATAATAGTAGTTCTATTGTTGGTTCTAATATTGCTTATAAAGAACAGTTTCGAATTTGTGATTGAGAAGGGCAGCATCAATATTTTTCATATTGTACTAGTTTTCTACCAAATGTTAAGTGTACTCAAGTTTTTCTCTATAATAAATTATTTTTCTACGGGAATATGGTTCTTCTTTTTATCCAATATTTTACAAACCCTTATAGGGATTTTCTTTTTGATCTACAGAGAGGATAATCCGAAATTGCTGATAAGAATTGCTGGTCCAAAAGAACAAGCGAGTTAATCTTTCCAGATAAAGTCGAAAAGCAAATAAGAAGCTGTCCCCATAATTACATCGTAAGAGAAAAGAACCGCAATCTCTATTGTTGATCCGCTGATCGAATTTCCATCCATAGAAAATTTTGTAAGTTCAAGCAAAGTAAGAATTAGCGGAAGTAAGATTGGAAACGAGAGTACCGGATAAAGCGTGCCTTTGGAACTTGCTTTCGAAATGATGGCAGCTATCATAGTTGATGAGATAGCAATTCCAATATTGCCAAGAAAAAATGCAATTAGAAAAAGCGAAACGTTTTTGATTAGAAAGGATTCGAACAGCATTGAGAATAGGACAGTAATTGCAATATTCATCAGAAAAACCAAGATCAGATTGAAGAGCAGTTTTCCGGAAAAGATTGTAGTTGGCGATGCAATTAATTGAAGAGTTAAAGTAGTACCACGCTCTTCCTCAGAAACAAATGCACGCGATAAACCCGACATCGCTGAGAAAAATATAACAACCCAAAGAAGTCCACCAGTTAAATACTCGGAAATTTTTTCGTCTCCAACTGAAAACATTATTACACTAATAGTAACTAGAACAAACATTGCCAACGCGTTTATTGCATAGCGTGTACGCAGTTCCGATTCCCAATCTTTCCTAAATAGTGCAAATGATTTCATTTTCTCGATGCCTGATTCTTAAAATCTCTTAATTCGACAATCTTTTCACATAAAGCCAAATCAGTTTCCTCGTTTGATGCTACCAAAACCACTTTAGTTTTTCCTTCGGATTGTATGAACTCGTAAACTTTTTCCTTGCCGGAACTATCCAAATTTGAAGTCGGTTCATCTAAAATAAGCAACTGAGGTTCGTGCAGAAGAGCAAATGCAAACTTAAGGCGTTGTTTCATTCCTGAAGAAAACCCGCGCAGCAAATCATTTCTTCTTTCGTATAAATTAAATTCACTAAGTAAAAAATCGGAACGCTCCTTATTAAACTTTATTCCTCTCACTTTAGAAACATGAGCTAAATTTTCTTCCGCTGTGAATTCATCATAAAGGAAAAGGTAAGGCGAAACAAATCCCAGATAATTATGCAAAGCTTCTTCTTCAACTACTTTGCCGGCAAAAGTGTGTTTAACTTTGCCTTTTGTGGGAGAGATTAAACATGCAATAATTTTAACCAGAGTAGATTTACCGGAACCGTTGGGTCCGGAAATTCCATAAACATGTCCCGATTCGAATGAATAAT
Organism: Melioribacteraceae bacterium; assembly: GCA_041675645.1. Lineage (GTDB taxonomy): Bacteria > Bacteroidota > Ignavibacteria > Ignavibacteriales > Melioribacteraceae > Stygiobacter. The sequence continues at coordinate 88,308 of JBAYTN010000001.1, forward strand.
TAATTCCATCGAAGATTAATCTTCTTCCGAAATACTTTACAAGATCATTTAGTTCTACCGAATAGCTAGTCATTATAGATTACAAATTTTCCTTTAATAGTATCATCGCCGGACTTTACAATATAAAAGTAAACACCGGTTGCCAGTTTATTTTGATTTGAATCTTTGGCATCCCAAAGCAAAGCGATTTTTTCGGTGGCAACGATACGTTTTTGACCAGAATAAACCAAACTCATATCCGGCGTGTAAACATAAAGATCTGCTGTGCTGCCCCCATTTAAGCTAGCCGGCAAATATAAATATTGATGTTCGGAATACTTAAACGGCTGCGGATATGGATATGAAGATGTTTCAACCGAAACTTGATTTGGATTAAGTGGAGCGTTGTTCAATATATTTGTTTCCGCCAAAAGAGTTAAATCTGAAGCAGAAATTTTTGAGTAATAATTATTTGCCAATTTCCGAAAACCGGAACTTGCTGTTGAAGATATTGAATAGTCTAACAAAATGGAGGTTGAAGGAGAATTAACCGAGCTTTGTACGTCCACATTTGAGATAATAGAAAACAATCTATTGTTGCCATCTATAAATTCATAAAAATTATTTGTTATAGGCGAAGTATATATTTTCAGCGTTGTAGTTGGCTTAACAAAATCCACACTCATAGCTGTCTTAATTAGAGGATAATTAGCTGCTTCCTCAAAATAATTTCCGGGAACGTATCTATTGCCGGTAAAATAGCACCACAAACCGAATAGATTGAATTCTACTTTGAGTGATGTGTTATGTCTAGCAAGTACAGTCGAAAAAGCTTCAACTGCTCTCATTTTAGGCATTGCTTCCCAAATTTCTTTAATAACTGAGATCCCAAGTCTATCTCGTAAGAAAATATTTAAAATCGCATGGCCGTATCCTTCATAAGCAGTGATTTGTTTACTTGGATTATCAAAGTACTTGTGGTTTATGTACGCGTAATAATCATTCACATCATCAAAAACAAACTCTTCCATTGCGGTAGATGTTGCTTCGTGATAAAATCTATCAGCCAGCCTGTAAATATAATTTCCCATTTGAATAGCATGGTGAAGCTCGTGGGCTATTGTAACGCGTGCGGCGGCAATTCCATTTGTTGAATAACTTGATCCGGAAAAATCATTGTCCATAATCACAAAACTTGTAAATTTATCTCCTCCTAATTCCTGTTCGGGATACGTAGACCCATATTCATCACCGGCGAGATTTTTCAAATATATATCGTAAAGATCATCACCACCAGAACCATAATCAGCCGGCGGAGCCGGATATTTCAAAATATTTACTTCGTAGTTATAGGATGAATCAGCAGCTTTAGCAAATTCCTTAAGATCATATCCCGGTATACTATATCCTGACTTATCAAAATGTATTCTGAATTTTCCGGAAGGTGTGACAAAGCTTGTGTCTGTAGCTGGTCTTTGTAATAGCGGAGTTAATACAGACTTCTGCTTTGCAGTAAAATTATTAAAATTCAGTTTTATGTTATTCACCAGACTGGTGCCGCATTTTACCGGTTCTGTATCTTCAGATTGCACAGTTATTCTTGTCGGATCATAAATACCTTTAACTCGTAAAAATTCCGAATAGAGCGAATCCAAATTCTGAGCAGTCAGTGTGCCGCATAGCATTATAAGAAAAGCAAAAAATTTCTTCATAAATATTTTTTTATTGTTATTGAATTATTAATACTGTTAGAATAGATCAAATATTTGTTTTTCCCATGAAGAGTGGTAACAAAATAGTCATTGATCCCTTCCGATTCAATTGGGAGAATTGTTTTGGTACTCTTTTCCATTGGATTTAACTCGGTAAGAATTTTTCTTGAATCAGAAAAAGTATAAAACAACGCATTACTGTTATTGATTGAATATCTAAGAGGAATAGTTGATCGGAATAGTTCTTTAGTTTCATACCGCATATTTTTTTGATTGCTGAAAAAATAGAGCACCGATTTTTTATTAAAGGAAAGAAGGGCCGCTGCCGGCTTCGTTCTATTCAACAACTCATCAACAGAAATCATTCTAGATTCGATCAACTCATCATCCTTTAATTCAAACGTTAAGCGTGGAATTCTCTCTACCTCTTTCTTATTAAAAACAATCTTCACCAAATCAACGTTACTGCCATATCGAACCAGCGCGTAGACATCTTTATAAACGCTAAAATTGAAGGTAGCGTTTTCTACATTCGAGGCTATTTGATATGTATTTACAATTGGCTGCTTAAAGTTTCTTAACTCAAACTCTTGTAGCGAAAGAATCTTATTGTTAAGAGTTAAAGCGCAAATATTGAGCCGGTCTTTTAACCGATCACTAACAAACTTTACTTCTTTAATCTTTTCAGAAGTATAAAATACTTGTCTGCTGGTTTTATTGTTCTCGAGATTGTAGCGCAATACTTCAATTACTTTATTACCCTTTTCATATCCAATAAAAGTAATAACATTCTTCTTTGTGTCATCAATTAAAAGAACATTTGGGTTTGTAGAGATTGGTAACGTATAAAGTGTACGAAACAGATTTCTTCTTTCACTCAATCCAAACTTTAGACTATGACTTCCGGCATCAATAAATGCAATTTCTTTATAGCCATCTTTATTGTAATCGAAAGCTTGCAAATAAGCGGCACCTTCGTGTAAAGAAAGATCGAATGAATCATCTTGCATTATAAGAGAACTAATCAAATAAACATTCCCATCGGAAGACAAAGAAACAAGCTTACGCCCGCCCCTATCTACGTAAGATGAAAGAGCCTCTATATTATTTTTTTTTATGTAACAAACAGGCGAATAATATGAGTTGATTGACTTGGCAAAAGCAACTAGTAATTTTTCTTTTGCCTTGTTTATGTATGCAACGTCATTTAGGCCATCGCCGTTGTAATCAAAAACAGAGTATTTAAAAATTCCTTCAGCTGACGGGAAAAATATTCGCTTTTGAAAAGAGGAAACCGAATCTCCAAGCAGAATTTCAAGTTTATTGTTCTTTACATATGCGAGATCTGTGAATCGATCAGAGTTAAAATCGAGAGCTTGGAATTCACTCACTTCTTTTCCAAGACCAATAGATCTGGACTCTTCGAAACTGCCGCTTAAATCATTGTTGTAGAGAACTATTGAATTTGAGATGAGATCGATTGCCGCAATGTCCGAAGCCCCATCGTAATTAAGATCTACAAAAACAGCCGAAGAAAAGATTTTCCCTTTAATTCTTTCTGTTTCTGTTAGCTTTCCGCTTTTTTCACTACTTACAACAAGACCATCAATACCAGCTCCCGCCAATAAAATGTTTACAGAGTTTTCGTTTGTCTTTCCAACATCTACTGCCGAAGGAAAACCATCCAGTTTAATTCTGCTGCTTATAGTTAAACCGCCGTTTGATGAAAAGGAGGCAATCCCGGCTTCGCGAGAACCTCTAGACAAAAGAATAAATTTTTTCTTTTTGATATCGCTTGAGTAAGAGTGAATTGCCGAAACAAACAACGAAGAGTATTTTTCCGAAGCATTCCCAAAACTTGATCTTGAATTAGCTGTAAGCGTAGAATATTTTTTCTGAGTAGGATTATAAACTACAATGTCTCTGTACCCATCGGAATTATAGTCGATTGCATCAAGCAAATTATAATTTGGTGAAACTGAGAATTGAGTGAGTTTACAAAAACCGTTTATTGGTATTTGTGCAGATGAGCTCTGTATCCACAAGAAAAAGAAAAATATAAAACTAAGTATTGATTCTTTTTTCAAGGCGGGTTTTTCTTCTTTGTAATGCAGCTTCAAACCGTCTTTTTTCATCTTCTGTTTCCGGAACAATTTCTATTGTGGCAACCGGTCGTGTATTTTCATCAACGCCAACAAAAGTAAGATAGGCAGAGTTTGTATGAATATGTGTACCTTCGACAAAATTTTCTGCAAAAACTTTAACACCAACCTCCATAGAGGTTTTGAATGTTCGATTGACTGAAGCCAAAATTGTAACGGCATTTCCCAAACGAATTGGGTGATGAAAATCTATTCTATCAACAGAAGCAGTAACACAAATCCTTTGCGAATGCTTAGCGGCCGAAAGTGCGGCGCAAATGTCAATCCAGTGCATTAACTGTCCGCCAAGCAAATTTCCAAGTTGATTAGTATGATTCGGTAAAACCAATTCGGTCATTGTTACAATAGAAGCGCTAACCTTTTTGGCTTTAGCTGGCTCACTCATTTTTTTTGACCTAACTTGGTTTCAGTTTCTTGAAGCTCGGTAGAATTCGAGTTATCCGGATATCTGCTTAAGAAGACACTAATATCACTCAAAGCCTCACTATTCATTCCTTTTTTTAGTTCAAGCTGAATTTTTCTGTACAACGCTTGAGGTGCAAACTTCGTATCGTGATAAATCTCGGAAACATTTGCATAATATTTTATAGCAGCTTTTTCATATTCCATCTTTTCGTAAATCAACGCGGCTTGATATTCTTTTTCAGCCAAGCGCTCTGTGAGTTCTTTGATCTTACCGGCAGCAACTTCAACTTTCTTATCAGCCGGGAAAAAATCTATAAATGCTTGAAATTCTTCGATCGCTTTTTTTGTATAGGATTGATCTAACTGATACGCCGGCGCTAGTTGGTAATAACACTCCGCAAGCATATACTGAGATTCCGCCACAAATGGAGAAGCCGGAATGTTTCTGATCAATTTGCTGAACTCGTAGGCTCCAAGTAAATATTGATCACGCTTAAAGTATGTCATTGCAAGATAATATTGGGCATCGTCGTTAAACGCACTGCCTGAATACTGAAGAAGGAAGTTTTGAAATTCTTGAACAGCAACTTCATAGTCTTCATCATTATAAAGCGTCATCAAATAATTGTAGTATTCTTCCGCATTGAATTTACTTGTATCCTTTACATTCGAACAGTTCGTAATCAAAAGCGCTAGAAACAGCAGAGCAACCAGATTTAACTTTCTTAACAAAATATATCTCCTTAATTAGGGTGTAAAAATAATCAATTTGGACCAGTCGAGAAACTGCGCTTTGCTATTACTTTCCTCTTACTGTAAACAATAGAATAATTGTTGTAATTAAAGTACCTACAACCAGAACCGGTTCCAATAGATTAGAGAAAAATGGTGTTTCGGGCATCTTTCCTTGAGTAAACGGGACTGATGAATCTTCTAAACTCTTGATTTCATCAACCGAAACTGTGTCTTTAAGCGATTCATCTACTTCAAAAGCCTTAACTTGATTCTCCGGCGTAGTTAATAAAATATTCCCTTTCAGGTTCATTAGTCGTTCGGCCACAATATTACCAAAGAAGCTCTCCTTCTCCGCATTTAAGTATTCAACGTTGGTCTGATGAAATGTATAAGCAGCTTTGTAAGTTTGAGGTGTGGTTTCGCTTGTTACTTTGTAACCGTGCTTAGAAAAGGACTGAAATACCTTTGACTTCAGTAATTCTAAAGACGCCGGACCGGAAACCGTAAGTACCACCGATGCTTCATTAGGCAGTGTTTGGCTAACCTTATCTACCGAGTTATCAATTAATTGAAAATAGTTTTCTAAATTGGTTTTCGCTTGTCCCCATAATAATGCCGGGGCAAGAATTAAAACACAATATGTGATGAATAATCTTTTCAAAAATTCTCGAAAATAAAGCGACTCTTCAGCTAAGAGTCGCTAGTGAAAAATTATCTTCTGCCGGCAGCAATTTCTTGCAAACGGGCAACTCTTTCTTCGATAGGCGGATGAGTTGAAAACAATTTCATTACACCGCCGCCATGAAGCGGATTAACAATAAACATATGCGCTGAAGCTTGTCCGGCATTTCGCATTGGAACAACAGCATTGCCATGTTGAAGTTTGTTCAATGCCGAAGCCAACGAAAGTGGCTTACCGGAAATCTGTGCACCCCCATCGTCCGCCATATATTCTCTAGAACGCGAAATTGCCATTTGAATTAACATCGCTGCGATTGGAGCCAATATCAACATTAAAATAGCAACAATTGGGTTAGTACCTTCTTCGCGGTCATCGCTTCTTCCGCCGCCAAAAAACATTGCAAACTGAACAATGTATGTAATCGTTCCAACTAAAGTTGCCGCTATTGTACCGACCAAAATATCTCTGTTTTTTATATGAGATAATTCGTGGGCAATAACACCTTCCAATTCTTCCTTGTTCAACAAATTCATAATACCGGTTGTAACTGCAACTGCACCATTATTTGGATTTCTGCCGGTAGCAAATGCATTCGGTGTTGGATTATTCATTATATATACTTTAGGCATCGGCAGTTCGGCTTTCATAGCGAGCTTTTCTACGCTATCAAACAGCTGCGGAGAATCCTCGCGTGAAATCTGCTGAGCGCCATACATCTTAAGAACTAATTTATCGGAAAACCAATATGAGCCAAAATTCATTGCCAGCGAAAATAGAAAAGCAATCATCATTCCTTTCTCGCCACCAATTATGTTGCCGACAAGAATAAACAAAACCATCATTGTTGTCATAAGAACGACAGTTTTAAATCCGTTCATCTTACTCCTCTTTTATATTGTTTCAAATTTAGGGTTAAAGCCAAGTCGATTCAAGTAATCGTTTCGTAATCTCTAACAGAGCGGGTTTTTCATTTGTTCCAAAAAATTTGCACCACGGTTTACCTTGCCTTATATGCTTATTTATGTGTAAAATCGCATCAAAATTTGAGATGTAAATGAAGAAGATTTTGGTTTTAGCATTTCTTTCGGTTTCTATACTTTCAGCACAAAGCGCTTTCGAGTTTTTACGCCTTGATAACAGTCCCCGCGCAGCCGCTGTTGCCGGCAGTTTTGTAGCCAATAACGATGATCCTAATGTCATGTTTTATAATCCGGCTGGAATAAATCTACTTCAAGGAACTCCAATTTCATTTTCTTTCTTGAAACATTTGGAAGATGTAAATTCCGCAAGCCTTGTTGCTTCCAAAGATTTTGAAGGAATTGGAAAGTTCGGTGCGGCAATTCAATATATAAGCTATGGTTCATTTATTAAAGCAGATGCCCAAGGAAACAATCTTGGCGAATTTAGCGCAGGCGATATGGCTGTTACCCTTGGCTACGGAAATCAGCTAGATGAGAATTTTTACTACGGTGCAAATGTTAAACTCATCTATTCTAAAATTTCCGATGTTTCTTCTGCTGCAGCGGCAATTGATCTTGGTCTGCACTATGCAATTCCGGAATCGAGATGGAATTTTGGTTTTTCAGTTTTAAATCTCGGCGCTCAGCTTTCATCTTATTTCGAAACTAAAGAAGACCTCCCGCTTGATATCCGCTTCGGATTTGCCAAGCAACTGGAAAACTTACCTCTTAAATTTTACTGGTCATTTAATAAGCTGAATCAGAAACAAAATAAATTCTTGGACCGCTTTACACAGATTACATTCGGCGGTGAGTTTAGGCTTGGACAAAGCCTTCGCTTGCGTTTTGGCTACGACAACGAAAAGAGAAAAGAACTTAAAGTTGGTTCATCTGCCGGATTAGCCGGATTTAATCTTGGAGTAGGCTTTATTGTTAAAGGCTATAATGTGGATTATGCGTTTTCATCTCTTGGATTTGTCGGCGCTATGCACAGATTTGGGATTAGCACTAATTTATAATTGATAATGGAAAATGGAAAATGGAGAATTATTTGAATTGAATTCTCAATTCTCCATTCTAAATTCTCAATTACTTTTTGTAAGGTGTTTTTAAATAGCGCTCAGCTTGCTCGTAAGAATTATTTCTTTCTTTAATGCGTAAAGATTCATTGTAATACTTGATTGCTTTATCCCGCTTGCCCTGCAAATCATTCATATAGCCTAAAAACAAAATTGTATTAATAAAGAATCCAGATTCATTTCCTTTATCAATCTCACGCGAGAGTTTTTCCGATTTCTCAAAATAGAAAGCCGAAGAATCAGCTTTGTTTTTCAGCATGAAATCCATTCCAAGATAATATGTGGCTTCGCGTTTATAGCGTTTGTTGTAACCGGGTAAACCACGTTCACATTTGTAATAAATATCTCTAAATGTTTTTACTGCTTCCGGATAATTATTTTCTTTTATGTAAGTGAGCCCGTAATACTTTTGGAAATTCGGATTGTTCGGAAAATCGGCAAGCAGTGCTTTTCCCCACTTGCGGGATTCTTCCATATTCTCTTCAAACTGGAAAAGCAGCTTCTGCAAAAAGTGGCGCGATTCTATTCGAGTATATCTTCCATTCATTGCCACATTTTCGAGTTCCTTAATACCGCGGTTCTTATCACCTTTGGGAAAGAAAACCATAAATGGTTTTACTGCCGGGAATTTCTGCGGAATTACATCAGCGTAGTAATGATAAATTCCGAAGCCAAGCTGAACATCTACATTCTTGGGATTTACTTCGTAAGATTTGAACACAAGATTAAGTCCATCTTTTCCATCAAGTGCAGCTTTGAACCAACTTTCCCGAATTGCCCGAAGCTGTCCCCGGAAACCAAGCGCGCCTCCTTTAAAAAACATGGCATCAACACTTCGCTCATTATCGTCCAAAATATCATCACAAAGATCAATCACTTCTTCAAGCTGGTCGTAAAACTTATCATCCATGCTTTCATCTTCAAGATCAAGAAGAATTCTCCACCATGTTGTCATCGCTTTAAAGAATTTGCCGGAAGGATGTTTGGCATACTCTTTAACAACCACATCAAAAGTTTTATCTGCTTTATCTAATTCAATTCCATATATCTGATTGATTCCCGCTTTTACAAGAGAATCGTGACGCACCCAATCGTAATTTTGTGCAAATGAAATTGTTGTAAAAAATAAAATGGAGATAAAAACAAACTTACTTTTCAATAGAGCCTCACTTTGATCGGAATCAACGCTCCGAACCTAATGAGTAATATTGATTTTTGCTAATAAAAAAAAATGGTGTTGATTGTTAAGTGCCGAATAGTTTATAGAAAAGCTTCCCGGATTCAGAGAAACAATACCTCCGGATTTTTAAGCAAAAATCCGGAGGTACATATTTTATTTACCGTTTCGTTTTTTCAAATATGATTTCACTTTGTCTCCCATTCTTTCAAAACTAACATAGAGAATTGGAATAATAACTAATGTTAGTATAGTAGTTGTACTTAATCCTCCGATTACAGCTCGGGCAAGAGGAGTCCATGTTTCCGAGCCTGAACCTAATTCCATTGCGAGGGGTACCATGCCTAAGATTGTAGTTAGAGCGGTCATCAAAACCGGACGTAACCGCGCAACACTGCCAACTTTAACAGCATCGAACAATTCGTACCCTTCTCTTCTTAATTGATTAATATAATCAACCAGCACAATTCCGTTATTAACCGCAATACCAACAAGCATTACAATACCAACAAGCGCCATAACACTTATACTTGTGCCTGTTATAAACAAAAAGATGAATACCCCAATTATAGAAAGCGGAACGGTGAACATTATAATCAGCGGATCAACCAGAGATTCAAACTGTGCAGCCATAATCATGTAGACCAACAGAATTGCGGCAATAAATGCCAAAGACAAATAGAAAAATGCTTCTTGCTGGTCTTCCGCAGTTCCGCCAATAATTACTTGAAACTCGGAAGGAATTGGCGTTTCGGCAACAATTTTGTTTACTTCCTCAACTGCTTTTGAAAGATCAATTCCGGAAAGAGCGACGCCAACAGAAACATATCTGCTCTGGTTTTCTCTAAAAATTGTAGGCGAAGCTTCTTCTTCAACAATTTTTGCAATCTGCTTTAATTGAACCATCTCTCCGGTGGCCAATGGAATTTGCATATTTTCAACAGCTTCTTTTTGATTCCGATATTTCTTGTTGTACTGAATTCGTATGTCATACTCATCGCCAAGTTCTCTGTATTGCGAAATTACTTTGCCCTGCATTGCTGTTGAAATATTACTCGCAACCGAAAGCGATGTAAGCTTAAGATCATTCATAACGTTTTTGTTAAGATGAACTTGAAGCTCCGGGGTAGTTTCTTTTGTGTTTAAGGATATGTCAACAAATCCTTCAACTTTCTCGAACTTACTTTTTAATTGATTAGCAATTGCTTTAGCACCGTCTACATCAAATCCAATTACTTTTACCTCAATATCTTTTTCAGTTGAAAAAGTTGCACCTTCTTGAAAGTAATATGTTACCCCCGGGATTTCATCTAATTTTTCTCTCAGCTTATCTTGTACTTCAAATTGAGTGATAGTTCTTTGTTCTCTAGGCTTGAGTTTGAGAATTGTTTCTATTGTACTGGAAGTTGTGCCAAAGGCACCAATTCCTTCTCTTTCTCCATAAAAAATTGCAACCGATTCCAACGCCTCTTTCGGAACTATCTCTTTTACCATTTCCTCTATTTGATATGCATATAGTCTTGTTTTTTCAATTGGAGTACCGGAAGGAGATTCCATGAAGAAATCGACAAAGCCTTGATCGCTTTTAGGTAGGAATTCTCCCCCAAGGAACGTTGTTAATACCAAGGATAGAACAAAAAGTACTGTGGTTACCATCAATACAAACTTGCGGTGCAATAACGACCAATTCAAAATTCTACTGTAATGGAAAACCATCCTTTCCAGCCAATAACCCACCTTATTTTTCAACTTATTAAGTCTACCCTCTTCTTTCTTCTCTTCCAATCTCAGAATGTTCGCAGACATCATTGGTACAATTGTTAATGCCACAATTAAAGACACAATTAAACTGAACGTAATTGTTAGAACAAGATCTTTAAATAATTGGCCGGTTACATTCGGAACAAACAGCACAGGAATGAATACGGCAATTGTTGTTAATGTAGAAGCTGTAATTGCCATTCCTACTTCTGCTGTCCCTTTATCAGCCGCAACCATTCTGTCCTCCCCAAGTTCTCTATGTCTGTAAATATTTTCGAGAACTACAATGGAATTATCCACAAGCATTCCTATTGCCAAAGCTAGCCCAGCCATAGAAATAATATTTAGTGTTAAGTTTGCGGCATACAAAACAGCAAATGTTATTATTACGGAAAGTGGAATAGAAACTCCCATAATTAAACTACCGCGTATGTTACGCAGAAAGACATAGATAACAATGAAAGCCAGAATGAAAGCTATTATTGCCGTATCGCTCAAGTTGTTAATTGAGAGCATAATAAAATCTGATTGATCCCAAAGAGAGGATAACTTAGTTCCTTGCGGTAATCGCGATAGAATTCCCGGTAATGCTTCTTTAACTCTTCTCGAAGTAAGAACAGTATTTGCATCGGACTGCTTCATTACCATTAACATTACGCCATCACCATAATCAGTACGAACTTCCGACGCGTTCTCTTTGTAGCCGTCTTCAACAGTTGCAACATCTTTAACAAGAACCGACTGAGTTCCTTTTACAGTAACTATAGTATTCTTTATTTGCTCAACTGTTCTGTACTCGCTAAAAACTCTTAGGTTGTAATTCTTTTGCTTTGTTTCGATTGTACCGCCCGGCAATAGTCCGCTTCCCGCTTGAATAGCTTGAGCAACCTCATCCGGGGCCAATCCAAACGAAGCTAATAATGTTGGATTCAAATTCACATTTATTTGTCTTTGCATACCGCCTTGTGTCTGCACCGAAGCCACTCCTTCAACTCTTTCAAGAAGCGGTTCAATTGTCTCTTCAGACAGTCTTCGCAATTCAGCCGATCCCAAGTAATCCGAACTCAGACTTAAGAATACAACCGGACTCATAGACGGGTCAAACACAAATACAATTGGTTCATTTGCATCACTTGGCAAATAATCTCTTATATAATCAATATTCTTTCGTATATCGGCTTCCGCTTGATTCATGTCGGTTCCATATTTGAATTCAAGCGTAACTATTGAGGCTCCTTTGAATGATTGTGAATTTACCTTTTCAATATTCTTAACCGATGAAACTGCCTCTTCAATAGGACGCGAAACTAGATTTTCAATGTCTTCAGAACCAACACCGGAATAGTTTGTGATTACACCGGCAATTGGAAATACTATATCGGGAAAGAAATCTATCTTTAACTGGGAAAATGAGAACAAACTGAATCCTATAACTACAGCATAGAACATCATAAGTGTAATTTGTCTCTTCAACGAAAACTTTGTTAATATCATTTTCTTAACTCGCTTTAGTCAATTATTTTTACTTTTTCACCGGACTTAACAATATTTTGTCCAACAACTACAATCACATCGCCAACATTTAGCCCGTAAGTAACCTCTACACGTCCACCACTGCCAATGCCGGTTTGTATCTCAATCAATTCTGCCTTTCCGTTTTTAACGACAAACACAAAATGTTTCTTGACCGATTCTTGTAGTCCGGTCTCTTTATCTATTGTGATTTCGGTTCTGCTAAGAATTGCGTTTTCAGGAATAATCAATGAATTTTTTCTAGTCGAGGTTTCGATTAAGAATTCCGCAAACAACCCCGATTTAACATTGCTGTCCGTATTTTTAACTGCTATTTCTACTTGTAAGTTTTTCGAGAACTGATCAACCGCATAATCAATTTCCGAAACAACACCATCATAAGTTTTGTTTGGAACTGTTGGGAGCTGAATTCTCACAGCTTGCCCTTTAACAATTCCGGCAATTTCTGTAGAAGGAATTTTCACTTTTGCTTTCATAGAACCGGGACTGATAACCTGTGCAACCGGAACACCGGCAGCAATCATTTGATTCTTTTCAACTTGGACAGCAGCTACTGTTCCGGCAAACGGCGCTTTGATAAAGCTATTTTCATATTGTTCTTTTGCAAGCTTTAGCTGAACATTCGCTCCCTCTAAGGCCAACTTTGAAGACTCCGTCTGTGTTTTTACTTGATCATACTGTTGAATGCTAATTGCATTTTGTACATATAAATTTTTCATTCTAGCAAATTCTTGTTCCGCCAATTTGAATTGTGTTCCAGCACTCCTAACTCCGGTTTCGGCTGCTTCAACACTTTGTTTTAGAATTTCATTGTACTGAACTGCTAATGTCTGTCCTTGAGTAACTTTATCTCCCGGTTTGACAAGTAGGTGGTCAATCTTTTCCGAAACCTTTGCGTATAAAACCACATCTTCAAAGGCTGTAATTGTTCCGGTTGCGGTTACATAGTTTCCAATATTATCTAGCTTAGCGGTGAACACTTTTACTGGAACAGTTTTTTCGGTTATTTGTTCGGTTTTCTGTGTACATGCAGTAGTAAATAGTATCGATAAAATTACTGCTGATAAAAAAAGTCGTTTCATTTTCTCCTCGTAATTATTCCCAAATTTTATTCAGCAACCCTATTGAATACATCAAGTTGAGCTGGCTGATATTATAGTTAAAAACGCCTTGGTAGTACTGTGTTCGGTTGGATGTATTAAGCAATTGCGCATTAAGTACATCAAGCTGAGTGCTCATCCCCTCTTTGTAAAGCAAATTGGAAAGACGTAAGCTTTCTTTTGATTGAATCATTGCTTCTTCTAAGCTTTCCAAACTTTTAATTGCCTCTTTATAGCCGTAGTAATTTTCTTGAACATCAAGAATTCTTCCTTTATCTGCCTGCTCAAGAACAATTTTCATTTGCTCTGTCTGTATTTTAGCCTGCTGATAGTTTATCATTTTCCGGCCACCTTCAAACACCGGCCAGATTAAAGAGAGAGAAATTGATTTTGAGCGAATGTAATCGTTCCATTTAACATGTGAATTATCTAGCTGTGCTTGATGCGCTATATTCGCAGACGCAGCTATCGTTGGGGCAAAACTTCCCAGCGCTATGTTTTCTCCCTGTTCTGTTGCCTTTAACTTATACTCAATCGATTTAACATCAGAACGGTTTTCTCTCGATAGATTTTTAAATTCCTCCAGAGAAGTAGTTTTAAAACTCCTTAGAAAATCATTTGATATCAGCGAATCAGTAACAATGAGCGAATCATCCAAGGACATGTTTAATAAATATTTTAATCTCTGCATACTCATAATCTTTTCTGCTTTTGCTTTTTCCAGTCCCGGCAAGCTAGCAGCATACTGTGCTTTTGCTCTTTGCAGATCAAATTCGGTTGCTGTACCCGCAGAGTGATGTTTACTAACTTGCGTAAGATTTGCCTCGGCCACGCTTACTGCTTCTTCCGATGTGGTTAATAGTGCGTTTGCAAGTACTATTCCGTAATAAGCTTGCAACGCTTGTAAGACAACCTCTTGCTCTTTCCCCTTCAACTCTTCGTTCAAGGATTTTCGCAAATCCTTTTGAATGTTAACATTGAACCACCTTGATCCTCCGGTGAATATCGGCATCGTAAGATCGAGCGAGTGCTGAAAAGTGAATTTGGTACCCACAACAAATTGCTGCCCCATAAATACAAATACGGGCAATTCAAGGTTGTTTGTTGCCAATCCTTGATAGTTAACTGTCGGCAAAAAATTTGAGTATGATTTCCATAATTCAAGATTTTGCGAATCGTACTCCAGTTGTTTTAATCTGAGTGATAAATTTTCGGTCTTGGAAATTCCTATCACTTCGTTAAGGGACAGATAAACAATGTTTCTTTGTGCAGTCTGTCCAGTTACAGAAATCACACTAAAAAGGAAGATTAGACTAACCTTTAGAACATACCTCATAGTTAATTCTCCACGGTATCATTAGTTAAAAATGCTTTAATCCAAAATTTGGTAAAATCATTGAGTTTGTGTTGCAGTTTGTTAATGTCATTATCAAACAGTAAATACTCAACAACTAGTAAGGTGATTGATCCGATAAAATTAATAGCAAGTATTTCGGAATCGTACTTAGATGGAACCAAACCCTTTCGTTGTGAATGAATTATAAGATTAATGAATCGTTCCATCTCATTTTTATAACGCTGCATTTTAATCTCCAGAATTCGCTTAGGCACGTTTGTGCTTTGAATGAAAACCGAAAATTTTGTAAGGTTTGGATACTTTGTTAAAAATTCCAGATAGAGTTTCGATAGCCCGGTTATTACCTCAATTAAGTTTGTCATAGAGCCAAGATGCAAAGACATTAACTCATCCATCCGAGAATAGGTCTCTATCATTAGCGCTTCAAGAAGTGTTTCCTTATCCTTGAAATAATAGTATAGAACCGGCTTAGTAACCTTTGCGGCTTCGCAAATTTCTCTCACAGAGGTTTTATGGTAGCCATCCCGCGCAAATAGCTCTGCCGCTGCATTAAATATTTTTTGTTTTGTATCGCCTTGTATGTAATTCTCATTAATAGATTTCAAAATTAAATTCCTTTATTTAACGGTAAGTATGTTCAAAAAATAGCATCATTCAAGGAATATACCTACCGTTCGGTAATTTTTTCTTATTAGGACGATTATGTCGTGGAAAGGTTATATTTTTTTGCTTAAATGCTAATAAACAAATTGCAATGTACAAGCTAGAAAGGAAATTAATTAAGAGCCCCAAGCTTGTGGGGCTCTTCGGAAAGAAATTATTTTCTCTTTGGACGGTACATATCTGTTGCATGTCCGTAATACAGCTCAGCCGCAAACATCATTGTTTCAGATAAAGTCGGATGCGGATGAATTGTTAGTTCCAAATCCTTAACAACCGCGCCCATTTCAATTGCAAGTGTACCTTCGGCAATCATATCTCCGGCACCTACGCCAACAATAGCAACGCCAAGAATCCTTTCTGTTTCCGGTTCTACAATCAACTTAGTCATTCCATCATTTCTATCTAAGGTAGTTGCACGTCCGCTTGCACCCCAAGGGAATTTAGCGACTTCAACTTTAATTCCTTTTTCGCGCGCTTCATTTTCCGTAATTCCAGCCCAAGCTAATTCCGGATCGGTAAACACAACTGCCGGTATTGCGTTCGGTTCGAATGCAACCTTATGACCAAGAATTGCTTCTACCGCAACTTTGCCTTCTGCTGCTGCTTTGTGAGCAAGCATTGGATTACCGACAATATCACCAATAGCATAAACGCTTTCATCGTCGGTCTTCATAGTTTTATCTGTAATTACAAAGCCGCGTTCATTTACTTTTACTTTTGTATTCTCTAATCCGAAACCGGTTGTAACGGGTCTTCTTCCAATTGAAATCAAAACTTTATCAAATGTCTGCTCCGGTTCTGTAACTTTAACGCCTTCCAATTTAACGGTAACGGAATCGCCATTATCTTTTAGATCAACAACTTTTGTTTCGGTAAAGACATTTTTCATTAAAGATTTTACTCTGCGCTCAAGAACTGCAACCATGTCTCTATCCGCGCCGGGTAATAATCCGGGAAGCATTTCAACAACAGTAACTTCACTGCCAAGTGAAGCGTAAACCGTTGAGAGCTCTAATCCGATATATCCGCCACCAATAACAAGTAAACGCTTTGGCACATCGTTCAATTCAAGTGCAGAAGTAGAATCCATTACTCGTGGTGAATCAATCGATAATCCCGGAATTTTTGTTGGAACCGAACCGGTAGCGAGAATCGCCTTTTCATAAACTACTTCTTCAGTAGTACCATCTGCTTTGGCAACTGTAAGAGTATTCGAATTTACAAAAGTAGCTTTACCATTTATGTAGTTAACTTTTCTCTGCTTAGCAAGCTGACCCAATCCGCCGGTGAGTTTATTTACAACGCCATTCTTAAAATCGCGCAGTTTAGTGATATCAATTTTCGGCTCGCCAAAATCAACGCCCCACTTTTTTGCTTCTTCAGCTTCATTTATCAGTTTAGCTACATGCAGCAATGCTTTTGAAGGAATACATCCGCGGTAAAGACAAACACCGCCCGGATTCTTTTCCATATCTATTAAAGTAACTTGCATTCCAAGATCAGCCGCAAGAAACGCAGCAGCATAACCGCCCGGTCCGCCGCCAATAACTGCTAATTGTGTTTTTGTTGACATAAATTCGAAAGTCCTTTCGTTATTTCTTTGCACAAAAATAGTAAAAAGAGGCAGAATGTATGTGTTAAGTGAATTTCACTTGCGACATTAGCAAAAACACAAAGTCAACCGAGCAATTATTTATTTCGATAAATATAGAAATGGATTGACAAGCGAAAAGTTCTTGATTATTTTTGTTTCGACAATTATCGAAACATATAAAACTATGGAAATTTCTAAAAGTATAGAAATAATGAAATCGCTGGCGGATACTTCGCGTCTGCAAGTCCTAAACGCAGTTCTGCAGAAACCTCAGTATGTGGAAGAACTCGCGCATAGAATCAATTTAGCTGTTTCAACAGTTTCGTTTCACCTAAAGAAACTTGAGAAAGCCGGACTGGTATTCAAAAAGAAAGATCAGTATTACATTGTCTATCAAGTGAATGACGAAATATTTAATCTCACTTTGCGCGAACTGACTTCATTCGACAACATAGAAAAGTTTGTACAGGACGAAAGAGTTGAAAAATACCGGCAAAAGGTTCTGAAAACTTTTATGAAGAACAAAAGACTTACAAAGCTGCCGGTGCAGAGAAAGAAGAAACTAATTATTCTTGATGAGTTTATTAAGAAATTCAATACGAACAAAAAGTACACGGAAAATGAAGTTGATAGTTTGATTAACGAAACCTACGACGATCACTGCACAATTAGACGCCTACTGATAGAAGAAGGAATGATGCAGAGGGAAAATCAAATTTATTGGCTAACTGAAGATGGAGAAAAGAAGTGATTGACAAAAAAGAAATTGTAAAGCAATACAAGCAAACCGTTCAGCCGATGGGAATATTCCAGATTAGAAATCTGGCGAATGGGAAAATATATCTGGCAAGTAGCAAAAATTTACGGGGCATGGCAAACCGTTTCGAGTTTAATTTAGATATTGGCGCACATACTAGTAAAGAGCTCAGAGAAGATTATGCTAGGCTAGGCAGAGCACTATTCGTGTTCGAAGTTATTGATACGCTTGAGCCGAAGGAAGATTCCAAATACGACTACACGGAAGACTTAAAAGTCCTAGAAGAGATGTGGGTGGAAAAACTTCAGCCTTTTGGGGATAAAGGCTACAACCAAAAGAAAGATTGACCGCTCGTAAAATTCTGCTAACCCGCTCAAAGTAAAAACGTCTAATTTTGCACAAGGAAAACCGCTACAAACGGTTTTCCTTAATCCGCAAATCAAATTAAGAGGCATTAACATGATCACGTTAAAGAAAGGTAAACTAGCTTTTCTTCTTATACTGACAACTGCTCTCATAACACTTGCACAACCAACACCTTATTTCGATGGAATCAAAAAAATCAATGGTACAGAACTTTACTGTAAAGTAATTGGAACTGGTGAACCGATATTAATTGTACACGGTGGCCCCGGTTTAGCACACGATTATCTTTTCGAGCCATTCAAAGTATTAGCTGATAATTACAAATTAGTTTTCAATGATCAGCGGGGATGCGGAAGGTCTTCTTCATTTACGAAAGATGAAAAAGTAGATATGGAAACTTTGGTGGAAGACCTCGAAGGGATTAGAAAAGAATTCAATCTTGGAAATGTATATTTAGCCGGACAATCTTGGGGTGCAACAATTGCTCTCAACTACATATTAAAGTATCCTCAGCATGTAAAGAAACTTTTGTTATTGGAGCCGGCACCGGGCAGCAGTAAGTTTATCCCGGAAATTCAAAAAACAATTTTAAGTCGCTTATCTTCGCAAGAAAAAGAGAAACTTACAAAGCTCTCTCAAATGGCCGATGTTAAAACAAATCCGGAGACATTCAAAAAATTTATGGAGATCAGAACCAATCCCTATTTCTTCGATTCGTCTTTTACCAAAAAAAGAGATTTCAACTATTTCGATCGCGACCGTGTTCAAAAATTTTTCGCCTGCTCCGCAATGTTTGCTCCTTATATGATGAACTATAACCTGTACCCGAAATTGAAGGAAATCAATTGTCCCACTTTAATTATTCGTGGCGATTATGATATCATCCCAACTGAAGCAGTTGAAAGAATGGATAAAGAAATAAAAGATTGTGAACTGAACGTTGTTTCGGATTGCGGACATTTCGTTCACATTGAAAAACCGGAAATTTATTTTGGATTAATTCGCAAATTCTTAACTAAATAATAAGGAACGGTATGAAGAATCCAATAAATGTATTGCCAACATTATTAGTTTTTATTTTGCTTTTTGAGATAAGTTCAATAGCACAAACTTTTGATAAATATCTTGGCCAAGAACCTCCGGGAATGACTGCAAAGATTTTCATGCCGGGGTTAGTTACAACCGGCTTGCCAACACGGGATATGGCAATAACTCCGGATGGAAAAGAAATCTACTTCACCGTTCATGGTTCAACTTTTATTTTCAGCACTATACTCTGCACAAAGTTTGTTGATGGAAAGTGGACAAAACCGGAAGTAGCTCCATTCGCTAAAAACGCAAAGTACGCGTATACAGAACCATGCATTTCGCCGGACGGAAAGAAAATGTATTTTGTTTCCAACAGATCTAAGACATCACCAACCGGAGAAAAGGAAAGCTACGATGTTTGGGTAATGGATAGAATTAATGATAACTGGAGCGAACCGCGCAACATCGGTGAACCGATTAATTCAGCAACCGATGAGTATTTCCCTTCAGTTACTAATAGCGGAACAATTTATTTTACCCGCGAAGCTGCTGATAGAAGCAACGCTATTTATAGATCAAAATTAGTTGAAGGAAAATATTCTGAGCCGGAAAAACTGCCCGAGCAAATTAACTTTGGTGCTGACCGCTTTAACGCATTTATCGATCCTGAGGAAAAATACTTAATAGTAAGTGTGTATCGCGCGAAGGATGGAAAAGGTGCGGCAGATTATTATATTGTCTTTAGAAATTTTGACGATACCTGGCAAACTCCAATTAACATGGGGGAAAAAGTCAATTCACAATTCAATGAATATTCTCCATACGTTACACGCGATGGTAAATACTTTTTCTTTATGTCTATGAAGCCGGATGAAAACTTGTTTAAGGAAAATGAAAGTTTTAGTTACGATTGGCTCCGGAAGATTCACAACTCGCCGGGCAACGGCAGCAATGCTATGTACTGGATTGATGCGCAATTTATAAATGAGCTAAAAAATAATTCATCCAAATAATGGGTTCTTAAATGAAGAAATCTCTTTCGTTTCTTCTCCTATTCTCATCTCTATGTCTTGCGGGGGAAGCTCTTAAGCCTACAAGAATTTTAACTCCTCCAACTATTGATGGTAAGTTGGAGGAAGCCGAATGGAAAAATGTTTTATCCATTTCTACTTTCAAAACTTTCTCGCCCGATTTTGGCAAAGACGCTTCGCAAAAAACTGTTGCCTATGCCGGTTACGACAGTCAAAATCTTTACTTCGCTTTCCGCTGTTACGATACCGAACCGGATAAAATTAAAACGTCCGTTAACAGCAGAGACAATATCCGTTCCGATGACTGGGTTTGCATTAATCTCGATTCCTTTTTCGATCAGCAATCTCTCTATGCATTTTATATTAATCCGAACGGAATACAAACCGACAGCCGTTACGCTGCCAACATTGAAGATTTTAGCGCGGACTTTGTTTGGTACAGTGCGGGACAAATGCTGCCGGACGGCTACTCCATAGAAATTTCTATTCCTCTAAAAAGTATTCGTTACTCCGATGCCAATCCGGTAACAATGTCTATCTTCTTTGAGCGCTACATCAGCCGCACAATTGAGCATTCATCTTTTCCGGAACTCGATCCGAAACTGGGAATGGCTTTTCTTATGCAGATGACTCCGCTTGAATACAACGATTTGGAACATTATACTTTGTTCGAACTGCTTCCGGCTTTTACTTACAGCAATAAATACGCAAGAAATAAAAATGAACTTGCCCGTACTGAAAATAAAGGCGATTTAAGCTTAACCGCAAAATATGGAATTACTTCCGATCTGATTCTTGACGCTACTTATAATCCCGATTTCAGTCAGGTTGAATCCGATGCCGGACAGGTTGACGTTAACTTGCGCTACTCTTTGTTCTATGCCGAAAAGCGCCCCTTCTTTTTGGAAGGAAGTGAAATATTTAACGTAGCTGGATTAGGAACTTCGGAAGTTGATCCGCTTGGAACATTAGTCCATACAAGAACAATTGTAAATCCTCTAACCGGATTAAAACTCAGCGGTAAACTTGGAACAAAGAATACTCTTGCAGCACTTTTTTCTATGGATGAATTGCCCGATGAGACGGATGGGAAATATGCTACCTTTCCAATCCTTCGTTTTAAGAGAACTCTTTCCGAAGACAGCTACATCGGCGCAATCTATACCGGAAGAGAAACAAAAAATAATTCCAACCGTGTTGCCGGTGCCGATGGAATTTTTCGCGTTACTCAATCAAGCACGCTTGAGTGGAACGGAATTTTTTCCGGCACAAAATATTCCGGCATTGATAAAGCAAAAGATGGCTCTGTGTTAAGTCTCCGCTACAATTTTGATTCGCGCGATTTGTTTTATGATTTCTCTTTTAAGAATATTTCGAGGGATTTCTTTGTTGAGACCGGTTACTTAACAAGAAACGGAGTTTTATCTTTTACCGGTTTAGTTAGACCAAAACTTTTTCCGGCTTCATCGTTCATTTCCAGAATTGATCTTGAAGCATTTTCCGCACAGTTGAAAGATATGCCTAGCGAAAAGTGGGAAACGTTTAATCATATCTCCGCTCAAACATATATGTTCGGTTCTCTCTATGCCAAAATTAAACTTATTTATGCTACCGAGATTTTTGAGAGAGAGAAATTTAATACGGGCGGTGTTGCTGTTTCATTCGGCGGACAGTTTACAAAGCAGTTTGCATCAAATATTACTTATAGAAGAATGCAGTCTATCTATTATTCCTCCTCTCCCTTTCAAGGTTACTCAAACAGAATTACAGCTACATTAACTTTCCGTCCTACACAGAATATTGAGTCTTATACAAGCTTTATATTCTCCGACTTCTACCGAACCGTCAATGATGAATTGATTTATGAGTATCCCATAATTCGTGAGCGGTTGACTTATCAGGTAAACAAGTATTTATTCTTTAGAGGTGTTGCAGAGTACAACAAATATAAAAAGCAGCTGCTTACCGATTTTCTTGTTTCATTCACTTATGTGCCGGGAACGGTTATGCATCTTGGCTACGGCTCTTTGTATAACAAAACAGAATGGGATGAACCGCAGAACCGCTACATAGCAAGCGGCTCTTTCAAAGAAGCTCAGCGGGGATTTTTCTTTAAGATGAGTTACTTGTGGCGTTCGTAATTATTTAAAGTAGAGACGCCGGTAATGGCGTCTTTACGTTTCCATTACTGCCATTCCTTTTTGCTCGTTGCCTAAGTGCAAAAAAACACCCCTCAATAAAAAGACTTGACTATCAAAAAAAAAAAAAACTTATTTACAGTTAGTTCTTAAAGTATCTGTTTGTATACAACTTAAACTCGGGGGAGATATGAAACCCGTAAGCCTCTTAACAATTCTATTTACAGCAATTCTTATAACACTCTCTTGCAAGAGCGAAATAACCAAACCCGAAGAACCGTCGGCCGGCAGAAGAGATTATGTGTGGGATTTTACTGAAATAAAGCCCGGCAATGAAGCGTTGCAATTAACAGATATTTGGGGAAGCTCGCCACAGAATATCTGGGCGGTGGGGTCAAGTAGCTATTCTGCAACACAAATATGGCATTTTAACGGCAACCAATGGCGTTGTGATTCTATTCCAAGATATGTTCAACCAAGCGCTATATGGGGAAGCTCTCCTAATGAAGTATGGTTAGGAAATGTTAATAATACCATTTGGAAATATAATGGCACAGCTTGGTCGAAGTTTGGAGAGTATAATGTAACAGGGTTTGATGCCGCTTGGTTCGTAGGGATGGATGGTAAATCCAAATCCGACATTTATGCTGTCGGTAGTGTTCAGAATAATTCTACCCTTAATTATAAAGCAATGATAGCACATTATAATGGGGTTAATTGGCTGTTAGAAGACGTACCGACAACAAAAGTTGGTTTAGCGCAAGTGCAACAAGACCCGAAAACTGGGATTCTTGTTATATCTGGAACAACATTCGAGAATAAAATCTTTACGGCGCGTTTATATTATTGGGATGGAAAAGAATTAAAAGAGTTACTGGCAGAGCAAGGTTGGTCTAGTGTTACCAAGCTGGGAGACGAGGTTTTTGTAACAATGAATGAGCGGATTTATAAGTATGAAAACAAAAAACTTGTATTGTGGAAAAATAATACCGGTACCGGCATTTACGGAAACATTATATGCGGAAGAAGTAGAAACGATTTTTTTATTGGCAGCTCTAGTGGCATTATGCATTACAACGGAACAGATTTTGTTACTGTCTATGATAAAACCGATCTCCAGGCAATAATGGGAGTAATTTTTGACAAAGAAGTATTCATGATACACTATTCAAGAGATGGGAGAAACTACGTTGTACATGGCAAACTAGATTAGGAGGAAAAAGAGTTTTAAAACAGTAAAAGGATGCGCTAACACCCTTTTACTGCAAAGAATGTAAATAAAAATTAAAGGCTGCTCACCTTTGCTTATGCATTGCAATAGCATTTTTTATTTACGCACTTAATTTACAATATTTTAAAATTTTTAGGAGAAAGAAATGAAAAAGAGTAACACATTTTTATTTGTTATGCTAATAAGTTTATTATCACTTGTTAGCGTCAAAGCTCAGTACATTGGATTTTCACCGTCTAATGGACAGACGTATAACCTTTCCAGTGGTGCTAGTTCTGCAGTAGTAACAATATACTGGACTTGGCAAACAACGGCAATCCCATATGTATATAACGCCTATGCTAAATTGACGGTAGACGGCTCTACCTCTTACAGAACCGGTATAAAGAATAACGACTTCGATGAAATACCACAAAGTATAGCCGCGGATCCGGGAACGCATACATTAAAAATGGAGCTTTTTGAAAACTTTGGCGATGGATATGGAATTACATTTACCTCTACTCACACTATTTATGTGAAGAATGGAATTATTGCACAAAATAATTTTAGCGGAGGTGTGATTAATTTAGAAGGCAATCAAGTTAACGTAAACGGAACCGCTAATAAGGTTTATAAACTTCCAAACGAGTCTGTCTCGGTCGGGGCAATTAACCAACAGGATGGCGATTATTGGATGTTGTGGAATACAAGCGGAACCTATAATAGTAATTGGAAACGAAATGGCGAACCGCTCAATGGAGAAACATCTAGCAGCTTATCATACACGGTTGGTTCAAGTGATAACGGTGTAACCTTGTCTTCCGATATGAAAAAACAGTGTAATCTCACCTTCTCTGCTCCGGGAAATTCAATTGTTGTTAATGGAAGTTACTATACAAACTCAGCAAGTGTTTCTGTTGTTGAACAAAATACAGTAACAGCAACTGTAACTACATCAAACTACACAAGTGATGGTATTGAGTATACTTTTAATGGCTGGAAGTCAGACGGTATATTATATGGGACCACCATTACTCCTACTACCCACAAAGAATTCACTGCCGATTATACCGGAAGACCTGTATATGTCAGTTTTAATTTCGATTGTGATCTTAACGATCTGATAAAACTTGTTTGGACAGATAACCAAAATCCGGCGGTAACTCAATACCATATTTACCGCATGGGAAGAGATAATAATGGTGTATATACCACTCCGGTTCATATCGGTACAGTAAACAGAGGCGTTGGATATTTCGAAGACCAAGATTATACTCGAACGAATGTCAAAAATTATTCTACATGGCTGGAATACACTGTTCGAGCCTACTACACAACCGAAGGCACTTTATCGGACGACGGCTGGATGACAATTTGGGGTAATCTGCTTCCTTCGATGCAAAACAACAATTTAGCGTTAGCTAAGGCTGAAAGTGAAGTTCCAACAGAATATTCTATCGGTAACTACCCTAATCCTTTCAACCCAACAACAACTATTAACTATCAATTACCAAAAGATGGAATGGTAACAATAAAAGTATATGATATTATTGGTAAAGAGGTTGCTACATTAGTAAACGAAGCAAAAAGCGCCGGATATTACAAAGTAGATTTTGACGCGAGCAAACTGACAAGCGGTGTTTACATTTGTTCAATACAAGCAAGCGCCTTTAGCAAATCAATTAAGTTGATGCTTACTAAGTAGCAGTAAGGTTCAAGGCACAAGACTCAAGTAAAGCCGTACATAAAAGTGCGGCTTTATTTTCTTTAATTTTTGTTTCTGCCCGTTCAATAAACAGCAGTCTAAAATTGAACTTGATACACACATTATTATTAATTAATTTATTTTTGAAAACTTACTACAAGTAATAAAATGAAGTGCCGGTTTATTTTTAATAAGGCGGTTAAAAGTTTTAAGAGCGCCGAAGAAAAAATAAATGCAGTGCGGCTAATTTTCAGAATCCGGTTAACCGTATTGCAAAGGACTGCACTAAAACTTTTTTATTCTTTACACCCCTTTGTTTGCCTCAAGTATATACAAATTTCCGATTCTCTATTTGTCCTCCAAAATAAATTGCACTTTAAGCTTTTTTCTTCTTCCTATTACTGCTCCTCTTCCGGTTTTAACAGTTTACCGGCTTGGTTTTCTAATTTCGATTTATTCATAAAAGAACTAATCAAGGTAAGTGCCTATACTCTTGAATCATTTTTCCTCTTTTCTTCTCAAAAACGCGGTTTTACGCTTGCCGGGACTCATCTTGCACTAGCCGGAAGTGATCTTGCAGCGTGCGGAAGCTCTCTTACATTCACCGGAAAGCATCTTACACCGTCCGGAAGGCATCTTACACTCGCCGGGACTCACCTTGCAACACCCAAAGCTTATCTCGCAACTGCCGTAACTGAATTTACGAACGCTGGAATTAATTTTGCGACAAGTAAAAACCTTCTTACTGTTAATAGAAATAATACTGTACCATGTTACATAGAATTGCAAATAAACTGTTAGGAACCGTCTGGTCATTTAATAAACCTCGTGGGTTTTAACATAGTAATAAATTTTTAATTCGAGTTCTTTAAGTAGTATCATTGTTTCAATTTCGCAAGAATTCCCGGGTGGTAAAACGGTTTGTAGATTTACCTAAAAGTTTTGCAACAAAACTCCAATTACTCAAAACGCTTAAAAATCTTTCCAATCATTATAAGGAGGTTTAGCTATGGCACTTCCTAATCCGGTTATTATTATTCCAGGCATTACAGCAACAAATCTAAGGGATGAATACCCAATCTCTCCGGAAACAGTTTGGTCTGTTCTCTCTAAAGATTACACAAGAATTTCACTTCACCCGGATAACTGCCGGTATGAAGTTAATGAGCCGGCACGCATTCAGCCCGATAACATTATGTCTATCGCGTACAATGAACTGGCGGAAGAACTGCGTTATAACTTACGCGAGAAGGAAGATAAGCCGGTTCCGGTTTATCCTTTTGCGTACGATTGGCGCCAGCCGTTAGATTTAATTGAGGAGCAGCTTGCTCTTTTTATTGATGAGGTAATTGAACGTACCAAGCTGATGCGCAATTACGTAAAGGATGGTTACACAGAAAATCCGAAAGTTAATCTTGTTGGTCATTCAATGGGTGGATTGGTAATTGCCGGTTATATGCAATCCGCCGGAAAAAACTGCAAGGTTGCCAAAGTTGTAACGCTAGCAACACCGTTTAAAGGTTCTTACGAAGCAGTTATAAAAGTAACCACCGGAACCGCAAATTTAGGAGTGTCCTCGCCAAGTTCGCGGGAAAGAGAATCTGCCCGTGTTACACCGGCTTTATATCATTTGCTTCCTTCTTGTCCGGGTTTAATTGTAGACCCCAAACTTCCGCAGAAAGATTTGTACGATCCTTCATTATGGCAGAGGAGTATTTATCAAACGCTTGAAGAATATATACGGCTTTATGCTGTGAATAGTAAAAATCCAAAACAGCAGGCTGAAGAATTGTTTAGCGCTCTTTTATTATCGGCATCAAAACATAGAGATAAAGTTGAATCATTTACCTTAAAGAACTCCGGTTTAGCTAACAACGATTGGCTTGCAGTAGTTGGTGTTAATACTGAAACAAGAGTAAGATTAAAAATTGTTTCAACTGCCAAAGGTCCCGATTTTGAATTTAGTTCATCCGATAGAGCCGATAAATGGGCAAGCAATAATGTAGAAGAGAAAAAACTAACCGGTGATGGAACTGTTCCATTTGCCGGCGCCATTCCAAGTTTTCTTAAACCGGAAAATCTTGTATGTGTTACTCCGGGCGATTTTGGTTACTGGGAATTGCAGGATAAAATTATTTCCGAAGCCGCCGGTTTTCACGGAATGATTCCAAACATGAATATGATTCACCGCTTGATAGTAAGGCATTTTACCGGAAGAAAAGATTATCACGGCAATACATGGGGAAGAAGCGTACCCGGTGTTACAAAAGACAAATGGCAGCCGCCAATGGAATTGGATTACAAGGAATAGCATTCTCATTGATAGAAAAGGCAATTAGTAAACCACCGTCTTTGATGACGGGAAACTAACAAACAAGAGGAGTTAAAATGGCTGTAGTAGTTAAAAAGCACGTAAAAATTCTTCCCGACGATGCTGTAATTACAGTTGAGTTGGAGTTTGACACTTTGCTTTTATGTACTTACAAGATTCAACTACGAGAAAAAAACAGTAACCAAGTGATCATTAGTTGGTTTGGTGACAATTCCAATGATGAGGAAGACAAATATGTGATCGGTATAGCAAATGAGTCCGATGGCAAAACTGTCTGGATTTTCTTTACTGTCATTGATCAAACCGGAGAAGGTGGCAAATACGAAGTTAGAGCATTATTTAAGCAAAACGGAAAATTAATAGACGATGGGATTTTAAGTTCGGGGAGTAGAATTATTTCACCCGGCGACAATCTTCAGAGTGGTGCTCTTGTAGCCATATTACAAACTAATTAATCCGGAGAGTGATATGAGATTACTTAGAAATGCAAAAATACAGTTCGGATTACTTTTCTTTGCGACTTGGGCAAATCTTTTTCCGCAGATTAATCCAGTTGATTTCTTGAAGAAAGCAAAGGCAGATTATGCAGTACATGATGCACCAGCATTCAAAATACTGCAAACAGATCCAACTTCTGTATTAAGGCCAACTAGTTCAAGAGAAGTTGCTGTTACTATTGCCAATTTATTCAAGGGTGGAAAAGTACCCGATAATTATGCACTCGAAATTTCTCCGGGATTGCTTTTGGCTAATTCGCTTGATAACTATAAGAAAAATCCCTTTTTCTATCGAGCTAGAATTTCTTTCGCAACAAAGACAATGGAGAACTCTGTTAAACACCTTGGTCTTGGAGTTAGACTCACTTTGTATGACGATACAGATTTAAGACTAAACAACGGCTACGAAGAAATACTAAAAAAGATCGGGAAAATTAGCAATGACCTAAACTCTTCTTGTGCCGATGAATTAGCCGCCAAAATTGCTGATGATAACTTTAGCGCCTTGTTAGATGAATGCATGGAAGCAAAGAAAGAGTACATATCAAAAAAAATTAATGCTATCCGCGATAGTGTGAAAGAAAAGAACTGGAACGCTCCTATTGTTGAAATGGGATTTGCAACTTCAGCACTTTCCGGAGATTCGCTGGCAAAGAGTTTATCTGCAAACAGTTACCAATTTTGGCTTTCCGCTGCACTACCTCTAGGAAAAGATGGTCAGGTTGTGGCTGGATTAAATGGAGGTGTTTCTAAAAATGATAGAGACGAGTTAAAAAAATCCGAAGGAAGCCTTGGCGTTAGAGGCTATTACGGAACTAATAAACAAAAATTGTTTTTGGAAGCAGATATAAAAGCAGCCTCCGAAATACTTCCTTCTTACTCGCTTAACATTGGTTATGAATACAATTTGATGAATGGTGTATGGGCGGATATCTCACTTGGATTAATTAAAAAGGATGGAAGTAAATTCGTTTCCAGCAGCTCACTTAATTTCCGTTTTGCTACTCCGGAATAAAACTAACTGCATTTAATTAAAGGAGGATAAGAACTATGAAAAGATTAATTGTTTTTGTTTCCTTTTTACTGATCGTAAACTCCGTTCAAGCCCAAGATACAGTAAGTAAGCCAATACTAATTATGGATGACGGGCAGTTAAGATCTCATCCGGTAATGGTGTTTATTGAAAATGCCAATATCACAAAAGAGATGAATCCGGTTTTATGCTTAGTCGCCATTGATCAAAAAACGAGAAGGATTAGCGGCAACGTTTTGTGTAAGGGTCCATCCTTTTCTCCATTTGAATCTGCACCCGATCAAACGATTGCAAAAACAGTTGAAGAGAGTCAAATTGCGGCTAAAGGAACTATGATGCTGTTCGATCTTGACAATCTAAAAATCCCTTTATATGCCTCCGGCGTAAGGGTACTTCCGGTTGTTACGTGGGTTGCAAAAAAGGTTTCTACCGCGCAAAACAATTTTACTGTCGAATACTTTCAAGTTATTAGCGATAAAGAAGTTTATATAGGAAATGGTGCCGGCGGAGTTTTTTGGACGGCAATATTCTTAGTTGGCTTTTTTATCATAATTATATTTCTTGAGTACATCGTCAAAAGAGGCCCTCTTGATGTTATGAGAATTAGCGAGACCGAATTATCTCTGCCTCTTGTTCAAATGGCATTGTGGACTGTTTCTGTTGGAGGAATGGTGTTTGCGTTTGGCTTGATGCATCTTAATGTACCTACAATTCCTACTTCGCTTGTAATACTAATGGGATTATCAGCAGTTACCAGCGCCGCCGGTCATTTTCAATCCCAGATGTTGGAAGAAATTAAAGATGAACTTGGAAAAAACGCATCTGCACAACAAGTTAAAAAGAGAGGTCTCTTTTCCAGTTTATCATCTTTAATCACCATTACAGTTGAAGGGAAAGAATATCCAACCATGGCTAAATCTCAATTTTTATTTTGGACTATCGCTACGCTGATATTGTTCATCTACAAAAGTTCGGTTGAAGGGAAATTGTGGTCGGTGCCGGATGAATTAATTGTTTTAATGGGAATTAGCCAGGGCAGTTATCTGTTTAGAAATCAAATGGAAATTAAAAAAGAGAATAATGAGCTGGCTGCAAAAGCCGGCACCGCCAACAATAGTAATCCATAGTTTTTTTTAATTAAGGATGACTAAAGCAGTAAACTTTAGTCATCCTTATAAAATAAATTACTTAGCGCTAATTTCATCTAATAAAAATTTTGCACCGGCAAATTTTTCTGTTATGAACAACACATAACGTATATCAACGGAAATTGTTCTTTGAATATCGTAATCAAACTGCCAGTCCCCTATCATTGCTTCATAGTTTCCGTCGAACGCCAAACCAATCAACTCTCCCTTCGCGTTTAACACCGGACTGCCGCTATTGCCGCCGGTAATATCGCATTGATGAGTAAACGCAACGGGAACATCTTTTAATTCGGGATCGACCCACTTGCCGAAATCTTTTTTGTTGTAAAGATCAACCAACGCTTGCGGCGCATTGAAAGGTTCTTCATTTGTATTCTTTTCAACAACGCCTTTTAGAGTTGTGAATGGAGAATACCAAACAGCATCGGCCGGTTTATATCCTTTAACATTTCCGTAAGTAAAGCGCATAGTTGAATTCGCATCGGGATACATTGTGCTTCCCTTCCATTCGTAAACACCATCGAGATAAATTTTACGCAGCGGCTGAACCTGAGCGTTAAAGTTCAGATTAATTTTAGCGACTTCTTGATTAAGCGGATAGAGTGCGACTGCTAACTTTATAAATGGATCATCAAGACTTTCCAATTCTTTGGAAGATTTTTTGAAAAGCTCCGAAGCATATTCAACACTGTTCAGCATGGATGATTTTACTGCTTCATCAACAAATTGCTCAACTGAAACGGATTTGCTTCCAAGCCATTTATCAACCGGAGCTATTCTTTGATCGGCGGGCAGTTCTTGCGCCATTTTAAGCGAACGAACCAATAAAGCTTTTTCGGCCGGTTCATAATAATCGTTGTAAGTATATTTCAAACCATCAACAGCACCGGCAACATCATCTTCACTAATTCCCGGCTGCCTTTCGGTTTCCGGTTTCTCTAGCTCTTTTCTAAAATTATAAATCTGCATTGCTGTTGAAATTTGAACACCCGCCAAGCCGCCCAAATTACCAAGAACTTCATCTCTCTCTTTGGTTTTAGCTATGGTTGTGTATTGTTCTTTTTCTTTAGCTAAAACATCGCCATACTTTTGTTTTCGTTCCGGATTGCCAGCAACCCATTTCATAAAATCTTTTTCAAATTCTAATTTCTTAGCAAGAAAATTTGTTTTCTTCATTCCGTGAACTTTACCTTCAAAATTCTTCATCGTATTAGCTAGTCCTTTAATAAGATTAGCTACTTTAATTTTTCCGGCTGCATCATTCTTGCTTACATCTTCAAGCAAAGAAATTATCTCTTTGAAGTTCTTAATTGTAAATGGATAATTCTTGTTCAGATTCCAATCAACCGAAGTTGAAGTGCGGTAGCGTGTTGTAAAACCGGGAAAGCCAAGAATGAAAGTAAGATCGCCATCGTTTAGATTTCCATTCGATACTTTTAACCAAACTTTGGGTTTGTAAGGAACGTTTTCCGGATTATATTTTCTGCCGGAACCGTCCGGCGCGGCGTAAACACGAAGAAAAGAAAAATCGCCGGTATGACGCGGCCACATCCAGTTATCAATTTCCCCTCCATAGTTTCCTATTGCCATAGGAGGAGAGAAAACAAGTCTTACATCTTCGAACTTTCTGTAAATGAATAAATAATATTGCTTGCCGTAAAACATATCCGCAACTGTTGCGGAAATATCTTCTTTGCCTTTCGAAATACTTTCGGTCATCTCGGCAATTTTCTTATTTATCAGTTTGTCCTCTTCTTCCGCGTTCTTAGCATCCTTGGCTGCAGCTAAAATTTCTTTTGTAACATCTTTCATTTCCAAAAGTGAAAAAGCGGTATAACCGGAAGCCGGAATTTCTTCTCCGTTAGTTTTAGCAAGAAATCCGTTTGTTAAATAATCATGTTCAACTGTGGATGCTCTTTGAAGCGCGGTAAACGCCACATGATGATTGGTTACAACCAATCCGTTTGATGAAACAAATGAGCCGGTTCCTCCCCCTATTTGAACAATGGCATTATAAAGCGCCGGTTTATCTTTACTGTATATTTTGCTGGTTTCTATCTGCAAACCTTTCTTTTTCAAATTAAGCTGGTCAATTTGATTTAACAACCACATTCCCTCTTGTGCAAAGGAAGAAACTGTAAAAAGAAAAAGGAAAGCTAGAGACGCTAACTTTTTCATGCTCACTCCGTTTAGTTTGTATAAAGTGGGTTAATTAAGTGCAATGTTTAGACGTTACGGGGCTAAGGTTTGTGCCTCGTTTAAAAAGAAAAAGCGGCCTTTTAGCCGCTCTTCTAAATACTAATTACTCAATACTAAATACTGCTCTATTTAAGCATTCCTTTTTCAGCAGCTTCTTTCAATTTTTCATTAGCAAAAACGGCAACTTCAACACGACGGTTAGCCTGTCTTCCTTCCGGTGTATCATTTGTAGCAACAGGTTCGTTTGGTCCCAATCCTTGCATTGAAAATCTAGAAGAGGCAACGCCAAGACTTAAGGCATAATCAACTACAGATTTGGCTCTCTGTTCGGAAAGTTTCATATTCAGATCCAATTTGCCGGTAATGTCTGTGTGTCCGGCAACAAAAATATTTGTATCGGGATATTTGTTCAGAATCTTTGCAAGCTTATCAATGTTAACTCTTGCTTGCGATTCAAGTTTGGAAGAGTTCGTTTGGAAAAGAATTCCACTATCGAAAGTGATTTTAATTCCCTCTCCAACTCTTTCAACTTTAGCTCCTTCAATGTCTTTCTGCATTTCAGCTGCTTGCTTATCCATATTATGACCGATTAAAGCACCGGCTGTTCCACCAACTGCAGCGCCGATTATTGCTCCTAATGTTGTGTTACCGGCAACTTTACCAATAACACCGCCCAGCACTCCACCCGCAGCAACGCCAATAGCACCGCCTTGTACAGCTTTGCTCGCACCGCAACCGCTTACAAGCAAAGCGGTAAGAACAATTACAACTACAAAAGATTTTAGATGTTTCATACTACCTCCTTAAATAAATTATAAATTTTGTGAGCGAAAAATATCATTTATAATTAAACGAATATTTGTTTAGCCTCACAAGTGATAACTTTTTGAAGATCAGAGAAGAGTGAGTTAAATACTGCTCTCTTCCGCTTAACGGAAGAGAGCTAGCAAAATTTATCCTTCTAATGAAAGCAAAAACGGATTTTCGAGCGCGTTAATAATCCAGCGCAAGAAACGAATTGCATCGGCACCATCAATAATTCTATGGTCGTAAGAGAGTGAAAGGGGCATCATTAATCTCGGTTCGAACTTTCCGTCAACATAAACCGGCTCGTAAGCGGATTTAGAAACGCCGAGTATTGCTACTTCCGGAGTGTTTACAATTGGAGTAAAGTATGTTCCTCCTATTCCGCCTAGATTGGAAATTGTAAAACATCCTCCTTGCATATCATCGAGAGATAATTTTTTATCGCGCGATTTTTTGGATACCTCAGCTAAGTCCAAACTGATTTGAGTAATGTTCTTTTTATTAACATCTCTAATCACCGGAACCAGCAGGCCCCGGTCGGTATCAACAGCTACGCCGATGTTTACATACTTTTTATATACCACTTCATTCTTTTCCATATCAACACTGGAATTGAACTGCGGATAAACTTTCATTGCGCTTGCAATTACTTTTAGGAGAATTCCGGTTACGGTAAGTTTTCCGCCGGCAGCCTCAACTTTTTTACCAAATTGCTTACGGATTTTCTCCAAATCGGTAATATCAGCTTTGTCAAATTGCGTTACGTGAGGAACAGTAGCCCACGCGTATGATAAATGCTCTGCAGTCTTGCGGCGAATGTTGCTCATCGGCTGACGATCAATCTCGCCCCATTTTGAAAAGTCGGGAAGTGTTTCTCTCGGAACTCCGACTACAGAACCTCCAACAACTCCTCCATTCTGCAGCTGCTGATTTAAAGCTTTTGCATAAGCCTTAACATCTTCAATGGAAATTCTTCCATTGTTTCCGCTTCCTCTAACGCTGTTTATTTCAATACCAATTTCACGCGCGAACCTTCTTACAGATGGAGCCGCCGGCACTGCAACTTTAGAAATGTTTGTAGGCAGTGTAATCAGCTTAGGCATATGAGAATGTTCTTTTGCCGCGGTAGGCTGAGAATTGTTAGTTGAGACTTGAGCCGGCATTACTTCCGGTTCTTTCTTTGCACTTACTGTTCCGCTAGTTTCAATTACAAACGCAACAGCGCCGATGGCTACTTTATCGCCATCTTTTATTTTAACTTCTTTAACAACACCGTTAACTTCGGAAGGAACTTCTACTGTTGCTTTGTCGGTTTCAATTTCCATTACAACTTGATCAACAGAAACTTTATCTCCTACTTTAAGAAGAACTTTTGTAATCTGAGCAGAAGTAATATTTTCTCCGAGCGCAGGAATTGTAAACGAATAGTCTTTAGTAGTAACTATTGATTCGTTAGATGCTTTTACTTCTTCCTTCACACCATGTACTTCGTTCTTGGTTTTTTCTTCTTCACTCTTCGCTCTTCGTTCTTCGTTCTTCACTACGTTTGCCGTTTCTTCGCGAAAAGAACTCGGGACAGGCTCTTTCACATCTCCCGTCTCAATAGAAATAACCGGTTCGCCAACAGCAGCTTTACTTCCCTCTTTAACGTAAACTTGTTTTACAATTCCGGCAATCTCGGAAGGGACTTCGACTGTTGCTTTATCTGTTTCAATCTCAACAACAACTTGATCAACTTCAACTTTATCGCCTTCTTTAACGTGAACCTTGATCACATCTGCCGAGCTTATGTTATCGCCTAAAAGCGGTAATCTAAAATCTACTATCATTTTATTTCCAACCTAATTTTTATTTTGTCTTGCCGGTCTTCCGGCATCTGCTTTCAATTATGATTTTGCCGGATTTGGTTTTTCCGGATTAATACCTAATTCCTTCTGAGCTTTCTTTACAACATCGGCTTTAATTTTGCCTTCTTTCATTAATGAATACAATGTAGCATAAACAATATGCTTTGCATCCACTTCAAAGAAATCTCTAAGTGAAGTTCTTCCTTCGCTTCTTCCAAATCCGTAAGTACCTAATGAATGAAGCTGTCCCGGCAGCCATTTGGCCATTGCGTCGCTGCTCAGCTGAACATAATCCGAAGCCGCAATAAAGACACCGCTTTCATCTTTGGTAATCTGCGCTATGTAAGGAAGTTTTGCTTCTTTATCCGGATTAAACAAATTCCACCTTTCTGTTTCTTGCGCATCGAGATGTAAGTTTTTATAGCTTGTAACACTCCAAATATCGGAAGCCACTTTATAATCTTTTTCGAGAATCTCTGCGGCTTTAATTACTTCGTTAAGAATTGTTCCGCTTCCAAGAAGTTGAGCTTGCGCTTTAGGCGCTTTTAAATCACTCTTTTTGAATTTGTACATGCCTTTAAGAATTCCATCTTTAACACCTTCCGGCATATTCGGCTGGGAATAATTCTCATTCATAATTGTGATGTAATAAAAAACATTCTCTTGTTTTTCATACATGCGGTAAATACCGTCGCGGATTATTACAGCAAGCTCGTAAGCAAATGCGGGATCGTAAGCCACCAATGTTGGAATTGGATAAGCAAGCAAGTGAGAGTTGCCGTCTTGATGCTGCAAACCTTCGCCGGCTAAAGTTGTTCTACCGGCAGTTGCGCCAAGCATAAATCCTTTAGCGCGAATATCTCCGGCGAGCCAAGCTAAATCGCCAACGCGCTGCAATCCAAACATTGAATACAATGTGAAGAACGGAATTGTATTTACTCCGTGTGTAGCGTAAGCAGTACCAGCAGCTAAAAACGAAGACATTGAACCGGCTTCGGTAATTCCCTCTTCCAAAATTTGACCATTCTTAGCTTCTTTGTAATACAAGAAAATATCTTTATCAACCGGCTCGTAAAGCTGTCCGGTGTGAGCATAAATTCCAACTTGTCTAAAGAGCGACTCCATACCAAAGGTGCGAGCTTCATCGGGAACAATTGGAACAACTAAGTGACCAACTTCCTTATCCTTCAAAAGTTTTGCTAGGATGCGAACAAAAACCATCGTTGTAGAAACTTCTCGTTCTCCGGTTCCGGTATAAAACTCTTGAAAAAGTTCTTCGCTCGGAGTCTTAAGCGGAGCCGCCTTTACAACACGCTTAGGCATGTAACCGCCCAATGCTTTTCTTCTTTCTTTAATATATCTGATTTCTGCCGAGTCTTCGCTCGGTCTGTAGAAAGGCATCTTCGCAGTATCTTCATCGCTAATTGGAATTGAGAAACGTGTTCTAAATTCTTTTAACTCATCTTCATTTAATTTTTTCTGAGAGTGAGTAATGTTCTTTCCTTCGCCCGCTTCACCAAGTCCGTAACCTTTTACAGTCTTTGCTAAAATCACTGTGGGCGCATCTGTGTGTTCAACTGCCGCTTTGAAAGCCGCATAAACTTTTTCCGGATCGTGACCGCCGCGCTTCATCTTCTCTAATTGTTCGTCGGAATATTTTTCAACAAGTTTTGCAAGTTCCGGATATTTACCAAAGAAATGTTCGCGTACATATTTGCCGCCGCGTGTAATATAATTTTGAGATTCTCCGTCAACACCTTCATTCATTCTCTTAAGCAGTTTACCCGATTCATCATTTTCTAATAACGGATCCCAATCGCCGCCCCAAATAACTTTAATAACATTCCAACCGGCGCCGCGGAAAACAGATTCCAATTCTTGAACAATATTTCCATTGCCGCGAACCGGTCCATCTAAACGCTGAAGATTGCAGTTAATAACAAAAATTAAATTGTCTAATTTTTCTCTAGCAGCAAGAGAGATTGCGCCGAGTGCTTCCGGTTCATCTGTTTCACCATCACCTAAGAAAGCCCAAACTTTTTGATCGCTTTCTTTCTTTAAGCCGCGGTCCTCTAAATAACGATTGAAACGTGCTTGGTAAATAGCTTGTATTGGTCCAAGTCCCATTGATACAGTCGGGAATTCCCAGAAATCGGGCATTAACCATGGATGCGGATAAGATGAAAGACCGCCGCCCGGTTTTAATTCCCTTCTAAAATTTCCTAATTGCTCTTTGGTTAATCTTCCTTCAAGAAATGCGCGCGCATAAATTCCCGGTGCTGCGTGTCCTTGAAAGTAAACAATGTCTCCATCGTGATTGCCGTCTTTGCCGCGGAAAAAGTGATTGAAGCCTATTTCGTACAAAGTTGCCGCAGAAGCGTAAGTTGAAATGTGTCCGCCAATTCCATTTTCTTCTTTATTAGCGCGAACAACCATAGCCATCGCATTCCAGCGTATTAAACTTTTGATGCGTCGTTCAATTTCTCGTCCGCCCGGAAATGGAGGCTGAGCAGATTTAGGAATTGTGTTTATATGGGGCGTATTGGCTGTGAACGGAAGTTCGACTCCGGCCTTCTGTGCGTATGTATCAAGGTTGTGTAATAGTTCTTTTACTTTTTCCGGTCCGCCGGATTGAAGCACGTACTCTAGAGATTCCAGCCAATCTTTCAGTTCAAGCTCATCAATCTCTGTAAATGCGTTGTTGCTGTTGTCACTCATTTTATATCATCCTATGATTCTTACTTCTGTGTATGCCATTTAATGGCGATAAATTCATGTTCAATTTCGTAAGCAAAGTTAACAATAATGTTAGATGAATTCTATCCTTCATACTTCAGGACATGTTTAACATAGATAACGAGGTCGGAGTAAACGAAGTTCAAAAAGAGCAATTGAAAACGGAGAATTTAGAATGGAGAACTTGTCCGCCGTTTGTTTGGCAGATTGTTGTTGGATATTTGATGTTGGCAATTAGATGCTGGATGCTTGATACAAGATGCTGATTTTTAGTTGTGCTTATTGTTTTTTCTGATAACTGAAAACTTCTGTTCTTAGTTACTAAGGAGTTCAGATACTCCGCCACTTTTTATGTTGCTTAACTAAGTTATGATAGCTAAGTTGCAAAAAGAAAGCGGGGTTCAATTCTAATTTTTGGGGAACCGAGAATGAACGAAGAACGTAGAGTGTAGAATGAAGAGTGAAAAATAAATTCGGTTTGTAAATAGAGTTCTTTCGGTAGAAATAAGCAGTTAGTCAAAATAGATTCGGTAATAATTATTGCAAAGCAAGAAAAGTGCATGGATTATAGATATGCACACCCTATTTTTAAAATGCTTTGATTTTGGGGCATTTTAGTAATGTAAGGAACATATATATGCAGCATCGTAGTTTATTCCGCCTCGGCGGGACATATATATTCTTTAACTAACAAAGCGGTGCAGTATAAGTCATGTGGGAAGTTAATATGAAACCTTTATTGAAAATATGGTTTAAAATATTTCCGCTAATAATTCTCAGTCATAGTTTATCATTCAGTCAGTCTTTTGATAAGAATATTTTAATTGATACTCCTGGCTATAACTATGATTTTGATTTGCATGCATCAGAAACATATCCTGGCGCAGAATCGTTTATAACATGGATAAACAAAAATGATTCAATATATACGGTATTTTTAAAAAGAATCTCTCCCGAAATTGGTGATAATCTTGTTATATCTTCCGATCAAGAGATAAAATCAAATCCTAAAGTAGCAATAAATAGGTATGCTCAAGGAGTTAAAATAATCTGGCAAAATTATGCAAACGATTATTACAAGATAATGGGCTGTAATTATTTAAATGATTCTCTAAGTAGTAAAATTACAATTCAAGATTCCATAGATTCAGATCCACAAATATCTTTGAGCATTCATAGGATAATTTGGATAGACCGTGGTACATTATTCGAGAAAGAGTTTTATCCAAGTTTAGGCAATCCGATAATTATTGATAGTCTAAATTGCTCTTTTCCAAATGTCATAAATGACGATAATATTTTCCATACTCAAATTCTTTATGAAAAGGTAGAAAATGAAAACCATAATATATATTTAGCAGAGTATAACGCATATACAATCCCAAAGTGGAATTACAAGGTTATTGCAAATGGAGGCAATAGGAACCCGAATTTTGGTATTGAGGGTGGAGTATCATTTGAAACAATCGAAAATCAGTTTTCAAAAGTAAAATATTCGGCTTACGGAACAGATAATTTGATGTTAACTAGTAATGAAAGCTGTAATTACAAAAATCCCGAGGTGTTTTCTTATCCCGTTCCAACGGGTTCCACGAATAACAAAACACCATTTTTTGTCACGTTTGATACAGATTCCATTAAAAATAATAATGAAATATTTATAAAGACATTTTACTATGGAATGTATGACAGTCTTATAAATATTTCCAAGATGGAAGGAAATGATTACCAACCGAAGGTTGGCTTTATTTTAAACAATGATACCGTTTATGTTTCCATTATTTGGTTACACCAAACTGATTCTAAAATTGATATTTGGATGGCTAAGGAAGTATTTAAACCTATTATTACTTCTGTACGAAATGAACATCTTGATATTAATTCATTTTATTTAATGCAAAACTATCCTAACCCATTTAATCCAATCACAACTATTGAATATACGATTCAAAAACCTACACACGTAAAAATAAAAGTGTATGACATCTTAGGTAATGATATTCTCACTCTTGAGGATGGATATAAAACCTCTGGGAAACACAGAGTAATTTTCAATGGAGATTATTTAGCAAGTGGAATATATTTTTATTCAATAAACTATAATGGAAATATAAAAACGAAATCGATGATTTTGTTAAAATGATTTCCAACATAACCCGTAAATCAAAGCGACTGCTTTAAACATTGCGGCATTGTTCAAGTTATAGGGTTGTGTAGTAAAAGATAATTGCTTTTTGAGTTTGGTAAATAAAACGAATTTATAAATAATTTTCGTCAATGCTTTTCAGTGTTGCATCGTAGTTCTTGGCAGCGCTTTATTTGCAACGCCGTTACCAAGGTACTTTGACACTCAGTAACTCAGTTACTTTTCTCCCTCATCATCTTCTGAATTTTGGCTATAGTCAGCGGCGCCGAACCTTCGTAGTAGTTATTAACATTAAGATAAACATCAACATTACGTTCAAGCAGTTCGTTTATCATTTCAACAATCCAGAATAATTCATCATCCTTTGGATCAAGAATTTTATTCCACTCGCCGCCGCTGCGGGTTTCTATTCCTTTATTATCAATACCTTGCAAACGTATTACGGTAAAATCTTTGATGTAATCTTTGTAGCGCTTATGCAGATCAAATATATCGGGCATGTCATAACCTTGAAGAAAAACATGAGCAATTTTGCTTTCACGTATAAACTGAAAATAGTCTTCATTCAAATAAGATGGATTGCGAGTCTCAATCGCAAAGCGGTAGCCTTCCGGCAGACCGGCATTAAACTCGCGAAGCAATCCTTGCAGTTCGTACTGCGACTTCAGTTTTTGTTTATTCAAATATTCGAACTGGAAGATCAACGCTCCTAAATTCCATCGCAAAGGTTTAAGTGTAACTAGAAATTCCGTTAGCAAATCATGCGATAAAAAATGCATGTTGGGAATTAGCTCTTCTTCATTTTCAGTTTGACCAATATGGGTAAGCGTAATGCTGTTTGGGATTTTAATTGTAAACTTAAAATCTTTGTGAACCGAGTTTTTGTAAGCAGTAACTGTTTCCGGCTTGGGAAGTATTACTTTGTTGTTGCCTTGAAGTGAAAAAAACCATTTATCAACTTCAACCGTGTTGTAACGCTCCGAATATTCTTTTAGGTAATTGATTTCCGATTTATCGGTGTAAACCAATCCGCGCCACGAGTCATGCTTCCAGCCGCATGTTCCGATGTGGAGTTTCGCCATCTTCGCCTATTAAAAAGTTATTACCACTTTTTCAATTTCCAAAAAATGAAGAAGCCGGTAACAGATATCAGCGCTAAACTCATAATAATATAAAACGCAAAGGGGTGAGTTTGAAGCGGAATCCCCACGTTCATAGAGAATGCGCTAACAACAAATGTCGGCACCATAATCATTACAGTGATGATGTTAAGTGTTTTCATCAGCACATTAAGGTTGTTGCTAATAATAGACGCTTTCGCATCCATCAAACTTGCGAGAATGTTGGAATATATTTCTGCTTGCTTATAACACTGGGTGTTCTCAATCATAATATCGTCGAGCAATTCGATTTCTTCCATCGTAAAGTTCAGTTTCGAAGCATTGAGTTTTAGTTTCTCAATAAGCGCGGTGTTTGTGTTAATAGCATTTTGATAATACACCAAACTTTTGCCAAGTGTAAACTGATTTAACAAATACTTGTTTTCCATTGCTGTACTAATTTTTCTTTCTATCTCATCAGAAAGCATGTTGATAACGCGAAGGTGATCGATAAAATGAATGATCGAAGTGAAAATCAATTTCAGCATTACATCGTTAAGCGTTACAATCTTGTTAAAATGCTTGCCGTGAAAAAGATTGATGTCGTCATTAACAACTACAATTACTTTATCTCTAAAGAGAAACACACCCATAGAATTAACACGAAATAGGAGAGGTTCGCTGGCCGTGTAATTCTTAGGAATTTTGTAAATCATCGCAAGGTGGTCGGGTTCAAATTCGAGTCGCGAAAGTTCATCGGTATCTAAAGAAGAATGGAGGGTGTGCTCATCAAGTTTATACTCATCAACCAGAAACCTTTTCTCGGCTTCATCCGGATTAATATATATCTTAATTGTACCATTGTTTGATGTTTCCGGTACAATCTTGTTTTCAAATATTTTGTATGTCTTTAGCATAAGCCACCACTTTTAGGTGCGGAAGGAATTTACTTTGAACACAACTTAACTATTGACAGTCAACTAAACCAGATATATTACCACTGAATTAATATTTTTCACCTAACGCCCATTTTTTTATAGTCAGTCTTTGGTCTAAGGTTAACCTAGCTTTGGAATGAAGCCAAGTATAATTTGCCAAGGGCATTGCGTCTTTCTCAATCTCCTCCCAGATTTCTTTTTTATACTCATTTTGTTTTGGAGAGTACATGCTTCCCCATGTTGAGAAATTCAAATGTTCTCTTCCTTCAACAACGTGATTTGAA
This sequence comes from Melioribacteraceae bacterium, assembly GCA_041675645.1. Taxonomy (GTDB): domain Bacteria; phylum Bacteroidota; class Ignavibacteria; order Ignavibacteriales; family Melioribacteraceae; genus Stygiobacter. Next base: position 130,512 of record JBAYTN010000001.1, read on the forward strand.
ACGAAAAAACTGATTGGTGCAACTTTGCTGTACCATGGCCACTTTGTTTCGTTGGAGTGGCAGTCGTAGCAAGCATCTTTTAATATTTGCTTCACTTCAAACGAAGCTTGAAGATCTTTTGTTACCGGCGGATTACTTCTATCCACGTTTATAAACTGTATCCCGACTAATGCTAGTGCAATCACAATTAAAATAATTCTAGATGGTCTCAAGTTTATTTCTCCCTATTGTTATACTTTTTAAAGTTGCTTTTCAGCTTTAGAAATAACATCTGTAATTTCTTGCGAGAAACTAATCAAAAATTCCAAAACCTTCTCGGCTGAGTCATATTTATTAATGATCTCGAGCTTAAGAGTTTCGTTCGACTGCACAAATTTAATCTCTTTAGAGTATTTAGAGTTGATGTGAGTCAACAATGGAACGAATTGATTCTTATAAAAGTTCTCTCGTTCACCTTTGGGCAGAATTACAATAAGCTTTTGCTTCTGTATTATGATTCTTTCCAGCATAGCAAACGAAGCATAATAACGCAAAACCGCCGCTTGAATCAATCGCTCAACTACTAACGGAGGTTTGCCAAATTTGTCTCTCATTTCGTCACGAATTTCATCGAGTTCTTCAATTTTAACAAGCGTGAAAAGCGTTGTGTAAAAACTTAACCTGTCCGATTGATCCGGCATATACGCATGCGGGATTCCGAGTTCAAAGTAGGCATCGATTGTAGGTTCGCTTCTCTCTTGCTGCTTCGGCAAGTCTTTAAATATCTCTTTGAATTCATCTTGCTTCAATTCTTCTACTGCCTCATCAACCATTTTCATATAGAGATCAAAGCCAACAGTATCAATATTGCCGCTTTGTTCCGTGCCGAGCAAGTTTCCGGCACCGCGAATTTCAAGATCCCGCATTGCCAAACTGAATCCTTCGCCAAGATCTGTGTATTCTTCAATAGCCGCAAGTCTCTTAACAGCTTTTTTTGTTATTGTATTCAATGATGGAACAAGAAAATATGCATAAGCTTGCCTATCGCTTCTTCCAACTCTTCCTCTTAATTGATGAAGCTCAGCAAGGCCAAATCTATCGGCGCGGTTGATGATAATTGTATTAACATTAGGAATATCCAGCCCGCTTTCAATAATTTTTGTAGAGATAAGCATGTGATACTGTTTATTCAAAAACCCATATATGATTTTTTCAAGTTCAGCTGGTTTCATTCTTCCGTGCGCTATGCCGATGTTAATTTCCGGTACATACTTTTTAACATAAGCGGCGATTTTTTCTATCGATTGAATTCTATCGTGAACAAAATAGACTTGTCCGTTTCTTCTAATCTCGCTTAGAATCCACTCACGCACTTTTGGAATTTCGAACATCGCAACTTTTGTATAGATAGGCTGACGGTTTGGCGGTGGCGTTGCCATAATTGAAAGATCGCGCGCGCCAAGTAAAGATAAATTAAGTGTTCTAGGAATTGGCGTAGCTGTAAGTGTAAGCGTATCAACATTAGCCTTATAAGAACGAAGCTTTTCCTTAGCCATTACACCAAAGCGATGTTCTTCATCTATAATTAGTAAACCCAAGTCTTTAAATTTTATATCCTTCGAAAGTAGCCGGTGCGTTCCAATTACAATATCAACTTCACCTTTTGCCAATTTCTCTACAATTTCTTTTTGCTTAACTGTCGACTGAAACCGGGAAAGCGCTTCTACTCTTACCGGATATTGTGAAAGCCGATTCTTAAATGTGTTGAAATGTTGTTCTGTTAAAATTGTTGTAGGCGCAAGAAGAGCAACTTGTTTACCATCATTCATCGCTTTGAACGCAGCTCGTACCGCAATTTCCGTCTTGCCGAATCCAACATCGCCGCACACAAGGCGATCCATCGGATTCTCTCCTTCCATATCGCCTTTAACTTCTTCCGTAACTTTTGTTTGATCGGGTGTGTCTTCGTACATGAAAGAAGCTTCCAGTTCGCGCTGCCAAATGGAATCTGCGCTGAATGAAAAACCTTTGGCGGCTTTGCGTTTTGCATATAAAGTAATAAGCTCGCGCGCGGCTTCTTTAATTTTCGCTTTAACTTTTTTCTTAGTTGTCTTCCACTCGCTTCCGCCAAGCACAGAAAGCTTTGGCTGGGCATTGTCTTGCGAAGAGAATTTTTTTACTAGCGAGAGATAATTTAGATTAACATATACAACGCCCCCTTCGGCATATAATATCTTTATCGATTCTTGTTCGATATCGCCAATCTTGATTTTCTCCAACCCGGCATACTGTCCAATTCCAAAACCTTCGTGAACAACATAATCGCCCCGTTTTATTGAGGCAAAATCCTTTACACGGGATTTTCTGTACTTCGCTTTAGTGGAAAGCTTTGTTCTATAAGGCTTGTTAAAAATCTGATAATCTGTAAGAACAAATAGCTTCGATTGCTTATCAACGAAACCGCTCTTAATTGGAAAGACTTGCAGTTTCACTGTTCCCGATTCGAACAAGCGGGCAATATCACTTTTGATTTCGCATAGCAGATCATACAAACGTTTGCTTTGTAATTCGTTTTCAACAGCAATGTAGATCTGATAATTCTTGCTTGAGTAATCGATGAGAACATTTGCCAATAGTTCGTAGCTGGAGTTAATTACCGGCGACTCCGAAAAATGCAGTTCAACTCTGTTATCTTGCCCAATTGCAGACTCAATCAGCCAGCGGGCATTTTTACTAAACAATTCTTCTAAACTGAGATTTTCATTCTTTTCTTGATCCTCTTCTTTCGATTGCTCATGTTCTTCGGCGTCTTCTCCTTCGTACAATTCTTCTCTTAAATCATCATCAATATCATCGGTTGTATCTTTTTCTTTAGCAGCACTTTCTTTCTTAAAGAGGTTTTGCAATTCATAATCATCGGCAATAATTAAGGGATTGCTCAAGTAGTCGAAAATGTCTCCCGTGTTTTTGGGAATTGAAGCAAGTGAAACAGCAAGAGTAACACGTTCTAATTTATCAGCTGAGCGCTGTGTTTCTGCATCAAAGTGTCGTATTGATTCAATGAAGTCGCCATCAAACTCTAAACGGCACGGCTGCTTTTCGCTGTAAGACCAGAAATCAATAATAGAACCGCGCACTGCAAAATCCCCCGGCTGTTCTACATATTTATCACGGTTATAATTTATTTCGTTAAAGTATTCGATGAGGTCGTCGTAGCTTAAATTTCCGCCTATCTCAATATTGGTAGTATTCGATTCTATGTTTTGTTTAGAAGGAAGCTTTAGCTTTAGAAGTTCGTAAGTGGAAAGTAGAACAAAGTGGTTTCTAGAATTTAGGTCCGTTAATTTTTCTTGCAGCATTTCGGGGGAAAGGTCGTCCGCAGCGACAACGGATTTTTCCATACCTAAAATCGAAAGCTCTACTTTGATTTCATTTACTAATTGAACAGATGGAAGTAAAACTAAAATTTGATTTTCCGAATCGACAATTCTTTGTATAAATAAACTTCTTGTTGAACCGGAGAATGGAGATACAAGAATTTGTTTTTCACCTAACTTAATTTGTTCATGCAAATTCCGGAACGATTCAATCTTATCAATAATCTGCTCGAAAGGCTGCTTCATAATTCCTTTTCAGTATTTTAAAATAGAAAATACCCTTCCCGCCACAAGACGGAAGGATTTTTGCGCCGTAAAGTTAAGAAACTTATGCGGGAAAATTTGGCACGTCAAGTTCCCGCATCTTTAGCGGATTATCTTTATTTTGTAGGTAATTCCTCTAGAAAATTTGGATGAGACAATGGCTCTAATTAAGGCTAAACTAGTTAAAAAACTGAAACCGGAAGAATTAAAATGGTATTGTGACCCAAGTGTTTTTGAATTTGAGACTACAACTGACTTAAAACCAATGGAGGGAATTGTTGGTCAAGAGCGTGCGTTAAAAGCGCTGCGACTTGGCGTCGATTTGAAAAGTCCCGGCTACAATATTTTTATTACCGGTTTAAGCGGAACCGGAAAATTTTCAACCATTAAAATGATGCTGGAGGCAATTGCGAGTGATTGCGAAAACCTTCGAGACTATGCATATGTTAACAACTTTGGCGACGAAGACCATCCGATTCTTCTGCAATTTCCCGCTGGGCAAGCAGTAAAATTTAGACGTGATCTTGCGCGGGTAATAAAATTCTTTCAAGAAAAAATTCCCCAGTTACTTGAAGCAGAACCTTTCGTCTCTGAAAAGAAAAAAATAATTGCAGAGTTTGGACAGAAGCAGCAAAAGATGATGTCTTACTTTGAGGAAAAATTAAAGAAAGACAATTTTACACTTGGACAAGTTAAAGATGGCGAGATGATTCGTCCCGAAATTTTTGCTGTGTTTGATAATACTCCGGTAAATCTTTACCAGCTTAATGATTTAGTAAAGGCAGAAAAAATCAGCAGTGAGCAGCGCGAGCAATTGATTAATAAGTACGCGAGTTATCAAGAAGAACTTCAACTTGTTTTCCGGAACAGCTTAAAACAAACACAAGAGTTTCAAGAAAGACTTGTTCAGCTGGAGAGCAATTTTGTAAACGGATTAATTTCTGTAACGATTGATGAAATAAAAAAGAAATACCACAACGCCCGCGTTACAAAGTACATGCAGAAAGTTGAAGATAATATTATTCAGAACCTTGATGTGTTCAAAGGCAAGAAACCGGTGCGTGAAGAATCCGAAGAAGGCGTAATCATTGATTACTTAAAAGAATATGAAGTAAACATTATTCACGATAACTCGAAATTGAAAAAATGCCCAATTATTGTTGAAACTTCACCAACATACAGCAATCTATTCGGTACGATTGAAAAATATAGCGACGGACGAGGCGGATGGTACGCAGATTTTACAAGGATTAAAGCCGGATCACTCCTAAGAGCAAACGGAGGCTATCTAATACTTAATGCAAAAGACGCATTTCAAGAACCCGGGGTTTGGAAAGCTCTGAAACGGGTTCTGCTTTACGGTCAATTGGAAATACAAGACATTTCCAATCTCTATCAATTTTCGCCCAGCGTCTTAAAACCGGAACCGATTGAAATTAACACAAAAGTAATTTTGATTGGAAGCGGTTATATCTATTCACTTCTTTCTAACTACGAAGATGATTTCAATAAGGTTTTCAAGATCAAAGCAGATTTTGATTACGAAATGAAACGTACTGATGTTGCAGTGAATGAATATGCGGCTGTTATCAAAAAATTAATTGCGAATGAAAAGCTTTTGGAGTTTGATAAATCCGCTATTGCGAGAATAACGGAATATGGTGCACGATATGCCGGAGAAAAAAACAAGCTCACAACACGGTTTGCATACATAGCAGATCTAGCTCGTGAAGCCTCTTTTTGGGCCAGATCAAATGGGAATAAATTTGTAAAAAACAAAGATGTTAACCATGCCTATATAGCCGCCAAAGAAAGACATGGACTTTATGAATCGAAAGTTTCCGAAATGATAAAAGAGAAAACCTTCTTAATTGATACTGATGGAGAACGTGTTGGAACGATAAACGGGTTAGCTGTTTATGAAAGCGGTGATTATGGATTTGGCAAGCCAACGCGTATAACTGCATCTGTTGGCTTAGGTAATGGAAATATTATCAATGTTGAACGTGAAGCCGGCATGAGCGGCAATACTCACAACAAAGGTGTGTTAATTATCTCCGGCTACTTTAGAGAAAATTTCGGCAAACATATTCCACTTTCATTTACAGCGAGTTTAGTTTTTGAACAAGGTTACGGAATGATTGACGGGGACAGCGCCTCTATTACGGAAATTGCCGCGTTGCTTTCAGCAATCTCAAACATTCCGATAAGGCAGTCATTCGCTATTACCGGCTCGGTAAATCAAAAAGGGGAAATCCAGCCAATCGGCGGCGTTAATGAAAAAATTGAAGGATTCTTCGATACTTGTTTGGGAAGTGGACTTACCGGTAAACAAGGTGTAATTATTCCACAGCAAAATGTAAAAGACTTAATGCTGAAGGATGAGGTTATAAATGCGGTTACTGAAGGAAATTTTCATATTCACTCCGTAACAAAAGTTGGAGAAGCTATTGAAATACTTACCGGAATAAAGGCCGGCAGCCAACAAAAAAATGGAAGCTGGGAATCGAACACAATTTTTGGCGAAGTTGAAAAAGAATTGAAACTGATGCGAAAGCGTTTGCGTCCGGTTTCTGAAAACAAAAATGTTAAAAAATCTAAAACTGTAACAAAAGTAAAATCAAACAAAGGAAGGAAAAAGTGAGTAAAGTTTTTGCAAAGACTAAAATACTAGCTACCATTGGACCGGCAGTAGATTCTATTGAGAATTTAGAAGCGTTAATCGATGCGGGATGTAATGCATTCCGGTTGAATTTTTCACATGGTAATTTTGAATACTTCGAAAAGGTATTTCATTCTATAAATGATTTATGCGTTTCAAAATCTTTGCCTATTCCAATTCTAATTGATCTTCAAGGACCCAAAATTAGAATTGGCGAATTGGAAGCACCGGAAATTGTTATTGAGAAAGGGCAACTAATTGAAATAACTACTGAAAAAGTAATTGGCACATCATCAAGAATTTCCACATCCTATTCTCTACTTGCAAAGGATGCTGAAGTGGGAAACAAAATTCTAATAGATGATGGATTGATTCACCTTAAAGTTGTGAGCAAGCAAAAAAATTCTGTAATCTGCGAAGTTATAGAGGGCGGAAAACTAAAACCAAAAAAAGGAATGAACCTTCCCGGAATGAAACTTAGCACACCATCCGTAACCGAGAAAGATCTCACAAACCTGGAATTCGCACTTAAACACCGGGTAGATTTTGTCGCCCTTTCATTCGTTCGCAACGCTACGGACATACTGCAACTTAAAAAGTGGATGGCTGAGCGAGGATTTGAAATTCCAATCATCGCAAAGATTGAAAAGCCGGAAGCCGTTTCCAATTTCGAAAGCATCGTTCATGCTGCCGATGGAATAATGGTTGCCCGCGGTGATCTTGGAGTTGAATTAAAATCTTATGAAGTACCGATCATTCAAAAAAGAATTATTAAACGATGCAACGAACTTGGAAAGCTTGTAATTACAGCAACACAAATGCTTGAATCTATGGTGAGCAATCCGGTTCCAACACGTGCGGAAGCTTCAGACGTTGCAAATGCAGTATGGGATGGAACCGATGTTGTGATGTTAAGTGCGGAAACATCTGTTGGTAAATATCCGGCACAAGCCGTTAAACTAATGAACGAAATTATTGTAAATGCCGAACGCGCTTACGAATTCGAAAAAGAAATAAATTTTTCAAAGCCGGAATACATTGACGAGAATCTTTTTGATTCTATGAATAAAGGAATTTGTTCTATAAGCAAACAAATTAATGCAAAAGCCATAGTCGCTTTCACAGAAAAAGGAAATACTCCAAATAGTCTTTCTAAGTTTAGACCGCAAGGATTGATTGTAGCTGTTTCCAGCAGTTTTGAAACGATGAATAAGCTTTCTCTTAAGTGGGGAGTTATTTCTCTTCACTGCAAAGATATCAGCGATAGACATAACGCCGCTAAAATCGTTCACAAGATGCTGCTCGATCAAGAGATTGTTGATAAAGGCGATCTAGTTATTTTTACTGAGGGCGGTTTGAAAATGAAGAACGCTAGAGAAAACTGGATTCGCTTCGAAGTAGTTTAACAATTAAATCGTATCCCGATTTCACATAAGTGAAATCGGGGTTTAGTTTAGGTAAAAAATGAAATCCCATCAAGAAGAATTAAAGACAGCAAAATGGTGGGAACCGCATGAAAATGGAAAATTGCTCTGCACACTATGTCCCCGCTTTTGTACCATTGGTGAAAATCAAATTGGTTTTTGTTTTATACGTCAAAACATCGGAGGCAAGCTTTATTCAATTGGATACGGCAGACCAACGGGATTTGCAATTGATCCAATCGAAAAAAAACCGCTTAATCATTTCTTGCCCGGTTCAACTATACTTAACTTTGGTACCGCTGGTTGCAATTTGGGATGTAAGTTTTGTCAGAATTGGTCTATCAGTAAGGCAAAATTAAACTCTATTCATTCACAATATGTCTCGCCAGAAGAAGTAGTTGCCTTAGCAATCAAACACAAAACTCCTTCTATTGCTTTTACCTACAACGATCCAGTTATCTTCGGAGAATACGTTATTGATGTTTCAAAAATTGCCCGCGAAGAAAAAATTAATTCCGTAATGGTTACAGCAGGATACATCGAAAAAGCCGCTCGTAAAGAAGTGTTTGAATACATTGATGCAGCCAATATTGATCTTAAATCATTTTCAGAAATGTTCTATCACAAACTAACTTTCTCTCATTTGGCTCCGGTACTTGATACTCTTTTATGGCTGAAAAATGAAACAAACATTTGGTTTGAAATAACTACATTGCTCATACCCAACGAGAATGACTCCGAAGATGAAATAAAGCGGATGTGCAATTGGATACTAACAAATTTGGGAAGCGAAGTTCCATTGCACTTTACAGCATTTCATCCAGACTTTAAATTAATTGATAAAGCAGCAACGCCACCTTCCACAGTAATAACGGCTAGACAAATAGCTCTTCAAATGGGAATCAAATATTGCTATACAGGCAATGTTCACCACCCGGAAAGCCAATCTACTTATTGCTCCAATTGCAGAAGCATTCTAATTGAACGTAGCTGGCATTCTGTAACCTCGGTTAATGTTTCTTCTGGTTTATGCAAGAATTGCGGCGCAAAAATTCCGGGCAAATATTTATAATAATCTTCTCGCTTATATTGTTAAAACTAAATATATTTTAACACCCTTTTAGGTCTTATATAAAGCAAAAATTCAAACCAGCCAGGAGAATTTATGTTAAGAAAAATCATGGGGATTACTCTAACCCTAGCGTTATTATTTTCCGCAAGTGCGAACGCCCAGGGAAGAATGGGTTTTGTAGGAAAAATCTTCGATAAGAAAGAAGCCAAAACACTGTTCGGCGAAGTAAAAAAATCATTTGAATTAAAGCCGAATATTCTAAAGCAAGCCTTACTTCGAGCTAAAGATTACGTATTAATAGTTGTTAAAAATGGACGCATCTCTATCGCCAACGAAAAGAAGCAAGTTCTCGCCGGTGAAGTTCAGGCAATTAGTGGTCTGGAAACAACATCTTATGCTTTCAGCAAAGATAAAGTTGCAGAGTTCATATCACTAATAGGGAGTTCTGCAATACAAGTTGAAGAGAGAAGTTCAACACTAACATTAACAGCATCAGATATCACACTAGAAATGTCTATGCCTTGTCCACCACTTTGCTTTGAATAATGAACTTTGCTGACTTCATAAAGCTATTGTATTTCGCCAGTATAATTGCTTGGATACTGCCTGCCATTAGGCAATATAAAACTTATATGTTCGATTTTTTTTTAGTGCTCGCTGTAATTGATCCGGCGACTCTGCTATTTGGAATTATTACAAGAACAAGCATGCCGCTGTGGTTAATTGCATTATTCATATATCTACTTATTATAAGCATTACTACAGAGGACATTCTTAAAAAGTTGAAATATGTTTTTATTTCATTACCCATACTTTTTATAGTTTTTATTCCGTATATGACGACAAAACATTATCATATTATTTTTATATGCATGGATGTTGTTCTGTTGTTTGTATTCTTAAAATGGTTAATTACCTCTTATGTAGAGCATAAAAAGTTAAATATTTTTTATCTAATGCTTGTGTTTTACATAATCACGATAATTCTAAAATTCTTCAACCTATTGATTGGCTTTGCCGATGCATCTGCATTTTTTGTTATTACAAGTGTTGCCCAAATCTTCTTTGGACTCTTCTTTTCGGTCGTTAGAGAAGATGGGGCCGGAATCGTACATTAGTGTAGAAAATCCTTTGTTGTTCGGGCTTTTCCTAATGGCAGTGATGATAATGGTTATCCTTGTATACAACCGTTTTATCATCATTCCGATGAGAAAGAAGCATCTTGCCGAAGAAGAAAATCTTAAACTTCAGCAAGCCGAATTAATGGCTCTCTTTGCTTCACTTTCGCCGGATCCAATTTTTAGATTTGACGAAACAGGCAAAATCATACTCGCAAACAACTCTGCTCACAAAATATTTCCTCATAAAATTTTGCTTGGCGAGCAAGTACAAACAATACTTCCATTTACTAAGGAGTATAATTTGCTGGAAGTTATTGAAGCCGGCAAGACTTTAATGAATACGGTTCCGTTTGAAAAAAGCTACTACCAATTTTTAATTGTTGGAAGTCAGAAATTCAAAATGTGCCAAGTTTACGGCAGAGATATAACAGAATTAAAATTAACAGAACAAGATCTTAAGGAAGCATTAGTTAAAGCGGAAGAATCCAAGAAACTCAAAGAATTTTTCTTAGCTCAAATCTCACACGAAATTCGCTCTCCACTTAACGTTATAGTTGGATATGCGGATTTGCTAGGCGACGAGTTACAAAATTCTGAGCGACCTGACTTAAACAACATTTTAAAATCTGTAAAGAACAACAGCAAGCGGTTATACCGCACATTTGATTTATTATTAAACATGTCGCAAATTCAAACCGGACGTTACGACGCACGTTTTGAACGAGTTGATATTTATTCACTTCTCAACACAATCTACTTGGAATACAATTCCTTTGCCGAAGAAAAAGGATTGCAGTTAACTCTAACCAATACACTTGAAGATGCTGTAATTGTTTACTGCGATCACTACTCAATTGCACAGGTTTTCATAAACTTAATTGACAACTCAATTAAATACACCAAGCAAGGAAGTGTTGAAATAAAAATATACCGAAGCGATTCGAATTTATGTGTTGATATTATAGATACAGGTAAGGGGATGTCCAAAGAGTTCATTGATAGATTGTTTGTTCCATTTACACAGGAAGAAATGGGATACACCCGACGCTTTGACGGAACCGGACTTGGTTTAGCAATTGCAAATAGCTTTGCCAGTCTTAATAATGCAAAAATTCACGTAGCAAGCGAACAAGAAATCGGAACCACTTTCACGGTTATTTTAAACGGAGATAAAACATGGGGCAACAACCCAACGAAAAGCCCAAACTTTTAATTGTTGAAGACGATTACGAGAATCAAAAATTTCTCGCTCTATTTTTAGGAAGATATTTCGAAGTTGATTCGTGTGATTCATCTGAAACATTTTATGAATTAACGGGAAAAAATAAATATGATATTTTTTTAATGGATATCTCCATTAAAGGACAAAAAAACGGACTCGAACTCACGAAAGAAATAAAACTGAATTCTTTCACCTCTTCCATTCCCGTAGTTTGTTATACTGCACATGCTTTTCAGCATGATAGATTAAACGCACTAGATGCCGGCTGCGATGAATACATTAGCAAACCTTCAAATATTTATTCGCTACTGAAAATTCTATTGCAATTTGTCGAAAGTAATCCGAGAAATTTCTCCCGTGAACCTCTGAATGCCGGCTTTGCAGCAGCATATAAAAAGTCCCGCGAATGCGGGACTTTTTATTAATACAACAATCTCTTTCTTTAATTGTCCAGCTCCGAATAATTGAATTCTTCTACAAAAAAGTGGACAAATCTTATCGTCATATATGCTTGATATATTTGTCCGTTGATAAATATAATTATTTGCTAGCAATAACCAGCATTTCGAAATCTTCGGTTGTTAACTTATCCTCTCGACTGAAAGCTCCGAGTTTTGCACCAAAGATATCAATTGTTTTAAAACCAAGAGACTTCAAGAGCCATGTGATTTCCGACGGCACATAATATCTTTCATTGCTATTTAATTCTTTTGTGTTGCCGGAATCATCCTCGAAGGAAGTTGTGCTGATATCCCGGAATGTCATTAAGTCGAACGAATTACCTCCGTATGTAGCGTTTCCCTCCTCGGTCTTGCTTGCCAGAAAATCTTTAACCGAATGAAATAGCGGAAAGAGTCCGTTAAGAGTTGTGAAAATTAGCTTGCCGTTTTGTTTTAAGGAGCGTGAAGCACATTCCAGAATCTGAAAATTCATTTCATCAGTTTCCATTAACGGAAACGCACCTTCGCATAACATAATTGCCAAATCAAATTCGTTTGAGAATTTCAACTCTCTCGCGTCACCAATCTGAAAATTAATTTTCAAATTTTCTTTTTGCGCACTCTCTTTAGCTCTGTTTAACATTGATTCCGAAAGATCGACACCGGTTAAACTATAACCGCGTCTTGTTAATTCTAGCGAATGCCTACCGGTTCCGCAGCCGATATCAAGGATCTGCAAACTCTTGTTGTAATTAGCTTCTTTCTCAATAAAATCACATTCGCCTAATGTGCCTTTTGTAAAACATTCACTTTCATACTTGTTGCCATAATTTTCAAATAACGCTTCATACCATTGTTTCATTTTGTCCCTATAAGGTTTTTAGTTAACTTTTTTATTGTTTGGTTGTGTTGAACTCTCTATTCCAAACAAGTCGTGCGGTTTTTCGCTTAACTTATCGTTGAACAAAAACACTGTTAGTAAAATGTAGCCGATAAATCCAAGTACAACCAGCAGTTGAACCCACGATGTTTTCTGTATGTCTTGTTTTGCTTTTACGTCGCATACTTCGCCCGGACAATATTGTGCTTTCTCTTTGTAAACCATTGAATAAAACTTGCATCCCAGACAAATACCAAAGACCGATTCGAAGAATAGAAATATTAAGCAGACTAAACATATCAGTCCGGTTATTATGCTATATGCATTTACAAATATGAAAAAGACAAACATTGCAGCCGCTAATACTACACCTATCATCCATGCAAACTTTTTCTGCTGCGCTCCAACATATTCCGGAACTTGATTTCTTACTATCAACCGCGCCAATATTAATGTTGGGGCATACTTAGGATTAATAAAAACGCGTATTAGAAAATCCGTTAGGAAAATGACTATACCATATTTTATCAATAAAAAATTTCCTTGGAAAAGAATCATCATTAACGCGATGAACATTAGTAAAAACAACATTCCCGCGGCTGCTCTTACTTCACGCTCGTTTAATACCGGAATGTTGTATCCCTCTACATCTTCACCAAATTTTATAATTCTGCTCAATTTATACTCCTTTTTGTGCTTATATGTGACGTGTTGATAATGCGTTAGTTACATTGTTTTATCGCCATTGCGGCCACGTTCTTGGTTGAATGCTAGAATGCAACCAACCAATAGAACTAAGGGGCCGGCTAGTTGGAACCCTACGTTCTGAGTGTAAAAGCCGGCGGCCAAAATGATTGCAGCGGCTACAATTATTGCAATGGTACTTGAATTTATTTTGCTTAGGTTCATACCGATATTCTCCGGTGACTGTTAATCGAAATAATTCGAGAATGTGTCGGGGCTTTCGTCCAGACGCTAAATATCTTAACACTTAAACTCTTAGCGAGCCGCGAAACCCTCTGACTGCATAATAAGATTCCGCACCGTTATGATAAATAAAAACGTGATCGTAGCGTCGGTCGGCAAAAATGGCTCCACCGAGTTTTCTAATTTCATCTGGCGTTTTTATCCAGCTTGATGTTTTCAAATCGAAATTACCAAGTTTTTGAAGCTCTTTGTATTCTTCTTCCGTTAAAATCTCGATACCCATCGCCGCTGCCATATCCATAGCATTATCTTTTGGTTTGAATTCTTTCCTCGAGTCAAGCGCTTTACGGTCGTAACAAACGCTTCTGCGCTCTTTAGGACTTTCTGCCGAGCAATCAAAGAAAATATATTCGCCCTTCTTTTTATCGTAGCCTACAACATCCGGCTCGCCCCCCGTTCTTTCCATTTCGCTAAGTGACCAGAGTTTTTCAGCATCAGCCTCCAGCTTTGTTTTTACTTTAGACCATACAAGGTCTTTATGGCGGTTCATATTTTTCTCGAACCGTTCTTTCAATATTTTGAGCAGTTCTTCACGTTGTTTCGCTTTTATCTCTTTTGCTTTTTGCATTTCTTCTTTTCCTTTCTGCAATTAAAGCTCTTTAGGTTTATGTCGATAATTTCGTGATTCAAGTTTAGAATAATTTGACAGCTTTGTGCACGTAACACACCTTGCATGTTAACAAACGGATGGGCTTTGGTGTTACTTATTTTATTAAAGTGATTTCATTTTCCAATCGATCAAAATTTTGTTCATTGGCATCCCCTACATAAGCCGCAACATTGTTTCTCGTTTCAACCGAATCAAAAAGCATTGACCAGCTGATTCTTGTTTTATTTTCCACCTCTTCCAATGTTACAGTCAGTATAAAATGGGGGGCATTTAAATGCTCTATAACAATTTTCTTTGCTTTTATAATTTCCCGAAAGATACTTTTATTAATATAATCTCTGCCGTCTGGGCCATGCATAACAAAATTCCAAACTCCATCTTTGGAGAAATTAAATTCTTGGAATGTATTTGTAAATCCGTTTGGGCCCCACCAGTTTTGTAAATGTTCTGGTTCAGAAAAGGCTGAAAATATTTTTTGCGGAGAAGCATTTATTAAACGGGAATTAAAAATCACTTGAGGATCTATTTCGTTTTTCTCTTTCATCCTAATTACACCTAATCTTTCTGTTTTTAAGTTCTTAATTAACTATTTGTTACCGAGTTGCCGAACAGGACAACACTAATGAAATGTCCCACCTTTTTAGAGTATTATGATTTTGCCAAAACATTAATCAGTTTTTGGCAGCCGCCGTTTTTTATAAATTCCGTATGATCATTTATTGTTTTGAAATGCTGTCCGCATATTTTCCAACATTCCATCTTATAACTAGTCTCCTCAAAGAATGTTGTCATAATTTTATTCAAACCCGGATCGGATAATGAATGTTTATAGTTTTGTTGTCTTACTCTAGCCAGTGTATTCATCCATATTGCGGCACTTAAAGCTCCGCATGCATTACCGCTAAGACCAAATCCTCCGGCAAATCCCGCAACCATTACCATTTCTTCATTACTTCCACCCATCTTCTTAACTACTTCTGAAGCGCAGCTTACCGGTAATTCTGGTGAATCTGTAGGTTGTTGAGATAAACCCGCGTTTGCCGATTGGATTGCCTCTGGCGCCCATTTATCCGCGAGATTAAAACAGATTAAAGGTTTACCCGTGATTAAAAATTTAGCCAAACCAAATTTGCCGTTAAAATCGCAATTAGTAATTACACCGCAGTTAGCACTTTTTGCTCTATTGATGAATGATTCCAAGATGTATTGAGTTGCACTTATAGCGTGGGCAATAGCTTCTCCGTGGTTTTCATATCTGCGGAAGGATTCGGCTCCAACGGCTAACGCCGCTCCCCACAGCATTCCACATTGATATCCTTCTTGAGCTATCCCGCCGGCAAGCGGATCTGAGGCTTGCTCTTCTTCTTCCTTTAAGTTGCCGAATTCACGATTTAGAATATAGAAGAGTGTGCGAGAGCAAGTTCCCTTTTTCAAAAACACTTTCTTTGTATCACTTTTTTTTGCTTTCATAAATAATCCATATAGTTTTAATCGCTATTCGAGTATGTTCGGAATAGTGTACTTATAGCCTCAAGGATGGAAGTCCTGACGCAACGGAAAAGACGACTCGAATAAGCGGTCGTTGTTGAAACGCATGTTAACCACTTTTAACTTTACTTAAACGCAATAAAAAATCAGCGACGACTTTGTCTGGGTAATTGTAACATTTTACAGCATCATAAAACTCTATAAAAAATAATCCATAATCTTTAAATAATCTTGCGCGATCATGATCCTTCATGGCATTTGCCCCAGTATGATATTGATCTCCCATAACTTCAAGTATTCCCCAGTTTCCATTTTGACATATGAGAAAATCTGGCTCCCTTTTAATTCCCTTGTTTCCAAGAATTGCTGTTGAATTTGCGAAGAATAAGACATCTCTTTTTTTAAGTTCATCATAAACTTTTATTTCTGTTTTTGACCTAAATCGTAAGCCATCATATTCAATTGGTGCGCTAGATTGGAGCGTTCCACTATTTTGCAATAATTCGTCATCATCTGGAGGTGCTTCTAAAAGCGGAGAAATGATAACCTCACAAAGATCATATCCAGCTTCTTTTGGAAAAACAACATCAACTGCTTTGAATAATTCACTCTTCAGATCGTCATTAAATTTATGTAATGAATCAACCTTTACGTATAGAATGAATGTATAATCATAGGAATTCCATCTTCTATGAGAAAATGATGAAGTTGTTGCAAAATGACATCTTGATCCAAGTAATAATGAAGCAAGTTCGACATTCTTAACAGAATCAAAATAACTTCTCAAAGTGTGCAAGAATACCCTCTCGTCTGGAAGTTCGTATGTAAAATCACTCATAAATATTCCAAGATTTATGATTAGCTATTAATTAACACGCGAGCGAACAATAAACCCAGATCGTTATCCACCAGCGTCGATTCAATTTATTCGATAGAAATCTATTTAGAAAATTCTTAGTTCTTACTTCTTCGTTCACTTCCGGTTCCCCCGTAATTGATTTGTATGGAACCACGTTGTTGTTTGCAACTTAGCCATTGAAGGTTAGATAATCAAGAATTGGAAAATCTGCAATCTACTTTTGCAAAGGCTCTTTTTAGTTTAAGGCTAGAGACTACTTAGTGTTCAGCTTAACAGTAATAAGCTCCTTTGCGGATTCGATATTATTCTTATTCTTCATCACAAGTGTCAGTCCTCGGATTTTGCCGTACCGCTTTCCTTCCATAAAGTCTTTTTTCAGTTCATCGGGTATCGCGCTATTCAAAATTGCCGGCTCGGCTTTATCGCCAAAGTAAAAAGTAATCCTGAACGCTTTAGGAATTACAGAAAGCCAGAAGATTGTATTGGCTTTGTGAGTAATCTTCATCAGCCAGCTTTTGCCGTCGTTATAGTAGCGCCACTCTTCTTTAAAATCGGGATGGTTTGCATGAATGTGATCGAATAAGGCTTCCCAATATGTTTGCGTTTTGCCGATGTGGGAGAAAATAACTTCTTCGGTTGGATAGATTTCTTTGTCTTTGAGAACTAGGTCGTTCATTTATTCACCCGTATAAACTTACAGCGAAAACTATCGGGTTAAGATTTGAGAAGCAAGTTTGTGTTCCTTCTCCTTACTAAGGAGAAGGTGTCCCGCTAAGCGGGACGGATGAGGTAGGTTTTGCAATGTGGTTTTTCTACCTCACCCTAAATCCCCAATGCTGTCTGGTTAAATACATTAGGCTTTGGACTAAAGTCCAATAGGAGGTACTATACTTATAACCCCGCGCTTAAGCGCGGGGTTAATTCAAGAAAAAAATGAATGGGCTTTAGCCCACAACTTAACATGATAGCATTGCCCTAAATCCCTCTCCTCAAAAAAAGAGAGGGATTTTTAAAACCATTACACGCCCAGCAAATACTGAATCTTAACAAAGTATTGCTGAGCTGTGTTCTTCAAACCGATTTCATTGTATTCGGCATAACTTGATGTAGCGCCGGCGTAGAATGTTGTAAACGCATTCAGCTTATAGCTGAAAAGAGGATACAGATTAAACGATTTATCGAATGAATTGTACTGAGTAATAACACGCACGTACATTTCCGAATTGAATTGATAGATGCCTACTATGCGGTAAATGTTGCCGTCATAAAATAAATTTTCCTTTGCTTTGCCGGAAAGATTAGCGCGTGAGTAATCGAACGAGATATTGATTTTAGAACTTGGGCGGACAGTCATACCGGCGTAGAAATTATGTCCTTCACCCATCTCCGGCTTAGATGATCTGTAAATGAAATTTCCGATTTGTCCGTTTGCGTAAAAGGAAAGTTCTTTAATTGGACGCGTGTTTATATTGAAAATAATTCTATTAATTTTTTCGAACCAGACGTTGCCGAAGCGTTCATCATTTACCAACAAATAGTTAATAGAAATATTTGTCTGTCCCTTTAGTGTAAAGTAAAGCTGCGGCATTACATACTGCTCTCGCTTAATACCACTGAAATTAAACTGCATTTCTCCTTGCAGAGAAATTCCCCAGCTATCAATAAAAGAATCCGTAGGATAGAATTGATATTCATGTTCCATATACAGCTGACGGTAATTTACTTGCCCGAACAATCCGTTATAAGTTTGATACGTAGGGGAGAAATTATTAAACACAGTTGCAAAACTATACGCGCGGCTATTGTAAGAAAGAGAAAGATGTAGACCATCGCCCGAATAACTTTCACCATCAAAGGCAGCTGTATGATTTGTATTTCCAAACTTTCTTGTATTGCCAAACAGCGCTGTGTTATTTAATTCTTTTGTCTTGCTTAAAAAACCTTCTCCGCTAAAGTACCAGTTGGACCAAAACTTATAATTCCAGTCGAGACCTATAACATAATTGCTTGCGTCATCAATGTTTCTTCCAAGCCCAAGCAAGCCTAAATAATTTTCATCGCCAAAATCGTAACGTAATCTTCCAATTGTTGCCAAAGATTTCAAATCGGTAGAAACAAGATTGCTTCTTTCTTCACCCGGAACTTCAACAATAGTATTTCTATCGTAAGCGGAAAGAACCAGATAAGAAAGATTGCCGCTCTTTCCTAAAACTCTACCGGCACCTAAAGGATTATTAATAGAACGTGAATAATACATTGGCGTTTGAAGCAGATCATTTCCGGTTAAGAAGAAGGGACGCTTCTCATCATAATTAAGAGCAAATGTTGTGTTGATTTCAATTTGTTCAGCATCGGATTCAATCTGGCTGAAATCGGGATTGATAACCGCTTCAAGTGATAATGCTTGGCTAGGAGAATATTTTAATCCGGCACCGATTCTTCCTTTTAACGGATCGAATTTAAATTTAGAAGATGGATTGTCAAAATCTGTTAACTGACCATTGCTTTGACCAATAACATAAGGAAGCAATTCTAAATTTCCACCGCTCTTAATGTTTTTTAATCCGGTTAGCAACCCAGCTTGCGGCATAAAGGTTGGAATGTTTCTATCAACCTTCATCCAAGAGACTTGATAACGGCTCTCTCTAGGAATGGTTCTAATAACATGCATAGGCCATGTGTGTTCTTCTTTTTCCGAAAAGGCTAAACTCTTGAATGGGATTTTCAATTCAGCAGTCCAGCCATGGTCGTTTAAGGAAGCCGCCGAGTACCAGATATAATCCATCGAGGCATCTTCATTATCCATTGTAGCTAAAAGGTCACCTTGGTTGCCGTATGGATTAACCGCAAACTCGTAAGATTTTTGGTAATCGCCGTAAGTATCGAACACAACAATTACAAAATCATCATTATAAATTTTATCACGGTCGCTAACGTTAGCGCGTATGCTTTTCGGATCGTCGTCCAAGCAATCGAATCCGAAATAGAGAAACTCATTATCGTAAAGAATTCTTACGGTGGTTTTCTGTTTGGATTGGGTATTATCGCCGGGACGGATTTCATAGTTAAGTTCGAATGACTTGGCTTTATTCCACTGCGGATTATCAAGCTTTCCAGTCAATTCAATAGGAGAATCTATCCTTTCGGCATTAATTGCCGGTTTCTGTTCCGGTGATGTTTGCTGGGCTTTGATAATTGCGAAGAATGCAAAAAATAAAAGTCCCCATAACGTTGTAGATTTTAACTTCATACAGACTGCTCCAAACTTTCCGAAGAATTTAAATGATGGAATTTGTTTTACGGTTTTTAGACGCGCTTGAATAAGAAAACGTTACTTACTTATCAAAATTTATTTTAACAGAGTTTGGGAAATGGGAAAGCAAAAGAATCTTTAAAAAGGAATGTGAAATTAAAAACTACTCCAGTAGCTGGGAAAGAGAATAAATTGTAGTAATGTTTTCAAATTCTTTTGGAGTGTCTGTTTGATTGCCGCCGTTATGCTTAATTAAAATTGGTTTTATTCCCGCCGCAATTGCGCCGTAAATATCATCTTTGCTGTCCCCCACAAAAACTACTTCGCCGTTCTTCAATCCGGTTTGGGCCAGCGCAATACTAAATATTTCCGGATTAGGCTTTTTAATCTCCACCGCATCGGAAACAAGTATTGGATTAAGATATTTATCTAGTTGATGTTTCTCAACAACTCTATGAATATGTGGAAGGTGGTCAAAGTTGGTTATTAAAGCAAGCGTTTTGTTTTTTTGAATTTCTTTCAGAACGAAACCGGCATCAGCCGCCAACGTAATGTTGTTCTGCCAGAGGTTTACGGTTTCATCCGCGAAGGCTGTTAGTTCATCTCCGGAAATTGTTATTCCAAGTTTTTTCAGCCATAGATTAATTTTGGTTTCATAAGTTGTTAATCCAAGTGTTTTATCTTTCTCAATATCGCTTTCTAAAATATCAGCGCAAATATTACTTACCTCACTTAGAGAAATATCCTTATGCTTCAGAATGAATTTATAATATGAATTCACCCAATCGGCATTTGATTGTTGCGCATCGTTAAAGACGAGTAGAGTTCCATACAAATCGAAGAAAACACCCTTGAAATCAGCCAGAAGTTTGCCGTTCATATTCCTATCATGATCTCATTATTTTAGAATAGTAATCACTTCGTTATGAATTGTTCCACCGGTAGCGATTATGCTGTTTCCGGTTTCGGCATTGCCTCCTTGGTAATCCGTAATAGCTCCTCCGGCTCCTCTAATTACCGGAATAACCGCCATAGAATCCCACACGCTCATAATCGGGTCTATCATAATATCCGCGTATCCGGTTGCAACAAGATAGTAGCCGTAACAGTCGCCCCACTGCCGGTAAACTTTTACTTGATGCATCAATTCTTCAAACTTTTTAATATTCTGGTACTTTTCAATGTGAATATGATCTGTGGTTAAGAGTGTGGCCGAAGCAATATCACTACATTCACGCACATGAACTTTAGTGCCGTTAAGCTCGGCTGTTTCGTTATCTCCAATTAAATACTCTTTAAGCACCGGCTGATTAATTACACCTAGAATTGGTTTCCCGTTTTTCGTTAAGGCAATCAATGTTCCGAACGTAACAGTACCATGAATAAAACTCTTCGTTCCGTCGATAGGATCGAGAATCCATTTGTATTCCGCATTGGAATTATACTCACCGAATTCTTCACCCAGTATTCCATGTTCGGGAAAGCGCTTCATAATCATTTCCCGCATCATCTCTTCTGCTTTTTTATCGGCAATTGTAACGGGAGTTGAATCGGCTTTGTTATCGATAGAAAATTCTTTGCGCCAATATTGGTTAATTATTTTACCGCTCTCATCGGCAAGTAGTCTGCAAAAGTCTTTTAATTCGTTCATATCACTCTCTTTAGAATATCTTGGTTTATCTTTTGTCCTCGACTTCGCTCGGGCTGACGGACTTTTTTATAAAGACAATTTTAGAATTGTTTCGTTTCCAATGCAAAGATATTTCAAACAAGTCTTTATCAAAAATTATATTTTTGTAAAGGTTATGAATACTTATAAAGCAAATAACGAAAGTGTGCTTAGTGCATCGGAGATTATTAAGTCGGGCGGACTTGTTGCATTCCCGACCGAAACCGTTTACGGTTTAGGGGCAGATGGATTAAACCCGATTGCCGTTGCAAAAATTTTCGAGGCTAAGAAGCGCCCTACTTTTAATCCTTTGATTCTTCACATAGCAGATAGAATCTGGTTAAAGAAACTCACTTCTATTGAAAATGGAAGAATTGAACAGTTAATAAATAGGTTTTGGCCGGGACCTTTAACACTTGTTCTTCCAAAGACAGAACTTGTACCCGATATTGTTACTTCAGGCAATCCGACAGTTGCGGTTAGAATGCCTAATCATCCGGTAGCTCTCCAGTTAATTGAAATGAGCGAAAGACCAATTGCCGCACCGAGCGCAAACAAGTTCGGGCATCTTAGTCCAACCGAAGCAGTCCACGTTGCAAAATATCTTGGTGATAAAGTTGATATGATTCTTGACGGAGGCAAATGCTCTGTTGGTTTGGAATCAACAATTGTACAGTTTTACAATGATGAGTTTTATTTACTCCGCCACGGCGGCTTATCTAAAGAAGATATTGAAAAAGAGATCGGTGAGATTAAAATTGGAATCGTGGATGAAAACAAGCCAAACTCTCCGGGTCAGCTTCCATTTCATTATTCGCCCAACACTCCGCTAAAGTTTTTCAGTGAGAAACTTCTGGACACAAATAAAAAGATTGGTGTGTTGTTCTTCAAAGAAAATAAATATGAGTTCCCTTTTACGGATGCGCGTGTGCTTTCACCAAACGGCAATCTCCGCGAAGCGGCCGCAAATTTATTTTCTTTTCTGCATGATCTCGAAAAAGAAAACCTCGATTTAATTCTTGTTGAGCCGATTGAAGAAAGGGGTTTGGGGCGGGCAATTATGGATAGACTTCGTAAAGCAACAAAACAGCACGATTAAAAATCTTATACGCATATACGCAGTTTAGTAATCGCATCTTTTAAAAAATTGGGTATAACTACTTTTCTCGTTTGCCTAATTCCTTCTTCAGACTCGAGCATGCTAAGCATTTCAAAATATTTTTCTTCGCCATACTTGCTTACAACATGCTCTTTTCTTTCCGGTTGACGAAAATGATGATACATGCTAGCTGCATCAGCTTCGGGATGAAATTGCGTTCCGGCAAATTCATCATTAATTCTGATTGCCATGATTGCTCGTTCGTAAGGAACGTGCTCTCTAATTTTTTCGAGACAAAGAATTTTTGCGCCGAGTTCTTCAAAAGCTATTCTGTTTGGCTGAACTACTTGCCATTCGCGGAAGTCAGCCGCGTAGAACATATCTTGTAATCCATGAAGCAAACTATCTTCTTTACCAAATTCTGTTAGGTGAACCGGCATTACACCAAATGATTTTGAGTGGCGCTTAATTACTTCGCCGAGCTTAAAATACCCTGCCATTATCTGGAACGAGTGACAGATGAAGAAAACGTATTTCTTTCTTTCATTGTTATGGTTGTGTGTCCAGATAAAATCGAGTAGACGAAAATATTTTGATTCCCATGCGCTGCCCACACCATCCCAAGGACTTCCCGGTCCTCCGGAAGAAATATAAATATCATATTCCAGATTCGGGAGCTCGAGTTTATTTCTTGTCTCGTAAAAATTGTATGAAAGAGAAACATCCGGATGATTGCAGTCAGTTTCATTTAATATATCTCGGAGACAGCGAATCCCTTGATTCTCCTCTCCGTTATACAAATCAATTACTGCAACTTTTATTTCTTGTTCTTTCAATCAAATTCCTTTCGTTTGAAAACAACGCCGCAATTTTACATCAAAGTAGTAGGCTAAACAAATATCTGATCCATATGGTGCCTGAGATGAAAATAGTAATCGCGGATAAAATAATCCAAGGTTGCCGGTTTGTTTTCCGGAATTCCCACCGAAGCAATATCATACAAATTATGTTTTTTTCTTTCTGCCAGAATCACTTCATCCTGAATTTCTCCGGCAAGATGAGCGATTAGGAAATTAAACCCTTTCCACAATTCTACCAGTGCGAACCAGTTTACATATTGATAATTCTGAACCCGCACCCATTTGTCTTGGTCGTAGCCAAGAAATACAAGACTATCTTGAAACTGCGCGCGTACAAATCTTTGGTGATTGTTTGATGCCGAATCAATCAAATGGCCTAAGATTTCTTTCTTAGACCATTTTCCATCTTGCTTCGATGAAGCTTCACCATCTCCCATCAATAACAGTTTAGCGTATGATTCAAGAAGATATTCTTTTTGTTCATCAAGAAAACTTTTTAATGAATTCATTTTATTCCTTTGATAGCTTCTTCTATAGCTTTATCCAATTGAGGATCTTTTTTCTCTAGTCTGTCTTTGAATGTTGTCTTAACGTAGATATCCGGCTTAACACCTTCAATCTCCAAATCCTTTCCATCAAGTGTATAACAGCCCCAAGATGGTAGTCTGTAGAAAGAACCATCAACCAGACCTTTTCCGGAAGTAAAGATAATCCATCGGTAGCTTTCCGTACCAATAATTTTTCCAAGACCAAGCTGCTTAAATCCTTGCGATGTCATCTCTGCATCGCTTAGTGTTTGTTCGTTGATAAGAATAACTATTGGTTTGGCTGCCGGCGCAAAGTTAGGCTGAATTGTTAAAGCTCCGCCTCTGTATTTCCATTGCAAATAGGGGCGCTGACTTAGGAATTGAAGAACTGCATCGTGTACGTTACCGCCGGTGTTGAAACGAAGATCGTAAATCAATCCTTCTTTATAGTGAAATTCATTCGTCATTTCAATCAAGAAATTCTCAAGTTCTCCGTCCCCCATGTTTTTCATGTGTACGTAAGCAATTTTGTTGTTCGATTTTTCATCAACATACTTTTGGTTTAGCTCAACCCACTCATCATACAAATTGGTTTTTAATTCGCCATAGCTTTGCGGATGAATCTTCACGTTCACATTCTCACTTCCCCGTTTTAATCCAAGGGTAATTTCTTCCGGTTGAGAAGTTGTTAAGAAATATTTATTCCGGTTAGCTTCCTTGTTAACCATAGTTCCGTTAATAGAAACAAGCTCATCGCCCGGAAGAATTGCATTTCCTTTTTTCCATGCTGCAGAGCTCTTGAGAATTGATTTAACTTTGTACGGATTCTCATCATCAAATACGATTCCGGTTTCCATAGACTCGGTTTTGTAGAATACTTTCTCTTCATCGCCGTTGGAGTTAAAGCCAAGATGAGAGGAGTTTAACTCACCGAGCATATCATTCAACAGCAAGCGCAAGTTGGCGCGAGATTTTACATAAGGCAAAAATGTTGAGTAATATTTTCCAAGTTTCTGCCAATCGGCTCCGTGGAATTTGTCATCATAAAAATTCTCTTCGAGGTTCGCCCAAGTTTCATAAAACATTTGATTGAATTCGGCGGAAAGATTTCTTGTGAACTTAGCTTCCGTTTCAACGGCGGTTAGTTTGCTTCCGGCTAAATCGATTTTATAAATTTTGCTGCCGGAGAGTAAATAATAATTGTCTTTCCCTTTGGTGATTTGATATCCGCTAACTTTAGCACCTTCAAACTTTTTTGTTTCCGGTTTATCAAAAGGTTTTAAAATTAACTGATAAAAATTATTTCCCTCTCCTTCATGATTAGAAGTAAATAGCAATCTTGTTTCATCCCCTTTTTGATAAATAAATGGCTGACCTTGCGATCCGCTAAGTTTAACAGTGCTTTCCCAGCGGTCTTTCAATCCAGCAAAATCAATTTCCACTTTTACTTTGGAGGAATCTTTCTTTTCGGGCAAAAACAACTTATCAAAACGGTCAGACTTAAATTCCCTATCAATTGGTTGAAGCGCTATTCTGTAAATATCATCATTTCGTGTTCCACGCGGATAACTTGGCGTTAATCTATCTGTTGAAAAATAAATGTATTTACCATCCGACGACCATGTTGGCGAACCTTCAGAAACTCCGGTCTTGGTAATCTCGTAAGATTTTTCAGTTTTGAAATCGTAAGCAAAAATATCTGATTCAAAATTTCTCTGAGCTGTATAAGCTAAAAATCTATCGTCTGGAGAAAAGCTTGGATCGCCCGGATTGAGAGCCCAGAATTCATCCTTCACAATTGTTTTTGATTCCAGCGATTTTGAATCGAGAACCCGTAGCTCATTTCTTCCGCTGAAGTAAGCCACTTTACTTCTGTCGTTGCTAATTACAATTGATTGATTGTTCTGTTCATCTTTTGTCAATTGCTTCTTTTCACCTTTACCGTCAGCTTTAATTGTAAATAGATTTAACCAGCCGTTTACTGTTTGATTAAAAATGATTGTATCATTATTCAGCCAAAGAACTTCAATAATACGTTCAGCCGGATTTGTATTGATCTGTTTTACAAACTTTCCTTCAACATCGGAAACAAACAACTCGCCTCTGGAAACAAACACAAATTTTTTTCCATCCGGCGAGGCGGCAAAATTAGTAACCGCGCCTTTGGTATTGTACTCTTGTGAGTTAGTTAGTTTGTAATTACTTATTAACGAAACCGGAACTTTGTCAGACTTTCCAACTTTTACATCGTAAACATAAAGCTGGTAATCTTTTTCGAAGACAACTTTTTCGCCATTAGCACTGACCTTCGGTTTCTTAATTGATGAATCAAATTTTGTGAGCTGTTTCTTCTTTCCATTTTCAAATGTAAAGAGGTTGTATTCGTCTGTTCCTTCGTCGCTGGCAAAGAATATCTTACTATTTTTATCAATTGACTGCCAAAAATCTTTGCCGTGATAATCTGTAAGAAGTTTATATTCTTTTGTTGACGGGTTGTAATATTTTACATCGGGATTGAAATCACCTTTGTAGCGTTTTCTGTTCGCTTGGCTCCAGCTTTCCCAAGTATCGTTAAAGTAGAAGCCTTTGCTGATTGGATCTTCAATTAGGTTGTGTGGCCAGTTAAAAAAGTTATCGAATAATCGTACCGGCGTTTCTCCACCTAAACTAACTTTGAAAGCTGTTACAGAATTAAATCTATCTGAAGCGAAGTAAATAAATTTGGAATCCCACGACCACGATTCAACTAAATCATTTGAGCTGTGAAAAGTAAGTTGCTTGATCACTCCGCCTTGTACCGGAATTACATAAACATTGTTATTCCCATCTTGATTGCTAGTGAATGCAATCCATTTTCCATCCGGAGAATAAACCGGGCGGGTTTCATTCCCATCCATAGCTGTTAAGCGCAAAGCTTTTCCGCCATTAGAACCTACAGTCCATAAATCTCCCTCGTAAGAAAACACTATTGTATTAGCATCCGGAGAAAGTGCCGGATCGCTTAAAAAGTATTCTTGGGTTTGAGCATTAAGCTGTAAAAACAAAGCAAGAGAAAGCAGTATTACTTTTTTCATATGCGGCCTTCAGTTTAAATTTACGGTTGTGAATCTATCTTATTTCTTTCAATTAAGAAATGAAAAATTCTTTGTAATTTTTGAACAACAAATTTTAGTGCGAATGCAAAACCATAACAACTTCTCAAAACAAGCATGTTCGTGCGGAAACGATAAATCAAGTTCACAAATTCAGCATACGTGTGAGTACTCGGGTTTCGGGCAAATTCTCTATTGGATTGGAATTAGCGCGATTCCGGTACGTGTAAATTTTATTTGTTCTAAGTGCGGGGAAGTTGTCGAATCGACCAATGACCCTAACATATTAAAGCAATTCGTGGGTCGTTAAGAACAAAATTATAAATCATTTATTCATTGAATAAATATTAATCGGAGGCTGTATGCCCAACCAAATGATTCTAGAAAAGATTGAACAAGCCGTAAAAATTCTTGAAGAAAAAAATATTGATATGTGGATGACTTACGTTCGCGAAACCGGAAACATGAAAGACCCGATGCTGGATATGATTGTTGGAACCGGCGCTACATGGCAATCCGCATTCATAATTACGAAAAGCGGCAACACGCACGCTGTAATAGGCTCTCTTGAATATGAAAACATGAAAACAGTTGGAACATACAAAAACATTCACCCTTACCTAAAGTTTGTAAAGGATGATCTTCTTAAAGTTTTGGATATGTATAAGCCAAAGAAAATCGCTATTAATTACTCTCGTAACTCCACGCTAGCAGATGGCTTACCGCATGGATTATACCTCGAACTTTTGGATCATCTTAAAGATACTCCTTATTCACATGCTTTAGTTTCATCTGAAGAGATAGTTGCTGCGCTTAAAGGAAGAAAATCTGCTAGCGAATTAGCCAATATGAAAGAAGCTATCAATGAAACTCTCAAAATCTTTGGAGAAGTAACTAAGTTTCTTAAAGCTGGCGTAACGGAAAAACAAGTAGCCGATTTTGTGCTTGATCTAGTAAAACAGCGCGGATTCGAAACCGCTTGGGATGTTGAACATTGTCCGGCTGTTTTTTCCGGTCCAGATACAGCCGGTGCGCATTCCGGTCCAACCGATAGAGTTGTTCAATATGGACACGTTGTAAATATGGATTTCGGTATTAAGATTAATGGCTATTGTGCCGATCTGCAGCGTACTTGGTACATTTGCCATCCGCACGAAGATAAAGCTCCGATGGAAGTTCAGCGCGGATTCGATGTAATTGTAGAATCAATTTCCAAAGCAGCTGCCGAATTAAAACCGGGCAAACAAGGCTGGGAAATTGATCAGGCCGCTCGTCACTATATTCAAGTAAAAGGATATGATGAGTATCCGCATGGCCTCGGTCATCAAGTTGGAAGATTTGCACACGATGGTGGCTGTCTGCTTGGACCAAAATGGGAACGTTATAACAATTCTCCCTATCTGCAAGTAGAAGAAGGAAACATATTTACACTTGAGCCGCGTTTGACAGTAAAGGAATATGGAATAGCAACAGTTGAAGAAGAAGTATTAATAACTAAAGACGGCTGCGAGTTTCTTTCTGAAAGACAGAAAGAGCTTTATTTGATTAAATAGAAGAAGTGTTTTTACAAATGAAAAAGAGGCTGTCGCAAAAGGTGAAAAAGTCATTTCGAGCTTGCCCCGCGTTTTTTGCGGGATGTATTCGAGAAATGAGAATTTTCGATTAATTCACACTTCGACTCCGCTCAGTGTGACTCTGAAAATGGCTTTTGAGACAACCTCTTTTTTGCTATTACTGTAGTTTTACAAATTTATAACCTACTGAATTCATTTCAATCGGTAAAACATTTCCGGTAACACCTATTTTCTGATTCGTTAGCAAATCCACAGCTTCACCAACCTTATAGCTAGACGGAAGTGTAAAATTAACTTTAGCTGGCTCATCAGATTTGTTGAGCACAACAAGAATTCTTTCGTTAAAGTTCGAGCGGATGAACGCGTAAATATTTGGATCGGCTTGCAGAGTTAAGAAATCTCCACCACTTAGCGCTGAATGATTTTTGCGAAGACTAATTATTTGTCGAACATCTCTAAGCATTTGTTTTTCATCTTTACTGAGCTCAACATCAAATTTCATCATTCTCCGGTTATCCGGATCGGAAGCACCGGTCATTCCAAATTCGCTTCCATAATAAATTACCGGCAGTCCGGGAATTGCATTCATGTAAGCATAATATAATTTGGCTTTGTTATAGCTTTTAGGGTTATCAACTTTAGGCGGAGTGTTCCATCCCTCTTCAATTGCGCTCCACTGTGTTACTTCTAAATCACCATCAGCAAAAGCCATAAAACGATTTTTATCATGGCTATCCATGATATTTCCCATCAAATTATTTTCTCCGTATACGAGAAACGATTTTTTCATCTCTGCGTCGAGAGTTTTGAATGACATTTTTTTATCTAGAAAAGTGGGAAGAGCCGCATCATAGAGATTAAAATTAAACTGTGCGGATAACTGTCCATTATTCACATAAGAACTGATTAATTCGTAGCTGCCGAATGTTTCGCCAATTTGGTAAACTATTTTCTTTTGTGGGATCTCGATTTCAGTTTTGATCTTACGCGTGAGTGTGCGCCAAAAATCATTGGAAATATGCTTAACAGCATCTTGCCTAAATCCATCCGCACCGGTTTGCTTTAGCCACCAGATAGCATTATCGGCTTGGTAGTTTATAACTTCTTTGGAGCCGACATAATTAAATTTAGGAAGATACGGCTCGAACCAAGTTGTTAACCGGTATTCATCCCACAACCTTAAATTTTTTCTTCCATCCGGCAAGTTGAGTTCACCAAACCATCCCGGATGCTGCTTGAATAGCGGATGAGTTTCATGCACATGGTTTGCAACTATATCTAATAAAATTTTAATCCCATGTTTGTGTGCGGTCTTAACAAGTTCTTTAAGCTTCTGAAGCGTTCCGAATTTCTCTTCTACTTCGAAAGAGCTAACCGGCCAGTAACCATGATAGCCGCTAAACCATCTATGAGGTGCGGGAGATTCGCTATAAGCTTTGTTTGGATTATTGTAAACCGGTGAAATCCAGATTGTGTTGATTCCAAGCGAATCGAAGTAGCCTTCGTTCAATTTATTAACTATTCCTTGAAAATCTCCTCCCATGTAATTGGCTTTTTCGAACAGAGAATCTTGAACGATAGGATTGTTGAGCGATTTATCCCCATCGTTAAACCGGTCTATAAGCAGAGAATAAATTATACTATTGTGCCAATCTGATTTATTTTCTCCTAGAAACACTGATTGAATATTAGTTGTTCTGCCATTCTTATTTACGGCAACGCGTAATAAATTATTGCCACTCAATTCATTCTTTGAAAGAGCAACACCTACAATACCATTGTTAATACTGATTTTTTTATCGTCAACTTTTTGGTTATTAATTAAGGCAACAATGTTTGATTTAGAAATATTGTTTCCATCTTTTTCATTATCATAATAAAACTTAAAGGTGGTTTGATAATTCGAAACCTCCTTTCCTTCTACGTGAAGAAAAAGCTTACCTAGATTTGGCTCGGCAACACTGAACAAAGAATTGAAGTCTCCGGCACCGTTAGATTTCTTTTCCGGATTATTCGGGTCAACAAGTTCTTCTCCATCGCCAAAAAATTTATATTCATATCTGCCCGGCTCAAGAGCAACTTCGGCTTCAAATATTCCATCACCATTTTCATCCTTCATTGGTAAATTGCCACGGTCCCAACCGTTAAAACTTCCAAACAGAGTCAGCTTTTTGAATTGCTTCGCTGGTTTGTAGGAAAATTTATACTTTTGCTGAATTCTGGATCGAACCGGAATTGAATAAATTTGTTTACCTAGTGTGAAATCCACCAAAGTGATTCCGGAAAAATCCATGTTTGGCGTAAAGCGAACCACACCAGATTTCTTATCATAACTTACGTTTACATCCTTGCTTTGCTTAAAAGCAGCATTATAGTTCTTTGCAAAGAACATATCGCTTATTAGCATAGAATCTGTTTTGCCAGCGATTAAGTTTACCGGTTTAATTACATCTGTGATTTTAGTTTGAGCATTTAAGGAAACAGAAACAAATAAAACAATTATGAACGCAAGTTTGCGCATTCATCACTCCATAAAATTTTGTTAATCGAAAAATAATTAAATATGATCGTAAAGTGAGTGTAAAAGAGGAGGTGCTACTGTTGTTTTGTTGCGGAGATATATTCATCCAAGACATCTAAAGAAGGAAGGTATTTTACATTTGGATAATTTTTCAGAGAATCGGCTATACCTTCTGCTAGTGCTTGTCCGCCAACAAGGACTGTCAGATTAGGAAAATCTTGATTAATTGAGTTAAGTAAATTTACCAAGCGTGTAAAGTTGAGATAGAAATTATTAGATATTCCCACAATATCGGGCTGCTTTTCCCGTATTGTTTTAAGTACTTCTTTTTGAGGAGTGTTGGAACCGATAAAATATACTTTGTAGCCGTGGGTCTCAAAATAACCAGCGACCATCCTAGCTCCAATCTCATGAAACTCTTTATCAATACATGTGATTACTACACTTTTACCGGGGGTTTCTTTTGCCGAATAACTAGCTGTAACAAAATCAATAAGCCCTTCGGTTATCTTAGTTGCTATATGCTCATCCGAAATTGAACAACGCTCATTTTCCCACATCTGTCCCACTCTATACATTGAACGCTGAAAGAGTTTCATAAAAATCTCTCGGGGACTGACTTTCTCATCTATAAGTCGGGAAACTATTTGATAGCACTGTTTCTTGTCGCCGTCCAATAAGGCATTTAGATAATGTAGGTAAACTGCTTCGGAAATCATTCTGATTTTAGTTTATTTGTCATGAAGACTAAACGATTCCAAGGTGAAAATAATTCCCCTAAATAGATTTTTTTTTGTTTTTATTTATCAGTCGAGAAATACGGTAGCCGGCATAAGCAATAAAGGGAGCAATTATAACATCAACTGTATAGTGAACGTGTTGGGCTAATACAGCGACGGCAACAAGAATTGTAGAGACAACCAAAATTCCTTTCAGAATTTTATTCTTGGCGACAAGAGCTAAGAGGAACATAGTTGCCGTATGACCGGAAAAGAAAAGATCCCGAAGAAGCGTTTGTCCTCCGCCAAAGAATTCAACAAAAGGATCTTTCATTGGAATGATATCCGGCGGGGCATTAAAGGGAAGAAAATAAATTGTTATTAATCTTAGCGATGCAACTAATGTATAAGATTGAAAAGCAATTAGAATTCTTCTAGGATACTTTGCCAGAGATGCCAAGCCTACAAGTAGTGCACCGTAGATTAGTATAAAAGTAATCCAAGTCAGATCAATTGGAGTAAATGTTTTTAGCAAAGGATCGTCCAAAGTAAAACCGGGACGCGTTTCATTATATGGCAAAAAACTAGCTAGAAAAAAAAGAGCTATGGCAAGAAGCAGAACAGATATAATCATCTTGGTACGGAATGCTTTATCAAGCAGAGCCGGCTTCCAAGCCTCATTAATTTCCTTAAAGTGTTGTACGGTTTTCATTTTCATTTATTAAAATTGCGTCGAAAGATAAAAACCGCACATCATATAGCAAAACAAAAGATTACTTTTCAAGCTT
This sequence comes from Melioribacteraceae bacterium, assembly GCA_041675645.1. Classification (GTDB taxonomy): domain Bacteria; phylum Bacteroidota; class Ignavibacteria; order Ignavibacteriales; family Melioribacteraceae; genus Stygiobacter. Next base: position 162,999 of record JBAYTN010000001.1, read on the forward strand.
ACCAAATATTTTCTTTAAGAAACCCATAAAGCGATGAAACGGATCGGCATCTTTGATGAACATCATAGGGCAACCGCTGTGAATAACTGTTAACCCGTTCTCCTCACCTAACCGCGCCGCTTCTTTGTTATAGCTTCCGTTTCCCATTCCTTGATGAAACCAAACTCTTTTAACGCCATTTGCTATGCACTGCTTTACAACTTCATAAGCCGCAGTAGGATTTGTAGTTATTAAAATCGCGTCAATTTTTTCCGGTACCGAAGCCAAATCTTTGTAGCACTTATCTCCCTCAATCATCTCCGCATTCGGATTGATTGGATAAACAGTATAGCCGGCTTCTTTGAATTTCTTATAGATGGCATTTCCAACTTTAGCTTTTGGAGTTCTTGAAACTCCGGCAAACGCAATTCTTTTCTGAGAAAGAAAATCGTCAACCTTTTCTTTGTACTTCATTTCAGCTCCTATAGTTTTCTTGCAACTACTATTGGCTTTTTAATTGTCTCAACGTTATTACTTCCTTCAGCAGCAATTTCTATTAATAGAATATAGATTCCCATACGAAGAGCTCTTCCGTCATCATCAAGCCCATCGAAAATAACAGTATTGTTTGCAGCTGACGGATGATTTTGTAGCAGTGTTCTTACCAATCGTCCTTGGCTATCAAAAACCTTTATCTGCACTTGTGAAAGTTTGTACGGTAAATTAAAACTGATAATTGAAAAATCTTCAAAGCCATCATTGTCCGGAGAGAACGGATTCGGACTTATACTTACCCTCGCATCAGTTGCAAGGTTTTCCGTATAAACAGAATTCTGCTTGCCCGGTGTAGCGCCTTCGCTGGTTACACTCGTACTCCAATTAGCTCTGTCGTTTGAACTCAACGAAGGATTCAATCTTTCTAATGATTTGTTTTTCGTCTCAAGAAAATTTCTGTTATGCCATGCCGGAGAATAAACAACCGAATCTAACGTTGTTCCGTATAAATCTTTCATTAACAATGGAGTTCCTTCGTTAGACAAACTGAGAGAAGACGAAACACGAGTAATATTTCGTTTTAACGTAGGGTATTTATTGTAGATAGATGAATCTGAAGCAAGTACCAGAAATTCTTTAGGAGGTATTATAAAAGTTGATGCCGATAACTTCACTTTATCTTTTGTGCCAACGCGAAGATCCAAGCCGCCAACTTGAATAGAATCGTTTGAGGTATTGTAGAACTCTACAAACTCAGCGTTTCCGCTTTCCGGTTCATAAAGTAATTCATTAAGAACAAGAGAGCCGGTTTTATAAGCTTTAGGATTAGCAGAAGTATTTTTCACACCCGGCGAAGCACCTACATTTGAAATGGATACGATCCAGTTTGTGCTGTCGTTTGTAGCTTTTGTAAAAGATATTCTTTCGAGCGATGAACCGTTGCCGCCGCCCCAACTTGATTTGTAGAAGAAGCTATCAATTACAGCACCGCGAAAATCGTAAATTATTATACCATCGGAAGTATTGCCAAGCGAACCAAACTTGGCTTGATAAAATTTCTTAGGCGGATTGTATGCATAAGCTTGTGTATCCGGAGTAGCAATTGCGTATTCACCCGGCTGCAGAAATTCATCATTGATTGTTAATAGAGCTTTTGTGGGTGAAGGGAGAACATCGCCGACAGCCCAGTTCTTTAGATTAATTGCCTCATTTGAAACGTTTAGAAACTCAACCCATTCCGGTTCGTGAGTAAGAGGATCATACATTACCTCGGTAATTAGAACCGAGTTTTGTTTTGCGCCCGGTATAATGTCTCCGATGAAAGAATTGTTCAACGTGTCTTCATCGTTAGTAAAAGTAACTTTGCACAAAACCGTTTTCGCTTCGGATAATTTTATTTTAGTTGATGAATAAACAACTACGGAATCATTGCTCTTTAGATTTACTCCATTCGTTTCGCCCAAATATGAATATAGATTATTATTCTTCACGTAGTATTTTACAGTAAACTTATCCGCATCGAATGTTCCGTAATTAATCACTCTCATTCCAACGTTTATGTCTTCATTAAAAGCGGGGTAAAGCGGTTTTGGTACCAAAGCTTTAAGAGCAAGATCATATTTCTTTATCGCTATGCTATTTATTCTGCCCGGAGTACTCAACTCTAAATCTTTTGAAGAGCCCCAATTATTTTTTTCAGAAGAAGCTATTGAGGTCATCCTTCTTTCAAGCGATTTTCCGTTTTCGCCGCCCCATTTACTATCGAAGCGAACCGAATCAATCGTCACATCGCGAGAATCTTTAATGACAACACCATCAGCATCATTATTCAAATTCGCAAAACTCGTAATAATCAGCTTGGAAGGAATCGCATTATGATAGTTTTTAATTGTAGAGTCTTTTGCAATAACCAAAAATGTGTTTTTCGGAAAGACCGAATCTTTAGCTTTAACAATTTGTTTTTGAGGAGTTGTTAGAATATCTGTAATTGACCAATCTTCCAAATCGACATCGTTTGCAGATGCATTATAAATCTCCAACCATTCCGGCTCGCCGTTAATTGGATTATACATTACTTCATTTATATAAACTGTTCCGGCTGTGTATCCTGGACGAACAGAAGCTGAGAATGCATTATTCGTAAAATCTTCATCTGAACCAAAATCGGCAACAACTTCAAAAGTATTTTTTGCAAGAATGCTTTCGATAGCATAAGAAAAATCATAAGAAAGCGAAGCGTCTTTCGAAATAATCATTGTGTTTGTTTCTTCAATTTTCTGCTTCGTTCCATCCTTGTTAACTTTATTCAAAACAAATTTGAATGAAGCGTCTGTCTTACCAAAGTTTGTTGCTGCAACAGAAATTTTTACACGCTGACCAACAATTGGAACGGCTGGAGTAAACAAAAGCTTTGTAACCGATACGTCAAATTTCTTTCGAGAGATTGAATTAATAAATCCCGGTGTTGCGCCAAGCAGATGAAGCGAAGTTTTCCAATTAGTTGAATCTGTTGACAATTTCACCCAATCTAATCGCTCTAAAGATTTTCCGCCCGTTCCTCCCCAGCCACTTTTATATTCAAGAGAATCGATTGTACGATCGAGTGAATCAAGTATAACAACTCTGTCCTTAGAATTATTAAGCGTTGGGAATGAGGCTATCACAGATTTTGTGATGTTTGTGAAGCGTGTATAGACTGCACTGTCTTTTGCTACAACAAAATATTCTTCCGGTTTCAAAACGACATCTTGAGCAATAACTTTACTTTTGGTAGAACCGTTTGCAATTTGGTATCCCTTTAGATTAATCTGCTTTAGACTGTTATTATAGATTTCAATCCACTCCGGCTCCCCGGTTAGAGGCGCATACATAATTTCGTTAATTACCAAATCATTTCTTTCTTCATTTACAACAACGGCATTTATTGTTAGCGGAAACATATTGTTATCTAAATATTGATCTGCCGGATATTCTACTGTTGCTAAGTACTGGTTTAATCCAATTACATACGACCCATCTTCAACATCATACTTGCTCGCTGTGTTAATCGCCAAGCTGGTTTCATTCTTTAAATAAACCAGCTCGTTTGTTTCGCCAATACCATTTTTATTTGCATCGCGGTAGAGTTTAACCGAGAAAGCCGACGCAGCATTTTTACCAATATTCTTTATTTCTATACTCATTTTAATTTTTCTTCCAACAACCGCATATTTTTGTACCGCTGAAAGAGAACTTAAATAAATATCGTGATCTTTTGGTGAAACCGAGTTTATTCTTCCCGGCGAACTAAATTCACTGTCTATTGAAGAACCCCAATTAGTCTTTAGATTAGTGGTACTTTCAAACAAAATTCTCTCTAGCGATTTTCCATTTTCTCCGCCCCATGTTTTATCGAACAGCAATGAATCAATCATTACATCGCGGGAATCTTTAATTACAATGCCCTCTGTATCATTATTCAGATTTGCAAAAGGACTGACAATTACTTTCCCATTAATTGTCTTATGAAAATCAAGCAGAGTGCTATCCTTTACTATAACTAAATAGGTTTTGCTTGGAAAAGAGAAATCCTTTGCTTGAATTTTTGTCTTTAGTGGAGAAGTTAGTACATCAGTAATCGACCATTCTTCTAAATCTACATCATATGCAGATGCATTATAAAGTTCTATCCACTCCGGTTCTCCATTCATTGGAGCGTACATTACTTCATTCAGCACAACTGTTCCCGATGGATATCCCGGACGAACAAAGTTAGTTACTGTGTTATTTGCTAAATCCTCATCCGCACTATAATCAGCAATCGCTTCAAATGTCTGTTTGGATGTAATGTTATCAACAGCGTGAGTAAACTCATAAGAAACTGAAGTACCGACTGCAATAGTTAGATTGTTCGACTCTTCAACTTTTAGCTTGCTTCCGTCCTTGTCAATCTTATTCAAAACGAACTTAAATGATGCACCGTTTTTCCCAATATTAGTTGCGCTTGCAGAAATTTTTACTCTCTGACCTACAACCGGCGCTGAAGGAGTGAAAACTATATTTGATATAATAACATCTCTGTCTTTTGGTGAAACAGAATTATTTTTTCCGGGTGTGCTAAGTTCAATATCTTTTGAAAAGTCCCAATTTGATTTATCATTTGTGGCGCTTTCATAAACCTTACGTTCTAAAGACTTGCCGGCGTCGGCTCCCCATGTTTTATCATATAACAATGAATCGATTATAACATCGCGAGAATCTTTTATAACAATTCCGTCTGAGTCATTATTTAGAGGGGGTAATGGATTTACAATAAATTTTCCGGCAATCGATTCGTGAAAGCTTTTTATTGTACTATCTTTTGCAATCACCAAATAAGTTTTGCTAGCAAACAAATTATTTGGGGCGGCAATTTTGACTTTATACGGGGATGGCAACACATCTGTTATCGACCAATCATCCAAATCAATATTATAGTCGGAGCTGTTATATAACTCAATCCACTCCGGTTCACCATTCATTGGGGCGTACATCACTTCATTCAGCACGACTGTTCCGGATGGATATCCCGGACGAACAAAGTGCGTCACTGTGTTATTGGTTAAATCTTCATCCGCACTGTAATCAACAATCGCTTCGAATGTCTGTTTGGATGTAATGTTATCAACTGCATAAACAAATTCATAAGAAACTGATGCGCCAACCGCGCTAGTTAGGATGTTAGACTCTTCAACCTTTTGCTTGCTTCCATCCTTATTTACTCTGTTCAAAACGAACTTAAATGAGGCACCGTTTTTCCCAATGTTAGTTGCGCTTGCAGAAATTTTTACTTTCTGACCTACAACCGGAGTTGAAGGAGTGAAAACAATATTTGATATAGCAACATCTCTATCCTTTGGTGAAATAGAATTATTTTTTCCGGGTGTGCTAAGTTCAATATCTTTTGAAAAGTCCCAATTTGATTTATCGTTGGTGGCGCTTTCATAAACCTTACGTTCTAAAGATTTGCCGGGGTCGGTTCCCCATGTTTTATCATACAACAAAGAATCTATTGTTACATCGCGGGAATCTTTAATCACAATACCGTCTGCTTCATTATCTAGTGGCGGAAAAGAACTTACTATAAACTTACCGGAGATTGATTTGTGAAAATCTTTTATTGTGCTATCTTTTGCGATGACCAAATATGTTTTACTCGGAAAAGGAATGTCCTTTGCCAAGATTTTTCTTTTTTGCGGAGTGGTTAACACGTCAGTAATTGACCAGTCTTCCAAATCAACATCGAAAGATGACGCATTGTAGAGCTCAATCCACTCCGGTTCACCGTTAAGAGGATTGTACATCACTTCGTTAAGTTTTATAGTACCGGCTAAATATCCGGGACGAACAGAAGCAGTTGTTGAATTATTCGCTTGATCTTCATCAAGTGCTAAATCAGCGATTACTTCGAAAGTTTGCTTTGAAGCAAGAACTTCCACAGCAAATGTAAAGTTGTAAGTAAGCGAATTTCCTTTTATCAAAGTAATGGTATTCGATTCTTCTACTTTCTGTTTGCTTCCATCACTATCAACTCTGTTCAGAACAAACTTAAATGAAACATCGTTTTTACCAATATTTGAAGCACTTGCAGCTATGGTTACCCTTTGCCCAACCAGCGGTGAGGAAGGCGTATATATAATTTTGGAAACAGCTACATCAAAATTTTTCTGAGAACTTGAATTCACTATTCCGGGTGTTCCTCCCAAATTGTTAAGCGAAGTTATCCAATTCGATGAATCAACAGAGGTTCTAATCCAATCAACACGTTCCAAAGACTTTCCAACACCTCCGCCCCATGAGTTTTTGTATTCGAGAGAATCTATTGTGCGGTTAAGCGAATCCAGAATTACAACTTTATCTTTAGTGTTAAGCAATGTTGGAAACGTTGCCACCGAAAATTTTGATGTTTTCGGATAAGTTTGATACATAGAGCTATCGCGCGTGATTACAAAATACTCTTCCGGATTTATTACTATGGTTTTATCAACCACTTTATTTTTTGAAGATGAATTAGCTAATTGATAACCTCTCAGATTAATCTGCTTAGAACTCCTATTGTAAACTTCCACCCATTCCGGCTCTGAAGAGTTCGGGCTATACATAATTTCATTTACAACTAAATCGCCGGGCAATTCATTTATCTGTACTGCATTGAATTTTAATACTGAAATATTGTTTTCAAGATATTCATCGTTTAATAAATCAACACGAACAATAAATTGATTTGAACCGGCAACGAAGCTTCCCACAGTGAAGTTTAAATTTACTATTGCCAGATTAGCAAAAACAGTTCCTTTTATTTCGTCTATCTTCTCATCATCATCGATAGTATTGTTAAGATTAATATCGCGGAACAGTTTAGCAGAATAAGCTGTTTCTGTACTCTTACCTAGATTTTCTATCGTTGCTGTTAATTGAATTGTCTTTCCAATTTCGGCGTACTTGGAGCTTGTTCCAAAACTTTTAACACTCAGATCATGACTCTTCTCCGAAACCGAATTTATTTTTGAAGGCGTAGCTTTGTACTTGCTTAAAGAGGTATTCCAGTTAGCAGCATCTATCGAAGAAGCATTGAATGAAATTCTCTCCAAAGACTTCCCGCCGCTGTTTCCTCCCCATGTAGGCGCGTATTTTAAAGAATCAACCGTAGAGTTCACATTACTTTTAAGAATTACATCATCACCCGTATTGCTAAAAGAAGGAAGCCCTTTTACAATTAAATTGAGCGAATGACTGTAATAGTTTGTAATAGTTGCGTCGCTGCTTATAACAACATATTCGCTAGGCTGAAGTAGAAAATCGTTTGAGGTAATTACAGCAGTAGTGGAATTATCGGAAATTTTCCAGTTTTTTAGATTTACCGTATGATCTGTTCTATTAAAGAGTTCAATCCACTCCGGTTCATCGTTAGAGGGCGCGTACATAATTTCATTTATTACAACATCCGTATAAGAAGCCGGTTTTTCAGATATAGTGGTTAAAACATAAGCTCTGTTATCGGAAAGCTTTTCGTCCGGAGTATAATTAACTTTTGCAATAATCAAATTCTGCCCTATCTGCTCAGCATAAAATTTAGCATCTACAAAAATTGAATCGTTCGATGAGAGGTCTATATAACTCTGACTAAATATTCTTTCACTTATCTGCTCTACCGAATCGGCATTTTGATCACGAAAGATTTCCACAGAATAGGCGGAAGCATCCAGGACGCCGTTATTCTTTACAATAAATTGCACATAAACCGAATCCCGCTCTACGGGATTTGCCGGTGTTAAAGAACTTAATCTGACTGTAAGGTTATGCAAGTAGCTTATAGGTGTTACGGAATTTATTTTTCCGGGAGAGCCGTTAGCAGTTGTTCCGTTACGCCAATTTGCGGAACTGTTATCCTTACCGAGTAAGTATTTTTCATCGGAGATTCCGGAATTGTTATCTGCCGAATATGTATAAGTATCTATCACCTCGCTCGCAGCATTAAGCAAAGAAACGTCGCGGCTAGTGGTATTTGCCATACCGGAAGAACCAAAAGACGCATCTGTAATTTTTAATACTATTGCATCGGCGGGGATTAAATTTTTATATGCGCCGTTATTGTAATCATAATCACTTTCTATTATAACCGCATATTTGCCCGGTTGAAGATCCATTCCACCAATAAAAGCAACTAGATTATCTGACGAGGAGGTGTAATACTTAATCTTGAACCCGGTAAGATTAACAGTTTCGGTAGTTGAGGTGTTATAAATTTCTATAAACTCGCCGTTGCTTTCGGATGGATTAAACATGATTTCAGAAAGCGTGAGAACCGATCCGGTTTGTCCGAATGCTTGTGGAGTGGCTAAAAACAGCAAGGTAATTGCTGCAAAGACAAATATTATTTTTTTCATGTGCGGTATGGGTTGTAGGTTATTATTCGGATTGAAATATAACTAAAGCAAATTATCTCTGCATTAAGTTTCTTGAAATGAATTTGTTAGCTTTATCATAATTATTCTCCTTAAAGACTATATCTATTGTTATGTTATCCGATAATTGATATGTTCATTTCGGAAAATTAGCCAAGGAAAACATGAAACGCGTAAAACTATTTGTGGCTTTAATGATTACCGCTCTATTATTCAGTTGCAACATTAACGAGCCTAACATGCCCCAATGGGATGTATCGTTAAACCTACCAATCGCTAAGAAAAACTATTCATTAATCGATTTGTTAGAAAAAAGCTCCGATTTGAATTACTACAAAGATGGCAGCAATCTCCTTTACTTCTCGCAAGAAAAAAGTATAGACCAGATTGAGCTGAAAGACAAACTGAAAATCGATGCCGTAACCGAATCGGCTTCAGAAACGATCGGGTCAATATCAATTGCGAGCGATTCCGTTACCGCAGATATTGGCTTTGGATGGATAAGCACCGGTATTACTCCAGGAATGCAAGCCGTCGTTCCTCCTATTAACGATGTGCCGGTATCAATCAACACGGATATTCTGGATCAGTTTTTAACTGTAAAATTGGAAGCCGGGACAATTGACCTATCAATCACAAACCAGTTCCCATCTCCGGTATCTTTAACAATTAGAAACATTGTTCTAAAGAACGCTTCCGGCGGTGAAGTTGTTGCACAATACAGCGGAAGTACAACAATTCCCGCTAAAGAATCCAGAACTATAAAAGCAATTCCAATTACAAAAGGAATTTTTATAAAGAACCAACTTACGCTCGATTGTTTGGTTTCAACCAATGGAAGCAATGGAACGCCGGTTACAATTCCACAAAATTCTTTTTCTGTAAAAGCTAAGTTTGTTAATTTGAGCGTTGTTGAAGCACAAGCAAAAATTCCGGCGCAAGATCCGGTTGTTATTGATAATACAATTACTATTGATGAAGGTGAAGCACAACCGACTAAATTTTCCAATATCAAAATTGAAACCGGCACGTTGACGGTTAAAGTAACCAACAATCTTGATGTTGATGCGACACTGAATTTGACGATCAGCAATTTGAAAAATCCGAGCGGACAAATATTTACCGAAATTCGTTCGATTGCAAGAAAACAAACTGTAACTCTCTTCAACAACTTGTCCTTGCTGGATTATTCAATTGTAAGCACTAGCGGTTCTCCTACAAATCAACTTTCATACAAAATTTCTTTACAAACCAAAGCCACCAGTGATTTTAGAACAATAAAGAGTACAGATGGAATTTCCGGTTCCGTTGAAATAAGCAATCTTAAGCTAAAAGAGTTCACAGGTCAGCTTCAACCTCAACTAGTTGAAGCAGAAAGAAGTGCTATTTCTCTCGATTTGCAAGATTTGAAGGATAAGCTGCAATTCCAGCAAATTAATCTGCGCAATCCTCTCGTTCAACTCCGTTTAAAAACCAACGCGCAGTTCGAATTCAGAATTGATGGCAGAATTGAAGGTAGAAACAGCCTTGGGCAAAAGGCGATTCTTGGATTAAATAGTAAAACACTAAATACTACTTTAATAACTCCGGCCGATTCTATCTTAACAATAAATTCCGACAGCTTAAGTCTCTTCTTTAAAAAGTTTTCCCGTTTCCCGGATTCATTAATTGTGTACGCCGGCGGCACGCTTAATCCTAACTACAAAACAGTTAGCTTGAAAAGCACAGACAAGATTACCGGAAGAAGCATCTTCGAGCTTCCGCTGGATTTTGGAATATCAAACGCACAGATAACCGACTCCGTAGCCGTGGATTTATCGAACGATGAGCGAGATCAAATTAAAGATGTAAATTCAATAGAAGCCGGATTAGTTTTAACAAACGGTTTGCCCGCATCTATTTCTTTTACGGGAAAGATGTATGACCAAAACAATAATTTCTTAACCTACTTCCCGCCAAAGTATTCCGATCAAGATACTGTACTAACTTTTAATGGAGCCGCAACTGATGCATCCGGCAATGTATCTGTTAAAAATAAACAGACAAAAACGGTGAAAGCATTAAAGGCAGAAGTTGATAAAATTGCAAAAGCGAAATACATGAGAGTTAGGCTAACTTTGAATACAAGCGGATCGGGCAATTCACCGGTGCGCTTTAAAACTACAGACGATTTACTAATTCACGCTTTCGGTTCAACCAATTACCGCGTAAAGCCATAAGGAGAGAGTGATGAAAAAAATAAAAGTAATTTCGACTGTTATTGTTCTCCTAATTTCTACTTTGACCTTTGCCCAAGGAAATGGTTCCATTGGTGTAACCGATGCGCGTTCAATGGGAATGGCAAAAACGTTTACAACATCATCATTCGGAATTTATGCAGTTGGAAAAAATCCGGCGAACCTTTTTCAAGATTCATCTAGGAAGGTCGAGCTGATACTGCCTCTGCCATTGCCAAATATTTCCGGCGCGGTTGGTTCAAATTTTATTTCACTCGATGAATACAACTATTACTTCGGAACAAAAGTTACCAATTCCGACGGCTCCACCTCCGGCAGATTACTGACAGAACAAGACAAAACTAAGCTCAAAGATTTATTTGCTGACGGCGGAACAGTTTTCTCCGATATTCATGTTCAGCTTGTAAGTATTTCAGTTCAGCCATCCAAAGCTTTCGGTGCAATCGCTTTTTCTATTACAGATCGAATTAGTGGATTAATGACTTTTCCGAAAAGCTTGATTGATCTTGGCGTTGAAGGAAATTTACCAAACAAAGTTTACAATTTTAACGACACGCAATTCAAAGCTTCTTGGCTGCGCAAATATTCCTTTTCGTATGCCCGCGATTTCAAAATCATTCCAAAACTGTTCAAGAGTTTCAAAGTTGGTGCTTCAATAAACTTTGTAAGCGGATTTTTCTACGCCGGGCTTGATCACATTAACACGGAATTAAAAACCGGCGAAGCAAATACAATAACCGGTAAAGGAGATTTTTTAGCTTACTCGGCTTTCTCGCCGGACTTTAAAGTAAAATACAATTTTGTGAAGGATGAAAAGAAAGAAGACTTTTCCGGAACACCATTTCCAACTCCCGCCGGCAGCGGCGTTGGTTTTGATTTTGGAATCAGCACACTTTTGAGCGATAATTTCTCTGTTGGATTTTCCATTACAGATATCGGCAAAATAAAGTGGGATAAAGATGTAGCACAGTATTCATCCAACGCCGCAATTTATTTGGATGATCTAAGTGATAAAGCTCAGCGAGATACTCTTGTAAACCGGCTTACCGGAAAAGAGAGCGGTAAGTTTATCAACTCAATCACAACTCAAATGGCGACGGCATTACACATCGGCGCATCGCTGAAATTAGAAAGCGTACCGGGCACAATGTTGCTTGCTTTGGATTATCACCAAGGAATGAATGACGAACCGGGAAACAGCAAGAAGCCACGCATTGCGTTAGGTGTTGATTGGTACAATCTCGGAGTTTTTGCGCTTCGTACCGGTTGGGCTTTTGGCGGGTTTGATAAATTCAACTGGGGATTGGGTTTAGGAATTGATTTTGGAGTGATAGCTCTAAACTTTGGTTCGCCAGATTTTCAAAATGTGGTTTCTTCCAGCAAAGCAAAAAGAGTTACATTCGCTTTTGATTCTGTCTGGAGATTTTAATTTAGAGATTAAATGTAGTGGCGGAATTAATTCCGCCACTACACAGATTTTATTTCAAACGAAATGCATCACTAACCAAATTTTCTTCAAAGAACCCGGTTGTCTTTCCTTCAGCAGCATAAATATAAACCGCTGCTTCATAAATGCTTCCCAAGGTTGAGCTAATTAATGCAAGCAATATAAACGCGAGAACAAAAAGTGAGATAACAAAAATCAGCATAGCAGTAGTTATAACTTCTGCTAGCGCAACAATAGTAAAGATCATTGCGATAACTAAAGCCACCATTATGAATCCGGTTACAAAACCAACGCCCATGTTTCCGATGATTTGCTCACCCCAAGTTTTTTTCAACAGTGTTGTGCTTCGCTTGATAGCATCAATCGGTCCAATGTTTTCAACAACTAAAACCGGTATAACTAAGAACGTAGCAAGGCTCCACGCAAAACTAAAAATAGAAACAACAAGTTTTCCTAGTAATCCCGAGCGCTCTGAGATTGCCCGCAAAATCATTCCTACTGTTGCAGAAATGAAAGCGTAGCCAAGTATTGTTGTGATATGATCGAAGGCAATTTTAAATCCGTCGCCAACTGTAGGATTGCCTCCGCGTAAGCGAATCATAGCCGCGCCTACCAACGCAGTATTGCTGAAAATTATAATCGTGTATTGGATGAAGTAAAAGAGAAATCCAACCACATATTTTAAGGCTCCGCTATCTCTCAATACGGCTTGGTCTAGAAAGCCGGCAAAGAACATTGGAACGACAAAACTAATGGTCACCAATATCACTGCAACTGTTGATAAGATTGGAAAAATTATCAACTCTTTATCTTGCTTTAGAACTCCCCAGCTTGCTTTCATCAAATTCCAGCTATTGCTAAGTTTAGTAAACATAAACGTCTCCCATATAATTTAAGCGTTGCGCTTGTCCCGCGGAAACACGAGACAAACGCAACATATCGAATAATAATTATGCAACCGGTTCTTTATCAACTGTTTTTTGATTTCCGGCAATAATATTAGTTAAGAAAGCTGAAAGCAAGCCGCCAAGATTATCTCCGCCTTGAACAAGGAAATCCGGAGTAACTTTTACATTGCCGCTTGCAATCTGCTTAGCAATTTCGATTGCAGTAACACCTTGCTGACCGACAGCCTTGTTTTGCAGTTCGTAAGCTTTCGCTGTTGATTCACCAATCGCAAGAATCTTAGAACCTTCTGCATCACCTTTGGCCTTTATACCAAGAGCCTCACCTTCGGCTCGCAAACGGATACTTTCAGATTCACCTTCGGCAAATCGGATCGCTTTCTGTTTGTTCTGTTCGGCAATCTTAACACCAATTTCGGCTTCAACAAGATTCTTCTGTTGATCAGCTTCAGATCTAGTCTTTTCAGTTGCTATTCTTGTCTGCTCTGCTTTCTGCATATCTTGATACATCGCTTGCTGCTGCTGAGCAATGATTTTCTTTGTCTGCGTATCCATCAACTCTTGCGGTAAATTAATTTGGCAAATAAGAACACTCACACATTCAACATGATATTTTTCCAGTTCGGCTTTTGCGCGCTCTTCAGCTTTACGCTGTTCTTCTTGTCTGTCTTGCATAAAATTCATTGCAGAAGTTGAAGAAGCTTGATTCCGGAATGATGAATCAATCATTGGATGAATAACGTGGAGAATTAGATTTTCAATCGACCCGATTTTAGCAACCATGTATGGTGCTTGATCCGGACGAACACGAATTACAACTTTTACAGAAACACTAATTTCAAATCCATCTCGAGAAATTACTTTGAGCGGATCGAAACGTGTAGATTCTGCATTATCCCAATCGATTGTTATGTTGGTCGTATCTATAACATAAGCCATATAAGCTCTTCTGTTCAAATAATAGAATCCCGGTCCGGCAACTTCTTGCTGAATACCGCGGTAACCTTTCGGTACAACGTAGCGTTCAATTCCCATATTCAAACGTTTCTCAATTGCTTTGTATGCCTCAGAACCCGGTTTAACATCATCAAGTTTTGCGGCTTCGGCAATTGCGTTCTTTACTTCAACCGGCTCATCGCCAACATTCGAAACAACAACCGCTACTTGTCCGCGTTCTACAACAGCAACATCATCTAATTCTACTTTAAAGATGAGAGGATTGATATAGTATGTTCCCGGTTTGAGAACATCGAACTGAGGGCCGCGCTGACCGCCGGCTTCTAAAAACTTAGATGCATTTTGAAAATCGTTGTGACCGCCAACTGGTTTTGCAACATATTCAGCTTCCGGTAATGGTTCGCCATCGAGCGCGGTCACAAGTCCAACTTTATTAGCCGGAATAACTGTTGCATCTTGAATCTCTAAGTGAAATAAGTCTGTGTTAATTCTGTAAGTACCGGGAAACATAACTTCAATTTGCGGACCTTTTTGACCGCCATTTTGTAAGAAGTTTTCTCCATTTTCAAAATTGGAATGTCCTTCTGTTTTTTTCGCCAGCAATCTGCCAGCCGGAATTTGAGTTCCATCCATAGAAGTTATTAAACCGATTTTACCTTTATCAATAAATATTGATGGCGTCTTTCTAATGTTAAACAGAACGGGATTAATTCTGTAAACACCGGGAGGAAGAATTTCTATCTGCGGTCCCTTCTCTCCATTGTTCTTCAAAAAGTTTTCTCCGTCTTGAAAAGAATTATGCCCTTCTACAACTTTAGCAAAAATCTTTCCCGGAGGAATAGCGTTACCGTCAATTGATTCTATGATACCGATTTCATTTTCAGAAATTACAGTAAAGGAATATTTCTTCGGTACATAGATGAATGGAATTAAAAAGTGTAAGCCCGGCCCGAGCGTTCTGGCTTGAATACCAATTTCATTTGCAAGAGCAATTACTCTTCCTTGCGGCATTTTCTTGCCAAAGTATTTTCTTTCAATTACAGCAATTTCTCGTCCGCCAACAATTACAATTGATTTTGCTATAAGTACAATTACTACAAGTCCAATTGCATAAGGCGCAACGTTTGACATAAGCAGTTCGAGATTGTTCATACATCTCCTCTTGTTATTAATAATGCGTTTTATTTTAGGTGATTCGATTATTAGACACACTTATTCTTCTAACAGAAATTCTTCTTTACAAAAGAAATATGAGATTAACTTACTCTGTTAGAAGAAATTCTAAATGCCTGGAGAGATCTGGCTATAAATTTTTGTTTGTAGAAATGGATGAAATGATTTATGACTGCGGTTCATATTAACCCCCGGTTTTTTAGTGCAACATAAAATTAATGATGATGAATCTTCTTGTCCTTCCATTTTACTTTTTGTCCATTGTTTTCAATTAGTTAAAAAGCCATTGTGCTGTATATGTTCCAAAATATCAAAAATTATTTTCCGATAACCACTTTATCATTTTCTATTAATTAGACGCATTAGAATAAAAAGGTTTCATTTAAAGTCATGAGAATTGTTTAATCAAGCGGCTATTCATAAGTTTGGATGGTTTCTTTTACTAATCTAACAATGAGGAATACTTTGGAAACTTACAAACTGAAGCAGAATTTTTATGGTTTATTTCAAGCATACGGAACACCAATCTCGGTAATAGCTGTAGTTCTTTATTTTTACTTTGCGTTGAACAATGTTAACTCCACATTTTTTCTTGTTTACTTCCTAGCTATTCTTGGTTTTACCGGTTATAGATATTACATGTATCTTAAACGCCCTATGGAAATTGAAGTGTCCGGCGATCAAATAAAAATGAAGGATATTATAGGCAAAGTAACAGAAATAACCTTTGCCGATTTAACAGATATTGAAATTAATAAACGCCGCGAGTTATATATTTCTTTTAAGGAAACAAAGTTAAGAGGACTTAACACATTTAAGGATTTCGATCGTTTCATCGAAGATGTTAAAAAGAAAAACCCCAATACAAAGTTCTGGGGTTTTGAAAACAAATAAAGCTTATGCCGTCACGGATTGTTTCCGTGACGGCAAGAAAATTAATCTGCATAATACGCTTCTACTCTTGCCACTTGTGTTTTCTGTTTGAAAACAATTTTCACGTAGCTGGCTTTTAATAATTCCGAAGCCGTATAAGTGTAAGTACACGGAACCCAGTAGCCGTAATCTCCTTTACCTGCAAATAACGAGGAACGTTCAAATTCAACTTTTGAATATTCTTTGTTGTCGTTGGAAACAAAGAATTCCAGAGAAGCTGCGTCTTCTTCGGAAAAAGCATATACGTTGCATGCTTTCAGATTTCCATTTACTAAATAAATCAGTTCAGCATTAACATCGCCAAGTATGCGGTGCGTTTTTTCTCGGTAGGATCTGTCGTTATCCGTTACAATAGAAACACTACCATTCTTGTGATAAAACGTTCCAAAGTTTACCATATCATCAATTAAACATTTGCGCTCTGCTTTAACCGGACCCACAACATTCGACGGCTCGGAATTTCCACCCGAATTTTTTGCAATCACTCTGTAGAAATAATTTTTGCCAAGCTCTACACTTGCATCGTTGAACAATGAAAAGTATTGAACGCTTGCATCATCAACATCAAAACCAACAAGCTGCCAAGGACCATTTGCAGAAACAGCTCGTTCTATATTATAAGATGAAGCGCCAACCGAGCCTTGCCAAGAAATATGAGCCGGTTCGGAGATTGGCAACAGTTTTGGTGCCGCCGGTTTAACAACTTCCGGCACTTTTAATCCTTGAATTTCAAAAGCTTTCTTCTGCATTACGTTAAGTAAGTTTTTCTCATCGTACTCAATGCCACTTTCAAAACCGGGCCAGTGATAAGCTTTATAAATTCCACCGCCTAGTGGTTCGCTATGCCAGTAGAAGCCACCTTCTTTTCTATGATGGCGCAAACTCCAGATCATAGCTCCCGCAATACTTTGGTCGTTGATTACATAGTCTAACACTTTTTCAATCGCCGGCGTGCTTACAAAACCAAACTCTCCCACTATGTAGGGTTTCCTTCCGGCTACAATTGCTGAATTTTGCTTGATATGTTCGATTATCATAGCGGGATCAGTTTCATAGTGATGTGTTGAAACGATATCAACCGAAGGCTCGGTAAAAGATTCTGCTTGCGGCGCAATTCCATCAATAGCATTAAAGCCATCCATAATTAAGTGATTCTGATCTAGACTCTTAATGTAGCGGCATATTGTTGCCGTCCATTGAGGAGTAGAATAAAGTTCGTTGCCGGTTTCCCAGCAAAAAATCGCTTTATCATCTTTGTATGTAACTCCAGTTACTGTGTTTTTTCTGTTCACTACAAAATTGATAGTTATTTTGATGTCTTCAATTAATTGAGGATCGCTCCAAAAATCATCTTGATTCTTTCCGCGGAAATCAGCGTACTGGGGTCTGCCGCCCATCCATTGCCAGTTATTAACGAATGGAAGAATTACTCTTACTCCTTTTTGATTTGCAATCGCTAAAAGTGTGTCCATAGTTTTAAATGATTGTACATCGAACTCTCCCGGCGCAATTACATAAGTTGGATATGGTTCTTCTTTAATGTTTCTAACCGGAAAAGTATAATTACGTATTACATTACCTCCAAGCTGTTTAATGCTTTCCATTGCATCGGTAATCTCATAAAAATCCGGCATTCTGTAGGGATGTTTTGTGCTGTAATCAAATTCATCTTCAACATAATTTAGATTGGGAATGTTAAAGGAGATGAACCGAAATTCTTTATCACCATCCATCAATTTTCCATCTTTCACAGTAATGAAATTCTTAAACACGGATTGCTGTGCAAAGGCAAGATTTGCGATTAGCATTAAAATTATTAAGGAAGGCAATTTTAGTTTGTTATACATTTTTACTC
Source organism: Melioribacteraceae bacterium (assembly GCA_041675645.1). GTDB lineage: Bacteria > Bacteroidota > Ignavibacteria > Ignavibacteriales > Melioribacteraceae > Stygiobacter. Next base: position 180,902 of record JBAYTN010000001.1, read on the forward strand.
CATAACTTTTATTGGATCTTTTATAACTAAATGGAAAAATAATCTTTATCATATCAGAATTAACAACTTTGGTTTGACAATTACCGTACCAGTTTTCTATTCGTATTTTGTTTGAACGCATTCAGAAATTAAGCAAAGAAAACGATTTAATTATATAATACAAAGCCAATGATTTTTTCTATTTATCGAATTAATAAGCTCTTATTAATTCAATAAATGTATAGTTTTACATTGATAAATTTAAGAACACAACTCCAATTCTTTTTATTAGAAATTTTTTGAATAAAAAAGACGCATACGCAGCTATAAAAATTTTAGATTACCGGCGCTTCATTCTTGCCCGTTTCCAGTTAACATTTGCAATACACATGCAATCCGTAATTGTTGGCTGGCAAATTTACGAATTAACGCACGACGCACTTTCACTTGGTATGATTGGACTAGCCGAAGCAATTCCCTTTCTTACTGTTGCTCTATTTGCCGGCCATGTTGCAGATACATTCGACAGAAAAAAAATTATTCTAATCACCAACATGATTTATTCTTTTTGCGCAATTGCCTTGTTCTTAATTTCAACTCATTTTCATTTTGCATTAGCGCAGTTTGGTGTCTTGCCCATCTATTTAGTCATTTTCCTTACCGGGTTAGCGCGTGGATTTATGTCTCCGGCAACAAGCGCGTTTGCAGCACAGCTTATTCCAAGAGAACTATTTGGAAACGCATCTACGTGGAGTAGTATTTCTTGGCAAACAGCCGAAATAACCGGACCAGCAATTGGTGGATTGGTGTATGGATTTTGGGGAATCGGTGCAGCTTACGGTTTAGTAATTCTATTTAGTCTAACCGGCTGGCTATTCTTTTTTTCTGTTAAAAAAAGACCAATGCCGGAACAGAAAAAGGATGAACCGATTATAAAAAGTTTAACCGCCGGATTAAAATTCGTTTTCAACAATCAGATAATTCTTGGATCAGTAAGTTTAGATATGTTCGCCGTTTTCTTTGGAGGCGCCATTGCAGTACTGCCGATTTTTGCAGATCAAGTTTTGAATGTAGGTGCACAAGGGCTTGGTTTTTTGCGAGCCGCACCGGCGGTTGGAGCAGTGTTAATGTCCTTTCTTCAAGCACACAATCCTCCGTTTAAGAATGCCGGAAGGAATCTGCTAATAAGTGTTTTTGCTTTTGGCTTATGTATAATTGCTTTTGCGCTGGCTCGTAATTTCTATCTAGTAATGTTTATTCTGTTTCTCAGTGGAGCTGTTGATAATGTAAGCGTGATAATCCGTCACACAATAATCCAAACATATACGCCGGATGAAATGCGCGGACGGGTTTCTGCAGTAAATGGAATATTTATCGGTTCATCAAACGAACTTGGTTCTTTTGAATCCGGAGTTGCTGCCCGGTTGCTAGGTTTAATTCCTTCTGTAATTTTTGGGGGGAGCATGACTCTTGCCGTAGTTATTGCAACTTACTTTAAAGCACCTATTCTTCGTAGACTAAAAATGTAATCCTCAATACAGCTAATTTCTATTTTTTCCTCTCTTAAAAAAAATCCTTTTCTTAATTTGTACCCTAATTTGAAACTATTCCATTAGGATAAATTATGAAGCGATTCTTTTCTTCTCTGATTCTTCTTCTTACAATAATTACAACACAAAGCTTCTCGCAGGCTGATCCAGTTATTCAAAAAATAATTGAGATTGGTAAAACAGATAACCAAACAATGCGCCATTTGGACATTCTTTGTAACCGCATAGGCGGCAGACCAATCGGTTCCGATGCTTACACAAACGCCGCAAATTGGGTTCTTGGAGAATTTAAGAAATGGGGCATTAAAGCAGAGTTAGATGAATCGGGAGAACTTCCGGTTGGTTTTAACCGCGGAGCTTGGTTTGGCAAGATGATCAAGCCAAAAGAAATGCATTTGGAATTTGGTACCCCGGCATTTACAGCCGGAACAAAAGGTGTTCAGCGCGGTCACGTAATTATTATGCCCAACACCTATGCAAAGTTTGATTCACTAAAAAATAAAATAAAAGGCGCTTGGATTTTAGTAGACGGAATTAATGAAGGCTGGCCACGGGATCGTGACTCTGTTTCTTCTCTAACTACTAAGTTGATTGCTGCCGGCGCTCTTGGAACAATTCAGTTATCTAAACTTCCTATTCGTCTTCTTGATGCGCGGTATGTTAAATCATGGAATAATTTGCCAATGCTTCCGGATATTAAATTGCTCGACACACAATTCAACGAAATAAAATCATCCGTTGAAAAAGGTGAAGAAGTAATTCTCGAATTTGATATCCGGAATTTTTTCAAACAAGGTCCGATCAAATATCATAATGTAATTGGAATTATTCCCGGCACAGAATTTCCGAACGAGTATGTTGTTCTTGGTGCACATTTGGATTCATACGATTTTGCGACCGGTGCTGTTGATAACGGTTCCGGTGTAACGCCAATGATGGAAGCAATGAGAATGCTTGTTCTCTCCGGCGCAAAACCGAAACGTTCAATCATGATTCAAATTTATGCCGGTGAAGAAAGAGGTTTACTAGGTTCAAAATCTTGGGTAGCAAAAAACCAAAAACTGCTTCCTAAAATTTCTGTAATGCTGAATAAGGATTTTGGGACAAATCCTATAGTTGGAATTGGAGTTCCTAAAGTTATGATGGAACAAACGAAAACTGTTGTTGAGCCAATACTAAACGCCGGATTAAAATATCCATTCAAACTAAATGAAACCGGTCCATTTAGAAAAGCCGGACGCGGCGGAACCGATAGTCATTCATTTTTGATGGAAGGAGTTCCAACTCCTCGCTTAAATTCCGAAGGTCCGCATCAATATGGAAGAACATGGCATACGCTTTACGATACTTACAACGAAGTGATTCCCGATGCGCAAGAAGATGCGGCTGTAAAAATAGCTTTGCTTGCTTATGGCTTTGCTAATCTTGATGAACTCCTTCCGCGAGAAGGCGCATTTGTTCCCGATGGAATTTATGCTGATATAAGCACCGCATCAAAAGGAAGAATTACGCTTGCGCTTGATTATGAACATGCACCTATGACTGTTGCCAACTTTATTGGTTTGGCTGAAGGAACAATAAAGAATGAAGCAATCGTTGAAGGAAAACCATATTACTCTAATGTTGTTTGGCATCGGGTTGTAGATGGGCACGTAATACAAGCCGGAATGCCGAATACCGGAAAAGAAACCGAAGGCCCCGGATATGAATTTCCAAATGAAATTTATAACGGCTTCTCACATAATAAAGCCGGTATGCTTGGTATGGCGAACTCTGGTCCTAATACCAACGGAAGTCAATTCTACATTACACTTGCCGACCGTTCCTATTTGGATGGCAACTACACTTTATTCGGTTGGGTAACAGAAGGAATGGATGTAGTAAATAAGATTGCTCAAGGAGATACAATTAAAAGCATTACAATTACGCGCATCGGTGAAAAAGCAAATGCATTTAAAGTAACAAACGATTCATTTACTAAAATGGTTGACGAAGCTAAAGCCAAAGTTAAACTTGCTGATGAACAAAGAGTTAAAACCGAAGCTCAACTGGTTGCGAATAATTACTCGAATGCCGTAACAACCGCGAGCGGTTTGAAATATATAATAAAAAAAGAAGGCTCCGGAGAAAAACCCGCTGCTGGATCAATAGTAAAAGCGAAATACACCGGTAAGCTATTAATCAACGGAACCGAGTTTGTAAGTACTAGTGTAGAAGGAAAGGCTAACACAATTGAGACGCCGGAAATTTTTGATTACGAAGTTGGTAAAACGAAAATTAACCACGGTGTTGATGAAGCATTAGCAGATATGAAACCGGGCGAAGTTCGTTTAGTAGTTGTGCCCTCCAATCTGGCATTTGGAACAAGCGGATTTTACGGCAAATCAATTTCGGGCAAAAAACGTTTTGTGATTTCTCCAAACACTAGTTTGGTTTATGAAATTGAAGTATTGCAATAATCTTTATAGGAAATTAAGTCGTTGAATGTTCAAAATATTTCCCGGACACGTCCGGGAAATTGTTTATAAGAAAGAGAATTTTAGGGTAATCAATCATGAGTATAGAAATTACCTCAAATAAAGAATATAAGAATTGGCTTGCCGGGCTAAAGACTAAAGTCCGCACCGCTCAGCTAAAGGCTGCTGTTAGAGTAAACAAAGAACTCCTCACTCTTTATTGGGAACTGGGTGCAGACATCATATCAAAACAGTCTGAAACTAAGTGGGGTGATAAATTTCTTCAGCAATTGAGTAAAGATTTGGCGGAAGAATTCCCGGAGATAAAAGGTTTTTCCGAGAGAAATCTGAAGTATATCCGGCAATGGTATAGTTTTTACGCATCAACCACCAACGCATTTGGGCAACAACCTGTTGCCCAAATAGCAAAACAACTTGTTTTGCAATCGCCTACGGTATCAAATAGCCAACAGACTGTTGACTTAATTAGTCAGCAAGCTGTTCCCCTAATTACCCAAATCCCATGGGGTCATAACATTGCAATCATCGCAAAATGCAAGAATATTGAGGAGGCGCTTTTCTATATTCAAAATACTATCGAGCATGGGTGGAGCCGCAGTGTTCTAATTCATCAGATAGAGAGCGGTTTATTCCGGCGAGAAGGAAGTTCTGTGAATAACTTTGCCCTCACACTTCCGGCTCCGCAATCCGACCTTGCAAAGCAAACAATTAAAGATCCGTATGTTTTCGATTTTCTTAGCATGACCAAAGATTATAACGAGCGGGATTTGGAATCCGCGCTTGTTGAACATTTAACTCACTTCCTTTTGGAACTCGGTGCCGGGTTTGCATACTTGGGAAGACAAATACAAATTAATGTTGGAGAGAGGGAATTCTTTCTCGATCTTCTCTTCTACCATACGCGGCTTCATTGCTATGTTGTGGTGGAACTTAAAACCGGAGAATTTGAACCGGAGTTTGCCGGTAAACTTAATTTTTATATCAAAGCGGTAGATAAAAAATTTAGAAATGAGAGAGACCAGCCGACAATTGGCATTCTGCTCTGTAAGAAAAAAGATAGACTTGTTGCAGAGTACGCTCTTAGCGATATACATAAACCAATTGGTGTTTCCGAATATCAGTTAACGCAATCTTTGCCGGATAATTTAAAGCCAAGCTTGCCAAGTATTGAAGAAATTGAAAGAGAATTTGATGCGGAGAGACAATGAGTAACAGAAATTTGGGTTCTCATGGTTTTGTGACAAATTGATTGAACGTAAAAAACGTTTTGTTATTTCTCCGAACACAAGTTTGGTTTATGAAATAGAAGTGCTTGAAAAAAAGTAAGACTATGCTTTCGGCTATCAGCGTTCGGCTTTCGGAGAAACATCTTTACTGATAACTGAATGCTGGTCGCAATGATAAATTGATTAACAAATATTGCATAGTTATTACCACTGTTTGAAAATTGAGTTGCATATTAATAGCTTATTGGAATAATCCGATGAAAAAATCACGAACAAAGATCCCCAAAAAGATTGCCGACGAAGTGGCTTATCAATCTGATATGGTTTGTGCAGTATGTGAAACGCCAGGGGATCATATACACCACATTGACGGCAATCCATCAAATAACGATTCGGACAACTTGATTCTATTATGTTTCAGACATCATAGTTCTGCTAGCACTAAAGGTAATTTATCTCGTAAGTTATCAAAGGGTATACTGATGCGTTATCGTGAACAGCATTATAAACGAGTCGCACAGAAGCGATACCTTCCACCCATTCAGAAAAACCCAAAAGTTCATGAACATATTTCCGAAGGAATCTTCTTTCAACTCACAATGGATGCTTTGGTTTGTATAGAAGTAGAAAAAATACGAAGGAATTTGAGGCGTCATAATTGGCCTTTAATTCAAAAACACATTTATGACTTGAATGCATTTCCGGCAGAAATAGGTCCACGTGCACGAAATGCAATTCTTTGTGCACTCGATGATATAAGCTCCAGCACTCGTCATCGTATGCCCCTACTGTTGCTCAGGCTATTCAACACATCGCCTCAAATATACTTCCAGAACGTAGTCGTTCGACTCATAGACATGAAAAGTTGAGCGCTATCGAAAAACAAATGCTGCACACAGGAATTGCTATCAGCTTTGATATGGCTTATGATGCTGTTCGGTACCTCGGGAAAATAAGGATCGCTGATGAAGGTGCACAAATATTATGGCAAATCCTCTGTTTTGCTAATCGCAATAAGGTTAATGATATTACAAAACTTGCCAGCTCAGAATTCAGTCGTTTAGAAGAAACAGCTCAAAAAATTGGAGACAAATATTCTGCTATGCTTTTCAATTTGTATCATAAACATGGTTTGTCGGGGGATTATCATTTCCCGGATTATCCTGATGAGCTTGCTGAGAGGCTTTAGGATATTTGTAAAACAATTTCACATAAAAAACACAACTAAATATTAGTTTAATTATATCTACTATTTTTTCTGGAAAAGAAATAATCCATTTTTCCATATTCATAGTCTATTTCTCTGACTGTCGAAGATCATTCCTAATAAGAAAGACAATTAAGCATGTCGTGTTAGCTATCTGTGCTCAGCTTTCAGAGAAACATTTTTTACTGATAGCTAAATGCTGACGGCTGATTGCCGTCAGCTATTCATCATACTTTTTTCTTCTGTTATCCGACGCGCGGCATTCATCAGAACAGCAATAATCATTTTCAATTTTGCATTCCTGGCAAGTAACAAGCAGCTCATCACAATTTTGGTTGTGGCAGTTAATGTAATATGATGCCGGCGTTCCGCAGAAATAACATTTTCCAATATGTTTTGTTTCTTCGTTTTTGTTTGGAGTGATGACTCTCCGCTCATCAAAGACAAACATACTTCCTTCCCAATATTTATCGGGATGCTGGTTTATGTAATTCCAGATGCCGCCATTCATTTGGTAAACATCTTTGAATCCTTGCTCTACCAAATAGGCGCTTGCCTTCTCGCAGCGGATTCCTCCCGTGCAGTAAGTAACTACAGTTTTGTTTTTGTAGTCAGAAATATCTTCGGCTACTTTAACCCAATCGCGGAACGTTTTCATTTCCGGAGTTACCGCATTCTTAAATTTTCCAATAACACTTTCGTAATCGTTGCGCGCATCAATAATTAAAAACTCTTTGCCGGATTCATAAAACTCGTTGAGCATTTCCGGCGCCAAATACTTACCGGTTTTGGAAAGATCAACTTCACCAAAACTCGCGTTTACAATTTCTTTCTTCAGCCGCACATGAATTTTTCTGAATGCGTGCTCTGTGTGTTCATCTTCTTTAAACCAAATATCGGCAAACTGAGGATAGCTTCTTATCTCATTTTTGAATGCTTCTATATTCTCAACCTTGCCGGAGACTGTCGCATTAATCCCCTCATCAGAAATCCAAACACGTCCTTTGATATCGTGATTCTGGCAAAACTTGAGATGATCTTGAACAAACTTTTCCGGCTCGGGAAAGCCGATGTATTTATAAAAAAGTAAAACCCGGTAATCCATATTCTTCCTTTCTTGCAGCATTGCTCTTATATTTGAACGCAAAAATAGCAAATAGGAGTTTAAATGAGACATTTCATCGTAGAAATTATTTACAAGGCGCCGATTGAGAAAATTGAGGAATTAACCCCTATTCACAGAGAATTTTTACAAACGGGCTATAAAGCGGGAATGCTGCTTGTTTCGGGACCCAAAGTGCCGCGTACCGGCGGAATTGTAATTGCCAAAGCAAAATCTATGGAAGAGTTAGCAGAGTTTTTTAAGAACGATCCTTACGCTGTGAACTATGCCGCTGATTACAGCTTTATAGAGTTCAACCCGAAAAGCCATCAGAAGATTCTGAAAGACTGGTTGGAATAAAAATAGTACGAAGACTTTGCCTACCTAATTAACTGCATCGTTGCTATATTTAGGTCAAAATTATTGAAGAATATGAATCAGCCCGATGTACGTGTTGGAGTGTTGACGGAAAAGGAAATCCGCTTTGATCTTTACGGCGATTTCTCCGTCCGCGGTTACGAAAAAAAATTCAGCGGCAAGTTTACAGCTAAACTCGCCGGAGATTTAATCACCCTTTTCCATGATAAGAAAGAAGTTCTTTCCGCTAAGGAAATTTCATTTATCCCGAACGATCTGGAAATAGAATCATTTCTTCTTCGCGATGTTGTTATTGGAATTAATTTCCACTGGCAAAAAAAAGAGAACCAGCGTTTCCGCGGTAAGCTTAATCTTATAATTGAAGGAGACAAAATCACAGCGGTAAATATTCTTCCTCTTGAAGATTACTTAACGAGTGTCATCTCCTCCGAGATGAGTCCGAACTCATCTGTTGAACTTCTGAAAGCGCATGCAATAGTTTCCCGCGGCTGGCTTCTTGCTCAGCTCGCAAAGAAGAAAACTCATACAAACACAATGATTGAAAACGCCTCGGAAGATGAAGTAATCCGCTGGTACGATAGAGAAGACCATATTAATTTCGATTTCTGCGCCGACGATCACTGCCAGCGCTATCAAGGAATTACAAAAATTATTAACGACCACGCTACTACCGCAATAATGGAAACGCGCGGCTTGTTCTTAACATACAACGATAAAATTTGCGATACGCGCTATTCGAAAAGCTGCGGCGGAATTTCGGAAGCATTTGAAAACTGCTGGGAAGATACTCCTCATAAATATCTTTCTCCAATTATTGATTACAAGTTTGAGCTTGACGGTTACGAAACCGACTTAACTAAAGAAAATTTTGCAGAGAAGTGGATAAAGAGTTCACCTCACGCATTCTGCAACACAACAGATAAAAAAGTTCTCTCTCAAGTGCTTGTGGATTTTGACCGCGATACAAATGACTTCTTCCGCTGGAAAGTTGAATACACTCAAGAAGAAATTGCCGGATTAATAAACAGCAAAAGCGGATTTGATTTTGGCGATATACTCGATCTCGTTCCGGTTAGCAGAGGCGCTTCAGCGCGACTTATAAAACTGAAAATTATCGGCACTAAAAAAACTTTAACGATCGGCAAAGAACTTGAAATAAGAAAAGTTCTTTCCAAAACTCATCTCTACAGTTCTGCCTTCATAGTTCAAAAAGAAAATATTGTTAATGGTGTTCCTCAAAAATTTACTTTGCTCGGTGCTGGCTGGGGACACGGAGTTGGGCTTTGCCAAATAGGCGCGGCTGTAATGGGAGAAAAAGGTTATACGTTTGATGAAATCCTAAAGCATTACTTCCGCGGGGCAACCATTCAAAAAGGATATGAATGAGAGTACTTTTCACTTGTCTTTCCCAAAGTTGGGGCGGAATGGAAATGTACGCTCTAACTACGGTTAAGCAGCTTCTCAAACATAATATTGAAACCGAATTAGTTTGCTTTCCAGATTCGCGGCTTCACGAAGAAGCGGCTAAAGAAAATATTACTATACATACTTTTAGATTTAAGTCGTATATCAATCTCTCCGCCACAAGCAAGCTTTCCTCATTGATAAAGAAGAACTCCTACGATGTAATTGAGTGCGGCGGATCGAAAGATTTATGGCTTGTTGTTCCGGTATTAAAACTTTCGGGATCAACAATTCCCTTGTTTCTTTCTAAGCAGATGGCTTCCTTTATAGTAAAAAAAGATTTTATGCATCGCTGGATTTACAGCCGAGTTTCAAAAGCATTTGCAATCAGCAACATGATTGCCAAGAACCTTGAAGAGACAACGCCGCTAACGAAAGATAAAATTGTACTTCTGCACAACGCGATTGATACAACCAAGTTTGATCCGGCAAAGATTGACAGAACAAAAGTCCGAAAGGAATTTTCAATTGCTGATGACCAAATACTAATCGGGATGATTGCAAGATTTAGTCCCGGAAAAGGGCACGAGGAATTTCTTACAGCAGTTAATCAACTTAGCGATAGCCATTCAAACGTAAGATTTATGATTGTAGGTGAAGCAAGCCGGGGCGAAGAAAGCTACGCGCAGAAAATAAAATCGCTTGCGGGCGAACTTAACATTTTAGATAAAATAATTTTTACCGGTTTCCGTAAAGACACACCGGAAATTTTAGCGGCACTGGATATTTTTATTTTTCCATCTCACGATGAAGCTTTTGGAATTGCGCTAGCTGAAGCTCTAAGTATGGGAAAGCCTTCTGTTTGTTCTAATTTTGCCGGAGTTCTTGATATTGCCGTTGATAATGAAACATCTTACTTGTTCGAAAAAGGAAACGGAATCGATCTAGCTACAAAAACTGAGTTGCTGGTTAATTCGAAGGAAACTCGTGAGCGTTTCAGTAATGCGGCGCGCAAAAGAGCTGTTGAGATGTTCGATATAGAATTATTCACCGAAAAGTTAATTAATCACTTTAAGCTAAGCAGATGACCTTTCTTAATCCCGCGGTATTATTTGGCTTGTTCGCTGCTGCGATTCCAATTGTTCTGCACTTTTTAAACTTACGTAAGCTGAAAACTATTGAGTTCAGCACGCTCGCTTTCTTAAAGGAATTGCAGAAAACAAAGATCCGCAGAATTAAGCTGAAGCAATGGCTGCTTTTGCTTATTCGTGTTTTGATTATTCTGTTTCTAGTACTTGCGTTTGCCAGACCAACATTAAAAAGTATTACTTTGGGTGAATCTTCCGCAGCAAAAACAACCGCGGTTATTATACTCGATAACACTTTCAGCATGTCTGTTGTTGGAGAAAAAGGTTCACGGCTCAATAACTACAAACAAATTGCCAAGAACTTGCTTAACAATTTTCAGCCGGGTGATGAAATTGCGCTGATATCGGTTGGTGATCTTACCGGACAGAATCAATTAGTTTCCGGCAATCTGGCCGAAATCAAAAAAAGAATTGATGATTTAGAAATCTCGAACATAAGCGGCACACTTAATCAAGCAATGATTCGTGCAGCTCAAATTCTTTATCAATCAAAAAACTTTAACAAAGAAATTTATTTGCTCACAGATCTGCAGAAAGATAGAATCGCAAACTCACCATTGGAAATTTCGAACTTTGCAAAAACTATTTCGACGGAAACCCGTTTATATCTTTTTAACAACAACCAAAACGAAGTTGTGAATCTTGGCATTGCTGACTTGAAGCCCAACAACCAGCTTTATGAGCTTGGCAAAGAAGTAAGCTTTTCCGCACAAATTAAAAATTATTCAAATTCATCGGTTAACGATAACGTTGTTTCATTCTTTATCAATGGAAAACGTAACGTGCAGAAAAGCCTTTCTATGACAGCCAACGAAACCAAAGAAATATCTTTTGAAACAACTTTGCAAGACACCGGACTGGTTGAATTTACAGCAGAGCTTGAAGATGATGCAATACTTCAAGACAACAGAAGATTTTTTAGCGTTTACATTCCGAGCAGTATTTCGCTTCTCTTGTTATACGATCGTGCAGATGATGCAAAGTTTGTTAAGCTTGCGCTTGGAATACCTAATCCGAAGATTAAACTGACGGAGTTAAGAACCGAGCAAGCAGCTTCAGTGAATCCGCAAAAGTTTGACTGTGTTATTGTAATTGGAAGTGAAGGATTGCTTAATTCCAAAGCACTTGCTTCTTTCGTAGAGAATGGCGGCGGGTTAATTGTTTTACCCGGGACACAAAGCACACTAGCTGGTTTTCAAAAATTCAATAAAGCGTTAGGAATACCATTTCCTACTTCTTTGATCGGAAAGCCCGGTTCACCTGATTCATTTACTCAATTCTCGAAAACAGATTTTCAGCATCCGCTTCTTAAAAACATATTCGAACAAAAAACAAAAACACAGATTGAATCGCCCGAAATATTTTGCTATTTCAAAACACTTACTGCGGCTAACGGAAAAAACATAATATCGCTTGTTGATAATTCTTCATTTTTAGCAGAATACAAATTTGGAAGAGGCCGGGTTCTTTCTTTTTCTTCTGCGCCGGTTTTAAGCTGGAATACTTTTCCCCTAAAAGCTTTCTTCGCCCCATTGATGAATAAGGCGTTGCTATATTGTTCCGTAAAATCAAATCAAGATTCTACTCTAATATGTGGAAACGAAGCGGTAACAGATGTTTCAAGCGCTGCGTCCAAGCAAATCAAAATTTTATCGCCGGATAATACCGAAACATATTACGATGCGGATTCACTCGTTAACAAAAAGTATCTTACTTATCCTAACACTTCAAAGGCCGGGACTTATAAAGTATATTCAGGCAATAATTTCATCAATTACTTTTCTGTTAATCATGATTCACGCGAATCGGTTTTGGAAAGTGAACCGGAAAATGAATTTGAAAACTACTTAAAACAAACCGGCTATGAAGGAAAGTATATTTCTCTTTCAGCCGATGCCGATTACCTTAAGGAAATTTATCAATCACGATTTGGTACAGAGCTTTGGAAATACTTTTTAATCATCGTATTGATGCTAGCCATTGCCGAATCACTTTTATCAAGAAGTACTAAGAAAGACTTAACCACATGATAACACTGGCCCCAACGCCAAAAGAAAGAGCAATATTAATAGCATTAGCCTTTGGTGAGTATACCAAAGAGCAAGTTGAAGAGCATTTAGATGAGCTAGAACTGCTGACCGATACAGCCGGTGCAGATACAGTTTTCAAGGTTATGCAAGAACGTTACCGCCCGGATCCGGCTTATTATATTGGAAAAGGAAAAGCTGAAGAGATTGCTCAGTTAATTGAATTGAATGAAATTCAGCTTGTAATCTTCGATGACGATTTGAACCCAACTCAAGTCCGTAACCTTGAGAGACTTTTCGAGCGGAAAATCTTAGATAGAAGCGGGCTGATTTTAGACATTTTTGCTTCGCATGCAAAAACAAGAGAAGCAAAAACACAAGTGGAACTTGCTCAGCTACAATATATGCTTCCTCGCTTAACACGCGCATGGACTCACCTTTCCAAACAGTATGGCGGTATTGGAACAAAAGGTCCGGGTGAAACACAGATTGAAACTGACCGTAGAGCAATTAGAACAAGAATTAGCAAGCTGAAAGAAAATTTAAAGAAGATAGAATCTCAGCAAACGACAAAGAGCGCCGGAAGAAAAGATTTTCTTACAGCAACTTTGGTCGGTTACACAAATGCTGGAAAATCTACTCTGCTTAACCGCTTAACTAATTCGGATGTTCTTGCGGAAAATAAACTTTTTGCAACGCTTGATTCTACCACCCGTTCATTTGAGCTTGCAAAGGGAAAGACAATTTTACTTAGCGATACAGTTGGTTTCATTCGTAAACTTCCGCACAATCTTGTAGCTTCATTTAAAACAACACTTAATGTTGTCCGTGATGCCGATATTATAATTCATGTTATTGATATTACACACGATTTTTTTGAAGATCACATTCGCGTAGTTGAAGAAACATTGACGGAGCTTGATGCGAAAAAGAAGATCAACATTATGGTGTTTAATAAAGTAGATGCTATTAAAGATAGAAACCGGCTTGATCTTGTAATGAGCAATCATCCCGACTGCATAATGGTTTCTGCCGAGCGAGGAATCAACATAAATAATTTAAAGAGAATGCTAGTTGAGATTTACGAAAAACACTTCGTTGAAGAGTCAATCGAAATCCCCAACAGTGAATCCAGAATAATTGCCAAGCTGTATGAGCTTGCAGATGTAACATTCATAAAATATTTAGATGATAGGGCCCAGATAAAATACCGGGCAAATTCTTCCAATCAACAAAAAATCAAGAGATTGATAAATGAAGCCAGCTAAACTAATTATCGACGGAAAATCGCTAACACTTGATAAAATAAATTTCTTCCTTCACGAAAATCCAATTGTTGAGTTATCCGCTCAATCGAAAAAGAAAGTTAACGCCGCGCGGAGGCTTGTTGACGAATGGGTAGAAAAAGGTGAAACTATTTACGGCGTTACAACAGGCTTTGGCGGATTTTCAAGTGTAAGAATTCCAAAAGAAGATATTGCACGACTTCAAGAAAATTTAATTATCAGCCACACCGCCGGAGTTGGAGAAAACCTTCCTCCATTTATTGTCAAATTGATGATGCTTCTCCGCGCGAATGCTCTAGCAAGCGGTTTCTCCGGAATTAGATTAGAAACACTCCAGCTTCTGTTGGACATGATGAACAATAACATAATCCCGGTTATTCCTTCGCAAGGATCTGTTGGTGCCAGTGGCGACTTAGCTCCTTTAGCTCATTTAGTTTTAGCGATGATTGGCAAAGGTGAAGTGCAAATCATAAAAAACGTTTTAGATGAAAAAGCTTCCGAAGCCAAAGTTCACTCTTCAGTCAAAATATTAAAAAAATTCGGACTCTCGCCCGTTAAGCTTGCGGCGAAAGAAGGATTAGCTTTGATTAACGGCACGCAAATGATGACAGCCTTCGGAGCGTTCATTTGCATCGAAGCCAAGAAGCTTATGAAACTAGCAGATATTTCCAGTGCTCTTTCTCATGAGGCTCTTCGGGCAACAGACAGAGCATTTGATTTGCGTGTTCATAACTTGCGTCCTTATCCCGGACAAATTGCAACTGCAAAAAATTTATTAGCTTTATTGAATAAGAGTGAAATCCGCGCTTCACATCTGCAAGACGATCCGCGCGTACAAGATTCCTACTCCATTCGCTGTATTCCACAAGTTCACGGCGCTTCTCGCGATGCAATAGATTATGTCTGCTCACGAATTGAAATTGAATTAAATTCGGTAAATGATAACCCAATAATTTTCCCGGATGATAAAGATTATATCAGCGGCGGGAATTTTCATGGTCAGCCTCTCGCTCTTCCGTTAGACTTTATGGCTATCGCACTTGCCGAATTAGCCGACATTTCAGAGAGAAGAATAGATCGTTTGACAAACGGGACTTCGGAAAAACTTCCTAAGTTTCTTGCTAAAGATGGAGGTTTAAATTCCGGTTACATGATTGCACAATACACCGCGGCAGCACTTGTATCGGAAAATAAAGTATTGGCTCATCCCGCAAGTGTAGATTCGATTCCTACATCTGCCGGAAAAGAGGATTTAAATTCTATGGGATCAATCTCTGCAAGAAAATGTCATCAAGTTTTAAAGAATGTCCAAACGGTTATTGCGATTGAATTATTGTTAGCCGCGCAAGGTATAGACTTCTTGAAACCGCTTAAATGTGGAATCGGAACAAATGCCGCATATAAAACCATTCGAAAATTAATCCCGACTTTGAATCAAGATAGAATTCTTTATGAGGACACGAAAAAAATTCTGAGTTTAGTTGCGGAAGGAAAAATTCTGAACGAAGTTGAGAAAGCGGTTATGTTGTTATAGACATTAAAGTGAAATGTGAAAGTTAATTTCTTTCACAGTTCACTTTTTTCTTTTTCCGATTTGTATATGCTTTCTTTACCAAGCCTTTCTCTGCGGTCAATCCATTTATCTAATTTGGATATAGCAAGGCCGAATAATGTAATCCCTAGTAAAATAAGAATTGTTACAAGTATAAAAACGATTGTGTAAATACTCATCTTAAATCCAAACCATATTTTTTAATAAAACTATCATATTCCTCGCTAAAGCTTTTCTGCATATGATGATTTTTCTGATTATCAATATAATTAATTACGTTATTTAAGATGGATTCGCTGACAGAAAACGCCGCATATCCCGTTTGCCATGCAAACTTCTCGTTCAAAAATTCATTTTGATTAATCCAGTGAGATGATTCTCCCTTTAAGTAATGAAAAACATCTTTGACTGAGTGAATTTGATTTAGCAAAAACAATACATGAACATGGTCTTTATAACCGCCAATTGATTTTAGCGTAATATCAAATCTTTCTTTTAGAATTTCATCCATGTGCTGATATAATACTTTTTCAAACTTTTCCGTAATCAGCGCTTCTCTATTTTTTGTGCTGAATATTCCGTGGATCCAAATTTTAGTTACGGAATGAGACATACATCCTCCAAACGGTTAAAACCGTTTAAAATATAATGAGTTTAACTTTCAGCCCATAGATTAATCTATGGGCTGAGATATATCGTTAAAAAGGAAGAACCGTTTCAACGGTTTGTATTTCACTTCCCATTTCTTAAGTTGCTATTGGACTTAGCCAAAAAGGAGATAAGTTATGTCGATTGTTCTTGATGGTTCCAATCTCACAGTAGAAAAAGTAGTTGCAATAGCCCGCCACAATGAAAAAGTTGAATTACACCCCGAAGCTCTTGAAAGGATTAAAATTTGTCGTGCAATGCTTGAACAGAAAATCCAAGCGCACGAAATTATGTATGGTGTTAACACCGGTATAGGTGAATTTAGCGAAGTTGTTTTAAATGATGAGCAAGTAAAAGAATTTCAGAAGTACTTGATTTACAACCATGCTGCCGGTATTGGTGATCCAGCGCCGATTGAATACGTCCGCGGGGCTATTACCGGAAGGATTAATGTTCACGCACATGGAATGTCCGGCATCCGTCCGGAAATAACCCTAACCCTTATTGAAATGCTTAACAAAGGTGTAACTCCAGTTGTCTGCCAGAAAGGCTCTGTTGGCGCAAGCGGCGATTTAGCACCAATGAGTCAAATTGCTTTGCTGCTAATGGGAGAAGGGGAAGCATTCTATAACGATGAGCGATTGCCGGGAAGAGTTGCTTTTGAAAAAGCCGGAATTGAAATTCCCGGACTTCAAGCGCGAGACGGGCTCGGGACAATTAACGGTTCTAATTTGTTAACAGCAATGAGCGCAATTCATCTTTATGATATTAACCGTTGGTTAAAACAAGCTGAGATTGCTTGCGCAATGTCGCTTGAAGCTTTGTTTGCAAATCTAAAACCATACGATACTCGCCTTCATGAAGTACGTGGTTTTAAAGGTTCTGTGCGAAGCGCCCGCTCAATATTAAAATGTATCGAAGGAAGCGATTTACAAACCGGAAAACTGAAATCGAAAGTGCAAGATGCTTACTCAATGCGTTCTTCTCCTCAAGTGATTGGTGCGGCTCACGATGCAATTGCATACGCAAAGCAGCAAGTTGAAATTGAATTGAATGGCGTTGGCGATAATCCAATTTTTATTCCAGAAAGTAATATCACTTTAACGGGCGCAAATTTTCAAGGAACGCCGGTTTCACTTCCCATGGACATGGTTAGCGCCGCGGTAACAATGGTTTCTGTTCTTTCCGAAAGACGATTGAACCGTTTACTTAATCCCGCTCTTAGTATCGGTCTTCCGGATTTTCTTACTAAAGGCGCCGGAATGTTTTCCGGGTTGATGCTTAGTCAGTACACCGCCGATACATTAATAGTTGAGCAGAGAATGCTTTCGGCACCGGCTTCCGTTCAATCCATTCCGGCAGCGGCAGATCAAGAAGATTTTGTTTCTATGGGAATGAATACCGCAATTAAGAATGCGCAGATTATAGATAATGCATATGGAGTTCTTGGTATTGAATTCATTGCGGCATCTCAAGCATTAGATTTTAGAAACTTCACAAATGGGAAGGGAGTTTCTAAAGCAAAAGAGATCGTACGCAAACATGTTGCTCATCTTGATGTTGACAGACCTCTTTATCCCGACCATACAAAAATGAAAGAAGTTGTAAAGAGTTGTGAAATATTAGATGAAGTTGAAAGGGTAGTTGGTACTTTAGAATAATTCTTAAACTAAAATGGAGTTAATATGAAGAAGTATTTTTCCACAATTATTTTTTCCGTCCTATTATTTTCAAGCAGCCAAATACTCTTTGCTCAGCTAAGAGTACAAACCGGAGTGTTTAATGCAGATAAAAATGTTTCCAACTACATGCTTGCGGCCGGCGGTGATATGGAAAGAACATTACAACTAAGTATATCTTTTCCAAAACCGTTTACTAAAACTCCCGACATTCAATTAAGCATAACCAGATTAGATCAAGATCGCGGGAACAATACTCGTTACGATGTGAAAGTAGTTTCGGCGCATAAAGCCGGCTTTACGCTCGAAATCAAAACTTGGGGTGGTTCAAAAATTTATTTGATTGGCGGAACATATATGGCTGTTGGAGAATAGTATAAATTAATTCATGCACCCGATTTGTACTTGGGTCGGGTGCGCTTCTTTATAATTCAAACTCTCTTTCTATTCTTGCTTTTCTTCCGGTATAATCATCTTTGGCTCTAAAGATTAAAACGTACTTTCCCGCTTTGTAAGTTGAGTCAAGTTGTACTTGCGTGTTTATTGCTAAATCTACAACACCGTCATTGGCAAGTTGATCAACCCTTCCATGCTGTACGTCTTCCTTAATTGTTCCGTCCGGTTTTTTTAGATCAAGTACAAACGAAACTTGCGCACCAAATCTTCCTTTGTAAGCGGTTTGTGCAAAACCTTTTGCCTGACAGCTTGCATTCAACTCCCAACTGTTATCTAAAGCATATGCAAAAGCGACTGGAGAATATAGTTCGAATTTTTCTTCTTTCTTTGAACAACCAAGCATCAATAAAATAATCAATAACAATTGGAAGATTTTTTTCATTTGAATCACTCCTAAAAAATAGGGTCGAAATTTCTTCGACCCATTCTAAATACTCACTACTTAATACTAGCGACTTTATATTTGCTAGTTATTCTTCTTAAACTCACTCATAAATTCTGTTAAAGCTTCAACACCAGCTTTAGGGAATGCGTTATAAATTGAAGCGCGAATTCCGCCAACAGAACGATGCCCCTTTAATCCACTAAATCCTTTTGCCGAAGCTTCTTTCACAAATTTTTCTTCCAACTGCTCGTTTGGTAGTCTATAAGTCACATTCATAAGTGAACGGTCTTCAACTGCTGTTGTACCTTTGTAATAACCATCGCTGCCATCTATTACATCATAAAGAACTTTAGCTTTGTCCAAATTGCGTTTGTACATTTCGTCTAATCCGCCCATGTTAAGCAGCCACTTGAAAACCAATCCGGCAATGTAAATTCCAAAAGTAGTTGGAGTATTGTACATTGTTTCGTTATCAGCATGAATTTTATAGTTCATGTATGTATGAAGTGAATCGCTGCTTCTAGCAAGCAAATCTTTTTTGATAACGACAACAGTAACACCAGAAGGACCAATATTCTTTTGTGCGCCCGCATAGATTAAACTGTATTTGTTCATATCAATTTTCTTGTGAAGAAAGTCAGAAGACGCATCACAAACAAGCGGAACATTTCCAGTTTCCGGTTCTGTTCTAAATTGTGTTCCAAAGATCGTGTTGTTTGAAGTGAAGTGAACATAAGAAGCTTCTGGATCTAACTTCATTTCAGCTTGTTTTGGAATTCTAGCATAATTATCGGACTTTGTAGTAGCAGCAACATTTACAGCTCCAACGCGTTTAGCTTCTTTAGCAGCCTTTTCTGCCCATGCGCCGGTTACTATGTAATCAGCTTTATTATTTGGAGGCATCAAATTTAATGGCACCATAGAAAATTGAAGAGTGGCTCCACCTTGTAAAAACAGAATTGAATAATCTTCATTTATTCCTAAAAGTTTCCTTAAATCTGCATCTGCATCTTTTATGATTCCGTCAAAGATTTTTCCGCGGTGACTCATTTCCATAACGCTCATTCCGCTTCCTTTGTAGGAATACAAATCCTTCTGAGCCTCTAACAAAACTTCTTCCGGTAGAATAGCCGGGCCGGCACTTAAATTATAAATCCTTTTTTCCATGTTATCCTCTTATATGTAAAATTAGGTAGGTGAAACTTAGTAGAAATTTAAGAACTGCTCAAATCAAATTTGGACTTTCGCCCTTGGCAAAGTAAAAGTAAAAGTGGTTCCGCTGTTTTCTTTACTATTAAAGGAAATCTGTCCTCCATTAATTTCGACCAATTCTTTACAGATTATTAGTCCAAGTCCGGTTCCCTTTTCGTCGTTTGTACCGCGAGATGTTGTTTGAACTTCCAAATTAAAAATTTTATCTCGAAATTCGATTGGAATACCGACCCCATGATCAACAACATTAACTATAACAACATTCTCTAAGCTTTTCGCGGTAATGTTTACTACTCCCTTTTCATAAGTAAACTTTATTGCGTTCGTAACTAAATTTTGAATTACAGAGTGAATCATTCTTCTATCGGCTAAAACAAGTGTATTCTCCGGAACTTCGTTAACTAGCTTTATGCTTTTTCGTTCAGCATTTTGCCCCAGAAGGAAAAGAGAATGGGATAATTCTTCGTTTAAGTCGAAAACTTCCGGGTTATACTCCATACGTTTAGATTGAAGTCTGGACCAATCTAGTAAATTTTCCAGCAGCATATAAATATCTTTTACCGTTCTATTCAGTTTTACTAGATAAACGTTTTTCTCTTCTTCACTTAACTCTTCGCCCCCCTCGGCCAAAATTTCCGCTAATCCCTTTAAACCAAAAAATGGACTTTTAAGATCATGCGAAATAATTGAGAAGAATCTATCGCGCGATTTTATGGTGCTTTCCAGCGCATGGGATTTTTCTTCTATATCCCGATTCATTTTTTCAAGCTGACGTTTTATTTTTTGGATAGATCTGTACCTAAACAGAAGGACAACCAATGCAAGCACAATCAATAACGATACTATATATAAATAAACAGTTTTGTTCTGCTCTTTCTCGATTTCCAAATTTTTAATTTTCAACTCGTGATCTTTAGAATCAACATCGTAGATAACTGAAAGCTCTAAAATTTTATCTCTCGCTTCTTTACTCCAGACAGAATCCAGCACGGTTGAATATTTTTTTAAGTATTCAAATGCTTGATTTGTATTTCCTCTTATCTGATTTATATCAGATAGTTCCTTGTAAATAGCCGCTTCAATTCTTTTGTTGCCGATCGACAGTGCGTAATTAAGAGCGGCGTTTAAGGAAGATTGAACACTTGCAATATCTCCCTCTTCTTTTTTAACCCTGGCAATATTTAACAGTACCGTGGCTATACCAAATTTATCTTTTAGCTGTTTTCTAATTTCAAGAGAGCGATTATAATACTTACCGGCTTCATCATATTTTTTTTGAGCTAGACATATATCGCCTAAATCATTATAAGAATAAGCCATGCCGCTTTTATCGCCGGCAAGTTTTTTAATTTTAAGCGATTCATTTTGATAGTATGTGGCCTTCTCAAAATCCTTGAGTTTGTAGTAGCTCGCTCCCATATTATTTAGTACACGACCTAAAACATAGTTATCTCTTAATACGTAAGCTATATCTAAAACTTTTTTTGAATAGTAAATTGATTGATTGGTTTGATTCATTTCGTTATAAAGAAAAGCGATGTTATTTAAGGTGAGACCAATTTCAAATTTATCGCCCACAGCTTCTTTTATTTTCAACGATTTGAAGAAATAATCCAGTGCTTTGTCGTAATCACTCCACTTCCAATATATCAGCCCCATGTAGTTTAAGGCTTCAGCAGAAATTTCTTGTGCATCGGAACTATCGGCAAGGTTATGCGCCTTGCGGTAAAATTGAAACGCCTGTACAAACTGATTTCTTCGCCAAAAGACTAAGCCAAGACTATTATATGTGCGGGCAATTTCTTTAGCGTTTTCCAGTTCGCGATAAATTGACAAAGCACTTCTGTATAAACTTTCGGCTTTTTCTAAATTATTCAGCGAGTAAAATAGAAATCCAAGATTGTTTTCTGCGTATGCCTCGCCCCGGGCATAATCTTTTTCTTTTGCGATTGATAATGCTTCTTCAGCGTAGATTCTGGACTTTTCGAACGAGCTTCTTTTAAGAAGGTGTGATAATTTATTAAGCGCATCTACGCGCTCAATTCCCGAAAGCGAAGGAAGTTGCTTTTCAAGTTCGGCTGTATTATTTGTTTGTGCCAATGTAAATGTAACGAACAGCAGCAAACTAAATAGCACAAGTACCGAGCGTTTTTTATTATTCAATATATTTAATGTGTTTAACACTTCATTTTCTATATTGTATGTACCAGCAAACCGTCCCGCAGCTTTGGCTCAAACCAAGTGGATTTAGGAGGCATTATTTCTCCGGCATCCGAAATACCTATTAAATCACCCAGTGTTACGGGATACATAGAAAAGGCAACTGCTGCTTTTCCACTGTTAACTAATCTTTCAAGTTCTTCCGTTCCCCGAATTCCACCTATGAAATCTATGTTGGTATCGGTACGCGGATCTTCAATTCCCAAAACCGGATGCAATAAATAATTTTGGAGAATGCTTACATCTAAATTATCGCCAATTGTCTTGCCCGGTTTAACGTTTTCGTTAGGCAATAATAAATGCCATTTTCCATTTAGATACATTCCAAATGTTTTCTTTGCTGCTGGACTTGTTTTATCAGTTTCTTCAATGGAAAAATTTTGTTTTACTTTAATCACAAACTCCGTTTCGCTCATTTTCAGTTCGTGTACAACACGGTTGTAGGGAAGAATTCTTAATTGTTCCGCCGGAAATAGAACAGCGAGAAAATAATTATACTCTTCGGAACCATTATGTGCCGGATTCTTATCCATTTTAACTTTTTGCGCCCGGCTTGCACTTGCAGCGCGGTGATGCCCATCGGCTATATACAAATTTTTAACTTTAGCTATCCCACTAATTATTACATCATTTTGTTCGGTCGGCAAAATCCAAACACTATGTTTTATTCCATCAACCGAGGTGAAATCATAAATCGGAGAAGCTTTTTTCATCGTTTCATTTACAACTTTATCAATTTCAGTAACTGCTTTGTATGTTAAAAATACCGGCCCGGTTTGCGCTTCGGTTGCTACAATATGATTTGTTCTATCGTCTTCCTTTACTTTTCTTGTCTTCTCATGCTTTTTGATAACGTCATTATTGTAATCCTCAACAGAAAATGTAGCCGCTAGACCAACTTGAGAATGGTCTCCCATTGTCAGTTTATAGATGTACAAACATGGGGTTGCTTCCTGAACAAGCGGGGCTTCTATTTTCAATCGTTCAAAATTCTCTTTTGCTTTCGCATAAACTTCTAGTGAATAAGCATCGGTACCATCTTTCAATTCAATTTCAGAGCGAGTTACACGTAAAAAACTAATTGGATTTCCCTTTGCAAGTTCGGCTGATTCTTCTTTATTAACTACATCGTAAGGTACACTTGCTACTAAATGTGCAACTTTTGCATTTGGGCGGACAGCTTGAAAAGGGCGAATAATAGCCATGTTTTCTCCAGATATTAAAATTTTGTAGGTGAAATTAGCACATAAAGGTCTGATTGCAAAATGGCCCCAAAGTAAAATGCCCGAGCTTTTGACCCGGGCATCTTTTAAAATGGATGAGAAGACGGTTTATTGAATCATGCCAATCATCAATCCTAGTTCTTCTACCAATTTTACTGCATCGCCGCCAAAGCCAACGCTTTTGAAACGTATATTTCCATTTCCATCAATGATAAACTTTGTTGGAATGCCGGAAACTTTGTAAGCCGTGATTACATCATTTTTGTCATCAAGAAGAACGTGGAATGGATAACTGTTCTTGGCAATAAAGTCGGTAGCGTTTTTCTTTTTGTCTTCTACGTTTTCCCAAGTGTTAACAAATAAAAACTTCACTTTTCCACCGGATTCATATTTTTCAACTGCAGTTTTCATTCCCGGAAATGAAGATAAGCATGGACCGCACCATGTAGCCCAGAAATCAACAATAACTACCTTACCTTTAAAGTCTGCTAGAGAAACTTTCTTGCCATTTAAATCGAGCAGACTAAACTGCGGTGCCGGTTCATTCAGCAATTCTTTTTTCAAGTTAGCCGTTTTCTTATCGAAGGCTGCTTTTTCGAATGTGGCAACATATTTATCAAATCCGGTTTCACTTCCGCTCTGTTTTACATAAACTTCTTTTAATTGTTCTTTCATCTTTGCTGTGCCTTGCTCACCGGATAAGTACTTTTCCAACTTAGCTTGGGCTTCTTTTGTGTTGCCCACAGCAATTAGAGCAGAAACATATCTTTCGTTTGTTTCACCCTCTTGTTCTTCTCGAAGCTGAACTGCTTCTGCTAAAGCCTTTACAGCTTCTTCTTTCTTGCCGACTTTAAGCAGAATTGCGCCGTATGTATCCAATACCATTCCCATAGATCTTAGAATGCTTTTTTTATACTCGGATTCAGTTTGATATGGAGTTCTTTTCATATCTGCGTAGAAAATATTTTTTCTTCCTAGCTCGATTCCTTTTGCAGCAAGTTCCAAGGCTTTGTTTATATCAGCATCTTTTTCATACATAGCCCAAGCTAAGGTATTGTAATTCATAGCCGTAGGATTGGCAATTTTTGTGTTAGTATACTCAATTGCTTTATCAAACTGACCAGCTTTTATATATTCATTAACTATTACTCCTTGGATGTAGCTTACATAGTTGCCTTTAGGAAATTTTGTAATGTATTCTTCCCCGACTTTTAGTTTAGCATCAAAATCTTTCGCGGCACGAAATTCCATAAACTTAGGAGCTTGTGCAGCGCTTCCTTCCGGAAATTTTTCTAACATAACTTTTTGAAAAGGTGCGGCTTTATCTGCAGCTTTTGCGCGTGTATAACCATTTACTACAGCACTTAACTGAGCTTCATTTAATTCATTTGGATTTGTGAAAGCGGCAAGTTCAGCAAGAACTAACTCATTCCCTTTTTCCTTTAGTGCCGAGCCAATTGCAGAGATATAGTAGGTTAGATAATCTTTCTTTAAAGAGGCATTTTCATCAAGGTCTTCGCGGACAAGTTCAAATGCTTTTTCTTTATCAATTTCGGTCCCAATTAAATCACCGTAAAACATATTAAGCAATCCAACGCTTGCATTTGCACCTCCCACAGCTTTGCCAGCGGCATCGTGTGCAAGAACCACAAATCCTTTTTTGGAATTGTTATCAACTTCTTCACCGGAAACAAATTTTAGAAAAGCGCCTTTGCATGTATCCGCCATCTTGAACTTTGCAGTCCAAATATTTCCGGCTTTTGTCATCTTGAACTCATCGGAAGAACTAAGCAATACGCTAAACTGATGAGCAACAAGAGTAATCTCCTTTGCTTCTGTCAGCTTTGTCCCTTGAGGGTTATAAGAAACAGTAATTTCATCGCCGGCTTTTGGCTTTTCCGGTTTGAATGTTACTTTGCCTTGAGCAAAAATTAATTGCTGAAAGATTATTCCAACCAACAACAAATAAACTACTTTTTTCATTTTCTGATCCCATTATGATTTTGAACGGGATTAAAATAATGAGGTTTAGTTGGAAAGCCAAAGTAAAATTGGGTTAGAAATTCATCACCACGTCAAATAAAATAAATCCGGCGTTTTCTGTGGCCTTAATTTCCAAACTTTCTACACCCGATAACTTAATTGCATCTCCGCTGGAAAGTTTCGTCTCGGTAACTTCAACTGAACCATCTGTAACGTGAATATAAATTCCACGGGGTTTTTCAGTTTTGTATGTTATGCTTTTATCTGTTTCAAGATCAGCCAAATAAATTTTAGCATCTTGATTAATAAAGATTACGCCATCAGCATGATTGTTACTTGCAACCAGCAATAGTTTGTTCTTTTTTTCCGACACTTCATAACGAATATCTTCGTAAGCTGGCTTAAGTCCATTTTGATTAGGCATAATCCAAATTTGATACAGCTTTAGAATTTCTTTATCCGAAGCATTAAACTCCGAATGAAATATTCCTTTGCCGGCAGACATTTTCTGAACTTCACCGACACGGATTATTCCTTCGCCGCCGGAGCTATCACGGTGAGCAACTGCACCTTGAGTTACTATTGTAACGATTTCCATATCTCTATGAGGATGAGTTGGAAATCCACCGCCCGCTTGAATTAAATCATCATTAATTACTCTAATTGGACCAAAACCCATGTTTTTAGGATCGTAATATTCCCCGAATGAAAAACTATGGTAACTATCCAGCCAATCTATTTTTGTTCTACCCCTCTCTTTTGAACGAAGAACTTCTAACATTAACTTCCCTTTCGTATTACTATTTCTTTTATTGAACTTGAAACTTTTAATGATTCGATTCTAGTTTCAAACTGTTCTGTGTTAATTATTTTCTGCTTAAGTGAATTCAATAGATGTGAAAACCGAAGCAGCCACACAGCTTTTTTAATATCGTCTTCACTTTCAAAATAATAAGAGATCCAGCCGGTTTGCGGAAAAATATGATGCGGCTTGGCTAAACCTTCGGAGACCAAAGCTTCGCGCAATTTATTTCCCAAAAGAATATCCATTGTTCCGAAATTGTGTATATGCCCAATCTCTTTTCCATTAAGCTGAAACTCTATTCCGCCAAATCTATGTGGATGAATAGAAACATCATCCCAGAGAGAAAGCTGATCTGAAATTTTGGTTTGTATCTCTTTTATTATTTTCTTTTCCATAATACCTCAACAAGGAAACCGCACTTAAAGTTTAATAACATTAATTCCCAATTTTTTTAATAGATCGCCTAAATTTTTCTGTTCGTCTGCCGTTAACACAGACATATATTTCGTAATCTGCTCCGCATGTTCAACAAAGACTTTATCGAAAAGATCTTTTCCTTTTTGAGTTAGCTGGACAAGAATCGCGCGTCTATCTTCTTTACTATGTGTTCTTTCTATGAATCCAAGTTTCGCAACATTATCCAGCACGAGAGTCATGTTCCCGCCGCTGGCAAGCATTTTATCGCAAATTTCTCCAACCTTTAGCGGACCCAAATGACCAAGAACTTCGACTACTGCAAATTGCGGCTGAGTTAAACCAAATACTCTAATGCTATCAACAGCTTTTTTGTTAAAAGAGGTGTAAGCTCGTGCAAGTTTTACCCATGTTGACAAGGCTAAATCTGCTTTTTTTCCATATTTTTTTGTCGTTTTCATTTTTTATCACTAACTAAATTATTACGACATCAAAATAATTATAACCGGAGGGTTTGTCAAGTTGTACTATAAAAGCTAAATTTGCTGCAAGAGAAAGGACAAAAAATGCCTCAAGTTGATGTTAAATACTTTACTCCGCGTGAAGCGCAGAAAACTTTACCACTGGTTAAACAGATCGTAAGAGATATTCTTGCAAATGCGAATAAGATTAAAACTATTGCTGAATCAATAGGTGATGACTTTGAAGAGAACCATGAAGTAAAAACACTAACGGCACAAATACATAGTTTTATGCGAGAACTAGAAGAGATTGGGTGCACTTACAAGGATTGGAATTTTGAAATTGGATTAGTCGACTTTCCTTCTGTAATAAACGGGAATGATGTTTTACTCTGCTGGAAAAGTGACGAGGAAGATATTCGCTTTTATCACGGTTTGTTGGATGGCTTCAGCGGTCGCAAAGAAATTCCACAAGAGTATCTTTAATGCTCTTCATTCTGATCTCACTAATCGCGAGATCAGAATGAAAACACATAGCTTTATTTCACTTCTTCAATTCTATACGAATGCGTTATCTCAATAGACTTTTGCAACATCGCAGTAACGCTGCAATAAGTTTTTTGAGAAAGCTCTATTGCTCGTTCAACAGCTTCCTTTGGAATATCGTTTCCGTAAAAAACATATTCCAAATTAATCTTGGTATAAACTTGTGGATGAGTCTCTTGAACTTCGGCTGTTAAAAAAATATCAAACCCATCAACATTAATTTTTTTCTTTTTCAAGATTACCGCAACATCACTTCCGGTACAGCCGCCAAGCGCCAAAAGCAATAGTTCTTTTGGGCGAGTTCCGGCATTGCTTCCGCCAAATTCTTCCGGTCCATCCATAGAAACCCAATGGTTTGAATCGGCTTTACCCATGAATGTTACACCTTTGATATGCTTAACAACTGCTTTTTTCTCTGCCATGTCAAATCCTTATTATTTTTTATAGTTAGATGTTTTTGACTAAGGAACGATTCTTAAATTATTATTGTGTTTTTTTTGTTTTATCTAAGCAACCTCGGTTGTAGATTGGCTTATTAAAATAAGGGAAAAAATGAAACAAGCAACTATTAGCAAACACATAGATATTTTTGGTTTTCCTATGGACTTAGGCGCCGGAAGACGTGGCGTAGATATGGGTCCTTCTGCCTTACGAATTGCCGGGATTGAGCAGCAGCTCGAACATCTTGGTTATGATGTTACAGATCATGGTGACGTATTTATTAAAAACCAAGAGCGACAAGTCGTTAAAAATCCCAACATGAAATATCTTGATGAAATAACCAGAACGACAGAACTACTTGCAAAGAAAGTTGAAAAATCGCTAGAGTGTGGAAACTTTCCTCTTTGTATAGGAGGAGATCACTCCATGGCAATTGGAACACTTGCCGGAGTTGCCGCACATTGCAAAAAACAAAAGCAAGAGCTTGGTTTAATATGGATTGACGCTCACGCAGATATGAATACGGATGAAACAACTCCATCGGGAAATATTCATGGGATGAGTGTGGCTGCATCCCTTGGATTAGGAAGTAATTTGCTCTCCGAAATCCACGGTTTTTCACCGAAAGTAAAACCGCAAAATGTTGCGTTCATTGGAATACGAAGTCTTGATGCAGATGAACGTGAAACTATTAAGAAATTAGGGATGAAAGTTTACACGATGACGGAGATCGACAGAAAGGGAATCAATTTTATTATCAATAAAGTTCTAAAAGATTTGAAACCGCGCGTTCAGCATATTCATGTTAGCTTTGATGCAGACAGTATTGATCCATCAATTGCACCGGGCGTTGGAACACCGGTTAGCGGCGGCCTAAATTATCGGGAAGCGCATTTGCTAATGGAAACAATTGCTGAGTGCGGGTGCATGTCGTCGCTGGAAGTTGCAGAAGTAAATCCAATTCTAGATACAAGAAACCGAAGCGCGGAAATTACTGCTGAGTTAATAGCATCGAGTTTGGGATTGCGAATAATGTAGAAGCGACTTCTGAAAATTGTTCATTTGTCATTCTGATCCCGCTTTAGCGGGAAAAGAATCTCATTAGATAATAAATCGAGATATTTCGTCCCGATGAATCTGGACTCAATATGACACAGCTGAATATTTCAGAGTTCGCTAGAAACTAGAAATTAGTTTCCCCGGATTGCATCACATAACTGGATCAGTAATTCCTTGTCGGAATAATTCAAAAGCTAGCCACCAGTCTAATTCATGTATATCAATGTTTCCGGCAGTTCCATTAGAAATTGCAGCCGAAAGACGCAATAGTTTTGGATAATCATAAAGTCCACAATCCTTAACAATGGAAGAACTAATTGTATCTTGAATAAAAGTGGAAAGTGAATTGATGAGATTCATCTGAGTTTGATCTTCAAACTTCTTTGACCTCAATTTTCTATTTGCTAGAATCCATAATCGAGCTTGCAAAGTATTCAATGTGAATGGATGAGTAGTATTCCCTTTAGCTAGAGGATATTTCCCAAGAGCGTTATAATTTCGTCTAATTATTTGACGGAAAAATTTCCCGTTTTTCCGTTGTGCTAAAGGCACATTAAAAAGATTTCTTAAGACGCTCGGCTGAATGAATGGCATATAACTAAAAACCCAGTCATCCAAATGAATTTGCGCGGATGAATAGTAGTTGGATAATCGAGTTTTAATGGCTAACAAATCAATCCAATTATCTAAACCTATTGTCTTGTATTTTGGTAGACCATTAATCAACGCTTCTAATTGTTCAAGGCATCCGGCGAGAAATTCTCTGTTTATTTCTTTAGTAAAGATATTTGCACGATGGATTTGCAAATAGGGGACAATGCCTTGAATGTTTCTATTGATCAGCTCGTTTTTACCTCTTACAAGTAAGCGATTTAAGAATTCCCTTCTCCAAATTTCACCAAATCCCCCATCAATAATTACCTCGTTTCTGCCAATCAGATTTTTATAATTTCTTAACTGCAGATAACCGGAAACGGCGTTGTTTACATTGGTTTGAATAACATATTCTTTAAGCTCGGAGATGTAAAGATCAATTTGAGATAATTCGGAATTGATTTTCTCATGTTCAACCCCGATATCGTCAGAAATACTTTGAGCAATTAACGAATCGGGATGATTATAGCTTCCAAAGGTATGCGTATACCAATTTTTGTTTCCGGTTTTAAGTAAGTAGGATAATATAACTCGTGAATCCATTCCGCCGGAAAGACTCAGCGATATTTTTTGGTTATCTTCATTCGGAAATGTAATAAGCTCCGAGAAGTAGTTCGAAACTTCCTCTGTGTAATCAGCCCCGGTTTCAATCAGAGGTAGCCAATCATATTTTTGAATTGTTACATCATAACTTTTTCTACTTATTGAAACATTGGTTCCGCTACTAACTCTTTCAATATTGTTGAAAATACTATTGGGAGAAAGTTGGTTAACCAGCAGCCAGCGACTTCCAAACTCTTTTAAATTAACTCCCGTCTGGCAGATTTTTGAAAGCCAATCTCCTCTAGTCGAAAAAACAATACAATCGTTAGATAGCTTTGCCAGGTATATATCTCTTAAGCCCAGCACATCTGTAAACATTTTTACTTCATTTTGATTCCACTTAACACAAACAAAATGCCCGTCAAAATTTCGATATCCAATATCAATTGAATCATTCGTCCAATCGGAAACACTCATGAAATCTTTTTTACCAAACACCTTGATACCAACACCGACTGTGACAAAGCCTCCGGTTGACGTGTTGTCCGTCTTAAATAAACACGTTTTTTTATTTCCGCCGGCAGCAATATAAAAATTTAAGTCTCTATATTTGGTAAGTTTACTCGCAGATAGGATTTCAATTTTCTTTAACAACTCAACAGAGCATCGTCCGACTGCACCAATAATCCAGCTCATTAAAATCCTACTTTAAAAAAATTTATTCGATGCGTTGGGGAAGCTCTTTTCGATAAACCCCGAAAAGAGCGGTATCGTTTGATGCCAACATAAATTTTAGTTTTATCGAATGCAATACGGTAAGCAAGGTAATGTAATATGAAAAAGTTACTACCCGTTTTCTCCAGTGAGTCTTGCAATCTGAAGTAAGTAAAATCGAAGTAAGTCTTGCTGTTTGGAGGTTAATGCTTGTTCTTCAATTTTGATTATTCTCTCCGCCTCTTTTAACGCGCGAATAATGTTTATTGGCACCTCAACCATTTCTTGAGAAACAACAGAAAGATATTCCATAGCCGCCGCTAAAAACTGATGCATATTCTCATCAACAGATGCTTGAGAAATATTCGGCATTTGAGGAGCTTTTACTTTCTTAGACGAAAACATATTCTCTTTGGATGAGTTGTTTGCGGAAAGCGAATGCAGAGCAATTGCCAGTTCAACAAAACTTGCTACTCTCTGAAATACCGGCTGTTCAAGCAAATTCCAAATTCCGGCACGCCACTTTCTTATTTGCAGAGGCATCGAAAGAAGAACTTCTATTTCACCACGCCAAGTTTTTTCAACACTTCCGTTCATCTGAGAAAGTAATTTTTGTGCACTGGTGTTGAATAAGTCGGGCTGCAAAAGGACTGCAATATCAGCACGAAGAGTAGGAAGCAGATCAACAATAAATTTATCTTTCTCGAAGAAGTCATTTACATCTATTCCATGACGGCGTAAAAGTTCTCGCTGAAACAGAGGTAAATATTTTGCAATCGCATCAATATCTTCTCTTAAAGCAAGTAATGCAGAATTGCCGGCCGGAAATGCTTTTTCAAGTTTATTTAGATAAACCAAATCGACATCGTGATAAATGCGAAGAGTATGGAGAATTTCGTAAACCGGAAGATTCGGTAAAATTCTATCCGCAATTAAAGAGGTTGAAACTCCCTCGGTAAATTGTTTTTGCGAAAACGAATCCAGCGCACGGAACAACCCGGTTGTTAACTGATTAATTCCAAGCACCACTGTCTGCGATTGATTATGTGAAATTGCCCGCAGCAGACTTCCATATTTTGAAAATGGAATTGTACCGGCAATCTTCTCAAGAATTTTTTGTCCCGCACTTCCACCAACTCCTTGTCCCGGACGAACAGTAGGTCTATCTCTCAGCGGCGGAGTTGTTCTTCCAATGAAATATGAAATAATGTGAGTGCCAACAACATCTTCTTCGCGACCATAAAGAATCTGTCTGAAATTTTCCGTTAGAATCGGAAGAAATTCATCAAATACTTTGTCTTTCTTTCCTATTGTTAATCGCTCTAGTTCTTTTAAGCCGCGAGTTCTAAACTGCAAACGAGTTTCAACTATGGGCTCACCCGCGCGATGAATCTCGGTTTCATAAAATTTTTGCGATTCGCGAACATGATACAACAACTGCGCATAATCTTGAACCGGCAAGTAACGGAGTTTTTCGGAAATATTGCTCTGGAAAGTTCTTAAATCGCCGCCGGCAAAAACACCTATAAGCGGAGTGGTTGCATACTCTGTACTTTTCTTTGTTGATTCTTGCAGATATGAAGAAAACCTTTTTGCTGAATCGTTCGATTGAATAAACGCGCGCGTACCGGCAACGGTGTTGTAATAACCGCCTTGTCTTTGCATTGGCTCGCCGCTACCCATTTTCATTCTTACTTTTCCAATCAATCCATGCTCGGCCAACCAAGTAGTAACTTCATGCTTAGCTTCTTTATAGGCGCTCATTCCGGCAGCTTGACCAATCTGCTGACTCAAATCTGAACCGGCGACAAAAACTTCTGTAATAATTTCTGTAAAGCGCTCGCTTGTTTCTTGGTTCAGTCTTCTGCTCTGTAAAGAATACTCCCAAATTTTATTTAAGAAGGCGCCTATCTTTTTCACCGAATCCAAATCTTCAAAAAGAGGAACGCTCCAAACGTTTGGAATATTTGCTTCTGGTTTGTCTCTTAGGATTTGTTCACGGCTAGCATGGAGTTTTCTTTCAAGCGAGATAAGCGCTTCCGGCTTTGTAGACATACTGATCTGAAGCGCCATAACCATTCCCGGATTGCCGAACTTTCCGGAAATTTCATTTATCTCATTAATATTATGTACGGTTGTATCAATCGCAAAAGGATCTTGGTTTGTAATCAGCTTTTGATGAATGCGCGGAGTTATGATAAAGCGTTTTAATAAATCTCTATATGTTCCGGCTTCAATCATAAGTTCCGGATTGGAAATATTTTTCTGAATTGCCGGAATTAATCCGTGAAGCGTTTTTCTAATCTGCTTATTAAGTGAGAAATAATATTCAAGGGTATCGCGGCGCTGCTTGCGAAGATCGAGCATTTTGCGCTCAAGTCTATCGTTATGATGCCACAAGCTTGTTAGAGGATCTTGAGCTATATGAAGCTTCATTCCGAACTGGCGAAACTTTCCGGCTTTGATATTGAAAGGAAGAATTCCGCGATAACGTTTTTCCAACTGATGTGTAAGTGAGTTGATCTCGTTAAACAATTCCGTAAAGCGGTTATTGTTCTTAGGAAGTTTTTCTATTTCGCTGATTATACTAGAGTCAATCTTTATCGATTTATCATGCTTAAGCAGCAGTTGTACTATTCTTGCCTGACGAACCACATTTTCAATAAGAACAGCCGCGACCAAGCGGTGCCCTTGTCCGCTTGGTCTGTTACTGCCATCCCAATCGCCCCAAAACGAAAGAAATGTTTCAAACGGCTGATCCGAATAAATTGAAGAAAAATTTTCTGCAGTAATTATCGAGTTCAAATCTAAAATAAGTTCTTCCGACTCCTCGTTGGAAACAATGGCGACATTCAACCCAAGATATTCTTTTACCAAGTCATCGCGAAGCAAATCGAAGTAGCTTTGGGGAATTTCTCTTCCGCGAATCAATGCTTCGATAATTTTTTCAAACGTCCATTCAGCTTTGAGAGCATACATTTGAGTTGGATGAACCGTGCGGTCATACATTCTATTCTTAAAAGCATTTTCTCTTCGTACTAAGTCGTCTCTATAGAACTCTTGCTCAAGTATCTTGGAAAGTTTTTTCCCCTTGTCCGCATTTATTACATCAGCCAAATCAGAAATTAAATTAGTTCTTTCAAAAAAACGCTGCTTAAAAAGCAAAAGTCTCTCGGGCAAATATTCTTTTTCAATCTTATTTTGATTAGAAAGCTCACCGTTGAATTGCGTTGTGTATTTGTTAACAACCGATGCAAATTCATGTTTGATATTTTGTTCAACTCTATTCCACCTAGCGGCAAAATCGATTTTGTTTTCTGTCTTTTTAACAGTTAAAGGTAAAACAGAAAACTTCTTTCTGTTATAATGCGCTGCCTCCTCTGCAATCATTCTATTCAAATCAATCAACACTCTTCTAGTTTTGCTGAGGAGTGTTTCAGCGTTATCTGTTCCACCCAGAGTTAAGCGAAATGTTTTTCTTCCGGCCTCAAATCCCTTTTCAGTCCTAGCAAACGTGGAAAGAGGAACAAGACCAATTCCTTGCCGAGCTAATCCCGAAGCAAGCCAATCTAACGAAAGTCCGGCGGGCAGTTTATTAATTATCATCTGCGGATACATACTTCCCTTCGGCGGCTTAATGTAAATATCGAACCGGTTGCGGATATCGGGAAGAATTTCTACAGCTTCCGCTAAAGCGGCATTTCTTTCTTTGAAAATTTTATTACGCAGACGCCAGTAAGCATTAACTGTTTCAACTTTGTTTCTATAGAATAGATAAGTTAGAAATATCGCACCGATATTTAGTTCTATTGTTGAAAGAATTGCTTTGTACTTAGCTGCTATTTCGGGATGGCGGATTTCGATTACCGAAAGACGCGCACCGGCAAGCGAATCTGTTTTAGAAACAGAATGAACTGTAATAGCATAGCTTGCTTCTTCTTCGGTTATGTATCCTTCTTCAACCAGTTCGTCGGTTAATTGGCGAATGGTTTTTATTACGTCGAGCGAATCTTTTGGTGCAACATTTTGATATGAAAGATCATCGAGAACAAAAATTCTATTTCCGAGCAGCCACTTTAGCAATCTTTTTAATTCGGCCTTATTAAATTCTTGGCCAGTCGCGTTGTGCGGATTATTGAGTGCAACCGCTCCGTAGCTTTTCCAGTTTGCATCTTCTGATAACCTAGTTTTTACAGCGCTTATAATTCCATCAACATCCAATTCGAAAGAATCGGTAAGGGGAACGACGCTTACTTTTGGAAAACAATGTTCGTAAGTCCAGCTTAAGTCCGGAAAGATTACTTCCGTGATTCCGCAATGAAATCCGAGTAATCCCAAGCCGGTTCTTGATGAGCCGCTTATAACAAAACAATTTTTACTTCTGTATTCTGAATGATGATTTAAGAATGCATACAGAAAACCGTCTACCAAATCTTGTGTGAAGTCTTCTAAATGAACAGATGAAGTCAGCTTGTGAAGTAATTCATTAGCTGTTTGTCCGGCAAATAAATCATATTTAAAAGCATGCGTGTGCTTTTTTGATTTTGTTATTAGAGCGCTCGTTCTCTCATGCATCGATTCAATAATTTCTCCCAACCGTTCACTCTTGCCTGCAATCAGTTCTTCAAATTTTCCTTCATAGTGCTTTGCATGTTTGGCGAATGCCTTTTCATTAAGTCCTTCCGAGATATAACCGTCATATTCAGTTTCAACAGTAATTCTAGGTTTGTTTTGGCTGTCTTGTTTTTGCGCTAAGTTGTTTTTCAAAATGTAAGAAAGCAATTCAATTTCCGAAGCTGATGGTGTTCCCTTTAGCTGGAAATGAATTGTTTCAATTATTTCAATAAAATCCGGGTTGCCCGCAAAAAATAAAGTGGAAAGATTTTTCAAGCTCGGCGAAAATATTCCGGCAGTTAAAATGCGAAGAACGCGGTTCATCATTTTTGCTTCGCGCGCAAGCGAAAGATGATTCGGAGCATCGTTCGCTTCTATGAAGAATAATGGTAGCTGTAAACTTAACTGGCGCAGATCTCTACGAACTTCTTCTTTTGTGCTTTTTCCAAGCACAAGAAAAGATGGCGTCGTTAATGCGTTTTTTAGTTGTTCTTTAAGTCTTTGAACTAACTTCCCCTCTTCATCCGGTAAAGTATGAAACACGAGAGATTGAAAAGTTGTTAAGTGGGACGGCAAAGAAATACCGTACAAAAAAACATTCGCCGGTTTATTTATTAAAAAATTAGAAAGTGCGTGAAATAAAAGCCGAAGCGCTTCGTTAATTCCGCCGGAAGCGATAATAACTTCGCGTCTTCCGGTTTTTTCTCCGAGATCGTAAGCAAGAGGTTCTTGCTGATTCTTAGTGAGCCATTCGTTAAAATATTTTATTAAA
This sequence comes from Melioribacteraceae bacterium, assembly GCA_041675645.1. GTDB lineage: Bacteria > Bacteroidota > Ignavibacteria > Ignavibacteriales > Melioribacteraceae > Stygiobacter. The sequence continues at coordinate 217,067 of JBAYTN010000001.1, forward strand.
AAATTAGGAGCGTTTTTATTGAATCCGCCGCGTGGCGTGTAAGGTGCGCTTTTCTTTATCAGATCCCGAAAGAATTCCAGTTCAGTTTTTGCGTTCTCATCCAAGTCTAATTCGGAAATAAATTCATCAAGATTACTTTCGCTTAATTCATCGCGCGTAATATCAACACCCAAAATCATTCGTAGATATGCAGAAGAAAGCTGCACATCTTGCACGGGATTTCCGATGTGAAAGTTGACACGCTCTTCAGGCGGAACGGGAGACGAAGCAGTCGCCTCGCTAATTTCTGAAACCGTGGCCGCCTTTACCGACTTAATTGCAAAGTATTCTAACGGATCTTTTTCGCTTATCATTTACCTAATCACCAAAACTATTTATCTTCTTTTCCTTCCTTCGTCAGGACAGGTTTCTTAGCCGGAGGATTCACCGACTTCTGAATGAAGTTTTGAAATACATTGAGCAAATCCGACCCTTGCGAGATCTCGCTTGGAGAAAGATTCACGACTGTGCGTGCATTCTTTAAAGACTGGCTTGCTTCGGCTAAACGCGCAGCTTGCGGAGAAAGAATCAGTAACTCGGGATTGTTTTTCAACAATTCTAATTCTTCTTTTTCAAACTCGAGATTCAATTTCTTGCGATTCAATTCTTCTTTCATGCGTTTATCTGCGAGTTCGGATTCTTTATCCAGCTCAGTGCGTCTTAAATCAAATTTTTTCAGCTCAAGTTCATTTTCCAAGAATGCAATCTCTTCATCAGCTTTCAATTTTGCTTTTGCTGCTGTAATTCTCGCCTTCTGATTAAGCAATTCTGTCTGTTCCAATATTCTTGCCGATTCTTGCTGGCGAATTGCTTCGGCTATTTTTGTGTCAACAACTTCGAACGACTGAACAGAAATCGAAACAATATCTAAACCGAAGTTCTCTTTGCTTATACCAACTTTATCTATCAGATGATTATAAATTTTCTCGGACGATAATTCCTCAATTTCATATTTCTCTGTAAACTCTTTAACCAAACTTTGCAAAACCGTTTCGAATTCTTTAGCCGCGTTTGTTACTGCGTTGGAATTCCAGCCGCCGACTTTAATCAATTGGGCAACGTTTGAAGTCGACAACGAAACCGCGACGGAGAGTTTCACTTTAATATCCAGATTACCTTTCGCGCTTGATTCAACCGTCAGCTGCATAGATTTGGTTGTCTTTGGAAGAACTAAACAAAAATCCTTCGGGTAAAAACGTGAAGTTTGCAAACGAATTTTACCGTTTGCTTCACTCAATACAAGCTGATCGGGTTTTCTTAATCTGTATTCATAAAGAAATACAACAATCGCCACTAGAATTATTATACCAAACCACATAGCTATAGCTCCTACTAATTTATTTCATCATTTTTTATTCTTTTGAAAGCGCTGCCGCAGAAATTGCAGCAGTGCATTTTATAACCGGTGCTAAACGGCAGATATTCAACTAACACAATTCAATTGTCTTGAACTGCTTTATTCCACTCGTTCGCTTTTGGCGAATCTTTGTGAAGTTATATTAACTTGATTGCTATTGGGTATGTTTTGATTAGAATTGTTACGCAATCAAAATCGCAGATGAATTTAATATTTTTTTTAGAATAATATTAGCCCCAATGCAATTTCGAGTCCATTCTTCGCTCTTCTTGTCTATTTTTCATAAATTAGCCGCCAATTGAATTAAGTTTAGCTATAAGAAACTAACCGGATTCTATTATCGTTAGTAATAATTATGGAAGAAAAGAATCTACATAACGAACTCTTCGGAGATCAGCCGGAAATTGCAGTTCCGGAACTTGCAGCCAGAAGATTTCAACGGTCCGGAGATAATGTAATAATCGCGGGCGTATGCGCCGGCATTGCCGAATACAGCGGTAAGGAACCGGCTACTGTTCGTCTCATAGCCATGTTATCCTTGTTATTAGGCGCGTGGATGGTTGTTACTTATTTAATTGTAGCTCTTCTGCTTCCCATAGGTAAGCACGATGATTCCATTTCCGAAAATGAAATTGATGAAATAAACAGAGACAATTTCAGAACTGTGCTAAGCGGATTGCTGATTGTAATCTGATTTCACTTTGCTTTTGTTGAACTTGGAATATTTACTTCCTCTCGTCTAATGATTCTGCCGAACAGTTATATGTTTCCGTTAGCAACTGTAGCCGTGGGTGTTTTTTTACTTACCAATAAAATTCCCAGACTGAACGCAAATTACAATTACAATAATGAATTTTACCGAACACAAAACGACAAGTATCTCCTCGGTGTGTGCGGGGGGATTGCGAACTATCTGAACATTGATTCATTACCGCTAAGAATCATTTTTCTTCTCCTCACCGGCTTGACACTTGGCTTATTCGGCATTGTTTACATTATTATTGCCTTCACCACCAAACAAAAATCTACTCTGCCTTTTACCAATGAGTAAAAATCTATTCGCAATATCGTTGGTAATTTTAGGTGCGGGGCTGCTGCTCATCTGGAGCGGAATATTAGTATACGATCCGGAAATGCTGATTGGAATCGTTCTCGCGGCACTCGGAGTAAGTAATACAAACTTTTCTTTCCGGAGCGGCAACAGAAAAATGATTGTCCTTTCAACAATTCTCTTTTTGATTGGTGTGGTATTAATTGTTAAGAACACATACGAAATAGTTGATACTCGCGGATTGGTTCTCGTCTCTATTCTATTTATTTCCGGCGCATCATTTCTAATTCTTTCTGTTGATAACTTTAAACAAAAAACGTTTTTGTACAGTGGACTCGGGTTAATTTTAGCGAGCTATTTTTCGATAACCGTGCTTCGTGGATTCGGTTTATTTGATTGGCTTAAAACAGTTGGCGACTTCTTAGAAATATTCTGGCCGGTAATTTTGATAGTTCTTGGCCTAAGTATTTTTATCAAGAAGAAAAAATAATATTAGCGCATTCTTCTTCTCGAATTAGCAACATCAGCCGAAGATAAAACTGTTGCAGATGGGGTCGTTATACCGGCTCCCGATTCAATAGTAATTTTATAAGCAGAGATTTGCTCTTTCGGCAAAAACGGAAACGATGTAATTTTTATATACTCACTACCAACCGGCTGGTATGTACCCAGCGAATAAGATTGTCCCTTGTTTTCCATCCACAACTGGAATGACTGTCCATTTTGAAGCGAAGGCATGCTTCTAAACTGGATCAACCCTTCTTTTTCATTGAATGATAAGAGAACTTTAGCAGTAGCTTTAACATTTGGATCGGCACTTGTTAAGTTAAACACAACAATATCTTTGTAATTAAAAAACTCTACGAGTGATGAATTATTTCCCACAAAATTATTTGCGTTGGTAACTTGACTTCGCATAGCATTAATTTCGCTCTGCAGATCATCGAGACGGGAATTTAATTTTTGATTTGATAAAAAAACGAAGTAACCGAGAACGGTTATTAGCAGCAAAGAAATTATTAAACCTATAATCGGTAGTATGCTGGATGAACCTCTGTTGTCTGTCACAACCGCCACTTCTTCTGTTATATGTTTTGTATTTAATTTTGGTTCATCAACTTCGATAGGTTTTAAGATTTCGGTTTTGGGCGGTACCGTAACCGGAGTAGTAGTTTTAGGCGTCTTCTTTCTTTTTATATTTTCATCTGCAAATGTGTTTGAAAGCTCTTCTTCTGCAAAATGAAATGCTGATTTTGAGTCGGTCTCTTTAGTTTGATATGTAGGTGTTGTAGGTTGCGATTTTACAGTAGGAATTGTAGTCGTCTTAAAAGCTGTTGGTGTTTGCACAGTTTGGCGCAGATTAGTGCTTACAATCGTATTCCGTTCATTAATAATTTTCGCTTTTATTTCATCCTTCATTCCGATCAGTTTTTTAGCAACCATATCTTTAATGGCCGGATGCGGCTTTTCCAGATCAAGTATTACCGGAATCATCGAAATTATATTTTGAAGTTCGCCGAGTTCTCCCTCGGGAAGATCGCCCCCTTCTTGCATATAATCTTTGAACTGAACGAAGTTCTGCTTATCCATACAGCCTACTGCGTATGCGGCAACCATTTCATGAAGCGCTTGATCAGCCATCATTCTCTCACCAAAAAATCGCGTAAACTGTGCAAAGCGTTCATTACTTTACTGCGGACTGTTTCGATTGGAACATTTAGCTTATCCGAAATTTCATCAACAGAATATCCTTCATAATACGCGAGATGCAAAACATATTTCTGCGTATCGGTTAATTTTGCCAAAGCTCTTTCAATTTTTGGCTTAATCAAGAATGCTGTTTTGAAATCCAAGCTGTCCATGTTTTTTTCAAAAGTAGGAAGAATGAAATAATCTTCATACTCATCGTCATAAAGCTGAACAGTTTGTCCGGCTACTCTTTCGCGGCGTAAACTATCAACTGCTTTGTTTCTGGCAAGTGTTACAAGCCAAGCATAAACGTTGCCTCTTTCGAAATCAAACTTGGCAATCTTGCGCCAAATGATTACGAATACCTCTGTTAAAATTTGCTCTGCCGTACCTTGGTTTGGAGAGATTTTCTTAATTATAGTAAATAGAAGCGGCGAATACCTATCATACAATTCCTCGAGAGCTCGCGATTCAAACCGCGAAATCTCTTTCATTAACTCTAAATCTGTAAGATCTCTAAACTTGCTGGAATTCAAATGTAATTATCCATAATAACGATGAATCAAAAGTATACTAACTAGGCTAAATTTGCAATTGATATTGCTGTCCGCTATCAGCATTCAGTATTCAATTTTCATGATTTTGTGCAAAAAACGGTTGTTCGCCTACGGCCGACCGCTGAAAGCCGTGAGCTATTTTCTTATATTTGCGCCACTTAAAAAAAGTGAATGGAATATGACCTCAAACGAAATTAGACAGCAGTTTTTAGATTTCTTCAAAAGCAAAGAACATAAAATAGTTCCAAGCGCGCCGGTTGTGCCGCATGGCGATCCGACTTTACTTTTTACAAATGCCGGAATGAATCAGTTCAAAGATGTATTTCTGGGAAACGGTTCCAGAGACTACAAACGCGCCGCTGATACTCAAAAATGTATCCGTGTTTCCGGCAAGCATAACGATCTCGAAGAAGTTGGACACGATACTTATCATCATACATTTTTTGAAATGCTTGGCAATTGGAGCTTTGGCGATTATTATAAAAAAGAAGCTATTGCTTGGGCGTGGGAATTGCTGACTGAAGTTTGGAAACTTCCTAAAGAAAGAATTTGGGTAACAGTTTATAGAACCGATGACGAAGCAATGAATTTTTGGAAGAGCGAAACAGATATTAATCCGGAACACATTTTACGCTTTGATGAAAAAGATAACTTTTGGGAAATGGGCGATACCGGTCCTTGCGGTCCTTGCTCAGAAATCCACATTAATCTAAGTGATGATTTGAACGCGGGACACTTGGTAAACGCGGGCTCTCCTCTTTGTATAGAGATTTGGAATCTTGTGTTCATTCAATATAACCGCGACGAAAACGGAACGCTGCACGATCTTCCGGCGAAACATGTTGATACCGGAATGGGCTTTGAACGCGTGTGCGCAGTTTTGCAAAACAAGAAATCGAATTACGATACAGATGTTTTCACTCCGGTTATTGATGCTGTAGCAAAACTTTCCGGAATTGAATACAATCTTTCTTTAGCTGCTGACGATAATTCACCGGTTGGACAAAGCAATGTTTCTATGCGAGTAATTGCAGACCACATTCGCACACTATCTTTTGCAATTGGTGATGGCGCAACTCCGGGCAACGAAGGACGCGGTTATGTTCTTCGCCGTTTGTTAAGAAGAGCTGCGCGCTACGGAAGAAAAATTAATTTGAAAGATCCGTTCCTTTATAAACTTGTTTCTGTGGTTGTAGAAAACTTCTCTCATGTATTCCCGGAAGTAAAAACAAACCAAGCCCAGATTGAAAAGATTATAAAAGCTGAAGAGGAAAGTTTCAACGCTACTCTTGATAGAGGAATTGAATTGTTTGACCGTTTAATCATGGAAACTTTTCATTACTATCTTAGAGATTATGGGCATTATACTACTCTTTTTCTTTTGGATAAAAAAACAAATGAGCATTACATCGATGTTTCAAAGATTACTGAAGAAAGCAAGCTAAAAATCAAAGATCACCAAGAATCCACCGGTTCAATGATCTATCCGGCTAAGTTGGCAAAATTTGAACAACTTGGAAAAATATATTTGAAAGATGTTAATACAGAATTAATAAATAAGTATGTGAGTATTCCACCAACGTTCCCAGGTGAAGACGTATTCAAGCTTTATGATACTTTCGGTTTTCCGGTGGATTTAACAGCTGTAATGGCTCGCGAACATGGATTTGAAATTGATGAAGCACGGTTTAATGAACTAATGAATGAACAAAAAGACCGCGCACGAAAATCAACCAAAGATAAAATTTCTTCTGCTCATGCAGTTGTGGATAACTTAGAAGGTTTTGAAATCGCATCAAACGAGTCAACAACATTTGCCGGTTACACCGAGTTAGTTTCCAAAACAAAAGTAGTTGGCATAAAGAAAACCGAAGCCAACACATTTGTTATACTTGATAAAACTCCTTTCTACGCAGAAAGCGGCGGACAGGTTGACGATCATGGCTGGATTGAATTCTCCGGCTCCAAATTCAAAGTTGATGCACTCTCAAAAGTAAACGGAATGGTTGTTCACATTGTTGATGAAACAACAAATCTTAAAGTTGGTGATGAATTAACTGCAATTGTTGATGGTAAACGCCGCGCCGATATTATGCGCAATCACTCGGCCACACACTTTTTACATAAAGCGTTAAGAGAAATTCTCGGCCAGCATGTTCAGCAGTCGGGTTCACTTGTAGAACCGGAAAGACTTCGTTTCGATTTCAGTCACTTTGAAAAAGTAAAAGAAGCCGAGCTTGATGCAATTGAATCTTTGGTAAACGAAAAACTTCGCGAGAACTTGCCTCTTTCGCATCACCGCGATACACCATTTGAAGAAGCAAAGAAAATGGGCGCGTTAATGTTCTTTGGCGACAAGTATGGAGATAAAGTAAACGTAGTTCAGTTTGGCGATTACACAATGGAATTCTGCGGCGGAACCCACGTTAAGAACAGTTCCGAGATTGGCTTGTTCAAAATTGTTAGCGAGTCTTCCATAGCAAGCGGCGTGCGCAGAATAGAAGCTGTTACCGGAGCGGGAGTTGAGAAGCTAATTGAGAATTTAGAGTTGAGAATTGAAAATGATGAAAAGAAAATAAATGAACTGCACGAAGAGAAGAAGAAACTGGAAAAAGAAATTGCTGCGCTTCAGTTAAAAGAAAAACTCGGCGGAATTGATTCAATTGTTTCCTCTCCGGTAGAGGTTAACGGCATCAAGATTTTCAAAGGCAAGGTTTCTGCCTCCAACATGGATGAATTGAAATCAATGGGCGATGAACTACGCGAAAAAATGAAGAGCGGTGTTGGAGTTATGATTTCCGAGATTGATGGTAAAGTTGGAATTGTAGCTGTTGTTTCTGATGATTTGATTAAAGATAAAAAAATTCTTGCCGGAAATATTGTAAAACAAGTTGCGCAAATTGTTGGTGGAAGCGGTGGCGGTCGTCCCCATCTTGCAACTGCCGGTGGAAAAGATATTACTAAGATTGATGAAGCACTTGCCTCTGTCGAGAAATTCCTATCCTAATTAGTCAGCGAACTATTGTTCTAAAAAATGACAGCTTTACGCTGTCATTTTTTTGTAATTGAAAATGTCCCCGTACTATAAACCTTAGCGCCGCTGTTCGTCAATCCGGTATCAATGCTAAAAGTACCAGTCAAATTTGTAGCACTTGTAAAAGCACAAGTTATTTTGTCATTAGCATCAGCGCTAAAAGAAATAGCAAAACTGTTACCATTTACCTGTATTATACCTTGCGTATTCGTTAGCGATTTTGTAGCCGTGGCTGTAGATGAACCAAATAAGTATGTGTACGTAATTGAATATTTGGTTACATAAGCTTTACCATCAACATTGCTAACAACAAAACTAACTTCTTTGCTTTGAGATGTTGTTCCTTCATAAGTGCCAACATACGCCGGATCAGCAACTACGGGATTTGAATTGTCATCATCTTTAGAGCACGCTATAAAAATTGTTGCCGCAAGCAATAAAAAAAGGATTCTTGTTTTCATTATCACATTCCCCTTTTAGAAATTTGATTACTCCCGGTTTACTCTGGTAAACCATCTTCTTTAGTTTAATAGAACTTCCAATTACAAATTAAGCATTTTAGATCAAAGAGTATGTTCATCTAAGAACTTTTGCAGCTCCAAATACTCTCTCCATAATTTTTGATTAATAGAACTAAGCTCTCCCAGCTCGCCCTTCGATCTAACCGAAGCGGAAAATGTATTGAACAATTCTTTGACCGGAGCAGAAAGAAATAAAGTTTTTACATTAACTAATTTTTCTTTGTTTAGCTTTATTTTAGAGACAAGATATTCGCTTCGCAATTTATACGCTGGTTCTAGCTTTCTGCCAACTTCATTTAACAACAACATAAATTTTATTTTTGCTCTCCACCAATTCAAGTTTTCTTTGTATGAATTAATCGTCGTATTTGCAATCGCCTTCTCTATCTTAATTAATAGCTTTTGAAATTTTGCTTCATCTTGATGTGGCATTTGTCCCCACGCGGGAGTGTAAGCATAATATTCCGGTGTATCTCCGGGATACCACTTTTCCAAATCATATTTTGCAAATTCTTCCGAAAGAATTTGCGCTGCTTCGTTTCCGCAAGTTTCGGCAAAATATTTTTGATAAGTATTTTTTACGCTTGCTGTATCGGTAGGATTATGCGCTGCATTTACAAAAGCTTCAAAATTTATTTTTGTTTCCTCGGTGCGCCAATGGATTGCAGCTACGCCCATCATATTCATTTGTTTCGCAAGTCTAACTTGCGTTTGCATCAGATCAACCCTTGGTTGTAATTGCCATAGTTGATTATCTCCTTCAAGCCAAGGAATAGAAATTACATTTCTGTTTTTTGCAATTTCTACCAAAAACTGCGGTGGATTTTTCTTTCCCAAATCCGGATTTAGAAGCGAAAAAATTATATCCTTGGGTAATCCTTTATCTAAACCCAGCATAATAGCCGGCAGCTGATTGCCGCCACCCCAGCCGCCTACAATAATCTTAGCATTGCTTTTCTTCTTAACCAAAAACTCATGCGCAAGCCTAATATACTCCAAAGACCACACTCCTATGAAGCGCGCAGATTTATCCTCCATTGTCTCAGAAAACAAGTGTTGGTCTTTATCATAAATATTTTTAAAGCTCGGAGTGTTTAGCGCCCCTTCAAGATTAACTCCCATAAACGAATGCTCGTTTAACCAAAGCCAAATGTAATCTACCGAAGGATATGTTTCTAAAATGTTAGTGAGTGTTGCGTATAAGATTTCAATTGATTGATAATTTGCCGGATTAGGAATCATGTTGGATTCGCCCGGCCAATAGAAATCGGGGTCGTTGTATAAAGAAAAATATTCCGGTGGATGAACACCAAATTCAAAACCAATTGCAACTTGAATTCCACGCTGATGAGCAAGCGCAACAACCTCTTGCATTAGCCTTTGTGTTTTTTGGTAATGTTCTTCTTTCGAATTCGATTCTATTGAACAATCTGCACCGAACGAACTGTTTTTGTATTTGCTCTGAAATTTTTCCGAAGAGCTAAACGCGAAGTCGGCAATTTTCATTGGCGTATAACCCCAGCGGGATGTTAGTGAGTTATCCAGATAAGCTTCCGGCAAAATATTTTTATACTGTATTTTTATTATTGGTTCAACATATGTGGCATATCTTTGTCCTCCCCCGGTATAATTATGGAAACCGATAAAATTAATACCATGCTTCTGTAAATCATCCAGATAGTTTTTATAGTCATCCAAATTCCATGCGGTTGGACCGGACAAGAAATTATGCCAAGGAAGCATTCCTCTTATCTTAAATGAATCAGTTGTTTCAGTTTGCGCATATAGAAATCTTATACATAGAATTAGTACCGTAAATGCTTTTAAAATATTTTTCATCCCACACACTTTTTTTGAATAAAAGTTAGGCATTTGCATTTTAAATCGAAACATATCCGCCAAAACAATCTTTGCAAAGTTGCAGCCAAAAGCAATGCTGTTCTTAGAAATGATGCTAAGTAAGATTCGATTTAAAACTCAGCAACAAAAAAGTCCGCTTACCGGCGGACTTTTTTGTCTAACTACTTGGCTAATCTATTTTATTTAACTCGCATCCTTGAATGAATAGCATAACCTAGAATTGCAATTGCTGTAGCACAAGCAATGCTGAATAACACCGGATTGATAAAAACCCATGTATTGTTTTTTACTAAGTCCTGTGCGGCAAAAAATGGATAAGCATACGGATAGTAAACAATATTTTCCCATCTTAAGAGAAACGCAGATGTTAGAGTTGCAAGAACTGAAAAACCAAGCGGCAGCACAAAATTTTGAAATATTATACTGACAACAAATTGAATTGAGATAATGCCAATGGATGCAAGCATTACTTTTAGAAATGAAAGAGGAAGGATTGAAGTAATTACATGCTTACCGAAAGGTATCTCAGGACGAAACGCCGCCAGCATTTTCATTGATAAATAGTTTATGAGATAAAAGAAAACCATTGTAGCGGCGACAATTAAAATGCTGATTAAATACTTCGCTGCATACACACTAATCTTAGGTATCGGCAAAGAATAAACGTGCCGCCAAACATTATTCTTATGCTCATTAAAGTTGATGTAGAAAGTAATTATCCCAATGAAAAGAGGCATAAATAAGATTGACCACATCATCATAGAATTGTTGGTATAGTGAATCCACAAATTTCCTTTTGCAGCCGTCAGCATTTGCGGTCGACTGAGAAAAATCATAAAATTCATTAATACAATAATTAAGGGAAATATTAACGCACTCCACAAGCCTAGTGTGTTTTTAATTTTGATAATCTCTGCCCTTAAAGCTCTATATAAATAAATAGAATTATCCTTCATAAACTTCTCGCTGTTTTTTTGTTAGATCAAAGAATAGTTCTTCTAAAGATTTTTGTTCGTTACGCAAACCATAAATCGATACGTCGTTGTGTGTAATCTGATAAAGCAGTTTGGATATTTCCGGCTTTTCTTTTACTTCTACTTTAATTGTAAAGTCGTTTTCTTTGTGGAATACATAACCCGACTCTTTTAGCATAGTCGCAAGCTTATCTGTTTCGTCGGATTCAATTAGCACTTTGTTGATAGATACGGAATACAGCTCCGCAAGCTTACCTTGAAACGCTAATTCTCCTTTATTTATTACACCAACATGGGTAACCAGCTTTTCAACTTCATTTAAAATGTGGCTGGAAAGAAAAATTGTTGTTTTACATTCTTGATTTAAATAAAGAAGAAGCTCCCTAATTTCTTTTATGCCGTGAGGATCGAGACCATTTGTGGGCTCGTCAAGTATCAACAGTTTTGGTTCGGATAATAGCGCGATTGCAATTCCTAAACGCTGCTTCATTCCGAGTGAATACGTTTTAACTTTTTTGTAAGCGCTCTTAGATAAACCAACAATTTCCAGCACTTGATTTATTTTTTTCTTTTCGGCACCTCTTACAATCCGTGTGATTTCCAGATTATCAATTGCGGAAAGGTGATCATACAATGCCGGAGTTTCGACCAAAGCGCCGATATCTTTTAGTATTGCTACTCTTTCTTTGTTTATCTCTTTTCCGAAGACAAAAATCTTTTTGTTTTCTACCGGATATAAACCAAGTATAGCTCTAATGGAAGTTGATTTTCCGGCTCCGTTTGGTCCAACAAAACCATAAATGGAATTTTCCGGGACTTCGAGACAAAGATTATTCAGTGCCAGATAATCTTTGAATCGAAACGATAGGTTATGTGTTTGAATTATGGCGGACAAAGTTTCTCCAAAATATTTACACACCAAAGACGAAAGGTTATTCGACTTTGTTACAAAGTAAAGTTGTTTTTGTTAGAGAGCGGTTTGATTTTTACATCAATAGCTTGAAAACTACGAGGGAAACGTATGGCGCATTATATTTGCATAACGGTGACTAAAATCAAAAGATTCGGTAATGTGTTTAAGAAAAACAGTATAAGTGCGTTCATTAGCACGCACAATTTTGTCTACATATTCCAGATTAATAATTGTAGCACGGTGTATTTGCAAAAAAGAATTTGAAGGTAATACGGCGAGCCAATTTTTGAGGGATTTTCTAACGACAATTTTACAATTATCCTTTGTGGTTAGTTTGCTATATTCTTTTAAGGCTGTAACGCAAACAATATCGGTGAACTTAATAAGTTTTAGCTTGTTTCCAATTTTAACCAATATATGGTCGTCTCTTTTGGGTTTTAGTGACTCTTCTTCAAAAGAATTAAGACGGTTGTTTATTGCCGCTTTCAACTTGCTGAGCTTTTCTATTCTTTTATTAATTGCATTAACAAGAGATGAGCCAACAAGCTCTACCGGAATATAATCATCCACACCAAGCTCCATCACCTTTCTCTGTTCTTCTACTGCATATTTCATGGAAACAACTATTAGCGGAATTAAATTAGTTCGTTCATCATTTGAAATTTTTGTTAATATCTTTATGCCGTTGCCCTCTTTATCCAAATAGAACACAATTAAGTTGGGCAAATACCGGATGGCAATTTCCAAACCGTCTTTTAAATTTTGAGAATAATAAATTTCGAACTCTTCTTTGGGAAGCAATAAATCAATGTCGTGTAAATCCCCACTATTATTTTGAATAACTAAAATCTTTTTCAAAAAGATTCTCGGTAAATCTCGGTTTATTTATGTGTGATAAAGACATACTTTATCTAAATCATAGATAAAACTTATTGCCTATTTATTCCTCATGCAAATCACTTAAGACAAATTTGTCGCGTTTATAGCATAAAGCTATAAGAGCTCATCAAGATTTATCAAGTTTGTAACAGCCAATTGGCTCTTTTTCGAAAATAAATCTGAGGTAGCAAATGATCGATACCGGCAGTACCGGCTTTATGTTGATAGCAACCAGTTTGGTTATGCTGATGACACCGGGTTTAGCTTTCTTTTACGGAGGCTTAGTAGGAAGAAAAAATGTTCTTGGAATTATGATTCAAAGCTTTGTTTCGTTGGGATGGACAACCGTTCTATGGTTTGCTTTCGGTTACTCACTTTGTTTTAGCGGAGGCGAAGGTGGAGTAATTGGAAACTTGAATATGGCATTTTTAGCTGGAACAGATTTAAACTCAATTTTTACCGGCAATAATCAAATTCCTCTGTATGTATTTGTTGCTTACCAAATGATGTTCGCAATTATCACACCAGCCTTAATTTCCGGTGCGTTTGCTAACCGCGTTCGCTTTCCCGCTTATATGATTTTCTTAACTCTATGGTTGGTTTGTGTTTACTTTCCGTTAGTTCACATGGTTTGGGGAAATGGTTTATTAGCTCAATGGGGAGTTTTAGATTTTGCGGGCGGCATCGTTGTTCATGCGAGTGCAGGTATGGCTGCCTTAGCCTCGGTTTTTTATGTCGGAAAAAGAAATATAATTGAAAGGGGTCCTCACAGCATTCCACTTGTTGCTTTAGGAACCGGATTACTGTGGTTTGGGTGGTATGGTTTTAATGCAGGAAGTGAATTTAAAGTAGACAACATTACTGCTGCTGCTTTTTTAAATACAGATGTTGCAGCCTCTTTTGCAGCAATTACCTGGTTGTTTTTAGCTTGGGTTTTGGAAAAGAAACCAAAGTTTGTTGGGTTACTAACCGGTTCTGTAGCGGGATTAGCAACCATTACCCCCGCAGCCGGATTTGTAACAATAGGGAACGCCGTAATTATTGGTATTATTTCCGGGATAGTTTGCTATTTTGCGGTTGCTTTGAAAAATAAACTAAAATGGGACGATGCTCTTGATGTTTGGGGAGTTCATGGCGTTGGAGGTATACTAGGCACTATTATGCTTGGCTTATTTGCCACAAAGACTGTTAACCCAATGGTAACTGTTGACGGCTTATTTATTGGCGGTTCGTGGGAGTTTTTTATGATACAAACTATTTCCGTATTTGCTGTTGGTGCTTACTGTTTTGTTTTTACTTATATAATGCTTAAGGCAATTAATTTGATTACTCCTGTAAAAGTTACAAAACAAGAAGAAGAAGCCGGTATGGATGCTTCTTTACATGGCGAGATCGCTTACGAACAAGATTAGATTTGTCTTTAACAGTTATTGGTAAAATGGTTACAATAAATAATGCCGGATTAAGTCCGGCATTATTTATAAAATTATTATTCAACTATATCAGCCCAGGCTTTGCCATCTTTATAGTGCAATACAATTTTAACGGCTTTACACAAATCGATTTTTTCCCATTCAATTGAATTGCCGTCACTATCTGCAATTCTAAGATCCCACAAGCAAACATCTTCTTTAGGATCGAATTCAATGTCGCATTCTTCATTGAGATCTAAAGCGTCCTGACCAAGTACATCTTCGCCCCATTCATCCGCATCACTTGGAGTGACATGAAGTTCGTTAATTATAACACCGGTTTTATTAACAACCGTTACGTCTTGCTTACCTTGCGCAGAAAGACTAATCGCGAAAATGAAAAATACTGCAAAAATGAAAAATAGTTTTTTCATTACTACCTCTTTATTTAGTTTAATTGATATGGATTGTTATTTATCATAGAGGAATATCTATGGTTCAATTTAAACTAACTCGCGAAGACAACCTATCTTTTAATTTAAAATGTTTCTTCTAGTAGATAGTTATGTCCACTTCACTTTTTCTTGTGTCGAAAACAATCAACAGTATGATCGTCAACCATTCCAACTGCTTGCATGTAAGCATAGCAGATTGTAGAGCCTACAAATTTGAATCCGCGTTTCTTTAAGTCTTTGCTCATCGCGTCGGATTCTGCAGTTTTAGCCGGAATCTCTTTTAAGTTTTTCCTTTCATTCTTGATTTGCTTACCGCCAACAAACCGCCAGATATATTTATCGAACGAGCCGAATTCTTTCTGTACCTCTAAAAAGCATTTTGCGTTTTGTATTGTCGCGGCAATTTTCAATCTGTTCCGCACAATTCCTTCGTTCTGCAAAAGCGCTTTTACCTTTTCGGAATCATACTTTACTATTTTCTTCGCATCAAAGTTGCTAAAGGCTTTGCGGTAGTTTTCTCTTTTGCGGAGAATTGTAATCCAGCTTAAGCCGGCTTGTGCGCCTTCCAGAATCAGCATCTCAAATAATTTTTGATCATCATGAACCGGAACACCCCATTCTTCATCGTGATATGCAATGTATAAAGGATCGTTTGTAGACCAGCCGCAACGTGTTTTCATTAATGAACTCCAAGAAATTTATCAAGCCGGGATTTTTGCCGCAAGTGATGATGGAAGTGCATCCCAATTATCTGATACCACTCGTGGGCATTCAAATATCCCAAACCGGGATGAGCAGTTTTGTTATTTGGATTTGCAGTTTCAAGCAATGGTAAAAACCCCTTTAACTGAGGGATAAGATTTTTCATTCGTTCTTCAACATCTTTCTTACTTTTCGGCTGCGGCGGAGTGTAGCCGGGGGTTGGCGGAACTTTTATCTTTACCGGCAAGAACATTCCAAGTGTATAAGAAATTTTTCCCTTAATGTTTTTTTCTTCAGTTGCATTGGAGCCATTCATTTGCAAGCATTGTTTTATTTGTCCAAAATGTAAAAATTCGGTTGCGCGTATTAAATGTTCGTAAACTTGTCCTATTGACCAACTTTCTTCACTCGGTTTGCGTAGAAATTGTTCATCGGTATATTTACTTAAATTCTCCAGCCAAATTTCAATTAATTCTTCTGTTCTGGAATAAGTTTTACTTGGGCTTTTCATTGTTACCTTCTTTTTTTATTCTTCACAACTATACAAAGCCATTATGACAGCAGTATGTCATATTCAAAAACTTATTTTATCCAAACAGTTTTTATGTTTACAAACTCTTTAATTCCATAATGAGAAAGCTCGCGCCCGTAGCCGGAGTTTTTTATTCCACCAAAAGGCAAGCGCGGATCAGATTTTACCATTCCATTTATGAACACTGCGCCGCTTTCAATTTTAACCGCAAGCATTTTTGCTCTTTCTATGTTGGATGTCCACAACGAAGCGCCAAGTCCATATGGTGAATCGTTCGCAATTCTGATTGCATCCGTTTCATCTTTTGCTTTAATCAAAATGGCAACCGGACCAAAAATTTCTTCTTCGTAAGCCGGTGTTTCGGGCAAAACATTAGCAAGTATTGTTGGTTCAAAATAGTAACCTTCTCTATCCATCCTTTTTCCACCGCATAGAACTTTTGCTTCTTTTTTTACAGAACGTTTTACTTGATCTTCTAATTCTAACAGCAAATCTTCACGCGCTATTGGTCCAAGTTCAGTTTCAGTATTCATCGGATCACCAACTTTAACTTTTTTCATTAACTCGACAAACTTTCTTTCAAACTCATCATAAGTGTTATCCACAACAATAAAGCGCTTAGCTGCAATGCAGCTTTGCCCATTATTAATTAAGCGCGCAGTAAGAGCTGTTTTAACTGCGGCATCCACATCAGCATCTTCCAGAATTATAAACGGATCACTTCCGCCAAGTTCTAAAACTGTTTTCTTCAAAACTTTACCGCACGTTTCAGCAACTTTTTTTCCAGCCGGTTCGCTTCCGGTTAGTGTAGTGGCTTTAACTTTGGAATTATTCAATATTTCTTCAACTGCCGAGGACTCAATTAACAAAGTTTGAAATGTGCTTTGGGGAAAACCAGCTTGCATAAATATTTCTTCTATAGCCATTGCACTCATCGGAACATTGGAAGCATGTTTTAGCAAGCAAACATTACCCGCCATTAATGCCGGTGCCGCAAAACGGAAAACTTGCCAAAAAGGAAAATTCCAAGGCATAATTGCTAGTATGATTCCAAGGGGATCAAAACGCACATAACTTTCCGAAGCATCTGTAGAAACGATTTCTTCGTTTAGAATTATTTCAGCATTGTCCGCATAATAATCGCAGGCCAGAGCGCACTTCTCAACCTCTGCAATTGCTTGAACAATTGGCTTTCCCATTTCAAGCGTCAATATTTTTCCAAATTCATTTTTTCTGTCGCGAAGAATGCCGGCGGCTTTCTTCATTAACTCACTTTTGGAAGCGAAAGAAACATTGCGCCACTCTAAAAATGCTTCATGTGTTTGATCGATTTTTTCATTTACTTGACTGGTAGTCAGCGAATCAAAGGTTTTAACAACTTTGCCGGTTGCCGGATTAATAGTTTGAATTGCCATTTCGAGCCTCATGTTAAATAACAATTAATTGTGATTCGAATTTTCGACTTCCTGGAAAATTTTTATTATGTTCTAACTGAAATTACTTAGAATTTTTTCACAATAAAACAATGTTCTTTCATAGCTAAGGTTTGCAATGAAAAAAAATCCTAAAACCTTTGTTCTAGACACAAACGTAATTCTTCACGACCCTACATGTATTCACCACTTTCAAGAAAACAATATTATAATTCCGCTCTCTGTAATTGAGGAACTAGATCATTTCAAACGTGGAAATCAAGTAATCAATCTTAACGCGAGGGAATTTGCGCGTACGCTTGATTCTATTACCGGCAACGATATTTTTAACGGCGGTGTATCGTTAGGCCGCGGTAAAGGTAAAGTTAGAATTGTAATTACGAAAGGTTTATCTCGCGAAATACACGATGTGTTCCGCGAGGATAATGTAGATCATCGTGTGTTAAGCGCTGCTTTTGAAGCAAACAGAAACGTTAAAAACAAAGAAAGCATAATTGTTGTAACCAAAGATGTTAACCTCCGCATGAAGGCAAAGGCGCTCGGCATTCCGGCAGAAGATTATACGACCGATCAAGTAGGCAATGTTGAAGAGCTTTACAGCGGAAAAGATATAATAGAAAATTTTGATGACGACTTGCTTCAAAAACTTTATCAGGCACCTTTTGAAATTCCCGCAGCTAAGGTTGCAAAGAAATTTAAAGCTGATCTTGTTCCTAATAAGTATTTCATCTTGAGAAATCAATCGCGCTCGGCACTCGCCCTTCTTGATAGTGAAATGAATTTATTCAAGAAAATTGATAAGCAAGTTGTTTACGGAATTAAGCCCCGCAACGCAGAACAAACTTTTGCAGTTGATGCGCTTTCGAATCCCGACATTCCTCTTGTTACAATGACCGGCAAAGCCGGAACCGGAAAAACTTTGCTAGCACTTGCTTGTGCGCTATCAATTAGAAAAAATTATAGACAGATTTACATTGCACGCCCAATAGTTCCGCTTAGCAACAAGGACATTGGCTACTTGCCCGGCGATGTTGACAGCAAGTTAGCGCCTTACATGCAGCCGCTCTGGGACAATCTAAAAGTAATTCAAGATCAGTTTCCGGAAACTGATAAGAGCCATCAGATTATCAACAATTTGGTGAAAGAAGAAAAACTTGTTGTTGAACCACTTAGCTACATACGCGGCAGAAGCTTGCAAAGAATTTATTTTATTGTTGATGAAGCACAGAACTTAACTCCGCACGAAGTTAAAACAATTATTACCCGCGCGGGAGAAGGTGCTAAAGTTGTTCTAACCGGCGATATTTATCAGATCGATCATCCGTATCTCGATTCTCAATCCAACGGACTATCTTATTTGATTGAGCACTTTAAGGGACAAAAACTTTACGCACACATTAACTTAGAAAAGGGCGAACGATCTGAGTTAGCCGAATTAGCAAGTAATTTGTTGTAAAATTAAGATCTTTCTTCTTACAAATGTGATTGCTTCTTAGAATGGCTTCCACTAAGTTTTCAGAAGCAATCACAAATATTTCGTACAAATGCGAATTTATTCTCACTTCACCTTACCACTTATTCACTCCACACTGAATCGAAGAATTATAATATGAAAGATTTTCTTTTCAAACCGTTTGAAGACATGACCGAGAAAGATTATGAAACCGTTGGTTTTAAATCCGGATTGGAAATTCATCAACAGCTTTTAACTACGAAAAAACTATTTTGTCGGTGCCCCGCCGGCAAGTACAGCGAGCATTATGATGCTGAGATTCTTCGTCATATGCGACCAACACTTTCCGAGCTTGGAGAGTATGATGGCACCGCATTGATGGAATTCAAGACAAAGAAAGATATTCTCTACCGCATCAACCGCGAGACGGTTTGCACTTACGAAATGGATGATACTCCCCCATTTTTGATAAATGATGATGCGCTTGATATCGCTCTTCGTACCGGAATGCTTTTCGATTGTTCGATTGTGGATGAACTTCACATTGCACGTAAACAGTATTTGGACGGAAGCATTCCAACCGGTTTTCAGCGGACAGCAATCTTTGCTCTCGATGGAAAAATTCCCTACAAAGACAGAACTATTGATATCGTTCAAATGTCAATTGAAGAAGATTCTTGCCGGGAAGTTTCCGACAGCGGACACTTGCGCGTTTACAGAACAGACAGACTTGGCATGCCTCTGATTGAAACCGTTACCGGACCTAACATGCGCACACCGTTCGAAGTTGCTGAGGTTGCGGAGATATGTGCAAACGTTGTCCGCAGTACAAATAAAGTCCGCCGAGGTATCGGCTCTGCTCGAGAAGATGTAAACGTAAGTGTTGAGGGTGGAACGAGAATTGAAATAAAAGGTGTTCCGAAGATTGGAAGAATTCCTCATTTAACTTACAACGAAGCAATGCGTCAATGGAATCTTCTTCGTCTTCGCGAAGAACTTCACAAACGCGGAATAACAAAAGATACTTTCGAAGCAAAAGCGCACGATATAACCCGGTTAGTAAAGAAAGCTTATTACCAGCCGATTAGAAACGCGATTGAACAAAGCTTGTTTGTAAAGTGTGTTGTGCTAAAAGGTTTTGCCGGATTGCTTCACTGGCAAACACAGACAGATACTTATTTTTCTAAAGAGATTTCGGACCGTGTACGCGTAATTGCTTGTTTAACAACAATTCCAAACCTTATACATTCCGACAGCAAAGGTGAAAATTTAACTTCTGCAGAATGGCAAAACATTAAGAAAAATGTCAGCGCAACTGATGATGATACAATGGTTTTAGTTTGGGGAAACGAGCAAGACACAGAAACGGCTTCAAAAGAAATTATCATTCGTGCAAAGGAAGCAACTATTGGCGTTCCTTCGGAAACTCGTCAGGCTTTGCGCGATGGAACAAACGGCTTCGAAAGAATATTGCCCGGCGCAGATAGAATGTATCCCGATACGGATTTACCTCCGACGAGAATTACTGAAGAGCATATAGACAGATTGAGCATTGATCTTCCGGAAAAATATTGGATAAGCGAAAAGTGGTATAAAGAACTTGGTATTCCAACAGATACAATTCGCGAATTATCAATTTCAAAGTACGCTAAGTTATTTAAGTTCATCGTTGAAGAATGGAAAATCAATCCAACCACAGCTGCCGTTGCTTTAATCCAATATCCCAAACGATTAAGGAAAATGAAACTCGATGCAAACCTTCTTTACGAAGGATTGATGAAAGAGATATTCCGGGCATACAAAGATGGTTTGCTTTCCCGCAGTGGAATATTTTACGCAATGAAACTCGCAATAGAGCAAAATGATTTCAATCCGGAATTACTGCCCAAATCAATCTCTCCAGAAGAGCTTGATGAGGTAATTTCAGAAACAAGCCAGCAGCTAAGCAAAATAAATTTGATTAATAACGAAAAAAGAAAAGAAGTGCTGCTTGGGCTTGTAATGAACAAAGTTAGAATGAATGTTGACGGATTAGTTGTATCAAAAAAACTGAAGTGATTTATTGTAAAGTTAATTCGGAAAATTTATGGCAGATGATTACAAAGGTTACCGCGGCAGCGCGCTTTCCGTACTAAAAAATTTTAATGCACTGGTATGGAGTGATGTTGAAATCACTACAACAAAAGGAACTTACAAAGGAATTATTCTTCCACGCTCCGAAACAGCTGATCCTTTTCATATAGTTATTAAGATGCCGATAGGCTACAACATTGGTGTGGCGGCGGATTTAGTTACAAACATTCAGATTCGCGGACGGAAAGAGGCTCATTACAAAATTCCGGAAAAAGACTTTCCTCGCGATGCTTCAAAACCCAACGTAAAACTTCTCGGCACGGGCGGTACAATTGCATCAAGACTAGATTACAGAACCGGTGCGGTTATTCCGGCATTTTCTCCGGGAGAGCTTTATGGCTCTGTGCCGGAACTCGCAAACTATTGCAATCTCGAAACAGAAAAACTTTACGGTGTATTTAGTGAGAACATGGGTCCTGAGCAATGGATTGGAACAGCGCAAGCGATTGGACGTGAAATTGAGAAAGGTGTAGATGGAATTGTAATTGGTCACGGAACCGATACAATGCATCACACCGCCGCAATTTTATCTTTCATGGTTCAGAACTCACCAATTCCAATCGTAATGGTCGGCTCCCAGCGTTCCAGCGACCGTCCTTCATCCGATGCCGCACTTAATTTAATGCATAGTGTTAAGACTGCTGCCGAAAGTGATATTGCAGAAGTTATGGTTTGTATGTTCGGTCCAACTTCAGATTATTATGGATTGCTACACCGCGGAACGCGCGTAAGGAAAATGCACTCTAGTTACCGTTCAACATTCAGAACTATCGGCGATATTCCAATTGCTAAAGTCAGCCGCGATGAAATCACTCCGCTTCGGCAAGATTATAAACATCGGCGCAGAGATAGAAACGCTTTAATCAACACAGCCTTTGAAGAGAAAGTTAGCATCGTTTATTATTACCCGAACATGAAGCCGGATGTGATTGAATCGCTGATAGATAATGATTACAAAGGAATTGTAATTGCGGGCACTGGACTCGGTCACGTGAACAAGCCTTTATATCCCGCACTAAAACGAGCGCATGATAAAGGTATTTCAATTTATATGACCGTTCAAACTCTTTGGGGTTATGTGCAAATGTATGTTTACGATACCGGCCGCGATATGATGGAACTTGGTGTTATTCCCGGTGCAAATATGCTACCGGAAGTTGCCTACATGAAATTATGCTGGGCGCTTGGCCAGACTACAGATCAGCAAAAAGTGAAAGAGATAATGCTAACACCAATTGCCGGAGAAATTACCGAGCGCGAACCAAGCAACGGGTATTTAATTTATCAAGGCGGATTGCCGGAAGTAGAAGAGTTTATTTCTAAGTACGTGAAATGAGAAATCAGAATTAAGAAAACAGTAATAAGTATAAATCTTTAACTGAAAGCAGAATGCTAATAGCTGCCAGCTATAAAAAATATCACTGTTCAATTTTCGGTGGAGTGAGTTTGGAGTTGTGCGTATAATCGCGTGTTAAAAAGATGATCGGATAATATATGAACACTCCAGCAATCAGCAGAACACTTCCTCCATTTAGCGAAATGGAACGCGCTTACAAAGCCAGCGATAGTTCCTATGATGGAATTTTTTATCTAGCCGTTACAAGTACCGGAATTTTCTGCCGCCCTTCTTGTTCAGCTAGAAAACCATTACCCAAGAATGTTGAATACTATGCTTCATCGCGTGAAGCAATATTTGCAGGTTACAGACCTTGTAAAAGATGTAAACCGTTAGAAATTCACGGTACACCGCCCGAGTGGGTTTCCAGATTGCTTAATATGATTGATGCCGATCCAACCGCACGCTACAATGATCAGTTTCTCCGTTCAATAAAAATTGATCCGGCAAGGGCTCGCAGATACTTTTTGAAAAACTACAACATGACTTTTCAAGCTTACTGCCGCGGAAGACGATTAGGAATTTCTTTCGAAAAAATCCGGCAAGGAAAAGATCTTGATGATGTTGCGCTTGGTTATGGCTATCAATCTCACAGCGGATTCAGAGATGCATTTGCAAAAACTTTTGGAATTTCTCCAGGCAAAAGCATAGATGGGGATTGTTTGTTGGCCGCTTGGATTGAAAGTCCGATGGGACCTTTGGTTGCGGCCGCAAATAAAGATGGCATTTGTCTGTTAGAATTTTCTGATCGAAGAATGTTGGATGCACAATTTGCAACATTGAGAAAGCTTTTCAAATCACCGATTGTTCCGGGAGAAAACAAACATATACTTCTGTTGAAAAAAGAATTACAAAAATATTTTGACGGAACATTAAAAGAATTTGCAACTCCAATAATTTTTCCAGGAACTGATTTTCAGCAGAAAGTTTGGAACGAGCTTATCAGAATTCCATGTGGAAAAACTCTTTCTTACGAAGAATTAGCTAAAAAAGTTGGTGTTCCAAAAGGTCAGCGCGCTGTTGGTCATGCCAACGGGTTAAACAGAATTGCAATTGTTATTCCTTGTCATCGTGTGGTAAATAAGAATGGAAATCTTGGCGGCTACGGAGGCGGACTTTGGCGCAAACAAAGATTGCTGGAACTAGAGACAAAAAACACTACCTAGTTAGAATAATCTTTACCCATTCTCTAAATCTTTCCAGCCGTTTCCACATTTCTTTTGCTTGGTTGCTGGAGTACAATTCACCTAGATAAGATACTTTTGTTTTCTCTTCAATAATTCTTCGCAACTGATTGACCGCTTTGATTTTTTCTTCGCTGTCGGCAACAATTGTATCTACCAGTAGAATTGCATCTTCGTGATTGTCGCCCACACTTCTCTGTCCGGAAAGTTTTATGCAAAGCGCGTCGGTGTAAGCTATTGCCGAATGAACAATTAGAACACATGCTGCCGTCCAATATTCCAGTTCCATAGAATCTTTTGCTGCTTCATAAAAATGCTCGGCAACATTTTGATATCGCAAATAGCTTTTTCGCTCAACCGCTTTTCTTCCTCTGCGTTCAGCCATCTAGTAAAGTCCGCAGATTCTTTCCAACTATTAACACGCCCTGGGTGATAATCTCATTAATTAACCGCACATGCTTTTTCTTTTTAAATTCACTTGCGGTGAAAAAAACCGGAGCTATTTTTATTCCATATTTAGTACTCATGGATTTCGATTTCTTGTTCAATAATTCTCGTATAAGTATTTTGTCTGGAACGGAATTAACGATACAGCAAAGATCAAGATCCGACCGGGGGTTTTCTTCTCTTCTCGCCACACTGCCGAATATAACCGCGCTGATTACATTCTTTTTAAGGATAGAACCTATTTCCTTTGTTATAGCAAGAGGGAACAGACTCTCAGCTTTATATAAAGGCATAAGCAAATCCTTAACTAGAACGTGGTCTCTATTTAGGGAAAACAAATGATCTCTTCCGCCACGCTGTCTGTTAACAATCCCGAGCTCTTCCAACGAGCCAAGTGCTTTAATCGCTGAACGCGGATGCATCCCGGAAAGACGTGCTGTTTCATTGCCGGTGCAACCGTTATTTCTGTCAACCAGAGTTCTCAATACTGCAACATGCGACCAAGACCGGAAAACTTCATCCATCACTCTGTAAAGAATCATTTTATCTCTCTAATGGTTAGTCTGCCAATATGCTGTTTATACGAGTTTATGTTTAGTTACTATATCATATACTTTTGTATACAAATATATACTTTTGTATATAAAGAGCAATTGCTATTCTTTATTGGTAAACAGCAACGAAAAATAGAAATCTTGGCGGCTACGGCGGTGGGCTGTGGCGCAAACAAAGATTGTTGGAATTAGAACGAGCAAATAAATTATGAGTTGTAAGGGGAGCTAAAGATTAAACTGCTCTTTTTAACTTCGGCATTTGACTCCAAATTCTTCCTTTAAGAGTGCGCCCGTTTTTCTTTTTGTTTACCCCACCCCATTGTTTAAAAAAGAATGGAACGCCAGCTTCTTTGCAAATATCTTTTATTCGAACTACCCAATCTTCTTCCATTGGTCTTGCGCCGGGACCGGATTCTCCGCCAACGATTACCCAATCAATATTGGTTAGATCAAGATCATTAATTCTACCAATCAACGGCTCAATAGATAAGAACTTAATATGTGCGTTTGTCTTTCGTAGATCATCGACACGAAAAGTATAGTCTTGATTTTCTACACTAACACCCATCCAAATGTTTTTTGTCCAGTTAAGTTCCGAATTTAATTTGAGCAAAGTATCGGAACGCTTGGTTAGTACTTGGAATCTGTGCCAGTCAGCTTTATTCATAACTTCAAAAGTTCTCTTTACAAAACTAACCGGAACATCTTTGTGAAATAGATCGCTCATTGAATTAACAAAAATTGTTTGAGGTTTCTTCCAAGTTAGCGGTAGCGCTAAGGCATGTTCTTGCAAAGTAAGCTTGAAGCCGTTTTTGTAATTCTCCGAACCCATGGCTTTCAATCTTTTCGCCATACGCTCAGCATAACAAAACTTACAACCCGGACTTATCTTATTACATCCAGTAATCGGGTTCCAAGTTGATTCTGTCCATTCTATTGATGATTTAAGTGCCATTAAAATCCCAACTCCGGTTCTGTGCTAATATTTTTTACTTTTTTCCAAAAATCATAACCACGTGAATGCTTTGAAAAGAATGCTAAATAATAGAGTGGTAATTTTTTTTCGTCTGAACAGATCGAAATAAAATTATCAGCCGCCTCTTCTAAGTATCCTAATTTAATCATCTGACTTGTAAATTCATCCGCAAGGAATTTAACCAAATTGATGTGCTGTTGCTCGGCAACTTTCCATCTTTCTCGCCAATCACTTAAACCTAAAAACCGATCAATTCTATCGTGGTTCTCATCAAGATACAACCCTATATTTCTTTTTCCATCCATTCCAAAAGCTAATAGTATAAGGAAGTCAACCTTCCTTTTTTCGCTTAGTTTTTTTATTGTTTCGAAATCCATTTTCAACGAGAATGGATCTAGAAAACAAAAACTTAGGACTTTAGTTCCATTTAAATGACTTGGAATTTCTTTTAAAATATCATCTATTTTTTCATTACAATCACCATGAATATAACTTACATCTGCCCAAGAATAGTTTTGATCTATCCTGCTTCTTAGTGCATCAATATTCTCTTTTTCAATATCACAGAAAATGTGTTTATCGAAAGGATACTTTACGTTTAGCGCAAGTAAAGCTGATGACTTAACTACTTTATTACTGGTGCGAATTTTTGACTTTCCGGCTCCACAATATAAATCCAAATAAATTCTTTGATCCCACAAGTTCTTCATGCCAGTTGAAAAAAGTGAATTGTAATTTGCAACTAAGTTGTACTTTGTTTCCGCCCACGATCCAACTAGCGGAGTTAAAAAAGCATCATCTTCATTTTGTATTTCAGTCATTTCCCCTCCGGGTGTTTAACTGAATGAAAAATAACTTTCTCTAACAGAAAAGACAATTCATTTTCAAGCAGTAGCTGTTGAAAATCGCTTATTTCAGATACCTCTTTTTCTTCTTTGTTCCTTACACTTCTTAGCTATATTTTTGCCCAAACTTCAAATCGAGAGGTGTTCATGAAAAAACTAGCACTGCTGTTTTTAATTCTTGCTGTTCAATATTCATTTGCTCAGGAAAGTCTTCTATTGCGCTTTCCAACATTAAACAATAACGGAAGTCTAATTGCTTTTTCATTTCAAGGTGATGTATGGACTGTACCGGTTACCGGAGGAAAAGCTACACGATTAACTATACATGAAGCTTACGAAGCTTATCCAAAATTTTCTCCCGATGGAAAGCAAATTGCTTTCAGTGGCGCTCGTTATGGCAACAATGATCTATTTGTAATTCCAACCGAAGGCGGAACACCCAAGCGTTTAACATATCACTCAGCAGGAGATAATATTTCCAGCTGGTCTAACGATGGGAATATTCTCTTCTCCACTAATCGCGAATTCAACCAAATAGAAAGACCAATGGAAGTTTATTCTATTTCCTCCAAAGGCGGAACAGAATGGCGAGTTTTAGATGCAGTAGGATTCGAGCCAATAGCATCACCGGATGGAAGATTTATTGCCTTCGTACGTGGAGATATTAATCCCGTTGCGCGCGAAGATTACCGTGGTCCATCCAATAGAGATATTTGGCTGTTCGATACTAAAGCAAAAAAGTATTCTAAACTTGTTGGCTTTGAAACGAACGACATAATGCCTCAGTGGACTGATTCCAAAACAATTTTCTTTTTGAGCAGTAACGACAGCAACTATAACTTATATAAAATTTCAATTGATGAAAACGGAAAGGCGGTTTCCAAACCGGAACAGTTGACAAAATTCTCGGATCATTCAATACGCCATCTTAATGTTTCCAATGACGGATCAAGTGTAATCATAGAAAAAGAAAAAAATATTTACGTTTCTTGTACAGCTAAAATTGATTTCAAAAAAATTGAAGTTAACATTTCTGCAGACGACCGCTTCGATCCGATCGAATTCAAAACAATGTCGAACGGTTTAACCGAGTATGCTGTTTCTCCAAACGGAAAGCTGTTTACTTTCTCGGTTCGCGGAGAAGTTTTTGTTAAAGAAGCAGATAAGGAAAAAAACCGTAGTGTTAATCTCTCCGATTCTCCATACAGAGATATGGATGTAGCATGGCTTTCCGATACTACGATTGTTTTTACTTCTGATAGAGAAGACAATAATTACGAAATTTTTCTGGCTAAATCGGCCGACAAAACTCAGCCGAATATATTCAAGTCGCTGAAACATGAAATTATCCGCATAACCAATACCGAAGGTGATGAGAGCGGCTTAACTGTTTCCGGCGACGGGAAGAAAATTGCTTACACTCGCGGTACAGATAAAAAACAATTTGTTGTAGCTGATATTGCAGCTGACGGGAAACTATCGAACGAAAAAATACTAATAGACAGCTGGACTTCCCCGAGCGGTGTTGCATGGAGTCCGGATAATAAGTGGCTTACTTATTCAATTGAAGACTTGTACTTCAACGAAGAGGTGTTCATCCACGCAGCGGATAATTCTTCTAAACCCGTAAATGTTTCTATGCATCCGCGTGGCGATTCAAATCCATTTTGGAGTGCCGACGGATCTAAGCTTGGCTTCCTATCTTCAAGAAGCGGACAAAACGCAATTACCGGCGGCTTAAACTTTACCCGCGATGTTTGGTTTGTTTGGCTAAAGAAAGATGATTGGGAAAAAACAAAATCGGATTGGGATGAAAAAGAACCGGTAAAAGAGCCAACCGCTACAGTTGATAAACCGGCAGCTTCTAAAGATGCAAAGGATGGAAAATCAAAAGACACCGCAAAAAAAGAAGAACCAAAAGTAAAACCGATTAAAATTGATTTTGAAAACATTCACGAGCGTGTTGTTAAAGTGACAAGTTTTCCGGGTGATGAATCCAATGTTATCATTAGTAAAGATGGGGAAACGTTTTTCTATGTCGGAAGCAGCAGCACCGCTAAAGGTGGGCGCGATCTTTACAGTGTTAAGTGGGATGGAAAAGATCTGAAAGAAATTACTAAAAGCGGATCAAATCCCGGTAACGTTACAATGGATAAAGAAGGCAAGTACTTATACTATTCTAAAATGGGCGGCTCATTATCACGCCACGATATTAAAACAGACAAAGCCGAATCACTTCCATATTCAGCAAAAATTAAAATTGATTATCCGGCAGAACGCAAACAAGTTTTTGCAGAAGCCTGGCGTACAATTCGCGACGGATTTTATGATCCTCAATTTCATGGCAAAGACTGGAATGATCTCAAAAGGAAATATGAAGAGCTTTGCTTAATCGCATCCACTCCGAATGATCTTCGCGATATGTTCAACAATCTACTTGGTGAGTTAAACTCAAGCCACATGGGCTTTACAGCAGCAGAACGTACCGAAACTCAGAAAGACGCAACCGGTTTGCTTGGAGCTGAATTAACACCAACCTCCGAAGGAATGAAAGTGGTTCGAGTAATTCCGGAAACACCGGCTGATAAAAGTAGCAGCAAGTTATTTGCTGACGATTTAATCACAGCAGTAGATGGCGCCTCTTTTCAAGAGCAGAATTTCTATCAATTTCTAAACACAAAAGTTGATGAGAAAACTTTGCTAACTGTAAAAGGCAAAGATGGCAAAGAGCGCGAAGTTGTAATCCGCCCGACCAACATGCTTCGTCAGCAGCTTTATCGAGAATGGGTTAATGATAGAAAGAAACTCGTTGATAAATTTTCCAACGGAAGACTCGGCTACATTCATATTCAAGGAATGGACTATGGAAGCTTTGAAGTTTTCGAAAGAGAGCTTACAGCTGCCGGTTACGGCAAAGACGGGTTAGTTGTGGATGTTCGCTACAATGGTGGCGGCTCAACAACAGATTATTTGATGACCATATTAAACTACAAACAGCATGCATATACTATACCTCGCGGCGCAAGTGACAATCTTGAACGCGATAAGAAAAAATTCCGCGAATACTACCCTACGGGCGAACGTTTAGTTTTTGCAGCTTGGATGAAACCATCAATTGCACTTTGTAATGAAGGCAGTTATTCAAACGCGGAAATATTCTCCCACGCATACAAAACTTTGGGCATCGGAAAACTTGTTGGAGTTGCTACTAACGGTTCTGTAATTTCAACCGGCGGAAAAGGATTAATTGACGGCTCGTTTGTTCGCTTACCATTGAGGGGCTGGTTTACCAAAGCAACCGATAAAAATCAAGAACTCGGGCCGGCTGTTCCGGATATAACAATTGAAAATTCTGTTGACTGGATTGCAAAAGGCATTGATGAGCAGCTTAAAACAGCTTGCGATGAACTGCTAAAACAGATTGATACAAAAAAGTAACCACAAAAAAAGGAACGGCTAATGCCGTTCCTTTTTCTTTCCAATTTGTTTCCAATAAATTCTACAGCGCTTCATTTAGCAATATTTCTTGCGTTTGTATTGGCTGAATTCTAATTGATGCATATTCGTTGTAATACTCATATTCGCTTGTAAGTATCCAACTCTTAGAAAAGAATCTTAACCAGACGAACACTTGTTGAATCAAAGCAACCAACAAAATTGTTGCTGCGTTTGTCATCGCAATTTCAGACTCTACCACCCAGTACAATGCAGCAAGTAAGAATGTAGTTAAGGAAATGATAAAATAGAGTGGGAAAGTAATATGAAGTCTTTTCATCGAAAACTTTAATCCATTCCATAAAGCTGACCATACTTTTTTAGAATCTTCTTTTACGAGAATAACCTTGGCGTAATCTGCAATGATTGATACAAGCCAAAAGAATAACAAGTGAACTATGGTCCAGATTAAGTATGTATAAAATATTTTAGGTTCGGTAGAGGAAGCGATTAAATCCGAATTTAAAACCATAAAGAGAAGAACCAGAACTAAAACAACTAAAAATCTAATAACAAGCACATAGATTCCTAAGCGCAAAAATCTTAAAAAGAATTTTGAGCATCCTCCAAAGAAGTTTTTGCCGCTTACTCGTTCAAATTTATTGCTGGCAATCTGAAGAATTCCACCGGAAAAGAAAACCGTAAAGAAGAGATAAAAAACACTCATCCACATTATTACGGTTGTTAACGGATTGATTAGCGTACCGTAGTTATTCATCAAATCGTTATAAGTTGCAAAATCAAAATCGCCCAGCAGCTTATACACCTGGGGACGATCGCCAAGATTACTTTTAATAACTGAATTAAAAGCCATAGCTACAATTAGAGTTAAGAAAAGTGTTATAGCAAAAATAATCGTAACTATTTTCTTTTGGCTATATGCTTCTTTTAGACCGCTTATATATAGGTTTATGATTTTCATTTCTGTCTCCTAGAACAACATTGAGAATGTTAGCATTGCGTTTTCAAGCCAGTGCAAGAATTTTACGGTGTACTTAGTAAACACAGATGATTCCGGCTCGATCGTTTTAGAATTATTTATTAGGTTAAGATCAAGCGGAATTTTACAAAACGGATCAATACTAGCTGACACAATTTTGCTTTTTCCTTCATAAGAGAATTCTTTTGTGCGTGCTTTACCGTCCCAGATTTCAACCATTTTCTTACCATTATCAAACGTAATCAAAACTTCTAACGGCAGAACCACTTCACCTTTGCGGTGCATAACAACAGATGATTTATATTTCTTACCCTCACCTCTTTTATTTCCATCTTCAAATTTCTTTTGAACCGAATTACCAAATACACCGTTTTGTTTTTCTATTTCCGAATTCTTTATATCGAATAATTCGTAATCGCAGATATCACTTCCATACAGCACTTGGTCAAAATACCAATTCAAATTGTCGCCAAATTTTCTGCCATGAATTTTTACAACGACCTCATTTGCTATTGCAATGAAATCTTTAACGCAAGGATGCTTAAAAGCCCAGCGTGTATAATATGTTTTCATTATCTCATTCATAGCTTCTAAGCCAATCAATCCTTCTAAAGTTTTCAACATCACCGCCGTTTTCATATATGTAAGGCTTCCGTAACCTCCTTGCGGATATTCCCATGCTTTTCTAAATATCTCGGCAATTTTAGGATTCTTCATACCTACATAGCCTTGCCGCGTTAACTCAAAGTCACCAATCTTGAATCCTAAGAAATCCATCATTCCGGTTTTCAAACCGTAAGCTTCATCCATCGCCCGCGTTTCAAAGTATTGATTAAATCCTTCATCAAGAAATGCTTCTTCAAATTCATTAGAGGCAAGTAAACCCATAAAGTAATTATGACCAAACTCGTGAATAGTAACCATTTCAACTGCGCGAACACCAACCGGTAAATTCCACAAAGTTCCGGCGGTTATAAATGTTGGATATTCCATTCCTCCGGCACCCATTGCATAAATTGGCGGATCAATCACTGTGAGATTAGCATAGGGATACCGGCCCAGATTTTTATCAAAAAACTCTAATCCTACTTTTGCTGAATTTATATGTCGGTCTGCTTGATCAAGATGTTCCGGCTGAAGCATTACTTTTATTTTAACATGTTTCCATTGATCGTAAACAACTTTATAATCCGGTGAAGTCGTCCACGCAAAATCAACTACATCTTCCGCACGGTAATGATGAGTAGTTGTTCCATCATTATTTTTTTTTGCATATTGAAGAAGCCCTACTGCACCAACTACAAATGATGAAGGCACGGTTATATCAACATCGTATACTCCAAAGTCGGCATAGAACTCGCTGTTGGAATGAAATTGATGACAGTTCCATCCACCTTTTTCTGCGTAACGAATTCCGGGATATTCATAAACACCAATTTTGGGAAACCATTGCCCGATTAAAAAGTAATTATTCACAAAACCGGTTCGCGCAAAAATTTTCGGTAGCTTGGAGGTGAATTTAATTTCAAGCTCTATTTCCTCTCCCGGTCTAAGCGGTTTATCTAATCCAACGCTTATAACTGTTTGATCATCTTTGTTGCCGTCATCCGGCTGAATAAATTTAATTTGTTTTGTAAGATCGGCACCATCAACCCTCTTAATTGAATTAATATCTATCCATCCCCAATCTTTTTCTTTATTGCCGCCGATACTGCTGCTACGATGAACTCCCCCGGATTCCTTCATAAAAGTTGAACTGCTGTTCTTGAAAGCATTCAGATAAAGATGAAATTGCAGTTCGGTAATTATATCCCGAGAAGTGTTCTTCCATTTCAGAAATTCATTTCCCAAAACCATTTTCTTTTCAACATCCAATTTTGCCGAGATTCTGTACGATACAATTCTTGAACTTAGCTGTTCCGAAATAATTTTTGAAGTGAAGAAAAAAAGAAGAAAGACAAAAGCTGTAAAAACAAGAGTTGTTTGTTTTAGAAAGGTAGCCTTCATAAGAGACGCCTATTATGTTTGATTTGTGGTTACAATTTTGGCTAAGAGTTAATAAAAGTCAATCTGTAATCTTTAGATTTTGATGATTTCCGGGTGAATTGGTTGGTTAGCTTCCTATTTGCAAATAAAGAGAGGCGAAGTCCATTAAATAATTTATTAAGAAAATATTTTTATCTACCCAATTGGGATTATAAGATTATTACTATTTTTGAACCAGACTTTAATAACTTTTTAATACTTGGAGGAATCCTAATATGGCAGTAGTGATAACAGATGAATGCATTTCTTGCAACGCATGCGAAGCAGAATGCCCAAATAACGCAATTTACGGCGCCGGCGTTTCTTACATTTATGGTACCGAAGAAAGAGCGGCATTAAGTGATGAGCACACATATATCGTTCCGGATAAATGTACAGAATGTGTTGGCTTCCATGATGAACCGCAATGTATTCCATCTTGCCCAACCGAAGCTATTATAGCTGATCCGGAAAGAGTTGAAACTAAAGAACAGTTAATGGCTAAGAAAGAAACTCTTGATAAAGTTGGCCGTTAATAAATACTTTTTATGAAAAAGAATCCCGGTTCGCAAGAGCGAATCGGGATTTTTTGTTTAACACAAATTTAATTGGGGTAAAGAAAATGGGACTTGCACATACGAAAAAAAAAATGCTAACTTACAAATAGTTAATTACAAAACATTTTGAATAACTAAACTCGGGGGAGATATGAAACCCTACTTCTTTTTAATCTTTTTATTAAGCGCAGTTTTTATAACCCTCTCTTGCAAAGAAGAAATTACCACACCCGAAGAAAAACTTAAAAACCCTACGGAGATGGTTTGGAAAATAGATACTCTATATTATCCCGACAGCTATCAAGTCTTGATGAAATCTATTTGGGGAAGTTCTCCTGATAATGTTTGGACATGCGGCTTTCACGATAGAAGCAAAGCTAGTGCATGGCATTATAACGGTAACGAGTGGAGTTATTATGAACTTTCTAAGGACATAGATAGAAGCGCATTAAGTTTGGAAAAAGTATATGGTTTCAATCAAAGTAATGTTTGGATGACTGGAGAACGACTTTTGTCTTATAATTCTAATACAGATTCATGGGCAAGTAAACCGCTAATAATAAATTTTAACGGTTCGAAATGGATTGAACACGAAGTTAAAGCTAACAATATTTTTATAAATGATGTTTGGGGAACGGAGGCAAATAATGTTTTTTGTTCTGGCTTTGGAGAAATTTTGAATTATAATGGCAGTGTATGGAAAAAAGAAATTATTGGAGATTCGACTTTAATTATAAGCGGAGTAAGAGAAACAAAAGTGGGAAAATACATGCTTGCAATAAAACCACAAACTGCAAGCACGCCACATACTACCTATTTTTATAAATACGAGTTGAATAAATGGAAAATAATTGACTCTACACTATACTCAAGAAATTTCGGACAAAAATTATACCTTTCAAATAGCGGAAAGTTATACAGTTATGGGTGGGAAGGAATTTTTTTGTATGACGGCGGACAATGGTTGAAACAATATCAATATTTAGCAGCAGAAGATATGATTGCAGCTAACGACAAATACATTTTAGCTGTAGGACAAGGAGGGCAAGCATTCTTTAGCGATGGTACCGCGTGGATTAAAATAAAAGATATTAATATTCCCACGGCAGTTTATACTTCAGTTTGGAGTAATGGAACAGAGGTATTTATTGTCGGTAACTTAGTTAATTCCGTCCCGATGAAAACTATCGTCTGGCACGGGAAATAAAACATTTAGGAGGTGTCGGAGAGAGTTTTTAAAAATTAAAGGCGGTGCTAGTAACACCGCCAGGTTGCAAATAAAAAATGCCTTGGGTAAGACATAAGAGGGATTTCTCCGCCCTTTATTATTTGCGAACAAAATATAACCATTTTAAATGAGGTAAATATGAAAGGGAGACTTTTATTCATTTTTGTGTTATGTACAACTATAGTATTCGCACAAACAAAACCGCTTTATTTTACTTATCCAACAAACGGAACTGTTATAAGTATTCCGGAAGGACAATCAACTGTTAATGTTACCATCCAGTATTCCTATACAGGTACTTTAGCTACAAACGAAATGCATAAGCTGGAGGCAAATCAAACTTATGAGTCAACTACCTATCCATACAATTTAGTTCAATCCCCTCCGATAACATGTTCTTTATCGGCTGGTACTTATACATGGAAACTAGAACGGTACCTTTGGGAATTCGGATTAGGCTATCAATTATGGGAAAGCCGCGACGAAATAACATTTTATGTTCGACCATCTATTACTGTGCGGACAAGTTTTGGAGCGGGTCAACTATTGGTTAATTCGGCACCTAGGGATAATGGATATAATTTTACACCGGAGCCAAATTCAACAACTTACTTATATGTTGAAGACCAAACCTCCGGTGATTATTTAAGAGTTTTCAGACAGTGGTCGGGTGTTGGAGGTACATCGACAACAAGAAATAACTATATTAATGCACCAAGCACGAGCAGTGCGACTGCAACAGCTACAATGCCTAAACAATGCAATATTACCTTATCCAATCCAGGGCATACAATTTCCTTAAATGGTAATACATATAGTTCTTCGGTTACAACAAATGTAATAGAAGATAACTCTATTTCACCAACCGCCGAGTGGTACTTTGTAACTAATGGAATTGAATATGTCTTTCTCGATCAATGGAAAAGAGATTCAGGGCAAATTGTTTCTCCAATAACAGCAACACAACACGAAACCTTTACTCCAAATTACAGGATTCAGGCATTAGCCCCGGGCGTTACATTCGGAACAACCATTGGTCAACCGCTCGTAATTAATTGGACCGATAACCCAAATTCGAACGTTACCCAGTACAGAATACATCGCCGGGTATATCAAAATGGTGTATGGAGCGCCGATGTTGTAATTGCAACTGTAAACAGCGGTGTACAATCATACACCGATTACGAGTACCTTCTTGGAGTATGGAAACAAGATATATTATTAGAATATGGAATTACTGCATATTATTCCGTAAACAGCACTTGGTCTCAAGGCGGCGCTAATACACGGGTATATTGTACAATTGGCGCTTCAATGCAAAATAATGATCTAGCTATGGCTAAAACAGAAAGTGAAGTTCCGGTAGAGTTTGCAATAAGCAACTATCCTAATCCATTCAATCCAACAACAACAATTAATTATCAGCTGCCAAAAGATGAAATGGTAACAATAAAAGTTTACGATGTTCTTGGCAAAGAAGTAGCAACCTTGGTAAACGAACAAAAAAGCGCCGGTTATTACAAAGTAGATTTTGATGCAAGCAAACTCACAAGCGGCGTTTATATAGCCGCAATCCAATCAAATAGTTTTAGCAAATCAATCAAGCTGCTGCTAACCAAGTAATTAGTATTTAGTATTGAGTCCATAGAGAAGCCGCAAGGTTTAAGGGACAAGGTTCAAGAAAATCCCGGTTCGCAAAAACGGATCGGGATTTTTTGTTTTAAATGGAACCGTTCGCCTATAATATTTTATAAGATAAACTTTATGGCGGCGGTATATGAAGTTTATCTTTGTTTTTATAATTCTTACTATACCAGTATTAGCACAAACGGAAAGCAAGCAACCACGTTTGGATTCTTCCAAAACTAAGAAGATATTTGAGTCGCTAGGTAAAGAAAACTTAACTCCGTTGGGTTTCGGTTTTAGCGTGAACAATAGCGAAGAGATTAATCTGCTTATAAATAACTTACTGCTAACCGAAGCCGAACGCAAAAGCGGATTATCGGATGAAGAATTGACCGGATATATGAAGAATAAAGTACATCTAAAATCTTTGATGAAACTTCCGCCGAATGAGGCTGAAGAATATCCGACGTTATCAGTAATAAGAAAGGTTCTCGGAGCTGCCAAAACAGTTGGAGTAATTATAATCTTGCTGCTGAGTATCTTGTGAAATATTTCCTCTTCACTTACGTACTAATATTTTTCTCCAGTGCTGTTTTTTTTGCTCAGACAAAGAAAGACACAAGTGTTTCCAAACCACAGACCGAGCGACCTTTACAAATGCCCTCCAATCTGGAAAGGAGATTCGATCCAAAATCAACGGTAAGATTGTTTCAAGAAGATTTCACAATTCCACTCGATTTAAAAAAATTCTCGGCTATAATGAGTTTTGACGCGCTTGAGAAAAATCATTTCACACAAGAAGAATTGAACTCCGGAATGCTGGATGATGAAATAAACAGTTTCAGAAACAATAAGGCTTCTACAATGAGAATGCTGGCGGAGTTTTACGGTGAGGATTTAATCAATCTACAGAAACTGCTTGATAATATTGGCTTAACCAAAGACCAAATAGTAGCGTTTTTGATGACTATAAAGTTCGCGTTTGGTCAATCACTAATTAGATAGAAAGAGGCCACTGTGCTCTTCGGCAGTAGCGAAGAAAAGCTCCTAACCCTTTCTTTTAATTATTAGCTTTGATAAACAATCGTCACAGCGGCCAAACAAATAATCGAAAGAATTTCCGGAATATAAAATCCAAAAATTTGGTAGCTCATTTCGATTTACACCTAAATTAAGTTTGCTTATTATTGTGTTGAAAAAGTCGGGACTAATATGATTCGCAAAGTTTTTTTATCGCTACTATTAATAATTGCCGTTTCTTCATGCACAAAGGAAGTACGCGAAGATGAGAGAAAATCCGCTAAGACTGCCGATGAAGCTGCCGTAAGGGAATTAATAGAAAATTACACAACTTCTTATAATGCCGGCGATATTGAAACCGCCATCGAGTTGATAGACGCCAACTATCGCGGAGTGGTTGCCGATTCTTCAGATATTGTTGGACAGGAAGCAATGAGAAGTGATTTGCTTCAGTACCGTAGACAATATCCTGAAGGAAAATGGGAAACTAAAATTGAAGAGATTCTTATTAGCGACGGTTATGCTTATGTAATTTGTGCAAGTTCATTTATGATGCCTCACCCGATAGAACGAAAACCTAGTCCGGTTTATTCCGAGAGAAGCATGCGTGTGTTGAAGAAAGACAAAAATCTAGGCTGGAAAATTTATAGGTATTTAGCAACACCAACTTTTACTTACGATTAAACTACAGCTGCCATTCAATTTCTTCCCACCAGCGGTAAAGCATTTCGCTTTCGAGGCGGATAATGCCGGCGCGAGTTACATTCTCCGGAGGAGGAAATCTGTTGCTGATCTCTTGGAATAATATTTGTCGCTGTAATTGTTGAACGTGTGGAATAAGAGAAAGAAGCGTTAGCATATCTTCTTCTTTAGCCAAAGAAATAATTCTTTCCACCGAGGCTTCTCCGCCATTACCAAAATCAAACAACTCTACTGCTGCTCGTAGACTATCTGAAGCTTTTACATGAATTGGTGTGCCCGGTCTTTTTCCTTTTCGCAAAACACATGTATGGTTTTCATCAATCATGAAAGAATTCCCGTTATAAGGAATTTCTACAAAGGCAAAGTTTACTTTTAGAATTGCGCCAAGAGAAGATCCGGCAGCAAGCTCAAATTTCCCACCACGATCAATAATTTCAAATCCATCAACAATTAATGAGTAATCGGGCATATCTTCTGTATTGGAAATGCTGACGCTACCTTTTTTAATATATACTTGATTAGCACCATCTTTGGCTCTATCCAGCACAAGGAGAGAATTTGTACCAACCTCCATTGTGCCAACTTTCGGTATTGTTACAATTGCTTTAGATTGATCATCTGTAGAAAGTGTTTCTCCTTGATCCCATTTATCGCTTTTATCGGCTCTTCCATTAACAGTATGATTTCCGGCAATACTTACTACTTGCCAAGGATAATTGTATTTCTGGAAATCATACACAAAATATCCAAACGCGATTAATGCCAGCGGTATCGCAGTATAGAGAATTCTCTTTAGTTCTACCGAAGGGCCTTTGGAATATGGCTTTTTATAAATTCTTTTTGTTACAAGACTTTTTCTAACGACAGCGCGTTCTTTGTTTAATTTTTTTTCTTGTTTTTCTTTTTCTTTTGCAATTTTCCGGGCGTTTCTAGGAGTAACATTAACATCCGGAACAAAGGAAGCGCCGCGGATATTCATCAATTCGGATTTTACTCCCTCAATGATTTCTTTCGGTGGATTTATTACAACCGGAAGCAGACGAAGTCGTTCGAAGAAAGCCAGCATTTTCTGATATTCTTTAAAACAGAGATCGCAATTCCGAATATGATATTCAACATCCCTCTTTGTTAATTCATCCAGAAGCTCATCTACATAATCGTGAAGATTTATTTTAACTTCTTCGCAGATCATCTCGTAATGCTTCCAATTAGATGTTGGCGTGTTTGAATAAGGTTTGTCTTTAATTCATCATAAATCAATTCCGGAAAAAATCGATTTATCTCTTGATAGGAATATCCTTCCAAATCATGCAAGACAAAAATTACCCTGTTCATTGCGGGAAGGTTCTTAATCGCACTTTCCAAATCATTCCCGGCTGAATTAATATCATTTTGCTCTAAAACCATCGGGACTATTAAATTCTTTTCTATTAGTTTTTCCATCGAATGGGTTATTGCAATATTTTTAATCCATTCAACGAATGGCTTATTTGAGCTAAGAGTTTTTATTTCCATCCATCCTTGCATTAAAGCTTTTACTGTTAGCTTCTTTGCCATCTCAAGATTGTCAACTAATCGGTAAACCACCGTAAAAATATTCGGCGTGATAATCTCGCATAAGTCCAAATAACCACGCTGCCTTCCAGATTTGGAAATTTCAATAAGATAATTGATATATGTGGTATTCTCTTCTGCCAAGCGGCCCTCAATTAACAATTGTAATCTTAATTCCATCTTCATTTACACGAGCAGTAACTCGAACATTCGTTTTTCCGTTTCGGCCAATTACATTACCGTCACCACTCAAATCAACGCGGTCTTCTCTAATAACCTCATCAAACGATCCCGATTGAGTGTTTCTTAACTGTGTAGGTATTACCCACCCCGTATATGTGCCCCCGCCTCCGCCTTGCGAAAGTTCTTTTTTGAAATGCTGCTGTGCGTTTAATCCCAAATCGTAAAGACTGGAAATTATTTGATCGCGGTTAGCATTTTCCATGTAATCGCGGCTAATATTAAAACCGGCATAAATCATCAAGCCAACGACGATTATACCTACTACGATTAATAATAATTGCTGAGAGCCCATCTATTACCAGTTGATGATTTTCAAATTTATGATTTTATATGGCGAAATTTGCATTATTTTTATTAATTATGATAGGAGTAAAACAAATAAGCGACACATGCCATTATTTTCGAGAAAAGCTATTCCGGCACATAATCATGTTAAGTCTGTTAACTGAAAGGAGAAGTACTTGAAAAACATAGATGAACTTTTTATTTGCATAACTAACGTTGGATACGAACCCAAAGCCTTATGGGGAAAAATGAGTTTTCAACATATGATTGAGCATCTTACACAGTCAGTAAGAATTAGTAATGGAAAACTTACAGTAGCTTGCAATACGCCGGAAGAAAAACTTCCAACCCTTAAGCGAATATTGATGAGTGAGAGACCGCTTCCAAAAAATTTTATTAATCCAATTATTGGTGAGAATTTACTACCGCTTGAATACTCTTCGATTGTGGAAGCCATTTCCGCATTAAGAGTTGAAATTGACGACTACAAAAACTTACTTAAAGAAAAACCGGAATCGATTTTTGTGAATCCTACTTTTGGCTCATTAAACAAAGAAGAGTGGGAAGTTTTTCACCGAAAGCATTTCCTGCATCATCTTTCGCAGTTCGGGCTCGTATGAAAACTATAGCAAAACCGTTTGCTCTTTTTTGAGAGTTTATTGCTCAAAATAAAATTTTTGAGGCTTTTCCTTCTCCTAAATTTTACGGATTTTGGATTCAAAAATTACGCTCAAAATGTCTAATACACGCGCAGCAAAAACAATTTTTCTATTGCTTTTTGCAATTTCAATTTTGCTTCCGTTGATATACTATAATCAGTTGCCGGAAAGAATTGCATCTCATTTTGATTTTTATAATCGTGCCGATAACTGGACGAGTAAAAGCGGTTATCTGATTTTTCATTACGTAATTATTTTTTTCTTCTTTTTAATCTTCGGCGGTATGAGCTACTACGCGCCACGCTTTCCCTCATCATTAATTAATTTGCCGAACAAAGAGTACTGGCTTCATGAATCTCGACGAGATCATACATTTAATATGCTTCAAACAATGCTGCTTTGGCTGGGTAGTGTTTGCCTAGCTCTTTTTGTTTATATGTTTTATGAAATTTTTAATGCTAACGTATCCGGCTCTCAGAAAATAAGCAGCTTTTCTTGGGTTAGCGTAATTGTCTTTATAGTAGCCAATTCAGTTATTGTAATAAAATATATCCTCTATTTCACAAACAAAGAAAACAAGTTAGGTGAAGAATGAAAACTAAAGCAATGATTCTAATACTCTTCTGTATGTTCTTTTCTATGTCTGCACAAATCAACAATTCAATTGTACCAAAGCCGGTAAAAGTTGAACCGGCAAATGGATCTTTTACTATTAACGCTCAGACCAAAATTTGGATTGGAAAAAGCGCAGAGATGCAATCGCTTGGCGATCTAATAGCCTCAGCAATTAATAACAAACTCGGGACAAAAGTTATTGCAACTTGGAAAATGACTAAGGATATTCCCCAAAGTTTGATTCAATTGGAAATCAGCAAAAATATCTCAAATGCTGAGGCTTATTCAATTTCGATGAAGCCGAATGTAATTAAAATTACCGCTGGCAATGGAAACGGTTTGTTTTATGGAATCCAATCGTTGTTACAATTATTTCCCATAGAACCAAGTGGAGAATCCTTTTCTATCCAGTGTTTAAATATTCAAGATGAACCCCGCTTTGGTTGGAGAGGAATGCATCTAGACGTCTGCCGCCATTTCTTCTCTGTAGACTTTGTAAAAAAATATATTGATGTCTTGGCGATGTATAAGATGAATACTTTCCATTGGCATTTAACCGAAGATCAAGGCTGGCGTATTGAAATAAAAAAACATCCTAAGCTAACGCAAATTGGTTCGATGCGTAAAGAAACAATGAAAGATGGAAAACCTCACGGCGGATTTTATACTCAAGAGCAGATTAAAGAAGTTGTTGCTTACGCAAAACAAAGGTACATCACCGTAGTTCCCGAAATTGAAATGCCGGGGCACGCACAGGCCGCACTAGCTGCTTATCCCGAATATTCTTGCACGGGTGGACCATTTGAAGTTGGAACCGTTTGGGGAGTGATTGACGATGTTTTTTGTGCGGGGAACGACAAAACTTTTAAATTCTTACAAGACGTTCTTACGGAAGTTATGGAGCTTTTCCCCAGCAAAATTATTCATATAGGTGGCGATGAATGCCCAAAGACAAGGTGGAAAGTTTGCGAAAAATGCCAAGCTAGAATTAAAACACTTGGACTAAAAGATGAACATGAACTTCAAAGCTATTTCATCCAGCGTATAGAAAAATTTGTAAACTCGAAAGGAAGAAAGATAATCGGCTGGGACGAGATTCTTGAAGGAGGATTAGCTCCAAACGCTGCTGTTATGAGCTGGCGAGGAATTGATGGAGGAATCGCTGCTGCTAAAGCAAAACACTATGCAGTAATGTCCCCAGGCACACATTGTTATTTCGATCATTACCAAGCTCAGACAGGCGAACCAAAAGCCATCGGCGGATTTACACCTTTAGAAAAAGTT
Source organism: Melioribacteraceae bacterium (assembly GCA_041675645.1). Lineage (GTDB taxonomy): Bacteria > Bacteroidota > Ignavibacteria > Ignavibacteriales > Melioribacteraceae > Stygiobacter. The sequence continues at coordinate 259,696 of JBAYTN010000001.1, forward strand.
TATTCATATGAGCCGGTTCCAGATGCATTAACCGCTGATGAAGCAAAGTATATTTTAGGCGCACAAGCCAATATGTGGACCGAATACATTGAAACTTCTGATCACGTTGAATACATGATTCTTCCTAGAATGCTTGCGTTAAGCGAAGTTGTTTGGTCGCCCAAAGCATCACGTGACTTAGCGGATTTTCTTGCTCGCATGGAATTTCAATACTCATTCTTGCGCAAACATAATTATAACTTTAGGGCTCTAAAACCGGAAGAGATCAAAAAGTAATATTGAAAAATTTAATTCGGATGCTTTATGACAACCAGAAGAGATTTTATTAAAACCGGCGGACTAGCTCTAGCCGGTTTGAGTATCGCAAACAATAGTTTCGCAAATAATTTTGTTCCAACCGGTTTGGAAAGCAAGAGACCAAAGCTTTCTGATCGTAAATTTATCAGCGAAGCAGTTGAAGCAAAGATTTCTGAAATGAAAAACAGTATTGCTGATGATGAACTTGGCTGGCTATTCGAGAACTGTTTTCCGAACACGCTTGACACAACAGTTACTCACAAAATAATTGATGGTAAGCCCGATACCTTTGTTATTACCGGCGATATCAATGCAATGTGGCTGCGCGATTCAACCGCGCAAGTTTGGCCATATCTCCCTCTAACAAAAAAAGATAAGAAACTGAAAGATTTAGTAGCCGGAGTAATTAATCGTCAAACAAAATGTATCCTTATAGATCCATACGCAAACGCTTTTAACGATGGTCCGGCAGACTCTCCTTGGAAAAATGATATTACAGAAATGAAACCGGAACTTCATGAAAGAAAATTTGAAATTGATTCTCTCTGTTATCCGGTACGTTTAGCATATAACTATTGGAAAATAACCGGCGATACTTCCGTGTTCGATAAAGATTGGATTGCCGCAATGAAGCTGGTTTTAAAAACATTTCGTGAACAGCAACGCAAGGATGGTACTTCTCCGTATAAATTTATGCGCACAACCGCGTGGGCAACAGATGGAGTTGTATTAGGCGGTTACGGAAATCCAATCAATCCGGTTGGATTGATAGTATCTGTTTTCAGACCTAGCGATGACTCCACAATATTTCCATTCTTAATAGCATCCAACTATTTTGCTGTCGCTTCATTAAAGCAGCTAAATGAAATATTTAAAGGTGTTTTAGATGATCGAGCTGCCGCTAGAGAATTTTTCTTACTGGCCTACGAAGTTGAAGAAGCATTAAAAATATATTCTGTTTCCGCACACTTAAACTTTGGAAAAATATTCGCCTATGAAGTTGATGGTTTTGGAAACAAATTATTTATGGATGACGCGAATGTTCCAAGCTTGCTCTCACTTCCATATTTAAATGCAGTCGAGGTTAATAATCCGGTTTACCAAAACACACGCAAGTTTTTGTTCAGCAAAAACAATCCCTATTACTTTGAAGGAAAAGCCGGAAAAGGAATTGGCGGACCTCACGCTGGATTAGGAATGATTTGGCATCTTGCAGTAATAATGCGTGGGCTTACAAGTATTGATCAAAACGAAATTCGGGAGTGTATAAAAATTTTAAAACACACTCACGCCGGCACTGGTTTTATGCATGAGTCTTTTAATAAAGATGATGCGGCTAAATTCAGCCGTCCTTGGTTTGCTTGGGCAAACACCTTGTTCGGAGAGTTTCTAATTAAAGTAGCAAATGAACATCCTCATTTGTTGAAAGAAAAATATTAATAATTACACTTTTAGCTGCGCTTTCAATTTCAGAAACAATGGGATTGGAAGCGCAATCATCTTGTTAAATAAGTATTTAATGGAACCGCCATGAAAAGATTATTTCTTCTTTTTGTAGTCTGCACATCAATATTTGCACAAAAAAATCTAACGCAGTATGTAAATCCTTTTATGGGAACGAATGGGCACGGGCATGTTTATCCGGGAGCGACCGTTCCCTTTGGAATGGTACAGTTAAGTCCCGATAATGGCCGGGGCGGCTGGGATTGGTGTTCCGGTTATAATTACTCCGATAGTCTGATTGCTGGATTTAGCCACACGCATTTAAGCGGTACCGGTATTGGCGATTTATGCGACATTAGTTTTATGCCGACCGCTTTGCCAAAGAATTTTGATAATTCTAAAATCAGCGTGCACAAATTCCAAACAAGATTTTCACATAAAAACGAAAAGGCTGAACCCGGCTTTTATACTGTAACTTTAGACAACAAAGTGAAAGTGGAATTAACCGCAGCACTCAGAAGCGGAATTCAGCGTTACTCTTTTCCTAAAAATAACGATGCTTATGTTCAGCTAGATTTGGGATTTGCAATTAACTGGGATTCTCCGGTTGAGACTTATATTAAAATTGAAAGTCCCACACGTATTGTTGGATATCGGCTATCCAAGGGTTGGGCTGAAGACCAGCGAGTTTATTTCGTTTCGGAATTTTCTAAACCTATCATTCTTCATTGGCTGGGCGATGACACAACTCTACCGCAAGGCATCACAGAATATAAATCGAAAAAGACCAAAGCGGTTTTCAAGTTCGAGACAAATCAATTGATTATTCGCACTGCAATTTCTTCTGTCAGTATAGTTAATGCAAAAGCTAATCTTGCTGCAGACAACGCGGCACAAAGTTTTGAAAAAACAAGAGCCTCTGCATTACAACAATGGAATAAAGAATTAAATAAAATTCTCGTTAAGTCTAGCGATAAAAATCTGCTCACAACTTTTTATACTTCATTTTATAGAACAATGCTCGCGCCGGTAATTTTTAGCGATGTCGATGGCAGTTATAAAAGTCCGGATAAGACTTCTCATAAAACCAATGGTTATACGAAGTATAGTATTTTTTCTTTGTGGGATACTTTCCGCGCGGCTAATCCGCTTTACACAGTTACACAGCCGGAACGTATTAACGATATGATCAATTCCATGCTTGCTCATTTCCGCGAATATGGATTGCTTCCAGTCTGGGAATTGGCCGGCAACGAAACCAATTGTATGATCGGCTATCACGCAATTCCGGTTATTGCAGATGCTATATTAAAAGGCTTCAAAGGATTTGATGTTAACGAAGCTTTTGTTGCGATGAAACTTTCCTCAATGCAAGATCAATTTGGATTAAAAGAATATCGTGAACTTGGCTACATCCCGGCAGATAAAGTGAACGAATCCGTATCCCGTACTCTTGAATATGCGTACGATGACTGGTGTATTGCTCATGTTGCAAAATATTTAGGCGCAGATGAAGATTATAAAACATATTCAGCGCGTGCCGAATACTATAAAAATTTGTTTGATGCTTCTACCGGATTCATGCGTGGAAAACTTGCCGATGGCACTTGGCGCTCTCCATTTAACCCGAAGCGCTCAGATCATAATGTTCATGATTACACAGAAGGAAACGCTTGGCAATATTCTTGGTTCGTACCGCAAGATGTACAAGGATTGATTAGTCTTCATGGTGGAAAAGAAAAATTCTCGCTTAAACTTGATTCCCTCTTCACAATAGACTCAAAAGTTGAGGGAGATAACGCTAGCCCAGATATTAGCGGGCTAATTGGACAATACGCACACGGCAACGAGCCAAGTCATCATACTGCTTATATGTTCAACTTCACCGGCGAAGCTTGGAAAACACAAAAGCTTGTTACACAAATTATGAGAACACTATATAATCACACGCCGGATGGCTTATGCGGCAACGAGGACTGTGGACAAATGTCAGCTTGGTTTGTTTTCAGCGCATTGGGATTTTATCCATTCAATCCGGCAGATCAGAACTATCAAATTGGTTCTCCAATATTTGATGAGGCGACCTTAACTTTGGAAAATGGGAAGAAGTTTGTAATCACAGCACAAAATGTTTCTGCCAAGAATATTTATATCCAGAGTGTGATGCTGAATGGAAAGGATTTAACAAAGAGCTCAATAAATCATAACGGTTTGCTCCAAGGCGGAAAGCTAATTTTAAAGATGAGTGCTCAGCCAAATAAACAATTGTGGAACTAAGAAGAGTTTTATCGAACTGTCGGCAGAATGAATTTCGTCGCCGCAAGCAGCGAGGTATCTTGTCATGCCCGAATGTTTTTATCGGGCATCCATAAGTAATAGATCCCCGCTAAAAGCATGCGGGAATGACGCCGCAAGCGGCGGGGGAATTTTACTCGTAGTGATTAAATTTCTATTCTTGTCAGCACGCCGTGAAGTTTATGATACGGCAGTTCGATAAACTGAACAAAGTTTGGTGTAATTCTCTTGATGAACGCGAAAAACTTGAGATACATTTTTTTCGCTTTAATATCATCAACCCCATAGAACATTACTTTAGGATCGATATTAGTTTCTTTTAACAGTTTCGGGATGTCTAATCTTTCCATATAACCGACTTGTATTTCAAGTCCCGAAAGTCCATCTGCAATTTCCGGCACATAAAGTTTTTGTATCCCACGCGGAGTATCTGTAGTAACAATCGAAACCAAAACATTATCCTCATATAGAATTCCCCCTCGTAGTGTGCAGTGAACCATATAAGGGGGAATCATATCCAAACTTTTAGCGAAGAATAATGCAGTACCCGGCAGCACTTTTCCCGAATCATAAATCTGTTGATAGCTAACAAGGTAAGTATCAATTGGTAAAGAACGGAATGAACGATAAATCGCTCGGTTGCCCTTCGTCCAAATAAAGATTACCGCAAATGGAACAGCCGCAATAATTATTGACCAGTAACCGCCATGCGGAATTTTGGTAAACACAGAAATTAAAAACGCAATATTGACAAGGATTACCAGTGATGCGATTACTACTTTTAATTTCTTCTTCTGCTTTGTGTAAATCCAAAGCATGAATACCGTGCTTACCGCCATGGTTGCCGTAACAGCAAATCCGTAAGCTGCGGCTAAATTATGTGATGCCTTAAAAACTAAAATTATCACTATTACAGAGATAAGCAAGAGCCAATTGACAGAGTCTATGTAAATCTGAGACTTTAGATGAGTAGATGTGTATTTAACTCTAGTAAGCGGAAAAATATGCGTTCGTATTCCTTGATATACAAGAGAGAAAACAGCGCTTATCATTGCTTGTGAAGCAATAATTGTAGCGAACAAAGTAAGTATTAAAAATGGAACGTAAAGAAATTCGGCTTGTCCCTTCACCATAGAAAATAAAATGTTTGCGTTCGGATTGTAATTTGTACCTTGAGCAACTACAAAAGCACCTTGCCCAAAGTAATTCATTACAAGTCCTATAAAAACAAAAATCCAAGCTTGGCGAATCGGTTTCTTGCCAAGATGTCCCATATCGGCATACAACGCTTCGCCGCCGGTAGCACACAGTATAACTTCGGATAGAACAATAAAGCCGGCAGCGCCGTTATTCAACATAAATTGAATACCATAATGTGGGCTCAAAGAAAAGACGACCGATGGATTGTGAATCATCGATAAGAATCCGGAAAGGAAAAGAGAGGAAAACCAAACAACCATTATAGGCCCGAATGATGCTGCGACTTTATCCGTTCCCCTTGATTGAATCATAAACAATAGAATAGTAATAACGATTGTTATAGTTACGATTGCGTTTACACTTATATGTCCCATGCCCGGAATTAGCTGCAAACCCTCAACTGCTGAAAGAATACTTATGGCCGGAGTAATAACTCCATCGCCCATTAGAAGGGAAACGCCAACGTAGCCCATAAAGGTAACAAAGGCTATTGATCTTCCCTTCTTTAATGTACCGTGTAAAATTTCTTTTAGTACTACTATTCCACCTTCACCTTTTGAATCCAAGTGCATGGCAAGAAAAGTATATTCCACCGTAACAAGAATTATTAGTGTCCAGAACATTAAAGAAAGTATTCCGAGCACATTTTCTTGTGTTGGTGCCGTAAACATAAAGATTACACTTAAGGTATAAATAGGACTTGTTCCGATGTCTCCGAAAACAAGTCCTAGTGCTTTAAGTATTTCGCTAAAATTAGTATCAGCAGATTTTTTGTGAGCCATTAAATGTGTTTGCCTAGAAATGATTTTAGCCAAAAATGGCTGTGTAGATCAAGTAACCTACAATGTAAAGAATACTGAATCCGATAATTCCCATTAAGAAATAGAAACCAAAACTGCTAGAGGTTGTTTCTTTTTTATTTGCTTCCATTGCCGCTCCTTTTTAGTAAAACCAAAAATGTGTTGCCATGACGCAGTGCGAAGATAATTATTTTTTAGAACACACAAAAAATTAGTTTTGTCTTTTATGGGTATTCGGTTTTTGAAAACAATTTTCTGTAGGCTATTAATTAAGAAATCTGCTTTCTCGATTTGAGAATAAGAGACTATTGTTTATTTTGCCGCAACTTTTCCAGAATCGTTTAATGAAAGAACATCCAAAGAAAACAGAGTTAGTACGCGGTTTAACATTAACCGCGGCAATGATGCTTGTAGCCGGATCGATGATTGGTTCCGGAATATTCCGTAAACCGGCAACTATGGCAAGCCAATTAGGCTCTCCCGAGCTTTTAATATTTGTTTGGATAGCCGCTGGCCTTATAACATTAATTGCCGTACTGGTAAATGCGGAGGTAGCCGGAATGATTGATGCCACCGGAGGCCAATATGTTTATTTCCGTAAAATGTATGGCGATTTTACCGCTTACCTTTACGGTTGGTCAATTCTTTCGGTAATTCAAACTGGAAGTCAAGCCGCAATTGCATATGCCTTTGCAGAATACTTAGGCTACTTTATTAAGTACCCACAGCTGCCGCAAGCGTGGCAAGATTTTGCGGTGTTTATGCCTCTCGTGGGCGATATCCACCCTTTTGCGGACTTTGGGACTAAGGCTGTAGCCATTTCTGTAACGGCTTTTCTAACTGGAGTAAATTATGCCGGCGTTATTTTCGGCGGGAGTGTACAAACAGTTGTTACCTTTATTAAAATTGCAGCCATCTTATTAATTACATTTTTGCTCCTCTTTATTGGCAACGGCAGCTTTTCAAATATTTACACCGGTTTTTCGATGCCGCACAAATCCACGGCTAGTTTTATAAGTATGTTGGGATTAGCTTTTGCCGGTGCATTCTGGGCTTACGATGCATGGAACAATATCACCTTTGTTTCCGGCGAAGTTAAAAATCCCAACCGAAATGTTCCCCTAGCTCTTTTTTATGGAACGCTAATTGTTATTGTCGTCTATGTTTTGATTAATGTAGCTTTCTTATATGTACTTCCAATTGATGAGATGGCAAAATCGCCATTGGTTGCTGCTACAGCAGCAGAAAAAATCTTTGGATCAAATGGCGCTTCTTTAATTTCAATAGCTGTTATTATTTCAACTTTTGGCGCACTAAATGGAAGTATATTATCCACTGCGCGCGTGCCATTTGCAATGGCAAGAGCAAATTTGTTTTTTAAAAATTTAGGCAACGTCCATCCAAAATTCGGAACACCGCATACTTCATTGCTCGTTCAAGGAATCTGGTCTTGCGTTTTAGTTCTTTCCGGTTCGTTCGATATGATTACTGATTACGTGATATTTGCTTCGTGGCTGTTTTACATGCTTGGAGCTTATGGCGTTTTCATTCTTCGCAAAAAGATGCCCGATGTTCATCGCCCATATAAAGTTTGGGGTTATCCTTACACACCGGCAATTTTTGTAGTGTTTGCATTTCTCTTTTTGGTGAACTCAATCGTTTCCGATACACAGAATGCAATGATGGGATTGATACTTGTTCTTAGCGGACTTCCATTTTACTATTTCTGGAAATCAAAGAAACAATAAATAGTTAGGTCGATTATACAAAGATGTAATAAAGATAATATGCCATGCCGAAAAGCATTGTGCCGGCAATTAGGAAAATTATGAACGACAAATAATTCATTTGCGCGGTTTTTCTTTTCATCTTAATCCCCTCAGATTCCGTTTCGATAGAAACACTCATTTGTATTCTTCTACAATGTATTTTTGTGCGTAGCGCTCAATTGATTCGTTAACAATCTTAAAAGCTTCCTCTTTTCCTACAATCTTTTCTACTACTACATTTTTGTGTTCCAATTTTTTATAATCTTCAAAAAATCTTTGCAATTGAACGGTTGTATGTGGTGGTAAATCGTGTAAATCATCCATATGGTTAACGGAAATATCATTCTTTGCAACGGCAATAATCTTTTCATCTTTTTCCATATTGTCAACCATTTCCATAACACCAATTACTTTTGCTTCAATTATGCATAGCGGATCAACATCAACCGAACACATTACAAGGATATCAAGCGGATCGCCATCATCGCTTAGTGTTCTTGGAATGAAGCCGTAATTAGCCGGATAAAATACCGAAGAGAAAAGAACGCGGTCTAGCTTAAGCAGACCGCTCTCTTTATCCAATTCATACTTTGCTTGTGAACCTTTGGGAATTTCAATAATTGCATTTACAACATTTGGAACACTATTACCAAAACTAACATGGTGCCATGGATTAAAGTGAAAATCACTGGTGTCTATCATTTTTTCTTTCATTTAGATTAGAAAATAATTTTCTGCCGTTAATCAGCGCTTAGAGCTCTCAACACTTTCTTAGCATCTTTATCGTTCGGATCAATTCTTAATATTCTTCTAGCATAATTGATTGCTTCCTCATTATTACCGGACTGTAAATAGCAAGACATTAAAATTTTGAGAGTAGACATATCCGACTTGTACTTTAATAGTCTTAGATAATAAGGAATTGCAGCAGCGTAAGCTTTTCTGTCGTAAGCATTATATCCAAGCGCAGAGTTTGAAGAAATATATTGATCCTTATATTCAGACTCTCTATTGCCAATGAGGCTTAACATTTCTTTATGTTGATTCAACAAGGCCTGAGTAGAATCCAAAGCTGTATACACTTGAATTAAGAAATTTCTGTTTGTAAAGTTTGTATCGTTTAAAGCAACCGAACGTAAAAGAGCTACTCTGGCTTTTTCGAGCTGATTCCTTTTAAAATTTGGATTTGCGGCATTGGAATCCGCATTTTCCTTAAACTGGTAATAAGAAAATCCTAAATATCTCCACGCTGTTTCGTTTGTAGAGTCGGCTTTTGCCTTTGCTTCATAATATTTAGCCGCTTCATCATACTTTTTATCTCTAAAAAATCCGTTGGCTAATTCCATATAAATACTTGAGCGTGATGAATCTGCTTTAACAACTTTCTCAAAATACTTCATTGAGTTGGTTTCATCTTTAATCATCTGAAAAGATCTTGCGGTGTTTTCCAACTCATTTACAGTCAACAGAGTATCTGAAACTTGAGAATAATATTTTGCAGCATCTTCATATTTTTTTAACGCATACGCAGCAATAGCCGTGTTTTTCAATAACTGTACTTCGTCCGGGAACTTCTGCAAACCAGCAACGCCAAAGCTATATACTTTTTCAAAATTTCTGATTTCCAATAGCGCGCGAGAAATCTTAAGATAGGCATCTTTTGTCTGATCCTTATCCAAATATTTTTCATACAATAATGCTGCATCTGCATAGCGTTTTGCTTGATACATGATTGTGGCGGCCTCTAAATAAGCGGCAGCATTGTTTGGATCTATCTTAACAATATTCAAATACTTGTTGATCGCGTCAGTATATTTTTTCTGTTTTACCATCAACTGTGCGTTTTTGAATTTGAGGTCAATATTGAGCGAATCTATTTTTTCAGCTTCTTCAAAATTCATAATAGCGAGTTCATTAACTCCCATTTTGGCATATGCATCACCCAAGTATTCATATACTTTTGAATCCGGATAATTTACTTCTCGTAAATTTATAAACACGCCCAGAGCGTCATTTGCATTTCCGCTATCTAATATTTCTTTGCCCAGGGTAAATGCTTTTTTGTAATCTTTTTTGGTAATAGCCTTTTGTGCTTCATCGGCCTTATCCTGTGCAAAAACACTTACTGCGAAAAAAACAACCATTAGGAAAAGAGTAATTCGCTTCATTTTAACCTCGTCATCTTATTGTACCTTATTGGAACTGTCGCTGGACCAAGATCGTGCGCAAGAACAATTTTTTGACCTGGGGTGCTGGTCATAAATGTTGTAAAACCTGACCCAAGACCAATTCCAATTTCATTTAAAAAAATGTAACATTCTCTAATTAATGGATAATCTCCGTTTGATAAATATCCGGCCACAGGTTCAATGTACTCGCCGCCGGTTACTGATCTTTCATCTGTTCCGATTCTTAATATCTTAATTCCCTTAGCTTCTCTTGCAATATTTAATCCAACAACACCTATTGAGTTTTTATTTTTAATTACACTTTTAACTACATCTTCTTCATTCTTAACAACAAATGCGGCGCTTGGTTTTTTATTTTCAAGCAACTCAATTTTCAGATTTTCAAATATTCCGGAATTCTGATCCGGAATAAAAACTTTATATTGTTTACTCTCACCGAGTAAAAGTTGTTTCAACTGAGTAGTAGTCATTCTAGCTATGGAGTGATTTGTATCAACAATCACGGTAAGGCCATCGTAGCAAACTTTAATTACTTTAACATCAGATTTAGTCTTCTCTACAAACTTATTCTCTTCATCCGTAAGACCGCGCGAACTAACAAACATTTGTATTTCGCCATTAAGAATTTTTACAATCCCTTCGCGCGCTTTAACCTTTTCAATTTCTATTTTAGAAGCGGGATAAATAGAAACGAATGTATCTCTTTGTTCTACAACCATTGAATAGAGAGATTCATCCGCATAGCATTTTATTGAGCCTTTAGTAGAAGTTTCTCTTGGTTCCGGGCCGCAACCAGATACCAAAAGTGATAAAAGGATTAACGATAATGCGAAAAGTTTATTCGGTTTCGTGTTCATCTGCTCTGCGGTTTTTTATTGTGATTATAACAATCCGGTATAAACCGTAAAGAATCATTACAACCCCAAAAATTATTTTAACTTGTTCACTTGCAAAAAGAGTTGTTGGGAATAGCTTTGTTACCATTATTGCTATTCCCAACATAACAAACAAGACTCCCGCAGTATAACCAATGTAGACCATCAGTTTCTGCGTATTCATCTTAGTTTTGTCCTTCCAGAGTAAATCTGTATGGAAGTACAATCCAAACTGCTATAGGATGCTGATTTTGAAGAGCCGGTGTAAAAGCACTTCTCATAGCTGCATCAATTGCGGATTGGTTAAACAATTCGGAATCCGATTTAATAACTACTGCTTTTTTTGGTCTTCCTTCTTTATCAACCAATACTTTCACAAATACTTTTCCAGTAATACCAGCACGTTTAGCAATTTCAGGATATTCAGGAGTTACCGCACGAACCATCTCAGGCAATTTTTCAACAGCCGTAAAATCATTCATGCCGGGTTCTTCATCCTTAACGGGTTCTTCAATTTTAATATCCTGAGTAATTTGTGCGCCGCCGCTCAAATCTTCTACAAGTGCGGGAGCTTGTTGAGCCGCCATTTCTGTCTGAGAAGCTATCACTTGTTCTGGCGGAGCTTCTTCATCCGGAACCGGCACTGGAACGCCTACAGTAGGTGCTGCAACCGGACCAGCAACTTGAATTTGAGGTGCAACGTTTTCTATAGATGGTGGTGGGCCAAGATCGCTATAATTGATCTTCATCCTTACAACCGGAGTTCCATCTTCATCTTCCTTAGAAAGAACATCGGCAAAGTAATATATTCCAATCAAAAAGAGATGGAGAAAAATTGCGAGCGCCACACCAATGGTATAGTTACGTGCATAGATCTTTTTTAACTCGAAGGCTCCGTACACGTTGGTTTGTTGTAATGCTACTTCTGCCATTTTCTTTCTCCTTATGTTGCTCTTGCCATTTCTTTTTTATCAATTTCCGTTATTGGAGCCAGAGCATAACGGTCTAATCCAACTACTCGTAATTCATCTATAATATCAATCATATAGTGATATTTTGCTTTTTTATCAATCTTAATTAAAACATTCCACTTTTTGTTTTCGTTCTTTCTTTCTTTAATAAATTTTACAAACTCTTCCCACGAAACCTTTGCTGGAATATCATAACCAATGTTTCTATACATTTGGTTATTGTCACCGACACGAATAATTATCAATGACGATTCCGCAACATCAATATTGACATCCTTCGGAGGAAGATTTATTTCTAGCGTCTGCGGCAAGCGAAAAACTGTTGTTAACATGAAAAATGTTAACAGAAGAAAAGCAACGTCAACCAAAGGAGTCATATCGATACCGATATTGATTCTCTTTTTGGGTTTACGCTTGCTAAACTTATTTTTCCGTTTTGCACCACCGCTATCAGCAACTGCGCCACCGGACATATTAATCTCCTATTTTAACTTTTCTTTTCAATTTCAAAGTTAGTAACCATGTTGAATCTAGTTATTTTAACTTGATCCAGAATATCCATAATATCTTGAATTGTGCCATATTCTGTTGCAGCGTCTGCCTTAATAATAGTTCTTAGCTTAGGATTCGAAATTCTCGCCTTCATCAACGTTTCGCCAAGCACTTCTTTTTTAACAGGACTTGCTTGTTTATACTTGTAAGCAGCGCCAAACATTCTATCCATCATGGTCTGCGAATCAAAGCCCATAAAAATTCCGCCCGCTTTATCTACATACACAACCATTGTATTGGATTCTGGAAGTTTTATTTCCGAATGTGAGGTTGGTATTACTACTTCAACATCTTCCGGCGGCTTAAATGTAGTTGTAAGCATGAAGAATGTTAAAAGCAAGAACGCCACATCCACAAGCGGAGTCATGTCTATTCGAATCGAGACTCTTTTCTTTTTAATGTGCGGCATTAATTACCTCACTTAGATGTTTTTAATAATTGCATAACATTGTATTTAGCTTCGTCAATTTGGAATGTGAAGTTATCAACTTTGTTTACAAAATAGTTATATGCTACTATACCAATAATTGCCGCAATAAGACCGCCAGCTGTATTAACTAACGCCTCAGAAATACCGGTAGCAAGACCGATAGCATCTGGAGCACCGCCGGCAGCAAGAGCTTTGAATGAACGAATCATACCAATTACTGTTCCTAAAAGACCAAACATTGTTGCAATAGAAGAAATTGTTGAAAGAGCAATTAAGTTTTTTTCGAGTAGCGGGGTTTCAAGCATCAAAGTTTCTTCTACTGCACGTTCAACTTCTACTAATTGTTTTTCTTTATCAATTGTTGAGCCTGCTGCTGTAACTTCTTGATATCTTGTTAAGGCTGATTTTAATACGTTAGCAACCGATCCTCTTTGTTTATCGCAAAGAGTTATTGCTTCGTTAATGTTTCCACTTCTAATTTGATCTATAACTGCTTTGAAAAATTTTGGGATTGGTTGTTTGCCAGCAGCTTTTCTTAAAGAAAGTGTTCTTTCAACAATTACTGCAATTACCATTATTGATAAACCAAGTAACATAGCAATAATAGGACCAGCTATATATGCTAGTGCTAATAAGTTACCGTCTAGTGCAACATGCTTCGTACCTTTAGTAGCAAAATCAGCAAAGTTTGCCGGATTACCAAATACGAATTCGTAAATTAAAAACGCGCTAATCATAGCAACAAAAGTGAGGGTTACAACAAAAGCGGATTGTTTCATTTGTATTACTCCTTGATTAATTAATGTGTCATGTTATTTATACAAGAAAAAATGTGCCAAGGTTTTTATGCGATTAGAACTACAATTGAGGCGTTAAAATGGACTTTTGAGACCAATAAAGCAACAACTTTTTCAATATGAAATGAAATGGCATTTCATATTGAAAGCCTTTTCGGAGTTATAGTCCATAAAGTTTTCTCTTTCTCCAAAGGGTGGTTTCCGAAATTCCTAATATTCGCGAAGCCTCTTTAGTTGTGTGTGCCATTTTTAGTACGTCTATTATGTGCTGCCTTTCTAGTTCATCTATTTTCTGAACAGCATTGGTTGTGTGCTTAGGCTTAAAGCTGTTTATTTCTTGCGGAAGGTGTTCCGGAAAAACAGTATCCTCCTTTGCAAAGACAAGAATTCTTTTAACCATAGTTTCAAATTCTCTAACGTTTCCGGGCCAGTCGTAATCGAGCAGTAATTTTTTTGTTTCCTCTGGAATTGTCATATTCCTTCCGGCGCCATATTTGGCAATGAAATGGCTTAGCAATGCTTCTATATCATCTTTTCTTTCCTTCAAAGCCGGAATTAGGAGGCGAACACCCACTATTCTATAATAGAAATCTTCCCTAATCACACCGGCAGCAAGATCACTTTCAACTTTTCTATTGGTCGCACTAATGATTCTTACATCAACTTTACGTGTTATGCTTTCGCCAACTCTTTCGAACTCCATGTTTTGTAAGAAGCGAAGAAGTTTAACTTGCATCTGCTTCGGTATGTCGGCAACTTCATCCAAGAACAAAGTTCCACCATCTGCTAAATCTAACCTTCCAATTCTATCTTTAATAGCGGTAGTAAAAGCTCCTTTAACATGTCCAAATAATTCGCTTTCAAATAAGTTTTCCGGAATAGCCGAACAATTAATTGCAATAAACGGGTTGTCTTTTCTATTAGAATTTGAGTGAATGAATTTTGCCAGCAACTCTTTTCCGGTGCCGCTTTCCCCTTCAATCAGAATCGGTATATCGCTATCGGCAACTTCCTTAGCTGTCCTTAATATTTGCTTTGTTTTTGTATTTACAGTAATAAATGACTCGCTATGCAGAGAATCTTCTAACTGATCGGCCAATCCTCTCGCTTGCTTTGAAAGTCGATGATATTCAAAAGCTTTTTCTACAATATGAAGAAACTCTTTATGGGTGAATGGTTTTGTAATATAATCGTGAGCGCCTTTTTTGATTGCCTCAACTGCGCTCTCAATCGAGCCGTGTGCAGTCATAAGTATAATGGTTGTGTCCGGAGAATTTTTCTTTATTTCTACGAGTGTAGAAATTCCATCCAGCGGCTGCATTTTGAGATCTACAAAAGCAACATCAAAGTAAACTTCTTTTGTGCGGTTAACACCATCAACCGGATTTGAAAAAACATCCGGGTTGTAACCGTGAGAAATAAGTGAAAGCTCAATTGTTTTAAGAATATTTATTTCATCGTCTATTACTAAAATTCTATTGCTATGCATCTACGCTACCGGTAATTTAATTTGAAATGTACTTCCCTTGCCAAGTTCGCTGAAAGCTTTTATTTCTCCATTGTGAATTTCGATAATTTCCTTTGCTATTGAAAGTCCGAGACCAAGACTTCCGGGAGCCGAATCATCTATTTGGATGAATTTATCAAATACCATTTTAAGATTTGCCGGACTAATTCCAATTCCAGTATCGGAAATCTCGATAAACAAATCGTCTTCTTTTTTGATGAATTCAACTTTAATCTCTCCTCCGTTTGGAGTGAAACGTAGAGAGTTGGAAACAAGATTTTCAACAGCACTAATCATGTTGTTTATATTACCGTTTATCTTAGAGCCCATACTCTGGTCAACAACTTCCAAAGTTATATTTTTTTCTTTTGCATGGATTGAAAACTTTTTGGCAACATACTCAACAAGTTTCGAGGTTTCGAAAGCTTCAAATTTTATTCTGCCAATATTTGCTTCAAGCTTTGTAAGCTCTAAAATTTCATATACCAGCTTATTTAAGCGATCATAGTCTTCTTTCATAGAGACAATAAGATCTTTCTGCTTATCGTTTACTTCTCCAACAACACCATCTTCAAAGAGCCCCAGAGCCATTCCCATAGAAGTAAGAGGCGTCTTCAACTCGTGAGAAACTTTAGCAATGAATTCGCTTTTCATTCTATCAAGTTCTTGATACTTAGTAATATCGTTGAAAACAAAGACCGTCCCTTGTGTTTTGCTCTCTAAGATATCTAACGATGCTGCCACAACATTAAAGTATCTCTGAGAGCCATCGCTGCCTTTTAGGTTAATAATCCCTTCCTTCTTAATAGCAAAATCTGCGTTGTCCTTATTTCTGGCTTTAGTGCGTTCAGCCTTTAATATCTTTTTTATTTCGGCTTTCTTAATTGCCTTTTCTCCAAAGATTTCGTTAAAAGCTTTATTCGAAAGAAGAATTTTGAAATTTTCGTCTACCATCAAAACCGGCTCATTCATACCTTCTATAAGCAGTTCCGATTTTCTTTTTTCATATAAAATTTTATTCAAATTCAGTTGTTCATACACTTGCAGTCGTTCACTCATTTTGTTGAATTCATCTGCTAGGGTGTTTATCTCATCCGAGTTCTCATCCAGCTCAATTCGTTCACTAAAATTTCCTTCGGCAACGTGAGAAACGGACTGTCTAAGTTTTGTTAGCGGACGGACAATATAGTTAGAAAATTTAGTTCCAAAAACAAAGCTGATAAATATTGCCCCCAGCAAAATAAACAGTATTGTTATTGCAGCAGTTTGTGTAATTGTTTTAACATTTTGCACCGATTCATTAAGCGAAGAATGGTTCAGCTCCAGAATTTTGTTACACTTTCCTTTAATTGACTGAAGCTGCATAATTAAATTTCCAAGATCCACTTTTACTTTTGGCGCTTCTCCACGCAAATAAATTTTATAATCAAGCGTGTTTATGTTTTCTTCTTTGAACTTTGTCAGCTCAATTTGCATATCATCAAGAATTTTCTTCTCTTCGTTGGAAAGGGCAACTTCTCTAGTCTTATAGTGCCAATCAAAAAACTCTCTGGTGCTAATTGTAAAGAGGCTGTCTCCCCTAGCAAAATCTTGGTTGAACATTACAATTACGGCTGCAACTTGCTCATCCAAAGATTTACTCATATTGTCGGAGTAGATAATAACCGAATAGTTGTCTTGCATCGTTTGCTTTATATATTCATTAAAGCGGTAAAAATTATAGATGCTCCACAGAGTTGCCAGAAACATAATCAGCAAAATAACCGTAAAGCCTAGAATGATTTTACTGCGAAGACTTGTTGTGTATAAATTTAGCATGAATAAGTATTTTGTTACCCTTAAAATACTTTATTGAATCGGCTAATGAAACAGCAAATCTTTATCCCACAAATTTGACTCGCTTATTGACTTTTATCTCATCAAACTCAAATTTGCATTGGAAATAATCGTTAAGATTTAGCCTCAACATTTAAGTACACTTTTAGGAATTCGTTATGAAAAAGTTAACTTATGCAATTCTACTTTTAGCCACCTCCTTGTTTGCACAATTTGGTTCGCAAGATTCCGGCGGCAAACTAATCCCGGAACAAAAATGTTACGATATAAAATTTTATGATATAACCCTCACAATAGACCCAATAGAAAAGATTATTGCCGGTTATACCATTATTAAAGCTTCAACTGTAACCGATCTTCAAAAAATAATTGTTGATCTTGATAATACTTATACGATAAGTGAGCTTGTGCGAGTTGATAATGGAAACGAAACAGAAATTCCTTTCCAGCATGAAAACGGGAAAATTACTATTACATTTCCCAACATTATTAAGATGGACGAATCTTTCTCTATAAAAATTTCTTATGCCGGCTCTCCTAGAGTTGCAAAGCGTCCCCCATGGGATGATGGATTTATCTGGTCAAAAACTAAGGATGGAAAAGATTGGATCACTTTAACATGTCAAGGTGGCGGCGCTGATATTTGGTGGCCTTGTAAAGATCATCCGGGTGACGAGCCCGACTCGGTTTCAACTCATTTTACTGTTCCGGTAGATTTAGTTTGCATTGGTTCCGGCAAACTTCGCTCATCAATTGATAATAAGAATGGAACAAAAACTTGGAATTGGTTCTCATTCACTCCAATTAATAATTACAATGTGATGATCTACGTTGGACCATATCTTCCAATCGAATACGATTATACAAGCGTTACCGGAGAGAAATTTCCCTTCACAGTTTGGGTTTTGCCGGAAAATTTAGAAAAAGCAAAAGCACACGCGCCGCAATTTCTTCAGCAAATGAAAGTTCAAGAAGAACTTATTGGTCCTTATCCATTTAGAATTGATAAGTACGCTGTAGTTGAGGCTCCGCACCTTGGAATGGAACACCAAACAGCAATTGCTTACGGCTACGGCTGGAAGAATCATGAAAAATTCCCTTTTGATTGGCTTCATCAGCACGAGTTTTCTCACGAGTGGTGGGGCAACTTAGTAACTGTTGCCGATTGGAGCGACTTCTGGATTCACGAAGGAATTGGGACTTACATGCAACCGCTCTACCTTGAAAAAGTTTACGGCAAGCAAATGTATTTTGATTACATGAAAAGCATTAAAAGATTTTCAAACAAGCAACCGCTGGCTCCACGCGGTGAAAAAACTTCCGGGGAGATTTATGGCGGTGATATTTATTATAAGGGCGGCTGGGTTGTTCATACTTTGCGCTATTATTTGGGCGATGAAACATTTTTCAAAGTCTTACGGCGATGGGCTTATCCAACCGAGGCAATGGAAAAAATTAAAACCGGCGCACAATGCCGCAATGCTACAACTGATGAATTGTTACAATTGGCAGAAAAAATTTCGGGTAAAAAATTAGATTGGTTTTGGGAAGTTTACATGCGCCAAGCTTCTTTACCTAAATTGCATTATAAAAAAGAAGAAAACAGAGCTGAACTTTGGTGGGAAACAGAAAACAATATTTCATTTACACTACCGGTTGAAGTAAAAGTTGGCAATACAACAAAGCGCTTGGAACTAACAAATGGAAAATGTGAAATTACGTTTGAAGAAAATTCTGAGTTTGCGATTGATCCAAATGAGTGGCTGTTAATGGATTTAATTAAAGAATAATTTAGCTTGTTTCTTAGAGACAAGAAGTAAGAGCTAAGTACACAAAAAATTAATAACACAAGGGACACAAAGAAAAAATGAACGAAACATTTATACTATTGTTAATTGGGTTGGCTGCGGGTTTACTTAGTGGTTTGCTTGGTATTGGCGGTGGAATAATTATTATACCAATGTTGGTTGGTTTTCTGGGTTACACACAAAAAGAAGCTCAAGGAACTTCCATTGCCTTGCTGCTTTTACCTATCGGCATTTTAGCGGTAATGAACTATCACAAAGCCGGATTGATCAATTTTAAAGCCGTTGCCTTTATGGTTATTACCTTTGTAATTGGCAGTTATCTTTCTTCTAAATATGTAACGTCTATGCCTGATGCAATATTAAAGAAGATATTTGCGGTATTTCTGCTTGCTTACGCATTCAAACTTTTATTGGGAAAATAATCTAACGAGGATTGTATTAAACTTCATAAAGTTACCCGGACAGGAGCAATCCTCTTAGCGCTGCTTGTTACCTTTTTATGGTCTACATCGTTTATAATTATCAAACTTGGACTCGGTGAAATTCCACCGCTTACCTACGCCGGTTTGCGTTACACAATTGCGTTTATCTGTCTTCTTCCATTTGCGTTAAGAAAAGAACGGATTGAAGAAATTAAAAAATTAGAAAAGTGTGATTGGCAAAAACTTATTGCACTTGGTTTTATATTCTACACTTTTACACAGGGCACACAGTTTCTTGGTCTCTCTCTTCTTCCGGCGGTTACTGTTAGTCTTATACTTAACTTTACTCCGGTTGTGGTTGCCGTCATTGGAATTTTTCTGCTGTCGGAAGTTCCCTCTTCCCGCCAATGGTTTGGAGCGTTTCTGTTTATTGCTGGAATTATGGTTTATTTCTTTCCGGCAGATTTATCCGCAGCTAAAATCACCGGATTGCTTGTAATGTCTGTTGGAGTATTAGCTAATGCAAGTGCCGCTATTCTCGGCAGATCTGTTAACAGGGGAGGAAAGTTTCATCCGCTGACAGTTACAATTATTAGCATGGGTGTCGGCTCAGTTGTTTTGCTGATCGTTGGAGCAACAATGCAAGGATTTCCTCCTATTAGTCTAAGAAATATTTTGTTTTTACTTTGGTTAGCCGGTATTAACACCGCGCTTGCTTTTACGCTTTGGAATTTATCTCTCCGCTCACTAACGGCAATGGAATCTTCAATCATCAATGGGACAATGTTGATACAGATAGCTGTTTTAGCGTGGGTGTTTCTTGGCGAAACAATTACGCTGAAAGAATTTGTCGGAATGTTGATTGCTGCAGTAGGAGCTCTTTTGGTTCAGCTAAAGAAAAGATAATCTAGGGTTACCCATCTAAATAGAAGTTAATAAAGTTGAGCATTTGTATTACCTATCATTTCTATTTTTAAAAAGGTATTTTCGTAAAAAATAATTCCGCATATCTATAATGACCTACAAAGAAAGATTTGATTCACTAAAAAAAACTTACAAACCGGATTTTAATTTTAACACTATAATACCGGATAGCGGAATTGAAATTCAAAACCGTAAGTTTATCTCGAACAGCTGGAAGTTATTGCCCGGCGGGAAAACATATTTTTGTGAAAAGCATAATCGCGAGTTTGAAGAAAATCTGAGTTATGAAAACTTTAGACTGTATGATTTATACCCGGATACTTTAAAACATGACGACATTGATATAATCGAAAACCGGGAGTTTAGCTATACTGTTTTTCGAAAGAACAACGAGAATAAAAACAGTAACCTAATTCTTCTTTTTCACGGATTGAATGAGAAGTACTGGGAAAAATATTTACCGTGGGCGGAAAAGCTTGTTAAGCTAACCGGCAAAACTGTTCTTCTTTTTCCAATTGCATTCCACATGAACCGCGTTCCGGCGGGATGGAGCAACATACATTCGATGAACAGTGTGGCGCAAAACCGCCGCAAGTATTCAAAGTCTATTACCAATTCCACTTTTGCCAACGCTGCAATAAGCGCAAGAGTAGAAATGATTCCCCAAAGATTTTTTTGGTCCGGCTTACAAACATTTTACGATGTAGTCAAACTTATTGGAGAAATAAAAGCCGGCAAGAACGAGTTAATTCATCCAGACGCAGAGATAGATCTTTTCTCTTATTCCATAGGCTCGTTTCTGAGTGAAATTTTATTGATGTCCAATCCTCGAAATTATTTTGATAATTCTAAACTCTTTATGTTTTGCGGCGGACCAACACTTGACCGGATGGCTCCGAACTCAAAATTTATTTTGGATAGCGACGCTACCATTGCTCTTTATTCTTTTTATACCGAACGCCTTGAAAGTGAGCTTAAGCTCGATAAAAGAATTGCTCACTACTTTAGCGGCAGCCACACGGCGGGTAATTATTTCAAAGCAATGTTAAGCTACCGCAAGGATAAAGAGTTACGGGAAAGCAGACTTCGAGAACTCAGCTCTAAGATATACGCATTGCCGCTAAAAAACGATGATGTTGTTCCACCAAATGAAGTATTAAACACTCTTCAAGGTGATTATAGAGACATACCCGTTAAAGTGGATATTTTGGACTTCCCTTACGCATACTCTCACATCACTCCATTCCCAGCTACAACCGAGAATGAGAAGCTTATTGACGAAAATTTTAATATTGTTTTCGATAAAGCCGCACAGTTTTTAAGGAAATGATTAGTTGAATAGATGAAAGAGAGTTTGAGCGACAAATTTTCTTTTCTTGAAATTGCAAACGCTAACAAGTAATTTGCAAACAGCAACGGAGTTCCATTCTGAACAACTACGGGGGAACTGAAAAAGCAGTTCTTAGTTTTGATCTTTCGACTACGCACGAGACATGATTTTGAGTTGCGAATTTAGAAGAAGCTCCACATAGATTTTATTTGTGCACAGACACCTTAATCATAGGATTATAGATATGCACAAACCTATTTTAAAATATCGCGAACACAAAAGAAATTCTAAATAAACGGAACATAGATATGCAGCACCGTGCATAACTACGTTCCAAAGTTACAATTACGGTGCAGTATAATTATAAGTTATACCAACAAATATTTGTTAGAGATATGATTAAAGAAAATGGTAAAGAATATAAACTCTGTTTGTTGGATACTTGTATTATAAGCAAAATAGTGGCAAGTAATAATTCAGAAAGGCAAAAATTTTTCGAAATTATACTTAATAGTAATGCGCCATCTCATCCTTGCGTTGCAATATGGACTATTTTCGAATTGCGATCAAAACAAATACTATATGAAAAATTCATTGAATTCTTTTCCGTAATACCACTTTTTATTCTGAAAACTCCAGATCACGTTTTACAAGATGAATTTGAGAATTACCCATTTTATAAAAATATTGATCCGATATTGTTTGCCTTTTCATTTCTCAAACCGGAAAAAGATAGTTTGAAAAATGTATTAACAAAATTGTTTTCTCTTCCAGAGATTATACAAGCTGAAATGGATTGGAAAAATAAATTAAAACAAGACTCGTTAAATTCTATTCTGAGTTTGAAAAGTAATTTTGTTTCTTCTAATAAACATTTCAATGCTTCTGATGCCAAGAAGTTTTACAATGATGCTTTTCTACAGTATATAACTTCGCAAAATCCACAATGGGTTATATCCCGAATGAAGAAAGGCGAATCAATTGATTGTGATGCATTCCCATCAGTAAAATCTGCACTTTATACTGTTTTTTATCGGTTTTATGTTGCTGATCGACAACCAGAGATTCAAGATGTTTTTGATATTCTAATTTATAATTCAGTTCCATATGTGGATATAGTTATTTCAGAAAATTTTCAAGCAGATATTCTTGGAAAACTTAAAAAAAGTGATAAACAATTTTCTCATTTAGAAATCTTTACTGTAAAAGATCTTTCATAGTGTTGGTATAACCGCTTAAAAAAGGATTAAGTCAATAGACAAAAAAATATAAGTGAACAACTCAAGAGTTGTTCAGAAAAATTGTTCTTTGAAAAGCTGATCTAATAATACACACTACTATCTGCCTACAATATCAAAAGGGCTGCAATTAAGTAGCAATCAAAC
>JBAYTN010000002.1:0-190884 GCA_041675645.1 Melioribacteraceae bacterium
GCTAAGCCAATTCCCGTACCTTCAAATTCATCGGCACCATGCAGTCTTTGAAATACGCCAAATAATTTATGTGCGTAATGCATATCGAACCCGGCACCATTATCTTTTACATAGAATACAACTTTACTTTCTTCAGTTTTGTTATAGCCGATTTGAATTTTGGGCGAAGCCATTTTTGACGAATACTTAACTGCATTACTTAGTAAGTTTACAAACACCACTTTCATCAAAGAAAAATCAGCTTGTACGGATGGAAGCTGTGCTAACTCCCATTCTACTTTTTTGTAATCTGCGGAATTTTCAATTTCATTAATTATTTGATTCATTAGATAATTAAAATCAACCACGCTATATCTTAGTGAAGCCCTTCCCATCCGGGAAAAGTATAGTAAATCATCAATCAATTTTCCCATTTGTTTGGCAGAGTCTGCTATGATATTTAAGTAGCGAATACTCTTGTCATCAAGGTTTGAGTCTTTTGCATCGTTCAGAAGTTGAACAAATCCGCTTATGTGTCTAAGAGGCGCGCGTAGATCATGCGAAACCGAGTATGTGAATGCTTCCAGCTCTTTATTAACCACTTCTAGTTCATTTGTCCGTTCAGCAACACGCTGTTCCAGTTCAAGATTTAGTTTTAGCAAATCTTGTTCCGATTTTTTTCTTTCTGAAATATCGTAAGAGAGAATAAATACACCTTCCGGAACGGGTTGAATACTCAGCTCAAACCATCCTTTAGACTTATCCGGAAATTCAAATTCATTTTCCATGTGATGTGTTATTCTTTCTTCCATACAGCTTTTAATTATCCGATATACCTCGGTATACTCAATTCCCGGCCACATATCGGTATATTTTTTACCCAACAATTCTTCTTTTGGACGACGATTGTGTCTATCAGCAGAATCGTTTAGGTATATATATGACCAATCAAAACCTAATATCTGGCACCCTTCAAGCATATTATCCAGTGTTGAGCGAAATCGTTCTTCGCTTTTTCGTAAGAATAGATTTGTTTTTTCCAATTCTTCGGTTCTATTAAGTACACGCTGTTCCAGCTCTTTGTTAAGCTTAATAATTTCTTTTTCAGCTATTTGCCTCGTTTCTATTTCTTTTTCAAACTCTATGTTTACAGCGGCAAGTTGCTTGTTTGTCCGTTTAACCTTTTCGCGCGCGCGATATGTAGCTTCTGCCACACTAGAAATTGTTACACATGTTACAATGAAAACCAACATGCTAAGCCAATCGCCAAAATCTTTGATGAATGGCTGATCCACAAATATCGGCCACAAAAACAAAGCTATGAAACTCGAGAAAAACGTTGCAAGTAACCCCGCAGCAAAACCCCCGTAAATGGCCACTAGCATTACCGAGGGATAAAAAGTGACCCAAACTGTTCTAGGTCCAAGTGATTGCAGCGGCCACAACCGCAAGGCCGCCGCAATAGAAACAATAATTATTGCCACTGCATATGGCTGCCAGATATGATGAAATCTGTTTTGGAATATTTGAATTCCTTCTTGTTTCTCTGTTGATAGAAATAACAAGAAGCCGATTGCAGTTATAACAAAAGTAATAGAAGAAAAGAAAGTTATTGGGCGAAAATTTTCCGGATAAAGTAAGGATTGACTATTCGACAAATAATTTAGAAATGCAAAGATCGAGATCGGAACTATCATCGAAACAATAATGCGAGTAGTTGAAACGCTAACTCTGGAAAACAGTAAAAACGAAAGTCCAAGAAATAGAAAGTTTACTGAAGTAGCTGGAGCCATCCTTACAGAACTATCTGTTAAAAGCCCTTTTGTTTGTTCTTTTATGAAAACCGGGTCAATCCCAAGTTTCAAGTCAAATGCGTCTTGGATGAAGGTGAATCCGCTTATTATAATAATTGCAAGGGCACATAATCGCCATACTAAAATTTTGTTTTTCTTCTCCTTTGGATAATTTAGATACCAAAGACATAATCCCGATAGTATGAAAGAAATTGCAGAACTAGGCTTCATCGCTTCAAAATCTGGATAAAGACTTCTAAGAACCGGCACATCAAGCATCCAACCAATAAGTACTGCTATCCCGATTACTATTACTATGAGACCAGCGATCTTAGAAATGATTTTCGATAAATTTGGCGTGCCCATGTTACCCCGGCTTAACACTTATCTATAATTTATAATCAGTCAAGAAATTAAGCACTTGTGCTTTGCTAAGAAAAGATAGAGTGAGTAAAGAAATTGCGTGCTAGAAGAGTTGGAATTTGCAGAAAAATATTTAGTCAAAAGGTTCATGTGAAATCCTTCTCTTATCTTCAAGAAAATGCACTTAGCATTTTTTTTGCAAATTAAATAAAAGAAAGTGATTAAACCAACAAATAAACTTATCCATCATTTAGTGATTAAGAGAAGATTTAAGTAGCACAAATTCCAATTGTCAATTTTTGATAAAAGCGGTTTGGACAAAGCTGTTGAATTACTCCCCATACTTTAGATAGTAATTTTAACTTGCACAAATATTTAACTTCTAGAAATAGTAAGATTATTTGGATAAGCAAGGGGGGATTGCATATAGCGGGAATAGCAAAACTATTCCCGCAGTTATACTTATATATACATGTTTAGAAGTTGCTCGTACTTTTCTTGTTTACCGCTGATTTGTTTAGGTTCACCATTCTGTACTGCAATTTTGCACAAATCAACTAAGCCAAGCTTTCCACTTTCGAATGCAGCACCTTCTCCGTTTTCAAATGATGCATATCTATCTGCGCGCATTTTCTTGTAATCAGACTGTGTTAATACTTTTTCAGCAATTATTAATGATCTTGCAAACACATCCATTCCGGCAATATGAGCAATGAACAAATCTTCCGGATCAGTAGAGTTTCTTCTAACCTTAGCATCAAAGTTAACGCCGCCCTTTCCAAAACCACCGGCTTCTGCAATAACCAACATTGTCTCAACTAACTCATAAACATTAATAGGAAATTGATCTGTATCCCAGCCGTTTTGATAATCGCCCCGGTTTGCATCTATGCTGCCAAACATTCCGGCATCAACCGCACATTGTATTTCATGCTGGAATGTATGTCCGGCAAGTGTTGCATGGTTCACTTCAATATTCAATTTGAAATCCTTGTCTAAACCATAGTGGCGCAAGAAACCAATTACTGTTTCAGTATCAAAATCATATTGATGTTTTGATGGTTCCATTGGTTTTGGTTCGATCAAGAATGTACCGGTAAATCCTTGGGAGCGAGCATAATCTCTAGCTAATCCTAAGAATCTTCCTAGATTATCTTTTTCACGTTTCATGTTTGTGTTTAACAAGGACATGTAACCTTCTCGTCCGCCCCAGAAGACATAATTCTCGCCGCCAAGAGCAATAGTTGCATCCAAAGCACGTTTAACTTGAGTTGCAGCATAAGCAACAACATTAAAATCCGGATTAGTTGCAGCGCCATTCATATAACGTGGATTTGAAAATAAATTTGCTGTTCCCCATAACAATTTAATGCCGGAAGCTTTTTGTTTTTCTTTCGCATATTCAACAATTGCTTGCATACGCTTATCTGTTTCTGCAATTGAATCACCTTCGTCAACAACATCGTTATCATGAAAACAGTAATAAGGTATTCCTAGCTTTGTGATGAGTTCGAATGCCGCATCCATTTTTTGTTTTCCGCGCGCAATTGCATCACTACCTTCGTTCCACTCCAATTTCTTTGTTCCCGGACCAAAAGGATCTCCACCCGTTCCACAGAGCGAATGCCAATAAGCCACCGCAAATCGGAAATAGTCTTTCATAGTTTTTCCGAAAACAACTTGGTTTTCATTATACCACTTATAAGCTAATTGATTTTTCGAATCAGCGCCTTCGAATTGAATTTTTCCGATTCCTTTGAAATATTCTTTTTCACCAACTAGGTAACTCATATTCGCCTCTTTTTTTTATGATTTATTGCAATTCTTTTTCAAGATTAGTCAACCATTTTGAATATGCCGCTTCCGTTTCAGCAATGAACTTACTATTTGGATTCACTACTTCAAGTTTTTTGAGAGATGCAAATGCCTCGGCAAATGAAGAATAAGCTCCACATCCAATAGCTGCACCTCTTGCCGCTCCTTGAGCTCCATCAGTTTCATAAAGTTCTATTGAAGCTCCGGTTATATTTGCAAGTGTATCACGGAATATTTCACTCAAGAACATGTTCCCCTTGCCGGCACGAATAACATTTATGTTTAATCCCATTTTCTGCATTATATCCACGCCATACTTAAATGTGAAGACAATTCCTTCTTGTGCTGCACGGAAAACATGAGCTAGAGTATGGCGGTTGAAGTCCAGATCGATAATTTGGCTGCCGATATTTTTGTTTTGTAAAACTCTTTCCGCTCCATTTCCAAAAGGAAGAACTGAAACACCCTCTGAACCAATCGGTATTTTTGAAGCAAGCTGATTAATTTCATTATAAGATAAAGTTGAAGCAAAGTTTTTCCGCAGCCATGAATTTTGAATTCCAGTGCCATTAATACACAACAGAACCCCAAGACTAATTTGGTCTCGTGTATGATTTAAATGTGCAAATTGGTTTACTCGACTTAGTTCATCGTAATTCACTTTGTCAATCACACCATAAACTACTCCGGAGGTTCCAGCAGTTGCTGCTACTTCACCGGCATTAAGTACATTAAGCGAGAAAGCATTGTTGGGTTGATCACCCGCACGATATGAAACAACTGCATCGAAGGCAATGCCAAGTTCATCAGCTATTGAGTTTTTTATTTTTCCTTGAACAGAGAATGTAGGATTTATTTCCGGCACAAATGATTTTGGAATTCCATAGTGCTCTAGCACTTTGTCTGAAATTTTATTCTCTGCAAAGTCCCAAAAGATTCCTTCGGATAAACCAGAAATAGTGGTTGATATTTCACCAGTAAGTTTCATGGCAATGTAATCGCCCGGTAGCATAAATTTGTAAATCTTGCTAAATACTTCCGGTTCATTTTGTTTTACCCATGCAAGTTTTGATGCCGTGAAATTTCCGGGTGAATTTAATAGATGTCTTAAACAGTATTCTTCACCAATCGTATTAAATGCATTGTTTCCTATATTCACGGCACGGCTATCACACCAAATTATGGATGGACGCAAGACATTTTGGTCTTTATCAACCAAAACCAAACCATGCATTTGATAAGAAATGCCAATTGATTTAATTTTTTTTCCATCTATTTTTTTTTCTCGAAGCAATTGCTTCAGAAGTAGTTTTGAATACTCCCACCATATTTCGGGATTTTGTTCAGCAAATCCCGACAATGGGGAATTGATAGTCATTTCCTCTTTGGGGTAAAATCCATCGGCAACTACTTTCCCACTTTCAACGTCTAGAATAGAAGCTTTAATTGAAGAACTACCTACATCAAATCCGAGAGAATACATTATAACTCCTAGAATTCTTTTTTATAGTGTACAAGCTACACTTTACTTTTTAAATTTCACAATCGAATAGTGTCATAAATACACTTTTTTCATTTGACTTCTAAAAACAATAGTTTATTATTGCAGTATTAAACTGAGTAATAAATGTCTCATAATCTTAAAGATGTAATTCGAAACGTATCCATAGACTGTGTAATATTTGGTTTCGATAAATCAACGCTCGAAATACTATTAGTTAAACGTGCCAGAAACCCGTACCAAGGCAGATGGGCACTTCCCGGTGGCTTTATTAAAAAAGAAGAACTTGTTGATACAGCTGCAAACAGAATTCTCTTAGAAACGACCGGAATTAACAATATATATCTGGAAGAAATTGCCGTGTTTGATGGGGTTGATAGGTTTCCGGGATGGCGTGTATTTACAATTGGGCACTTTGCATTGGTATCTCCAGATGATTATTCTCTTTCTGCCGGTGTTGATACAACAGAAGTGAAATGGGTTAAAATAGATGAACTGCCAAAGTTGCCATTCGATCATGAACAAATAATTGATGTAGCCTTAGCAAAACTTCGTACTCGTGTACGTTACAGACCAATTGGATTTGAACTACTTCCGGAAAAATTCACTCTTCCCCAATTGCAGAAACTTTATGAAGCAATTCTCGGCAAGAATCTCGATAAAAGAAACTTCAGAAAAAAAATTAACAAGATGGACCTGATTAAAAAATTGAAAGAGAAAGAATCCAACAGCAAAACGCGCGCAGCATACTTGTACAAATTTGATAAACACAACTACAATAAGCTGAAAGAAAAGGGATTCATTTTTGAATTGTAGTTTATAGAGAATAAACAAAAGAAAGCATAAGATGAGTTACTTAGAAAATTTATTTGGGTTAAAAAACAAAACAGCAATTCTAACCGGTGCAACTGGTGTTATTGGTAGTGAAATTGCATTCATACAATTAGAAAACCGGTTGGAAGAGGATTAATAACTTCACCTTTAATAACTCTCTGCAGAACATTTCTATGTTTATCGGTCATTGTATTTCCTCTATGAATTTTTAACAGTCTTTTTTCTTTCAGTTATTGTTCTATAAGTACAATCCTTAATACTGCAGCCGTTACAGTTATACTCCGAGTATCTAACTTTCTCACCAACACCTATTATCCCGCTCACAGACTTTATCGGTAACATTAGTGCAGAGTTTGTCAGTTCTATACCGCAAAAGTTTTTTGGCAACAGAGAAAACAAAAGATGCTGTTCGTTAACCTTCCAATTGCAATAACCCGGGCTATATCGGTTCGTAACTTTCTGATTCTTGAGCAGCATTTTTACCTTGATGTGTTCATGTAATGCGTCAGCACAAGCTTCAGCCGTTATTGATGCGACAGCATCGAAGATGTAGCCGGTAACCAGATCTCCACTACTTAAAAGCTCTTTAGATTTTCTTTCTAGTGCGTGACCTATTGTCAGACTAAACAGAGCAATTTGTTCCGACTTTTTGAGAACTCCGGTTACAATTTTCTGTAGGTTAAAATAATTACCGCCAATTGTTAATCCGGTTAAATCATTTTTCATGGATTGAACATCAACAATTCTGTAGCCAGCTTTAATTTCAACTAGGCTTTTTGATTCTTCTATTGCTTCATGTATTAAGTCTTTGAAATGTTCAGGTGTTTGGTTATCTGAATAACCAAGAAGCAGTTCTATTTCTTCTTCTCTAACAGCTATATCACTATAACCAATAACAACTTCAAGTGTATTATTGCCAAGATCAATTTCACGGAGAAGTTTTTTCATTTTCGTTTACTAATTACGTCTGCAATTGCTCTAATGTGAAGCGGAGTTGTTCCGCAACAGCCGCCGATAAGATTTGCTCCACATTCGATCAACTCATTAACACGACTTGCCATCATATCCGGCGTTTCCGGGTAATCAACTTTGCCATCAATAAAAATCGGAAGTCCGGCATTTGCATGAACTAGAATAGGTGTGGTTTTATCAACTTGGCGAATTTCTTTTACTATGCCCAGCATGTTTTCAAAACCATTGCCGCAATTTGTACCGATTATATCTGCACCTTCATCTTTCATAGCAGAAACCATTTCTTCGGGAGAAACACCCATCATAGTTTTAAATTCGCCAGATGAGATTTTATCGAATGTAAATGTGCAGATAACTTCAAGATTTGTTGCTGATTTTGCAGCGCGTACCGCAATAGCAGCTTCTTGTATGTCAGTCATAGTCTCTACACAAATTGCATCAACTCCACCTTTCTTTAGGGCCTCTGCTTGAAGATAAAACCCTTCAAAAAGTTCTTCTTCTGTTGTTTCCCCCATCATTAACATAGAACCAGATGGACCAATAGAACCAAGTACAAAACGATCAGCGCCAGCGGCTTCTCTTGATATGGCAGCGGCTGCCTCATTCAATTCAAATGCCTTTTCATTTAACTCATAGTGCTTAAGTCTAACAGGGCTGCCGCCAAAGCTGTTAGTAAGAATCATATCAGCACCGGCATCAATATAACTTTTTGCAATTGCCAATACATCTTCACGATGTGTAATATTCCAAAGTTCCGGGCATTCCCCTTGCTGCAATCCGCGTTGGTATAAGAATGTTCCCCACGCTCCATCAGAAACTAAGACTTTACCTTTCTTAATTTCTTCTAATAAAGATTTCATAATCACTCCAAAGTTATAATCAACAAACAATTACTTATGTGAACGACTCACAGATTCTAATTTGAAAATGTAGCAGTGCTGATAGTAGTTAAAGATTAGCACCATACTTAATCACTTTTTCTTCGTATAGAATTTTTGCGCTATCATATTTTTTAATTTCATTCAACCATTCACTTTCAATAATTGATATACTTTTATTTAGTTGATTCTCTATAGCAATCGCACCCTCCTTATAAAGACTCTTAATGAATTTTAGCCCGTACCTTTCTTTAATATAGATTATAAAACTTCCACTTTCGGGATAAGTTATAAGGTTGTTGTAACTGTGAAAGTTTCTAATTAATTCTTTTATTGGTACCAATTTGTCTTTTTGGTGTAAGTATTTTGCTAAGCTATGCAATTCATATGACCACCAAGCACCATTTGAACCCACTGCCAATCCTTCACTTATCCAAGCTTCATTACCTCTGCCCCATTCACTCGATGCAATTACATGACACGCTTCGTGTTTATCAAATGTTATTTTGTTTTGGTTTAATAAAGTGTAGAATGTTCCATCATCAGGATGAGCAGCTCCATTTGTTTTTCTTCCTACCAAAAGTTCCATTCTTTCATTCGTAGATACTAGAAATACATTGTATTTCTTATCGTTACTAGAAACGCCTAAATAGTTCAGCAACTCATTGAATCCCCTTTCGTAATATAACTTTGTAGAATCAACATAGTTAGGTGTAATAGTATATTGCTCATAATAAAAAATGTAATGCTTGGTAGAATCTGTTTTCCATTGAAAATTGCTTTTTGATAGAGTCTCTTTTCTTGTTGGGGGGAGATAAGAACAAGAGATATTAATAATCAAGAAAAACAAAAGTATTTGTAGTTTCATTTAGCCATCCAACTTGTTATACCACTGTATTTATGGCACTATTCAGAAATTCAGCTGCACCTTGTGGATTAGGGGCATAACCATCTGCTCCCATTTTTATTGCCGCGTCCTTCGAAAGTGGCGCACCACCGACAATTACTTTTGTTTCTGGGAAATGAGTTTTAATTTCTTCAACTGTCTTGGTCATATTAGCCATGGTTGTAGTTAGCAAAGCACTAAGACCCACAATACAACCCGGATTCTCTTTTATTTTATCCAAAAATTTTTGTGTTTTGCAATCAACACCAAGATCAATGACCTCCCAGCCATTTCCCTCAACCACCATTGAGACTAAATTTTTTCCGATGTCGTGCAAATCCCCCATTACTGTTCCAAGTACAAATTTCCCTTTTGTCTTTACAGTTCCAGCTTTAAAAAATGGTTTAAGATGAGCCATAACTGCATTCATTGATTTGGCAGACATTAGAAGTTCGGGAACAAACGCTTCTCCTCTTCCAAACTTTGCACCTATTACTTGCATTCCATCGTTACACGCTTGCAAGATTAGGTCTGGTGGGCAAGATGTTTCTATCGCTTTTTTAGTTAGCTCATCAGCGCCTTCTTGTCCAAGCATATCTTTAGGATAAGGTGCGGTTGTGTTTACTTTTCCACGGGTTACACAATAGCCAATTTTTTCTACTAACTCAGAGTTTCCCATTTGGTATTATCAGTTTTGTTTTAGAATATGGAAGATATTTTATGCAAAAGATTCGTAAGAATAAAGTAAGATAAAGAGTAATCTTACATCAGAATTCCGGAAGATATTTCTATAGTAGGCAATGATGATATTTTTTACGCTAAAATTTATCCGGTGCTTCTTATAACTATCAACGCACCGTTACGCGAAATAGGAATGAAGGCTGCCGAGATTTTAATCCGCAATATTGAATCTTCTGTGCTTTTGCCGAATGAGAGAGTAAAATTCGAAACCGAATTCGTAATCAGAGATTCAACAAAAGTACTTAACAATTAGTTTATTGGCGGATAAGCTCCAATATATTTTTTTGTATTTCCTAAAAAGTCTTGCTACATCTGTAGGTAGTTCTCCAGCTTCCTCGGCAGCTTGAAAACCTTTCACAATTGATATTCTCCAAGGTCTTGGCTTTTGAACAACTGACCGTTATAATCCTTTAGATATTTACTGTACTTACACAACCCGGGATACATTTTATTCAATTCGTCAAGTGAATTTATTTCAACTTGGCAACTTTCATTATCTGCCGGAGACCATAAAACTAACGGCTGAGCTAATAGCCAGCCGCGAACAAACATGGTATAATCAAATTGCTTCAACTGTGATTGGACGATATACTACGCAGTACCCGGCAATCACAGAAATCATTTTTGTCACACTTCGGTAAATACACGCAAATAATATTTCTATAGCTTGGTTAAGCAATTTAGTATACTTTATGTAATTATTAAATTAACACTATATAAAAGATGGATTAATTATGATGACGAAAATATTTGCCCTTTTTGATCTTAGGCATCAAACAGAAAAGCCGGAAGACGTAATTGAAAGAATAAAAAAAGATTCTGTATTTAAAGGCACAAATATTTGGATACTTGTATTCGCAATTTTCATTGCTTCTCTCGGGCTAAATGTTAACTCGACGGCAGTAATAATCGGAGCTATGCTCATCTCTCCACTAATGGGTCCAATAATTGGTATTGGGATGGGGGTTGCGATCAATGATCTCCATTTTGCAAAAGAGGCAGTTAAACATTTCACCTTTGCAATTGTTGTTGGTCTTATTACTTCTACTCTCTATTTTTCTATAACACCGCTTAACGATGCTTATTCCGAACTTTTATCTAGAACAACCCCAACAATATACGATGTGCTTATTGCTTTGTTTGGCGGATTAGCCGGCATCATTGCAAATACGAGCAACCAAAAAGGAAATGTAATTCCCGGTGTTGCTATTGCAACAGCTTTAATGCCTCCACTTTGTACCGCGGGCTATGGTTTGGCAACAATGCAGTTTAGTTTTTTCTTTGGAGCTTTTTATTTATTCACAATAAATACGGTATTCATTGCTTTAGCTACATTCATAACCTTAAAATTCATGAAATACCCGATCAAACATTTGAAGAATCCAATTGCAAACAAACGTTCGCTAAGAATTATTTACGGGATTACTTTACTCACATTAATACCCAGCATATACTTTGGTTATGAAATGATAAGGCAAAATAGATTTACTAGAACCGCTAACCTTTTTGTTGAATCTCACTCTTCGTTTCAAGGATCTTATTTATTGAACAAAGAAATAAATCCTCAAAGTAGAAGCATTAAACTTATTTACGGAGGCGCCAATTTAGAGAAAGATCAAATTGATTTCTTGCAACGACAATTGAAAATATTTGGGATAGAGAATACCACTTTAACTATTAAGCAAGGCTTTGCTTTCTTAGCCGATAAAAAAGAAAGTGATAGGACAAACAGATTATCAAAACTTATTGAGGCAAAAGAGCAGCAACTTTTAAAACAAAAGCAAATCCTTGACAGTTTGTTTACAAATAAAGAAGAAGCAAATAAAATGCTAACAGAGCTCCGAATTCTTTTTCCCGATATATCATCACTCATCATCAACCCAACTACTGTGAGCTTAGATTCCACTTACAAGAAAAAACAGATTGTATTAATTAAATCAACAGGAGTAATAAATAAATCTAAATACAGTCTATTGGAAAAGTGGATTAAAGTTAGGCTAAATAATCCGGAATTGGTCGTTAGCACATTTCGCTAATCTGATTCTTTCTTTGCAATCAAGCTGAATATTTATTTGAATAAACTGGAGTAGATTCGCACTGTGTTTGATAGGGGATTATGCCCGCATTAATATATTTTAAAGTGATTTACTAAAAATTTCGTTGAATCGCTTCATTGTTTATTAATATTTCAAATACTGTTATTCATTTTTTATAAAAAAGAAATTATTTGTTTATAGGTATTCCCAAGTTTTCTATTTTTTTCTGCATTGCGGGAGTTAATTGCTTTACAAGCTCTACGTTGTAAGAAAGCGAACCTGTGGGCAATAAATTATACTGCATTTTAAATATTTGAGTAGCCGCAATTGCATAAGAAAGCGATTTTGCGGCGAACGATCTATCTTTTACTGACGGATCGACATTTGTTGCAACTATTGAAACAGTATTGTCGCTATTGCGAAGTATCTCGAAAGTTCTAAACTGCTGAGGATACTCTCTTAATGATGAGGTTTCAACAACCCAGAATCCTAATTCGGGTTGGTTAATAATATCGGGCGATGGTAAAGCGGTTACAGTATTCAGATGACGGTGTCCCGCGATCCACATAAGAAGATTTGGATATGTGTGAAGTTTAGCAATCAAATTTTCTTCAGATACCGCTGCTTGTGTACTCCAGCCAATAAAAGCACCAAGAATACCTTCCATCTTCACACCAATTGGAATGTGAGCAGCAATTATCATTAGCTTACCTTCATTCTGCCCCTTATCGAGTTCATTTATAAGCCAGTCATAACGTTTTTGATCGAGTGTTCCATGTCCATAACCGTGAACATCAGCATCACTGTTACTTTGAGTATTATCAAGAACAATTATCTTTATTGGTACATTTGAATTTGGTTCAAAAGTATAGCATCCCAATTCATTCATTTGGTTAAAACCATGCCCTCTAGGATTTGAAGATGAATTATTAAATTCGTTCATCAATTCGCTTCTTGATAGGAATCGACGATTAGGATCGGATGAAATTTTTTGCGGAGTTGTGCTTTCAACTGGACCTGCCCCAATGATATTGCCATATAGTGTTTTGCCATCAACTACACCCACATAAAAATCTTTTCTATTAATTCCGCCAACAGTGAAAATATCTCCTACCTGGAGAATTTCGGAGCCTGTATAGGATTGCCGAATGTATTCAGTTGGAGGATTTGTTCCCATCCAAAAATGATCGTGGTTGCCTATAGCTGCATACCAAGGAATTGTTCTATCCAGTCCTGCGGCCTTAAATTCATCTTGATAATCATTATTTAGTCCGGGTATAGGATCATCTTTAATACCGGAATCGGGATTAATATTTTTTCCATCAAGCACATCTATAAACCATCTTAATTCATTATACTGCGCGTTATTAGTTATATCGCCCAATGAGATACCGAAATCAAACCGGTCAACCTGATTAAGTGAGTTTACAGTTTGGATAAGAGCATCGAGCATTTGAGTTGAATAAAGCATCGCCGGTGAATATCCGGAAATAATTCCCTTCTCTCTTATTCCAAAATAAATTCCTTGAGTAGGAGATTCTTCATCAGTGATATGAATATCTGTCATGGCAAAGAAATTTAATAGTTTCGCAGAATTAGTAACCGAAGTTTTATTATAGTTGGTAGGCATAAGATCAAGCCGTGTATCATAACCAAGTCCCGCGCCATATGACCAAACACCATATCCATATTCAGAAAATTTTGATATTTCATATGGTTTTATTGAGGGTGAATTGGATGATACGGCAACAGGTATTATAGTCCTTTCAACTGTTGTAAAAGCCCTCATTCCAATTAGATTATCAATGTTTTCTATAATTCCATCACCATTATTACAACCACTGTTAAAAACATATATAAATCCCGCTATAACTAACGATTGCAACCAGATTTTGTTTTTCTTTTTCATAAAAATTGTTTTTAGAGAATTGTGAGTTGTTGATTGTTGATTCAAATTATTTGATTTAGCTGATTTCAAGTTATCATAAGTCTTTGGGAGATGTGATACTACGATCAGAATAGTTACGACATATTATCGAAGAATAATAGAAGTTCTTTAATAGCTATATAGAATCGGAAGATTTATGCTTGCAAACTTGAGAAAATGTTTTTGTAATTATCAGTTCATTCCCAGATTACGGGGTAACGGGTGAAAATTGAATACTTTTAAAAAGAGATAACCCCAAATTTCTTTGGGGTTATGCTCCGCGGGTAAGGCTCGAACTTACAACCCTGCGGTTAACAGCCGCATGCTCTGCCATTGAGCTACCGCGGAATACAATCAAAACGTGGGCGTAAAAATAGATTTTAAGTGCACTTCTGTCAAGTCCGGAGTTAAAAATTATTTAAATTCATTTATCATTTGCAAAAACACCTTTCCAATAATTGAGAATGCATTTTCTGACCACCTCTCTCATTTATCCCAAAAAGGCTAATTAGCTATTATTTCTGCCGATTCTGAGTAAACTAGTAATTAAATTACGGCACGTTACTTGCCCCAAAAGCAATTATTAACGAAAGGCTCATAATGGATACAAATGACTTAAAGGAAAAAGTACAGCAATCTTTTTCAAGTTGGAATGAAAAAAACTACCAAAAGACTATCTCTAAATTCCCCGAGCAGAAGAAAGAATTTACCACACAATCATTTACAACCGTAAAACCGATCTACACACCTACTGATACTAATGAGACTGAGTACGTTGAAAAGTTAGGCTTTCCCGGTGAATATCCTTTTACCCGAGGAGTTCAGCCGACTATGTATCGCGGCAGATTTTGGACAATGCGCCAGTATGCCGGATTTGGAACCGCGAAGGAATCAAATGAACGATATCGTTATTTATTGGCACAAGGACAAAGCGGCCTTTCAGTTGCTTTCGATTTGCCAACACAGATTGGTTACGACAGTGATGACCCGATGGCTCTTGGAGAGGTTGGAAAAGTTGGTGTTGCGATAGATACTCTTGCCGACATGGAAATTTTGTTCGATCAGATTCCGCTTGATAAGGTTTCTACTTCAATGACTATAAACGCTCCAGCTTCCGTTCTATTGGCTATGTATATCGCTGTTGCGGAAAAACAAGGAGTCAGCAGAGATAAAATTATTGGTACGATTCAGAATGATATTTTGAAAGAATACATCGCGCGCGGAACTTACATTTATCCCCCCAAACCTTCCATGCGTTTGATAACAAACATTTTTGAATTCTGCGCAAAGGAAGTTCCAAAGTGGAATACAATTTCCATTTCCGGATATCATATTCGCGAAGCTGGTTCAACAGCAGCTCAAGAAGTTGGTTTTACACTTGCAGATGGAATTGCTTACGTTGAAGCAGCTATCAAAGCCGGATTGGATGTGGATGCATTTGCCGGACAGTTATCATTTTTCTTTAATGCTCACAACGATCTTCTTGAAGAAGTTGCAAAGTATAGAGCAGCCCGCCGCTTATGGGCTAGAATAATGAAGGAAAGATTCGGCGCGAAGAAGGATAAATCTCAGATGCTGCGTTTCCATACACAAACTGCCGGATCGGCATTAACTGCACAGCAAGTTGACAACAATATCATCCGTGTTACGATTCAAACTCTTGCAGCCGTTCTTGGCGGAACTCAAAGTCTGCATACTAACAGTCGCGATGAAGCTCTTGCGTTACCGACCGAGGATTCTGTTAAGATTGCTCTTCGCACACAACAAGTTGTTGCTTACGAAAGCGGTGTAACAAACACTATCGATCCGCTGGCCGGTTCATATTATATCGAATCACTTACAGACCAAATAGAAAAGGAAGCTGAAGAATACATTAATAAAATTGATGCTATGGGAGGCGTTGCAAATGCAATTGAAGCGGGTTATGTACAATTGGAAATTCAAAAATCCGCTTACCGTTTTCAGCAAGAAATTGAACGCAACGAACGCATTGTTGTAGGCATGAATAAATTTCAAGTGAAAGAAGCAGAACCGAAAGGTCTTCTTAAGATAGATGAAAATGTTCAACGCGAGCAGATTGAATTCTTAAACAAAACTCGAGCTAAACGAAACGAACAAGATGTTAAAGAGAAACTGGCAGCATTAAAAACCGCTTCGGAAGGAGACGCTAACTTAATGCCGTTCATTTTAGATGCTGTTAAATCATACGCCAGCATAGGTGAGATTTGCAACGTTATGCGCGAAGTATTTGGTGAGTATAAAGAACACGTTGTAATTTAGTGCTGAACGCAGAGTAATGAGTGTAGAGTGATTAAAAGCAAAAGGAGGTTTTAATGGAAATATCACATATAGAACACATCGGAATCGCTGTTAAGAATATTGATGAATCTATTAAGTATTATGAAAACGTACTCGGTTTAAAATGTTATGCGGTTGAAGAAGTTAAAGATCAAAAAGTAAAGACAGCTTTCTTTATGGTTGGACAGACGAAAATCGAGCTGCTTGAATCAACAGAACCGGATGGACCGATTGGTAAGTTTATCGAAAAGAAAGGTGAAGGAATTCATCATCTTGCTTTTGCAACAAAAGATTTATCAAACACACTTGGCGAAGTAGAATCCAAAGGTGTTCAGTTAATTGATAAGCAGCCGCGTAAAGGTGCCGAAGGATTGAACATTGCATTCCTTCATCCAAAATTTACCGGCGGTGTTTTAACTGAGCTTTGCGAAAAGCCGGAGTGAACGAAGAACTAAGAGTGAAGAACGAAGATTCGAAATGAAAGTTTTTGAGCCAATAGTTGGATATGAAAGTTTACTAAATAAAAAGGCATTTAGCTTTTCGGTTCGTATAGTAAAGTTTTACAAGTTTCTTTATAACAGAGATAAATCATACGAACCCATCTACAAACAGCTTTTAAGAAGCGGAACGTCAATCGGGGCAAACATTTCGGAATCTAAAAGCGCCTCGTCAAAAAAAGATTTTATCAATAAATTATTTATTGCTTTAAAAGAAGCTAGAGAAACAGAGTACTGGTTAAGGATATTCAAAGAAACAGAAATAATAACAGAACAAGAATTCAACAGTTTGAACAAAGATTGCGATGAATTAGAACGATTGCTTACAAGCAGCATTAAAACTGCAAAAGGTGATTAATACTTCGTTCTACGTTCTTCTCTCTTCGTTCATTCCCGGAGGTTTAATGGCAATTCAAGAAAAGATTAAAGAGTTGATGGATTTGCGTGAGAAGGCGCGTTTAGGCGGTGGACAAAAACGAATTGATGCGCAACATGCAAAAGGTAAACTTACTGCTCGAGAAAGAATTGAAGCTTTGCTCGATGAAGGGAGCTTCGAAGAATTTGATATGTTCGTCTCTCACCGCACGCACGATTTCGGTTTGGACAAACAATCATTTCTTTCCGATGGTGTTGTAACCGGTTACGGTACAATAGACGGACGATTGGTTTATGTTTTCTCACAAGACTTTACCGTTTTCGGCGGCTCGCTTAGCGAAATGTTTGCGCAGAAAATTTGTAAGGTAATGGACAAAGCAATGAAAGTCGGCGCACCGGTAATTGGAATTAACGATAGTGGCGGCGCACGTATTCAAGAAGGTGTAAAAAGTCTTGGCGGTTATGCAGACATCTTTCAACGCAACATTATGGCAAGCGGAGTAGTGCCTCAAATTTCTGCAATATTTGGTCCTTGTGCCGGCGGCGCGGTTTATTCGCCAGCGCTTACAGATTTTACAATCATGAGCAAAAATACTAGCTACATGTTTGTTACCGGACCCAAAGTTGTTAAGACTGTTACCGGCGAAACTGTAACAGATGAAGAACTCGGCGGTGCAATGGTTCATGGTTCTAAATCCGGCGTTACACACTTTGTTGCTGAAGATGAGCAAGAAGGCATTCTTCTTATTAGAAAACTGTTAAGCTACTTGCCACAGAACAATTTGGAAGATCCGCCACTCGCATTTTGTGATGATCCGATTGACCGTTTAGATGATGCTCTAAATGAAATCATTCCGGAGAACGCAAACAAACCTTACGATGTGAAAGATGTAATTCATGCGATAACAGATTACAATGAATTTTTAGAAGTGCAACGCCATTACGCGCCAAATATGATTACCGGCTTTGCTCGCTTCAATGGAATGTCTGTTGGAATTGTTGCCAATCAGCCTAATTATCTTGCTGGAGTTTTAGACATTAACTCTTCTCGTAAAGCTGCGCGTTTCGTTCGCTTCTGTGATGCTTTCAATATTCCAATTGTAACATTGGTTGATGTTCCCGGCTTCTTACCCGGAACTACACAAGAATATGGTGGAATAATTTTACATGGCGCTAAATTGTTATTTGCATATGGCGAAGCAACTGTTCCAAAAGTAACAGTAATACTGCGCAAAGCATACGGCGGTGCTTACGATGTAATGGGTTCCAAACATTTACGAGGAGATATTAATTATGCATGGCCAACAGCTGAAATAGCTGTTATGGGTCCGCGTGGAGCTGTTGAAGTTCTTAATCAAAAAGAAATTGCAGCAATTGAAAATGCTGAAGAGAGAAGCAAATTTGTTGCAGAAAAAGAAGAAGAATACAGAAAGAAATTTGCTAACCCATACGTGGCAGCAAAGTACGGCTACATTGATGATGTAATAGAACCAAAAAATACACGCTTCAGAATTATACGCGCGCTTCAATCTTTGGCTACAAAGAAAGATGTGAATCCTCCAAAGAAACATTCAAACATTCCTTTGTGAGGCAACTATGAGTTTAGCAATAATTGCACAAGCAACTGCAGCGGCGATAGATTCACTTTCTAAAGCAAAAATTTCTCAAAATTCTTCCCGTTTTATTCAAATTGATCCTTGGGGAGTTGGAATGACGTTCATAGGAATGGCGGTTGTATTCCTTTCCTTAATTCTGTTGTATCTGCTTTTTATGAATATCTCACGTTTCATTGTGAAGCAATCATCAAAGCCGGCTGTAGAAAAAGCTCAATCTGCCGATATTAAAAAACATACTGTTTCAATTCACAATGAAGAAGTAAATGCGGCAATTGCATTGGCGCTGCATTTATACCAGAGCGATTTACACGATCACGAAAATGCTATTCTTACAATTAACAGAGTTGCTCGAACCTATTCTCCGTGGAGTTCTAAGATCTACGGAATTAGACAATTTCCAAGATAGAGGACATGGGTAAATGAAAAAATTTAAATTAACAATTAACGGTAATCCATACGAAGTAGATATAGTAAGCGTTGAGGATAATTTAGCCGAAGTTGATGTGAACGGTACAAGATATCAAGTTGAAGTTGATAGAAAAATACAAACAACAAAGACACCAAAACTGGTGCGCTCGGTAGTTTCCCCATCTACGGATGTTGTTCCTTCAGTCGCTAAAACAAGCAAGCCTTCCGCTCCTAAAGGCGTTGGCTATATCAAATCACCATTACCTGGAGTTATTCTTAACGTACACGTTAAAGAAGGCGATGTGGTTAAGATTGGAGATAAACTAATTACACTTGAAGCTATGAAAATGGAAAACAATGTAAATACCGACAAAGAAGGGAAAGTTGTTTCGATAAAAGTTAGACAAGGTGACTCTGTGCTCGAAGGTGATCTACTAGTGGAAATAGGGAGCTAAAAATGGGTCAATTTCTTGAATTCACCGGGCATGGCTTTGATCAGTTCATGCGCTATACGGCTTTTGCAAATTTTACACTCGGCCACGTTATAATGATCTTAATTGCGTTTGCTTTTATTTATCTGGCAATAGCAAAGGATTACGAACCTCTGTTGCTTGTCCCCATTGGCTTTGGAATTTTAGTAGGCAACATACCTTTTCTAGAAGGTGCCGGTTTACAAATTGGTATTTATGAAAAAGGCAGCGTACTAAACTATTTATATTTTGGAGTAACGAATGGTATCTATCCCCCGCTGATTTTTTTAGGAATTGGAGCCATGACCGACTTTACAAATCTTCTTTCCAATCCAAAATTAATTTTAATTGGGGCAGCGGCTCAACTCGGAATTTTTGGCGCTTACACAATTGCGCTCTTCTTAGGTTTTTTACCGGAACAAGCCGCAGCTATTGGAATTATCGGCGGTGCCGATGGCCCTACAGCTATTTTCCTTTCATCTAAGTTAGC
Source organism: Melioribacteraceae bacterium (assembly GCA_041675645.1). GTDB lineage: Bacteria > Bacteroidota > Ignavibacteria > Ignavibacteriales > Melioribacteraceae > Stygiobacter. Next base: position 19,880 of record JBAYTN010000002.1, read on the forward strand.
GCCCGAATTAGTTGGTGCTATTGCGGTTTCAGCTTATTCATATATGGCGCTCGTACCGGTAATTCAACCGCCAATTATGAAGTTATTAACTACAGATAAAGAGCGCAGAATTAAAATGAAAGCACCGCGTCAAGTTTCAAAATTGGAAAAAATATTATTTCCAATTGTCGGTTTGCTTTTAACTTGCTTCATTACACCCTCAGCGCTTCCACTTTTAGGAATGCTTTTCTTCGGAAATATTCTAAAGGAAAGTGGTGTTACAAAAAGATTAGCAGATACGGCAAAAGGTTCTCTTATAGACATAGTAACAATTCTGATTGGATTAACTGTCGGCGCTTCAACACAAGCAACAACTTTTCTAACAGCAAAGTCAGTTGGAATTTTTGCTCTTGGCGCCTTTTCTTTTATGATAGCAACTACTGGCGGTGTATTGTTTGTTAAGATTATGAATTTATTCCTAAGCCAAGAGAATAAGATTAATCCTCTTATAGGCAATGCTGGTGTTTCGGCTGTGCCGGATAGCGCGCGCGTTTCTCAAATGGTAGGCTTAGAATATGATCCTAAGAATCATCTTTTAATGCACGCAATGGCACCAAATGTTGCTGGTGTTATTGGTTCGGCAGTAGCCGCCGGTATCCTTCTCTCCTTCTTTATGGGATAACGTTTTTAGACAGAGACTTACTAGTTAAGTCTCTGTTTGTTTACGTTTTCATCCTACCTCACTACTTTCTATCTTTGCACCACAATTATTAACTATCAGGCAAATAATGGAAATTCATTCCCTCTTTTGGATAATCTTTGCAGCACTTTTCTTATCGGTATTTATTATAGACATGTTCATCACAGATCACCGTAAAGGCGCGGTTGGGGTTAAGACAGCATTAATTTGGACTTCGGTTTGGATTTCTACTGCATTCCTCTTTTCGATATTTATTTATTTCTTTTTCCCGGAAGGTGGAACAAAATCTTTTGAATTTATTACCGGTTATATAATCGAGTATTCTCTTTCCGTAGATAATCTTTTCGTGTTCATCATGATCTTTTCTACTATGGGAATTCCGGATAGATATCAGCCACGTATTTTGAAATGGGGAATTATCGGTGCGGTAGTCCTCAGAATTCTATTTATTGTTGCTGGTGTTGAGCTTATTAAATCTTTCAGTTTTATGATTTACGTTTTTGGTGCAATTCTGGTTTTTACTGCTTATAAAATGATGACAAGCGGCGAAGGTAAAATTGAACCGGAAAAAAATCTTTTTGTTCGTGCCGCAAAGAAAGTATTCCCGGTAGACACCAAAACCGGAACAGATCATTTCTTTGTTAAAAAAAATCATAAAGTCTACGCTACGGTTGCATTCATTACTCTAGTTTTAGTTGAATCCACAGATGTAATTTTCGCAATCGATTCTATTCCGGCAGTACTTGCCATAACACACGATCCATTTATTGCAATAACATCCAACTTATTTGCAATACTTGGTCTTCGTTCACTTTTCTTTGCTCTAGCCGGAATCTTAAATCTATTCCGTTATTTGAAGTATGGAATTTCATTTATTCTGTTATTTGTAGGCGTTAAGATGCTTATTTCCGGAATTGTACATATCCCGGTTCAGCTTTCATTATTGGTAATAATTCTTACGCTGACTGTTTCAATTTTAGCTTCGGTAGTAATTAAAGAAAACGATCATAAAAAGAAATCCGAGAATAAATGATATAATGGCTGGAAATAAAAAGCCGGAATCATACCGGCCTTTTTATAACTTAGTCTTTTTTCGAATCGCTTCTGAGTTCTTCAACACTTTTAGGAAAAGCACGGTCCAGAACTTTTATAAGCAAATAAAAAAGTCCCATAAAAACAAAGATGCCGAACATACCTTTTCCGGTTATTGAAAGTGCAGTCCAAAAATTATTAATTGCTTCAGGTGTAAACATTTTCTCCTCCTTTTATACAACTAATGCTAAAACTAAACCGCCGGCTATAACAGAGCCAATTTGACCGGCAACATTTGCGCTTACTGCATGCATGAGCAAATAATTAAAAGGATCTTCTTCTTGTCCCAATTTATGAATTACTCTAGCCGACATAGGAAATGCTGAAATACCAGCTGCACCTACCATGGGGTTAATTTTCTGCTTTAGAAAAAGGTTAAGAAATTTTGCAAACAAAACTCCGCCGGCTGTATCAAAAACAAAAGCTACTAAACCGAGTGAGATAATGATAAGCGTTTGAGGTTGCAAAAATTTGTCCGCCGTCATGGTTGATGCAATTGTAATACCCAGCAATAAAGTCACTATGCTGGCTAATTCGTTTTGTGCGGACAACGAAAGCTTGTTCAACACACCACATTCTCTAATCAAATTGCCAAACATTAAGAAGCCAATTAAAGCGGCAGAAGTAGGGGCAATAATTCCGGCAATAATAGTAACCGATATAGGAAAAATTATTAATACGGTTTTTGAAACCGCCTTAGCTTGGCTTTCCATTCTTATCAGCCTTTCTTTTCTTGTGGTTAAGGCTTTAATTACCGGTCGTTGTATTATTGGTACAAGCGCCATGTAAGAATATGCCGCAACAGAAATGGGCCCTAGCAAGTCTTTGGCAAATCTGCTGGCAACATAAATTGAAGTAGGACCATCAGCCGCACCGATAATTCCAATTGAAGCTGCTTGTTTCAAGCTGAATCCGAACAGAGTAGCTGCGCTCATAGTAAAGAAAATGCCAAACTGTGCAGCTGCTCCAAACAATAGCAAAGAAGGTTTTTTGAGAAGGGGCGAAAAATCAATCATAGCTCCAACCGCTACAAATATCAGAAGTGGAAATATCTCAGTCATAATTCCCATATCAAAAAAGATATTTAATACACCATGCACTTTTTCACCATTACTCATCTGATCAATTGCAGCGGAAAAAGGAATGTTAACTAGAATAGCACCAAATCCAATAGGTAATAAAAGAGCAGGCTCGTATTCTTTTGCAATTGCCAGATAAATAAGTAAACATCCCAGACTGATCATTACTAACTGTTGCCATGTAATAGAAAGCAACCCTACAAATAAAACATCCATATCATCTCCATGAATTTTAACCTAAGAAATGAGCAAGTATAATGCCTAACATATGGCACATTTATGTCTCTCAAGTGCACAATTAAAATGCGACTAATCAAAATTGATTTCAGAAATGAGAAATGTTTTTCACAATTAATAAGTTACCAAACCATTGGTAGTTAGGTTGGATAAAAGAATTGTGATTTGCAGGAAACCCAATTCTAGCTTAAAAAATATTTAAGGAATTATAAGTAGGCACTTTCAGTCTTTTAGTTCGTATCCTTCGGTTTTTGCAATGTATGCAGCACAAGTAATATCGCCGGTTACATTTAAAACTGTCCGACACATATCAAGAATTCTATCAACGCCGAGTATTATAGCTATGCCTTCTGCGGGAATGTTTACCATCACCATAACCATAACTAAAAGTGGAATAGATCCGGATGGAACACCGGCTGACCCAATTGCAGTAAGAACACTCATCAGAACAACAATTAATTGAACGCCGAGTGAAAGTTCGATTCCAAAAACTTGAGCTAAAAATAAAACCGTAACTCCTTCAAAAAGTGCGGTTCCGTTCATGTTCATTGTAGCGCCTAAGGGCAAAACAAAACCGGTTATCTGCTGTGGAATTCCAAGGTTAGTTTGAGAAACAGAAATTGTTGTAGGAAGTGTTGCGCTGCTGGAACTAGTAGAAAATGCAGTAAGCATTACAGTTTCAATTTTCTTGAAAAATTTAAGAGGACTATACTTTGCAAAAACTTTTAATAGAATGGAGAATGAACCTATTAAGTGAATTGTTAGTCCGACAAGCACAGTAATCACATACATGCTTAGAGCAACTAAAAGATCGAACCCGAAGCGCGAAGTTACACTGAAGATAAGAGCAAAAACTCCAAATGGAGCCAGCTTCATAGCAATGTTAATTATCACAACAGTTATATCGTTAATACCTTCTAGAATTTTGATCAAAGGCTCGGCTTTATCCTTGCTAATTACGGTAAGTGAAATTCCAATCATTAGAGAAAAAAAGATTAAGGCAAGCATATCCGGGTTTGGTTTAGCCACAGATGCTATTGGATTTCTAGGAACGATATTTACTAGTGTTTGAATTCCAAACTCGGTGTTCTCTGATGCCGATTTTATTTCGGAAGCCTGGCCCTTAAAAGAATCAAGTAATTTGGTTTTTGTTTCCTCCGGTAAATAATCCCCCGGACGGATAAGATTAACCAGAGTTAGTCCAATTGTAACAGCCAACGCGGTAACCACAAAAAAATAACTGATCGTTTTGAAGCCAATTCTTCCAAGTTTCTTGAGATCACCAATTTGAGCAACTCCTAAGGCCAGACTCGCAAAAACAAGAGGAACGACCATCATTATCAAAAAATTTAGAAAGATTTTACCTAACGGATCGGTGATGTATTTCTGGAAAAAAGAAAGTGGAGCAGTCGTTGAAAAAAACATATTGCAAATAACGCCAGTAGCCGCGCCAAGAATTAGTCCGATAAATATTTTTGCGTGTCTGCTCATTAGATAAATCCTTATGTAAATATGGGCAATTGCTTTCTACAATTATAAATATTTAATGGAAAAAGAGTTCGCTTTTTTATACAAGTGAGAAAAAATATTGCTCTATTCCCTAATTACAATAATGAATATCTTTGTAAAAAAGAAAAGTCTATGAAAAGAATATTTACCTATTTACTCTGTTTGGTCGTTCTAGCAATAAATATTCAAGCACAGGAAGACGTTGCCAACTATTGTTCCGAAGGTAAAATTAGAGCGTTATCTAACCAAACCAGATTAAGTAAAATAGCCTATCCCGGCGACAGCAATATAGATGCAACTTACTACAAGTTAAACTTAACCATAAATTACACAAGTAAATATCTTTCCGGCGAAGTTACTGTTAAGGCCTTTCCTACAAATGATAAGCTCAGTTCTTTCTATCTCGATTTGGTTAACAGCATGGCAGTTTCTTCGGTTAAATCAAACGGTAATGTTATATCTTTTTCTCAATCCAACAATCAATTAAAAGTTAATTTGGAAAAAGAGTACGTCAAAGGAGAAGTGATAACTCTTGTAATAAATTACAGCGGTTATCCGCAAAGCTCCGGATTTGGAGACTTTGTTTTTACTACACATTCGGGACAACCAATAATATGGACATTAAGCGAACCTTACGGTGCAAAATCTTGGTGGCCCAGTAAAGACACTCCCGCAGATAAAGCAGATTCTTCCGATGTTTGGGTAACCGCCGATAAATCATTCATATCAATTTCCAACGGTGTTTTAACTGAAACAGTAAATAATTCCAACGGAACTACAACGTACAAATGGAAAAACCGTTACCCGATTGCGAACTACCTAATTTCCCTCGCAATGACAAACTATCAAAAATACGATACACCTTTTGAATACGAAGCCGGAAAAGTAATGCCGGTTAACCACTATGTTTTTCCGGAACAATTTAGCAGCAATAAAGCCAGCCTAGATTTAGTACCGGACATGCTGAAAATCTTCTCGGAAAAGTTTGGTCTCTATCCTTTTATTAACGAAAAGTATGGACAAGCACAGGTGATGAACAGCGTTAGCATGGAACACCAAACCGTTTCTTCAATGTCAACTTTTAGAGAAGATGTAGTTGCTCACGAACTTGCCCACCAATGGTTTGGAGATAAAGTTACTTGCAAGGATTGGCAGAACATTTGGCTTAACGAAGGCTTTGCTACTTACAGCGAAAGCATTTATTACGAAGCTAAGTATGGAAGCAGTGCCTTCATGAATGATATAAATGCAATTATGAGCTCAGCTAAGACGGCAAAGGGCTCCATTTATGTGCAAGATATTTCAACTATTGCACAGATTTTTAACGGAGCCAGATCTTATAGTAAAGGAGGGGTTGTTCTTCATATGCTTCGCGGCGTTGTTGGCAATGAGAATTTCTTTAGAATACTAAAAGAATATCTTGTAGAGCCCGGTCTCTCGTATAACGTTGCAACAACAGAAGATTTCCAACAGATTGCAGAAAGAGTTTACGGCAAAAGTTTAGATTACTTTTTTAAGCAATGGATTTACGGCGAGAACTATCCCAAATACACAGTTGGCTGGAGCACTAAACAAGCGAGTGGAGATATTTTCGACCTAACTTTCCGACTTAAACAAAACATAAATACTGAACCTCATTTTTTTACAATGCCGGTTCAAATTAAAATCACTACAAACAAATCAACAATTTTTACCACCGTATTCAATGATCAGCAAGATCAAGGCTGGGTAATCCCAATAAGCGGGCAGCCGTTAACGGTTACAATGGATCCGGAGAACTGGATTTTGAAGGACATAGTTGGAAATACAGATATAACAGAAAGTGAAAGTTTGCCAAAAGAGTTTTCTCTTTCCCAAAACTATCCAAATCCGTTTAATCCGGAGACAACGATTAGCTATACAATTCCGTCAAACGTGAAAGGTGAAACGATAAACGTAACGTTAAAAGTTTTCGATGCTCTCGGACGCGAAGTTGCGACGCTAGTGGATGAGTTCAAACAAGCTGGAAAATACAAAGTTACATTTAACGTAGAGACACGCCATGGCGTGTCTCTACCTAGTGGCGTTTATTTTTACCGACTTCAATGCGGCATGTTTAGTGCTACAAAAAAACTTGTTATAATGAAATAAAATTACAGTGAACTAAATCTATTACGGTTCTGAAAGTACTCATATAAAACAATGACCGTTTCTTTCCTACTCTTTCGTTTTAGTTGAATTAAGTATGACTTATTGCTTATCTAGAGTTTTATTAATAGTTTTCGTTTGGTTCAAGCAAGGACTTTCTTTCCGTGCCACTATTGATCAAAGAAATAAAACTAATCTCCGATTCCTCATTCATTTCTAACAACGCAATAACTTCTATTCTTTTTATTGGTTATAAATAAACTGTAATCCATATCCTGAACAAGTACTCTAGAAGAGAATCTCCTACTGCAATAGGAAGCAGATTTATTATTGATCGCATAATAGGTGTCCCTCAATAAGCGAAGAATTTATTTCTTAAAAAATCAAGCGATAAGAGGCCTTATATGAAGAAGCTCTTTTTAATAACATTAGTTTTTGCTTTTTTATCAACTATAACTACAATGGCACAGGTTAATTATTATGTCAGTACTATTGGTAGTGATTTTCCAGGAGATGGTACTCAATCAAATCCATGGCTAACAATTGAATATGCTGTTAATACAGTCTCTAATCCAACAACAGCTACTATTGTTATTAATGTTGAAGCTGGAACTTATACTCTGAATAGCAATGATATTTATATTAATCGTGGTTTTACAAATCTCACTATTCAAGGCGCTGGAGCGGGAACAACAATAGTTGAGGCGGCCACAACTGAAGGCAGTGCAACAAACCGCGTATTTTATGTTCGTGGTTCCAGTCAGACTGTCACCTTGAAGGGTATTACAATTAGAAATGGAAAACAAACTTTTCAGGATGGTGGTGGTATTTTTGTTTATGATTCCAAACTTAATGTAACAGACTGCATTATAAGTGGTAATGTTATATCTGGTGGGTCTGGTGGTGGTATTATGAATAGTTATAATTCCACTTTGACGATAACTAATTGCACAATAAGCGGAAATACATCTAATCGAAGTGCTGGAGGAATTCGAAATGATTTGAATAGTACAATAACTATGACGAACTGTACAATTAGTGGTAACACAGCTTCATTGTCTGGCGGTGGTTTTGATAATTGGGATGGCTCAACAATTAAAATTACAAATTGTACAATTAGTGGAAATACTGCTTCTCAAAAAGGAGGCGGCATTTACAACCAGTCGAACGCTTCTTTTACTTCAACTAATTGCACAATAGCTAATAATACTTGCGGTTCTAGTTATAATGGCGGTGGTCTTTATAATGATGGTAGTTTTTATGTTAAAAACACAATTCTTGGTAATAATCAAAAATCCGATGGAACCACCCAAGATTATTATTATGGTAGTGGATACCTCTATAGTAATGGATATAATATTTGTGAAACAGGGGATGATTATATTGAGTTTAACGGAACTGGTGACATCCGAGGAGAACAAGCCAACTTAAATTTAAGCGCCACACTTGCATCCAACAACACAACTAACGGAACATACACTCTTAAGACCACAAGCAGTAGTGTCGCCATTAATGCTGGCACTAGTAGCGGCACAAACAATAGTGTTACGATTCCCACGCAAGATCAGCGTGGCGCTGAAAGAAACGGCGCGGCTGATATTGGGGCTTATGAATATTGGGCGGATGATGCTCCTCTTCCAGTAGAACTAGCCTCCTTTTCTGCAAGCGTAGTTAGCGGAAAAGTTTTTTTAAGTTGGTCCACCGCTACAGAAGTAAACAATTATGGTTTTGAAATTTTTCGCTTAGCTCAAAATGGCAAATGGGAAATAATTGGTTTTGTACAAGGACACGGTAACAGTAACTCTCTAAAAGATTATACATTTATAGATAATACTCCACCAAACGGAAAAATAAAATACAGATTGAAGCAGATAGATTTCAATGGCGTTTTCGAATATTCAAATGAAATTGAAACTAACAATTCTTTACCGACAAACTTTTCATTGAATCAAAACTATCCAAACCCCTTCAACCCGGAAACAACGATAGAATATACAATTCCGGCAAACGTGAAAGGTGAAACGATTTACGTAACATTAAAAGTTTTCGATGTTCTCGGGCGCGAAGTTGCAACGCTGGTGGATGAGTTCAAACAAGCTGGAAGTTACAAAGTTACATTTAACGTAGAGACACGCCATGGCGTGTCTCTACCTAGTGGCGTTTATTTTTATAAATTACAAAGCGGAAGTTACAGCGAGACAAAAAAGCTAATCCTAATGAAATAACTTCACCAAGTTGCGGCTGTTTAACTTCCTTAATTCAGCCGCAATTCCTATTTTTCCACCGCAGCATTTCTATCTAACTTTAGCATTAACAATTAGCGGCTCAACTGTTATGAGACAACTAACGATAATAACCTTAAGCATTCTTCTATTTATTTCCGCATCAACAAATAACGGAGCTAGTTTGAATTTACGCCACACATATTTATTTAAGTCCTACACGGACACTACAGAGTTTTGGCAGCACTATAAAGAGCTCGATAAGTTCTACTCGGATAAAAAACTTGGCTCATTCGTTGAAGGAGACAAAACCATCTTCCGTTTGTTCGCTCCTTCTGCAACTTTAGTAAAACTATGCGTCTTCGAAAAAGCCGCAGACAAGAAATCAAAAGAATATTACATGATTCGTGATGAGCAAGGTGTTTGGGAATTAAAAGTTGAGGGTGAATTCTACGGTAAATTCTACGGCTACAAAGTTTATCATAAAGGTGATGACTTTACCAATCCGAATATTCCCGTTTGTGTTGATCCTTACTCTAAAGCCGTTGCAACCTATACAACATTCATGAATCCACGAAAATCTATCGTTGTAAAAGAAGACAATTATAATTGGGAAGGCGATCAATGGATTCAACGCGATTGGCGGGATTTAATTGTTTATGAAATGCATATAAGAGATTTATCGGCACACAAAACCAGCGGTACAAAAAAACCGGGCACTTACAGCGGATTAGTAGAAAAAGGAATTAAAGGCGGATTGGAATACATTAAGAAACTTGGCGTGAATACTGTTGAGTTGCTTCCGGCGCAAGATTTTGGCTATTGCGAACTTCCCTACCGCGATTCTATTGCCGGAAGATTTAATACTTGGAATCCTTACGAAAGAAATCACTGGGGATACATGACTGGCGCTTTCTTTGCGCCGGCATCCTATTACAGCGAAGATTGGAAAACGCTGAAATGGAACAAGTGGATGGGAACAACCGGAAAGCAAGTAACAGATTTCAAAGATATGGTGAAGGCTTTCCACAAATCCGGTATTGGTGTTGTGATGGATGTAGTTTACAATCACCTTTCCGAATATGAAGTCGGTAACCTCAAACAGATTGATAAAGAATATTATTTCCGTCTGGATGAAAAAGGGAATTACATTGCTGAAAGTTACTGCGGCAACGATCTAAAAACAGAACGCCCGATGGTACGCCGGCTAATCATAGAGAGTTTGATTTACTGGATGAAAGAATATCACGTTGATGGTTTCCGTTTTGATCTTGGAAAACTTATCGATTGGAAAACCGTTGAAGATATTTCAACCGAGCTTAGAAAAGTAAATCCAAAAGTTGTTATCGTTTGCGAACCTTGGGGCGGCGGATACGATCCGAACGGTTTCTCCCGCAGAAATTGGGGCGCTTGGAACGATCAAATTAGAAATGGGATTAAGGGAGAAAATCCTAACAACGGTCTAGGCTGGATTTTCGGTCATTGGTACGGAAACAATTCGCCGCAAAGAATTAAAAGTTATGTTAACGGAACATTGATGCGCGATTCGCTCGGACTGTTTGTTCAGAAGGAACATTCTGTTAACTATCTTGAATCTCACGATGGATATACACTAGGAGATTTTATCCGCATCGGCTTAAAGGAAGTTGACCCGCACAAAGTGATTAAAGATGTTGATAAGAACGTGAAGCTAACACCGCTTCAATTAAAAACAAATAAGCTTGCGGCCCTCTTCTTATTCACTTCGCAAGGGATGACTATGATTAACAGCGGACAAGAATATGCCCGCTCGAAAGTTATTCCCCACAACATTGCAGCTAAAGACACCAACAAAGGAAGAATTGATCACAACAGTTACGATAAAGACAACGAAACAAATTATCTTAACTTTAAGCACGCTGAGATTAACAAAGACTTGCTCGATTACTACAAAGGCTTGGTAGAGTTGAGAAAGAAATACAATTCATTCCGTCATGCTGATTATGAAGACATTACTTTTTACGAACACCCCATTAGTAAGTTTGGACTTGGTTATGTAATTAATTATGGTGAAGAAACTTTTGTTGTTCTATTTAATGCCGATCAGCATCAATCACTTGAATTTCCATTGCCGGATGGTGTTTGGGATGTTCTTGTTGATAAAGACATTGCCGGAACAACAACGCGTTATGTAACGGGCGGCAAGTTTAACTTAGAGCCAGTTACCGGTGCAGTACTGAAACTTAAATAGAGAATTAAACTATGGCTTGGTTAAAAGTAAAGTCATTAATACTGTTAGCGGCAATTACAGTTAGTGTTCTGCCAAGCTTTGTTCTTGCACAAACAAGCGAGCCAAATAGTAACTTCGATAATACTTGGTTGTTAAAGAACTATTACGAAAGATTAGCAAAGAGCGATAGTGTTTGTAGCGCCATGAATTATTCTGATTTTGAGATTAGGCGTATATATTTCAACGGAAAGGAAAATGTTCTTAACATAGGGTCACTTATTGAAGGGAATAGAGAATCTTTTGTTGTAAAGAACCCGGATGAATTGTACATAGCTAAGTCAGCGTTTTTCAGAAATCCATTTACACTTTCGTTAGTAACTAGAGATGCAAAAACTTTTCTTGCGTTTCATGAAATAAAAGAATCCAACAAGGACACCATTTACTATGTTCCGCTTGGAGACAAGTATAGATCTTCTAGTGGTTTTGAGCACTTTATAAACGATAAAGTTATTACCGGGACTTACATATCAGCAGATCAGAAACTTAGGTTAAACTTTTCTCAAGACGGAAAACTTGAAGGTTTTGAAGATTATAATAAGTTTGTTGTTCATCACCACACATTGACCGGTTTCGACATAGTAACATTTCAGAAGAAAATCTCTCAAAACATTAACAATAATGTTTCTGGGAAGATTATAAAGCACAAGTCTTTTCACTGGAAAAAGATTAATGATGATATTCTGCTGTATAATTTAAGCGATGAAACACCGGTTGCCGAAATTACTACACTTTTCGCCAAACTAAGGAAAGCTAAAAGCCAATGAAAAATTTGATAATATTTCTATTAATTAGTTCTTTTGCCTTTGCACAAGAAGACACTTTGATAGTAGCGCTCAAATCCATTGATTCCACTATAGTGCAAGATGTCCGTTACGCAACCGCAAACAATTTCACGAAACAAGTTCTCTATCCAACAGCAAAAGTGTTTTTAAGAAAAATTGCCGCTGAGCAATTAGCGAAAGCAAATGATTTCTTGAATGGTAGTCACAATCTCCGCATCAAAATTTTTGATGGTTTCCGTCCCCTTTTTGTGCAAAAAATTATGTGGCAAATTCTTCCGGATGACCGCTACGTTGCAAATCCGGCTAAAGGCTCCCGTCATAACCGTGGAGCAGCAGTTGATATAACTTTAATTGACGCCGAAGGGAATGAACTTGATATGGGAACTCCTTACGATGATTTTACAGAGCGGGCCTCATTCGCAAGTAAGGATGTTTCTGAAAAAGCATACACAAATAGAAAGCTTCTTCGCGATGTAATGATTCAATTTGGATTTGTTCCATTGGAAACAGAATGGTGGCATTTTGATTTTAAGGATTGGAAAAAGTTTGGGATTCTTGATACGGGAATTAACTAACTAGAAATTTAGTTAAAGATCGCTTTCCTCAAGGATCTTTCAATTGCGTTTTTGAAATTGCTCAAGTTAACTGGCTTTGAGAAAATGAATTCAACTCCTAAGGCTTTATATTCAGCTTCAATAGTTTTATTTACATCTCCACTAAGAACAATAACCGGCGGTTTATATTTAAGTGAAGTAATACTTAATTGCTTAACAAAATCGTACCCGTTCATTATAGGCATATTGTGATCTGTAATTACAAGTGCGGGCAACGACTGTTTAATTACATCCAGCGCTACTTTTCCATTCTCGGCTTCAAGAATACTGTAATATGGCACCAAACTCTTAATCAGTTTCGTATAAAGTAACCGGTCAGTTTTCATATCATCAACAATAAGGATGTATGAAGATGCAACCGGTATAGAAAAAATAAACTGAGTACCTTTTCCAATTTCGCTGTTAACCCAAATATCGCCGCCGTGTTTGCGGATGATATCGTGAACGAGTGATAAACCAAGTCCGCTACCCTTTTCGCCGGCGGTTCCGCTTGTTGTAAACTTAGTGTCTATCTTAAACAGTTTATCAATATCCTCTGTGCGGATTCCAATTCCATCATCTTTTACACCAAACTCAACTTGCTTCTTCTCGATATTAACCTTAGCAGCAATAGCAATTGTTCCGTCCGGTTTGGTAAACTTGATTGCGTTTGAAAGTAAATTATTAAACACTTGCATCAGCAAACTTTCATCTGCATGGATATAGAAATCTTTTGTTAACTCGTTCACAATTTTTATTTTCTTCTGGATTGCAGCGCCGGAAACAATTTGAATCGATTTTTGAATTACATCTTTAGCGTTAATTCTATCGGGTTCAAATTTGATTCTGCCGGTTTGCAGTCTCGTCCAATCGAGCAATGAATTAACCAACCCGAGCATACTTCTTGAAGATTCTTGAATGAAGCGTATGTACTGAGTTTTCTTTTCTTCATCCAGCTCTTTATCGTTTAATAGTAAGTCGGTAAAACCAATAATCGAACTGAAAGGTGTTCGAAGATCATGAGATACAATTGAAATGAATCTGTCTTTTGTTTCATTCAGTTCTTTCAAATCATCTGTAGACCGTTGTAATTCTACTTCAGCACGTTTAGCCAAACTTACGTCGCTGATTATTCCAAATACTTTTTGAATTCTTCCCTTTGGATCGCGTACAACAGTTATTTTGTTTTCGATCCAGATTACGCTTCCAAGCTTATCTATGATTCTATACTCAAGCGTTTCCAAATTTCTAATCGGATCGCCATAAAGATTATCCATCTTGTCGCCAACAAAATCAACATCATCCGGATGAATAATTTTTCCCCAAAGTTCTTCATCATCCAAAAATTCTTGCGGTTCATAACTAGTAATTTTCTTAACAGATGGAGTATAGAAGATTGCCTTTAGTTCTCCTTTAATGCTTTCAGCCGCCCAAATACATTCGTTAATATTTTCGGTAATGCTTCTGTAACGTTCTTCGGATGCTTGCAGAGCTTCGTTGGCCAGCATTTCCTCAGTTTCATCTCTAAGTACCCAAACCGTAAACTGATCATTCTCAACTTCGTAATATGAAACAGAATTCTCAGCCGCGAAAGTTGTATCGTCTTTTCTTTTTGCTGTGAAATTGAATTTAGGCGGATGTTCTTGTTTCTTGTTTGTGCTGTCTAGAAATCCGGCTACAATCTCTTTATCCTTCTCACTCACAAGATTAATTGGACTTTCGTCAATCATATCACTTGTGGTTGAATAGCCGAACATCTTCACAAAAGAATCATTTACCAAAACGAATCTGTTGTTATTTATCAGTGCAATTCCATCTACAGATGCTTCAAAAACGGAGCGGATTAGAAGAAGATCTTTTTCCGATTCTTTCTTCTGTGTTATATCGGTTAGATTAAGAGTAAAACTCTGCAATTCTTCTTTTGAATTTCTGATGGCAGAAATGCTTGCAAGGACAAATATTTTATGTCCAAGCTTGTTAATCATCGGCAAGTCTAAACTAGTAAATTCATCCTTCGAAACATCATCTAAATCGAAACCACTGGTTAGCAGATATTCCGGATCAATTAAATCGCGAAAATTGGTTTTCTTTAACTCACTAAATGGAATTTTAAATGCTTCAAGAAAATGTTTGTTGCCGTAAGTAAGGTTTCCTCTCTTATCAAGCGTACATATAAAGTCGGGAGCGTTTGCAACAATACTTCTAAATTTCTCTTCAGATTCTCTCAACTCTTTTTCAGCACGTACACTTTCTGTAATGTTTGTGCATAGAAAAATCAGAGACTCATCGTTCTCATCTTTTAGCCGGGTTATCTTTACTTTGAAATGCTCGGCGATTGATTCATCAAAACCAATTGATAGAACTCCACTCCAGCTATCGTTTGCTTCAATTTCATTTTTGAGTTTTTCAAATCCGGCTTCATCCAGAGTTGAAAAGATTTTTCCAATATACTTGCCGAATACTTCGCTCTTGGTCAGTCCAAAAAGCTTTGCCGATGATTCATTCCAAAAAACAATTCTTCCGGCTTTATTAACACCAATTAATCCATCTACCACAGAAGCAGTAATTTGCTCATACTTTGAGAGTTCATCTATTTCAATTTGTGTTCTGCCTAAATTCTCAGAACGCTTGCTGAGGTCTTCCAATATCAATATTACGTTATCTACCGTAAGTCCATCTTCGCTGAACGGAATAAGTGTAATCTTAGAAAGATACTCTGTTCCATCTTTAACAAATGGAATTTTAGTTACAATTGTTTCATTGCTGTTTACAACGCTTTCAAGATTTTTCTTGAACAAAATTGGAGATAATTTTTTGTTGGAAAGCTTAAGTGACTCTACTTCGAAAAGGAAATCATATATGCTGGTTTCAGTGCTGGAACTTTCCTTTACAACTCCATCGGGATCGGTTATCACGAAATGATCGCCGAGGAAATTCAGAAAGTTTTTAAACTCCGGAGTTTTAGAAATACTTGCGTGACTTTTACTTGCATCGAACTTAACGTCTTCGATGATCAGAATGCCGCCGGCATTTTCATCTTCCAGTGTAATCGGCGTTCCTTTCAAAAGGAGAGAAATCTGCACTCCTCTGAAAGACTTGCTCACCGATATTAACTTTTCAAAACTTTCCCCTTTTTGAATGCCCTCAAGTTCGGGTCTAATATCAACTTTTTCGAAAAGTCGATTGTCGTAAACACTCCTTCCTATAGTGTTTGCTGGGTCTTCTCCTAACACACCGGGAAAGTGAAAAAAGTTAGAGTTGACAAATTTAATTTTCCAGTTGCTCTGGAATATCAGAATGCCGATAGGCGCGAATTCCAAGATTTCCTTAAAGGATATCTCGTTTCGTGTTTGCTCAAATGTCTTAAACGTTGACGGCATTGTTGTTCAACTCTATAAATGCAGATTCAATTTATAAAATATGCTCAATAAATCGAAACAAGTATAAATTACTAATTAATTAAAAACTTATTGTTTTAGATTAGTTGGTTCTAAGCTTCTCCGTTTTACAAAATTTGATAAATCTCTTGAAGAATTTTTTCAGTAGCTCCAATATTTGCTCTTACATAATCAGCACAAATTTGACCTTTTTGCAAACGCAGTTTTTCATCACTAAAAAGATTTCTTAGAACCCGGTATGCTTCACGCTTGTTAGCTACTGTAATACCGCCTCCATTCTTAACCATTACTAACGCCTCTTGACTATTTTCATGTTTAGGACCAAACACAACAGGAATCCCGTAAACAGCCGGTTCCAAGACGTTGTGAATTCCTTGCTTGAAACTACCACCAACGTAAGCAACATCAGCATAGTAATACAATGTAAGCAGAACGCCAATTGAATCAATTATGATTATACGTTCATCTTTGTAATTGTTAAGCAGCGAGAACCGAATAGTTTCATATTTCCCAAGCAATTGATTTTCGAGATATTCAACGTGAAGAAGTGTAGGCTCGTGAGGAACAATAATTGTGATTACTCTATTATCATTCTTCATTAGTTTCAACAATGCCGGAAGCAGCACTTCTTCATCACTTTCCCACGAACTTCCAAGCACAAATACTTTCTTACCTTTGAAGAAATCATCTTTAAACAGTTTCTTCTGTTTTGCTTCCAGACTTTTTTGATAAACCCGATCGAAGCGGGTATCACCCACAGCAGTAATCTTATTTGTATCTAGATCAAATTCAGTAAAGTTCTGCGAATCATTTTCCGAAACGGTTAGAATTTTCGTAAAGCATGAAAAGAGCGATTTGTGAAAACTCTTTGCTATCATCCATTTACGTGGAGTTTTCTTCCGCATAGTTGCGTCAACAATCACGCATGGAATTGATTTATGCTCTAGCTGCCAAATCATATTTGGCCAAATATCGTAGCGCATGAATATTGCTAAATTAGGACGAACTAAATTCAAAAATCGTTTAGTGGCAAATGTTGTATCGAATGGAAAGTAAGCAATCACATCTGCAAAAGGATACTTGAGAGAATTTGTATAGCCGGATGGTGAAAAGAAAGTAACAATTACATTTACATTTTTTTCTTTCTTGATACGCTCAATAATTGGCTTGGCTTGTTCAAATTCGCCCATAGAAGCCGAGTGGAACCAAACCATTTCTTTTTTTCTATCAACACCAGCGAGATCAATAATCAGATTTTCAAAAAGCTTTCTTCTTCCTTTTAAACCAGTTTTTATTTTGGGATAAAACAATTGAGCGAAATACAACAATACTTTTGCAAAAGGAATAAAAGATAGGTTATAAAACCAATACCAGATTGTTCTCATAAGCGGGAGAGAAAGTTTTGAAGATGATTTAGCACATTGTGCGGCGTAACGTCTTTCATACATTTAAAATGTTTCTTGGGACAATTTGATTTGCCAATATGGCTACATGGACGGCAAAATAATGAATTATTTTCTAAGATTAAATTTTGCACACCATATGGGGCAAATCCAAATTCCTTTACAGTTGAGCCAAAGATTGCTGCAACCGGAACACCAACAGAAGCGGCTGTGTGCATCAAACCGGAATCGTTGGTTACAATTAGTTTGCAAAGTTTCATATCAGCACCAGTCTGAAAAAGATTATTATCGTTTTGCAGATTGATTGAACCGGGAATATGCTTTGAGATTTCAAAACATAGTTCTTGATCAGATTTTCCGCCGAACAAGACAATTTGGAATCCACGTTTCGTTAATTCATTTCCAAGTTCAATAAAATATTCTTTAGGCCAGCGCTTAGTAAAGTGTTTTGCCCCGGGCGCAATTCCAATATATTTTTTATCAGACTCAAGTTTAGTTGTGATTTCTGCCGGTAAACATAATTCTAAACCAAATTGGTCTATTTCGACGCCGGCGGCTTCTGCATATCGCTGAACTATGGATTTTTTTTCTTTCAAAAAATTTATTTTTAGATAAACGAGCAGAAGTTTGGCAAACGTTGGCTTAACAAACATTAAAATATTGGAGGCAATACCTCTGGTTAGCTTTCTACTTCGCCAATTGTTCTGTAGATCAATAATCAAATCATATTTTTCTTTGTCAATTTCAGACTTGATTTTGGCTTCATTTGCTTTATCAAAGAAAATGAGCTTCGAAATTCTTGGGTTATAAGCGTAAACATCTGAAAATTCTTTCTTAACAACGAAATGAAGCTCGGCATCCGGGCATTTTGCCTTAAGAGCACGCACAACCGGCGTTGTTAAAAGAACATCGCCCAGCGAGCTGAAACGTATGACTAAGATTTTGCGGATCTGATTAATAGAATTTCCACTGTTTTCCAGCCCAAATTTACCAAATTTTGCTCTCTCTTGGAGGTTGGAAGTATAAACACACTTACTTATTTTTGGCAAGAACAAAATGGAACTGATATGACAACTTTACCTCCTCCGGCAGTTAAGCTTTTCCCGGAAGATTCAATAGAAAAAGTATGCTACGGAATTGCAGAATCTTTTAAGGATTTTCTTCCAATTCCAAATGATAGATTACGCCTAGGTTTTAATTTATACAGACTGGCTATAGGCGAAGGTGACACACCGGATGTAATTGTTAGAAACGCAAAAATGAAAGTTGAAGGCATTTCTCTTGTTGATCTTGCAAAAAAGATTGAAGAAGAAGTGGGGAAGATTAAAAAATAATTGAGAATTTTGAATTGAGAATGGAGAATTATAGAAGAATTTTCCATTCTCAATTTGCTATTATAAATTGCTTTCAGTACGCTTCTCTTGCCTCGCTCAAAAATTTCTCTACAAGTAAAACATCCTCTTCGCTGCCGATAAATATTGGCGAACGTTCATGCAATGCTTCCGGTTTCTTATCTAGAATTCTTTCTTTGCCATCAGTAGCTCTTCCGCCAGCGGCTTCAACAATAAAAGCCATGGGATTACATTCATAGCACAAACGTAGTTTTCCTTTTGCATTTCTTCTATCGCCGGGATAAATAAAAATACCACCATATAACAATGTTCGGTGAACATCGGCAACCATAGAACCAACATAACGTGCTTGATATGGCTTTCCTTCAAAATAATTGGCTTGTAAGTATTTTATGTATTCCTTCAATCCTTTTGGCCATGAATGATAATTCCCTTCATTCAAGCTATAGATTCTTCCATGCTTAGGGATTTTGATATCATCATGTGAAAGCAGAAACTCACCAAATGCCGGATCGAGAGTAAATCCGTAAACGCCGTGCCCATGTCCGGCAGTATAAACAAATATTGTACTGGAGCCGTAAAGTATATAGCCGGCAACTTCTTGCTTATATCCTTGCTGAAGGCAATCCTCAAGCGTTCCGGCTCCATTCCCTTTACTTACACGTTTGTAGATTGAAAAAATTGTTCCAATGCTAATGTTTGCATCAATATTTGAGGAGCCGTCAAGCGGATCGAACAATAAAACATATTTGCCAATTTTCTGGTGTGGTGGCAAATGGATGATATCTTCCTCTTCTTCACTAGCCATAACACAAAAGTGTCCGCCATGATCCATTGCTTTGATCAGCATTTCATGAGCGAACATATCAAGTTTCTTAACTTTTTCGCCGTGGACGTTTTCATCCCCAGTGAAACCAAGAATGTTAGCCAGACCGGCCTTGTTTACTTCCAAAGAAATTACTTTTGCTGCTAATCCAAGTTGAAGAAGAATTGCAGAAAGTTCTCCGGTAGCACCGGGATGAAGTTTTTCACCTTCGTAAATGTGGCGTGGGAGTGTCATGAATCTGGTTGCTGCCATTTCTACTCCTTATGCGGATTTAAGTTCTTGATCCTTATATTGAAGCTGATACAACTTATAATAAATTCCTTTATGCGCAAGAAGTTCTTGATGGGTTCCGGCTTCTTTTAACTCCCCTTTGTGCATCACTAAAATTTTATCTGCGTTTTGAATTGTTGAAAGTCTATGCGCAATTACGATTGATGTTCTTCCGACTAAAAGTTTTTCAATCGCATTCTGAATCAAAATTTCCGTTTCCGTATCAACGCTGGAAGTTGCTTCATCCAAAATTAATATTTGAGGATTGTAAGCAAGCGCGCGCGCAAATGAAATTAATTGCTTTTGTCCTACGCTAAGCGTTGCACCTTTTTCTTTTACAACTTCGTCATACTTATTTGGGAGTTGAGAGATAAACTTATCGGCACCAACAAACTTTGCCGCCTCAATTATCTGCTCATCGGAAATATCTTTATTCCCAAGGCTAATATTTGATTTGATTGTTCCGCTAAACAGAAACACATCTTGAAGAACCATAGCAATGTATTTTCTGAGTTCGCTTTTATTCAAGTCGCGGATGTCCATTCTATCAAGAGTTATGCTTCCCTTCTGAATATCGTAGAAACGTGTAAATATATTGATAATACTTGTTTTCCCGGCTCCGGTTGCGCCTACTATAGCAATTCTTTCACCCGGATTTATTTTGAAGGAAACATTTCTAAGCACGTACTCTTCAGGATTATAGGCGAACCAAACATTCTTAAACTCAACCTCACCTTTGATTGACTGAATGGTCTTCGGCTCTACCGGATCCTCGATGATTGTTTTATCATCCAGTAATTTGAAAATTCTTTCCGACGAAGCCATGGCAGTTTGAAGAATGTTATACTTATCAGACAAATCACGAACCGGGCGCCAAAACATTTCTGTGTATTGTAAGAAAGCAAGCAGCACACCAATAGTAAGATTTTTCTGAATTACTTCTCCGCCGCCATACCAGATGATCAATCCAACAGAAATTACACTCAACATTTCCACAACCGGAAAAAATACAGCATGATAAAAGACAGATTGAATGTTAACATCTTTATTGTCTTTATTGATGGAGGAGAAATTCTTCAACTCTTCTTTCTCTTTGGCAAATATTTGGACAACGTTCATCCCGGTAATTCGTTCTTGCATGTATGAGTTTAGTCTTGCAAGATGCTTACGCACATCGCGGTAATTTTCTCTTACTTTTTTGCGGAATAAAAAAGTAGCATAAATTAATGCGGGTAAAACGGCAAGAGTAACCAACGATAGATCCCAAGACATCGCGAACATAAAAATGAATATCCAGACAATGCTAAATATGTCGCTAAAAATTGAAACGATCCCGGACGAGAACATATCGTTTAGAGAATCAACATCATTTGTTACACGTGTTACTGTTCTTCCAACCGGTGTTTTATCAAAATACTTTAGTGCAAGTTTTTGTACGTGGGCAAAAAGCTGAATGCGAAGGTCGTAAACTATTTTCTGTCCGGTTAGTTCAGTATAGTATGTAAGGAAATACTGGATCAAAGCTTGAAGCATTAGCGATCCCAACAGAACGGCGCAAACAACAAGAAGTCCGTTAAAATCTTTGTTTTGTATTTTGTCATCGAACGCAATTTTAGAAAGGTATGGGCGTAAAGGACCAAGCGCAGAAACTACGATGTTCAAAATAATCGCAAGGATTATATATTTTTTATAAGGTTTAATATAGGTAAGCAATCTGCGCATTAACTGCGAATCGTAAGCTTTGCCTAATATTTCATCATCTTTTTGTTCAGCCATACCACTCTTTTCTAACTCATTTCCAAAAGTTCTTTTTCCAACAACTGCTTTGTATTTAAGTCCGCGTAAATTCCATCTTTCGCTACTAATTCTTCGTGCGTGCCTTGTTCAACAACTTTGCCTTCATCAAGAACAAAGATTTTATCCGAATCTTTTACAGTAGAAATTCTGTGACTTATAATAATGCTGGTGCGGTCATTCATAAATTCTTTTAACTGACGGAGAATTTCTTCTTCCGTATTTGTATCTACAGCAGAAAATGAATCATCCAGAATTAAAATTTTAGGATCGATTGCAAGTGCTCTAGCTAATGTAGAACGCTGTTTCTGTCCGCCGGAAAGCGTAATTCCTCTTTCGCCAAGAATTGTTTCGTAACCTAGCGGGAAAGAATCTACATCTTTAGACAAGCGGGCAATCCCGGAAACCTTTTGAATTAATTCTTCATTGCCATCATTCAATCCATATAATAAATTATTCGCGAGTGTATCCGAGAAAAGAAAATTTTCTTGAGGAACGAGACCTATACCGGTTCTTAATACTCCCAATGGAATTTTGCGAACATCTTTTCCGTCTACGAAAACAGAGCCTTCAGTCACATCGTATAATCGAGGAATTAGATTAATCAAACTGGTTTTACCAACTCCGGTATTGCCTATGAATGCAACAGTTTCGCCATGCTTAATAGACAAATTCAAATCCTTAAGAACCCAAGGGAGATTTTCAGCATAACGAAATGAAACATTTCTAAATTCAATATCGCCCGTGATTGATGTAATTCTGTCATCAACATTTTCGTCAGAGATTTCAATTGGTTCATTCCAAATTTTCAACAAGCGCTTCATACTCGCGTCTGCTTGCTGGATCATATTAGCAACCCAGCCAAACGAAATCATCGGCCAAATCAGATCCATTAGGAATAGCATAAATGCGAATATGACGCCAACGCTTAGAGTATTGTTGATGATCATGTTTCCGCCGGCAAGTACTACAATTATTGCGGAAAGTCCGGCAATCAGCATGAATATTGGTCCAAAGAAAGCTTGCAGTTTTACTTGATCCATCTTACGATTTAAGTATTCGGCACTTTCTTTTTTGTACATAGAAATTTCATGGTCTTCTCTTTCGTAAGATTTAATAACGCGTATTCCGGAGAAATTTTCTTGAGCTTTAGCCGTAAGGTCTGACAACTTTTCTTGAATGCGGGTGTACTTTGTATGCATTTTCTTCATAACAACATATACAACGAATGACATCAGTGGCATTGGCAAGAGTGCATAAAATGTAAGCAGTGGACTTAATGAAATCATAACCGATAATGTGAGAACAAACTTGATTCCGTTATCAATTGTGTACATTACGGAAGGACCGACAAACATTCTTACCGAGCTGATATCATTTGTTGCATGCGACATAATATTTCCGGTAGAATTGTTCTGGAAAAATCGAAGCGGAAGTTTTTGAATATGCGACCAAAAATCGTGGCGTAAATCATATTCGATTTCGCGTGAGACAACAATGATAGTCTGGCGTATGAAGAAACGGAACAAATTGCTAAGAAATGCAGCGACTAAAAGTATCACAACCAATCTAAGAATAACATTAAAATCGCCGCTCTTCGAAAGCGTATCAATTCCTTCTTTTACATTAAGCGGTATATAAACGTTTGCAACATTGGAGAGCAGTATGAATAAGCAACCGAGAAGTAATTTGGTCTTATATCTGCGAAAATACTTATTTAGATGTCTGAGATTACCGAACAAGTCTGTCTAATTCCTTTCTATACAATTTCAACACAAGGCAGCCAAAAAAAATTCAATTCGAACGAAAAAGAACGAAGATTAAAATCTTCGTTCTTAGTTTATAAATATGATTTCAACTAACCAATAATTTCAAATCCGGTATATTTTTGCAATGCTTTCGGTACAACAATTTTCCCTTCCGGTGTTTGATTGTTTTCCATAATTGAAACCATCAAGCGGCTTGTTGCCAATCCGGAACCATTAAGCGTGTGGACAAACTCCGGCTTCTTCGTTTCTTCTTTTCTGTAGCGGATATTTGCTCTTCGAGCTTGGAAAGCCTCGAAATTACTGCAAGAAGAAGCTTCAAGCCATTTGTTTTCTGCCGGAGACCAAGTTTCAATATCGTAGCATTTAGCTGCTGAAAAGCTTAAATCTCCCGTGCATAACATTAAAATTCTGTATGGAACATTGAGAGCTTTCAAAATATTTTCTGCATCGTTAGTCATTGCCTCTAGTTCACCATAAGAATTATCGGGCTTAGCGAATTTCACCATTTCAACTTTGTTGAATTGATGAACACGCAAAAATCCCTTGGAATCTTTTCCGTAAGAACCGGCTTCCCGGCGGAAACATGGAGAGTAACCAACGTATTTAATAGTTAAATCTTTCTCTGCAAGAATTTCGTCACGATGAATATTTGTAATTGGAACTTCAGCCGTTGGAATAGGATACAAACCATCTTTCTCGATGAAATACATATCTTCTTCCATCTTCGGGATCTGCCCGGTTCCTTTCATCGAATCTCTGTTCACAAGAATCGGCGGCATTACTTCAGTGTAACCATGATTTTGCAAATGTGTATCGAGCATAAAATTAATTAGCGCGCGTTCCATTGTTGCACCTTTGCCGGTGTAAAGGGGAAATCCCGAGCCGGAGATTTTTGTACCCCGCTCAAAATCTAGCAAGCTGAGTTTTTTGCCAAGTTCAACGTGATCGAGAACTTTGAAATCGTTTTCAAACTTAAATCCATCCGGCAGCCAGCAGCGTACTTCAACATTTTCTTCCGCGCTTTTTCCAACCGGAACGCTTGCATGAGCCAAGTTCGGAGTGTGACGTAAAACGTTATCAATCTTTTCTTCTATTTCTTTCAACTGCGCGTCCAGCTGCGCAATTTCATCGCCTACTTTTTTCATTTCTTCAAAGATCGCGCTGGTATCTTGTCCGGCTTTCTTCAACTTAGGAATTTCAGCCGATACTTGATTTTTCTTCGCTTTCAACTCTTCCGTTTTGGAAATGAAGCCTCTGCGCTGTTCATCAAGCTGAAGAATTTCATCAACTATGTCTTTAGCATTTTTATTTAGCAATCCTTGTCTAACAGCTTCCGGATTTTCTCTAATGAATTTTACGTCTAACATTTTTTCCTCTTTTATTAATCTGCCTTAATCCGTTTAAATCTGCGTCATCCGCGTTCAATTGGAACGCTGATTACGCGGATCGTGAGGATTTCGCTGATAATTATTTAACCACAATATTATAAATTTTATTCGGCACATAGATTTCTTTAACAAGCTGCTTGCCATCTGTGTATGATTTCACTTTATCATCAGCGTACACTGCAAGTTTAACTTCTGCTTCCGGCATATCAAACGGAATTTCGATTTTAGAACGAACCTTTCCATTTATCTGAACTACAACAAGCGCGTTATCTTTTGTAAGCGCAAGCTGATCAACTTCAAACCAAACCGGAGATTCAAACAAAGTTTTTTCTTTGCCGATTATCTGCCAGCACTCTTCGCCAAGATGCGGTGCAAGGGGCGCTAACATTGATGCGAACCTTTCGAGAATGTAAGATTTCAATTCAGCACTGCAAGAATCCAAACCCTTCATTTCATTGATCAATTCCATCAAAGCCGCAACTGCTGTGTTAAATCTGAAGTGCTCAACCTCTACAGCAACCTTTGCAAGTGTTGCGTTAATTTTTCTATAAATATTTTTTTCTGTTTCGTTTAATTCCGCAATATCATATTTAGCTTTCGCGGGATTTGTTTTAGCAACATCTTTGTTGGCTTCAAAGATTGCATAAGTTCTTTGAACAAATCGGTCAACGCCTACAATTCCTTTATCGCTCCAATCGCCGCCAAGTTCGTACGGACCCATAAACATCAAATACATTCTGAAAACATCTGCGCCAACATTTACAATAAAGTCATCGGGATTAACAATGTTTCCTTTCGACTTAGACATCTTAGCGCCATTGTTAGTAATCGTTCCTTGATGAATCAATTTCTTGAATGGTTCATCACTGTTCACCAAACCAATATCGCGAAGAACTTTATGGATGAAACGAGCGTAGAGCAAGTGCATTGTTGCGTGTTCAGCTCCGCCAACATACATATCAACCGGAGCCCAAGCGTTGCCTAATTTTGTATCGAACATTCCTTCGCTGAAATTTGGATTTGGATAACGTAAGTAATACCAAGAAGAATCAACAAAAGTATCCATTGTATCGGCATCCCGTTTTGCCGGCGCGCCGCACTTAGGACAAGTAGTGTTAACAAAATCCATATTGCCGGCAAGTGGAGAACCGCCTTCCGTTTTGAAATTAGCTTCGTACGGAAGTACAACCGGAAGCTGCTCTTCGGGAACCGGAACTTCGCCGCAATGTTCGCAATGAACTATTGGAATTGGTGTTCCCCAATAACGCTGACGGGAAATCAGCCAATCGCGCAAACGGTAGTTGACTGTTTTCTTTCCTAAACCTTGTGCTGCTAAATCTTCTGTAACTTTATCAATTCCCAGATCGGAATTCATTCCATCATATTTACCGGAATTAACCATCGTTCCAACTTCTGTAAATGCTTCTGTTAATTCCGCATTTATATCTGTTCCTTCTTGTAAAATTACTTTACGAATCGGGAGATCAAACTTTTTAGCGAAAGCAAAATCGCGCTCATCATGTGCCGGAACTGCCATTACATAGCCGGTTCCATAAGTTGAGAGAACATAATCTGCAACCCAGATCGGCACACGCTCTCCGTTAACCGGATTAATCGCATAAGCACCCGTAGGAACACCGGTTTTTTCTTTTACTGTAGAAGTTCTATCAACTTCTGTAAGCAGTTTTGTCTGCGCAATATATTTATCTACACCGGCTTTGAATTCCGGCTTGGTAATCTTTTGAACTAATTCTTTCTCCGGCGCTAGAACAACATAAGTTACACCAAACAGCGTATCCGGACGAGTAGTAAACACAGTTAGTTTATCATCATGTCCTTCAATCTTGAACTCAACTTCGCTTCCGTAACTGCGACCAATCCAGTTGGTCTGCATTAGTTTTGTTTTGCTTGGCCAATCAATTTTGTTTAAGCCGTCAAGAAGTTCATCCGCATACTGAGTAATCTTAAAAAACCATTGAGTAAGATTTTTCTGTTCAACCGTTGTTCCGCAACGTTCGCAATTGCCGTCGCCAAGAACTTGCTCGTGAGCTAAAACTGTTTGGCAAGAAGGACACCAGTTTACCGGCGCATTTTTTCTGTAAGCTAATCCACGTTTGTAAAGCTGCAAGAACAAATACTGATTCCATTTATAATATTCGGGAACGCAAGTCATTAACTCAGCATCCCAATCATACATCGTTCCCATTCTCTTAAGCATTTCGCGAATGTCGGCAATGTTCTTCATTGTGCTGTCTTTTGGATGCACCCCCGTTTTGATAGCAAAATTTTCTGCCGGAAGCCCAAACGCATCGTAACCCATCGGCTCAAAAACATTGTAGCCTTGCAGTTTTTTCATGCGTGCCCAAGAATCGGTTGGACCGTAATTATACCAATGGCCGCAATGCAGTTTTGCGCCGGATGGATAAATGAACATTACCAAACAGTAGAGTTTTTTCTCATCGTCGGTTAAATCGGTTTTATAAACTTTATTCTCTTCCCAAAACTTTTGCCATTTGGTTTCGATCTCTTGAAAGGGATATTTCATTGTCTTCTTAGATTAGTTAAAAATTGTGCGGAAAATTACGAAAAATTGGCTTGGGTTAACAAGTTTATCCCCTGCTCTTTGCGGGGGAAAGGCTTATTTATTGATTAAAAGCGGAAAGAGTTGCTTTCTCAATCCGCTTTATCAATATCTACTTAATTCTACTTTAAAAGAGTCATTTTCTTTGTTGAAGTAAAACTTCCAGCTTTTAGCATGTAGAAATAAATGCCACTTGGTAGTGAAGAACGAAGAGTGTAGAACGTAGAGTTATAAACTCCGGGTTGTTTGAATTCATTAACCAGAGTTGCAACTTCTCTTCCCAAGACATCATGCACTTTTAGGCTTACTTGGCTTGCTGCTTGTACCGTGTAGCTAATGGTAGTTTCCGGGTTAAACGGATTTGGATGATTCTGATGCAGTACAAAATACGCCGGTGTGTCTATGTTTATTTCAACAATATCACTGTATTCATACTTTCCATCAAAGTCTATTTGTTTTAATCTATATTCAATTTTACCACTTGGCTGATTTGCATCTACAAATGAATAACTCTTTGGTGAGTTTGAATTTCCATTTCCGGCTACGAATGCAATAGCCTTCCACTCTTCGCTCTTCACTCTACGTTCTATACTAAATCCATAGTTATTCACTTCCGTTGCTGTTTGCCATTTCAACTCTACACTCGGCACTCTATACTCTGCACTAAACGAAGTTAACTCCATCGGCAAAGGTGTTCCACCCGTGTTTTGCCAATCTAAATATGGGTAGCCATCGTTTATTCCATCTCCGATATTCCAAATTGCGGCATCCCACCCAGCGTCTAGAAATGTTGTATTTGTTTTCATTTGTGCTGTTGTTTTACCGGTTACATCTGTTCCTTGCGAACTTTCTTTGCCTGATGTTTGAGTATCCCAGAAACATTTTGTAATTGTACCAGATTGATAGTATCCTAAAAAACCTCCAACGGTGCCTGAGGTTGTTGCATCAACAAATCCAGTGGAGTATGAATTAGTGATATTTGATAAATTTTCTCCAGCAAAACCACCTACATATGTAACCCCCGCTGCCGAAACATTTGACCTAGAAAAACTATTTTCAATTGTTCCACTATTGCTCCCAATGAAGCCTCCAAATCTTGAACTTGATGCATTTGTTGCTGTAACTGTTCCAGAGGAAGAACATCTTCTGATAAATCCATTTAGAAGACCCACGAAGCCACCAACATATCCGACCCCTTCAACGTTACCAGAAACAGAACAATTTGTGATTGTACCTTGATTAAATCCAATTAATCCTCCAACGGTTTGATATCCTTTCACAGAACCAGAGGCGTCAATCGTTACCACCAAGTTTTTAATTTCACCGCTAAAACCGCCACCTAGAAATCCAAATAAGCCTATATAGCTCGTACCAGATCTATTAATTTTCAAGTTATAAATTGTTCTGCCATTCCCGTCGAATTTACCATTGAAATAGTATGTACCATTGCCAATTGGCAGCCAGAAAGAACCACCATTATAACCACCCCCACTTTCGGATAAATAGGAGGTCAAATTAATATCGTTCATTAAGATGAAATAAGTATTGGAATAGGTATTACTCTCATTAATGTTATTCGCAATAGAAGCTAAGTGCTCTGCTGTAGAAATTTGATAAGGGCTTCCTTCTGTTCCATTCCCACCGCCAAATTGTGAATATACAATTGATAAATTTGCAAAAAGCAAAATGCAGACGAGTTTCAGTTTCATGATCGGCCCATATTTATGTTTGAATTTTTGTTATTGATACTTAGGTATAAAAATCCACATCGTTTCATATGGCGGTGTAACATCACATTGGTAATTATCCTGCCTATCAATCCCGCAGTCCCAAATTCCATTATTATTTTCGTCAATCCAGTCAAAATAACACGCATAAGGATCAAACTCTCTTTCGTCGCCTAATTTCCAATATAGGTTTGTAATCTTGCCCGGTTTTATTTCAAATCCAGTTAATTTTTCTCCCTCAGCAACTACTTTAAACTTCCCACTAACAAGTTGATGATTGCCCTTGGAATTAAAATAATTGATTGGAGCGAAATCATTAAAGTCCGTACACGATCCATTCCAATCTCCATTTCTCTCTAGCATTTCGATTACTTTTGTTCTATCTGACTTGTAAGCTGCAATTCTATAGAACAGTGTTTTTAGTTTGATTTTAATACTCCTATAAACTCCAACCGGTAAGTTTTCTGCGGTAAAAGAATAGTCTCCAAAGAGTTTCATTTGATTGTTTTCACCAATTTTGTGCCACTTTAGTTTATCCTCACCGCCTACATTAAACTCATCTTGAGAAACCCATATTTCTGCAATGTTAAATTTAAAATCTAGAGTATGCATTTGGTAAACATTTGCATTTTGATTAGTTACAGTTGCTTTGGATGAATTATGAAATGATTTAACTGCGGATAAAGTTTTTACAGCTTTTAATACTAAAGTTCCGGATTGGTTTTCTGTAACACTATCGTCTTTACTACAAGAAAAAAATAAAAGGCTTGCTGTGAAAATAATTGCGTAAGACAACTTCATTGTCTCCTCCTTCTTCGTTTTGAAATGTTAGTGCATAATAAATCAGCTATAACATTTGCACTCTTTTTGGTGTTAATAAATCATCTATATGATATAATGCATTAACAACACTTGGAGAAGAAAAGGAGCTCTAAATCCTTTTTGATTATACAAAATCAATATTTTTATAGCAATCAAAATCAGTAAGTCGATTAATTTTGAAAAATCAGAATCCGATTTTCACGATTTCTTACCCAATTTTACGCTCAGTTATTAAGAACTTAGTTTTACTCTTTCAATTGGGATTTGATTTTCTAATCATTTTGTGAAGACTAATTCTAGTAATGCCAATATGTTCAGCCGCTTTGGTAATGTTTCCATTAAACTTGGCAAGCAAATTATTAAGAAATAATTTTTCAATTCTGCGGCTAGCCTCTTCTGCAGCGGCTCTTCTCATTAAATCCAATTCTTCCCAAGTCTCCGGAATTTTAAAGTTTTGTTTTTCATCGAAATGGGGAAGTTGAATATCAAAATCCTCAATTGTTTTAGTCTTGCATAATAAAGCTGATTGTACAATGCAGTTTTTCAGTTCACGTATATTTCCGGGCCATGAATGTAATTTCAGTTTATGAAATGCTCCATCTGATAGAGACATTGATTTTTTGTTTAGTTCCCTTTCCGCTACTCGTAAAAAATGATTAGCAAGCATTTCAACGTCCTCAATTCTCTCGGCTAGAGTTGGAACATGAATTGGGAGAACCGCTAAGCGGTAAAACAAATCTTCCCTAAAATTGTTACGGTTTATTTCTTCACGTAGATTTTTATTTGAGGCTGCGATAATGCGGGCATTTGATTTAATGTCTACTAAACCGCCAACTCTATTAAACTCTTTTTCTTGAAGAACACGTAGAAGCTTAACCTGGGCTTGAAGTGCAAACTCAGAAATCTCATCTAGAAAAATTGTCCCTTCCGAGGCAATTTCAAACTTACCAAGCTTTCTGCTTAGAGCACCAGTAAAGGCACCTTTTTCGTGACCGAAAAGTTCGCTTTCTAAAAGGTCTTTTGGAATAGCTGAACAGTTTATTGCTACGAAGGGTTTGTTCTTTCTGGAACCTTTGAGGTGAATTTGCCTGGCTACTAATTCTTTTCCCACACCACTTTCGCCAGTTATCAACACAGTTTGATCGTTTTGAGAAAACAAATGAATTTGTTCTCTCATTTTAACAACCACCTCACTCTTGCCAATAATGTTTTGATAAGGTTTGTTTACAGTTTCTTCCAGCGATCTAGTGTGCAGATTTTGTATTCTTTGTTTTAATGATCTCTTAATTAGCACTTTCAGTTTTTCAAGATTTGGTGTTTTGGAAATATAATCTAATGCACCAAGCTTAATTGCTTCCACCGCAGTTTGTGTGGATGCATAATCTGTAATCATAATAACCGGAATCTGTTCATCTGATTGCATTATTTTCTTCAATAATTCCAGACCGTTTGTTCCATCATTAAGCATTAAATCCAACAAAATAATATCCGGAGAATTATCATTAAACATTTTTAATCCGTCTGAAGCGGTCTTAGCAGAAAGACAATAGAAATCACTTTCCATCAATAGTATAAAATCACTAGTAAAATCTTTATCATCATCAATTAATAATAGCGTTGGCTTCATTTTGAATACCTTCGTTTAATTCAATAGCTATTGATGTTTTTAGAAGCGGCAAACTCTCGTCCACAAATATTCTACCGCCATATTTTTTTAAGAGTTCACGCGAATGAAATAATCCAAAACCCGTACTCTTCTTTTCAGAATAGCCGCTTTCAAAAATCTTTTCCCATTTTTCCTTTGGTATGCCTTTCCCGGAATCGCTTATAGTTATTAACAGTTTTGGGTCCATACGTTTTAAAGAAATTGTTATTTCTCCACGTTTGCCTTCTAAAGCTGAGATAGAATTATTTATGCAATTGCTAATTATTTCTCCCAAGTTCTCTTTGGAAATAAGAGCATGATAATTGTCGGCATAAGTTTTCTCTTTGGAAACACCAATTCCTTTTGCTTCGAATTCGACGCGGAATAACTCCAGCACCATATTTATTACTTCTTCAGGCTTACATGAAAACTCATTGGTAATCCTGGATTTGATTACAGATGTAACTCTTTTTACCAAGTGAAAGTAATTCAGCATTTCAACTGTATGTGATGATACCGAATTAATTTCAAAAATATTTTTAGTTAAACTTTCCCGCGTTACTTGTTTTGTTAGTTTATTTTCACTTTCAGATAAGAAAGCCGGAATAGACTCTGCTGTTTTAATTAGTTTCAAAGCGTTTGGTTTAGTTAAATTTACAAAAGTTTCTAAGCGCTTAATTAATTGTGACACTACTTTATCATTTTGTTTACCGTTTTGGGGTAAATTTTCAAGAAGTAATATTATCCCGTTTATGTTTGTTAAAGCCCACATTCCGTGAGAATAATTAATGCTTAGTTGTAAAAGCTCTTCTTTTAGGGTTGTAATATCTTTTCCTATAACACTTTTATGCTGGATAAAGAAAGAAATGTATAGAGGGATAATTGTCCCTATAAGCATTACTAAAAACGGCAGCACATATTTGATTAAAAAGAATAACGAATCTGAAGTGACGATGAGAATTATCCAAAAAGCAGAAATATTTGTTGCAGATAAAATTGAAATTGAACGCGTATCCCAGCTTAGTTTTCGAACACCTTGTTTAATACCAAAGAGAAAAACTGTAAACGACAGCAAAATACTTATGATATAAAATTGAATCTCACGTGAAAAAAAGAATCTAAATATGGAACCGGGTAGATTAATTAAAGTGCCGTAAAATGCCCCAACTTCATTGATGGTTATAGACTGACCAGCCTTAACATTAACGCGGCTAATTTTCTCTCCACCATAAAATTCTACTACTATATCATAGCTTATAGTATCTGCTAATCCAAAGTGAGCCGTTATGTCTGAGTGCTGATTTTTAGAACTTTCGAATGACCCAATCTGTCTATAACCCAAAAGAAAGCGCTTATCATTTATATGACCATGCTTGTAGATATAAATTTTTGAACCGACTGCAATAGTCGAAGAATGAAAACCCAGAAGCTTTATTTTCACAAAGTTTTTATTATCAAGATTGTTGATTAGCAATCGGATATTTGAGTTGTCATACGCTACAATATCCAAATCTCCATCATCATCAATATCACCTGTAACTGCCCCAAGTAAAGAATATTTATCAAGTCCGAAATCATTTTTCCTATCTGTAAAATATTTCCCCTTATTATTAATGAATAAGTATTGCTGTGTTGAACTTGAGAACTTTAGAAGAACAAAAAAATCTAGAAAGCCATCGCTGTTATAATCTCCAACAACTAAATCAGAGTCCCAAGTTAATAAGTATTCTCGCGCCCCAACTGGGGACACTATTTTCTTGCTTTCATCTTTAAATATTCCAGTACCATCATTTTCAAAAAGTTGAAGTACCGGAGCATCGGAAGAAACAAGTAAATCAAGATCTCCGTCATTATCAAAATCAAATGATACTGCAGAGCTTGAAATTGTTTTTGTTGTGTCTTTAAATGTACTCTTGGTTACATTTACATAATCATCATTTTCAAAAATAAACAACTGGTTTATTCCCCACTTATTAATTAAAAATATATCGTTTGTGCCATCGTTATTAAAATCTGCACTTAAAACTTGCTTATTCCATCCATCAAATCTGTTATCATTTTTATTATGTTTTTGCCACCAACTGCCCCAAAATCTATTTTCAAAAAAAACAATTGACCCTTTATTCGAACCCTTACCAAGATAATAGACTGCTATTACATCAAGGTCACCGTCTTTGTCAAAATCGGAAAGAGTTAAGTTCTCTATCAAACGATCATTAAAGTTATTTTCAATAGGGATCGTTTTGAAACGCTCAAAATCATTTCCGGTACCTTTAAAAATTTCAATAGTACTTTTTTCTCCATCGTGCTGTGCTGTAACTAAATCGGGAAGATTATCCCCATTTATATCACCAATTGCATGCACATACCCCGATGATTTTTGAATAGAACTGTCTGATTGAATAATCTTCTGTGCAAAAAAATTAGCTTTATTACCCAAGTAAATTTTTGTAGGATTTGCTTGCTGTGAAATGAACAAATCCGGAAATCCGTCTTGCGAAATATCACTTAAAGATAAACCTTCAACTTTGCTGGTTAAAAAACTATTTATGTTAAAATATTGGGAAAGATCATTAAAAAAGTTTGTTTTGCTAATTATACTTTTAAAGAGCCTTCCTTCTTGATTACTAAATAGAATGTGCCCATTTAATAGTCTTAGAACCAAGAATGGTTTTAGATTTAATGGAACATTAAAACTTTTTTGGCTTGTTGATTCATCACTAACTCTTAAAAAGCCGGTTGGCTGTTTATCTATTTTTTTTGAGTATTCATTCGCATCATTTTCTCTATGTTTAAACAAGTTCCCTTGTAATTCCAGAGTTTCGTTATTAATAGTAATAATCCTTAATGCTGAACCTTTGAGTTCGAAAGTTCGTACTTCGTGATTTTTACCATCTTCACATTCATACTTTTTAAAATTGGTCCCATCAAAAAGAAAAATGCCATCGCTTTTAGTGCCCAGCCAATACTTATTTTTTCCTTCAACGTAAAAGGCATCAATATGGCTCTGTATGGGAGTTTTGATTAAAGTAAATGAATTACCATCAAATTTAGCAAGACTGCCAAACGCCCCCGCCGCATAGATATTATAATTGTCAACAAGTCTAAAAAAATTGAATGGATTCTTGTGAACTATGGCATACTTACTTATTCCACCGTTATTCAAAATCAAAAAGTGGGAATGCCAAAGTTCATCAACTGCAATTATTAAGCATCTATCAGTATCTATATACTGAAGAACATAGTAAATGTACTTGTCTTTTTGGGGAACGGCGAGTGTCTGCCACAATCCGGATTTGTATTTGTAAAAGGTTCCATGATCATCAAAAACTAAAAAATTGTTCTCTGAACTCCCTCCTAAAATTCGAACAACTTTCTTAGGAGGAAAATCAACTTCTTCCCATTTGTACTGCTGACTTTGAGCATAAATAGGCCCAAAACAGAGTAAGCTTAGTATGATTAATTGCCTAACCATATTTCAAAATAGAATAAAAATTGAACAATAGCATCTGTAATCAGAAAGGGTAACATAGTAAACCGTGAAGGTTACATGTGAAGGATGAAATTGATCTTTCAGCACGATTAAGCAGAATTAAGGTGGCATAGAAGTAGCTATTTAGTTGAAAGTGAAAAGGAAAATTTCGAGAGATAAGAAATAATAGTTGGCTTTGTATGTCAGAAAATCAAATGATTATTCAAAATTACAAATTATGCCCGCAATGCAACTTTTTTTGCGGAGAATCCGAAAGCGACAAATATTGCTCTTTATGCGGAACTATGCTAATTAATGAATGCAGCAACTGCCAAACCAAATTCGATAATCCATACGCAAAATTTTGCAAGCAGTGCGGAAAATCAACAAGACCATACTTAAAAGAACAAAATGAAAAAATTATTTTCTAAAAGAGGTTAAAATGAAAAAACTAATTATTCCATTAACAGCAGTTGCAATAGTACTCCTTGTTTCTTGCAAAGAAGATTCGACAGAACCAACCAGTGACATAAAAAAATTAATAGTTACACATTGGGGTGTTGATTGGTCGGAAGGTAAGGTTGGCTCTCAGACACTTAATTTAGATTACAATTTAGTAGATGGCGAAACAATAAGCTGGTGTGCATATGGGGCAAATAACTCAACTAGTAATGGAATCTGGTTTAGACCTTATGTAGATAAACTAAAAAAAATAAACACTACAGATCTAAATTCCGCAAGTCTTTCAGATACAACCAACTGGTCAACAGATGTTTGTTCAACTCCATTACAAAATGGTGATGTTTGGCTGGCTAAATGCCGGGATGGTTATGTTGTTTTTCGGGTAACAAAACAACCGGTTGCAACAACTGAATTTTGGCCAATTGAAGTTGAGTATAAATATTTCAAAAAGTAATTAGGAATACGAAATGAAATCGATAAAATATTTATTGACTGGATTTTTGCTCGCATTCATACTTCACAATTTTTCTTCTTGTAAGAAAAGCGAAAGCAATCCGGTTGAACAAAATCCCTCTAATCCAATAGAAACAGAAGTAATACAAGACTTAGAAGATGACGCAAAGAAAACTGAAACCGCATTCAAGAGTGGTAGCGTTACAGAAGTTAAAAAAGTAATCAGTGAATCTGCAAATTCGATATATGGAAACGATCTTGAAAGCGCAAAGCCAAAGTTTAATTCATTTGCTGAGGCTCTAAAGAATAAAAAGTTAATCTCTTATAGCGAGCTCTATGCCGAATACCAAATCACAGTCGATGGTAAAACCTACTTTGTGAGTTTTGCAAAGCAGTCCGATAGTGGTGATTGGAAACTAATTAGATTTTGAGGTCTCAATGAAAAAATTAGCTGCAATCTTAATAGGATTTACAACTTACTTTTTGGTTGTTCTGATTATTAACGGATATGAAAACACTAAGATGCATACAAGTATCAACGAAGCAATTGTTGATTGGTTTTGGTACCGTTCGCCAACAAATTATTTGCCTAATAATGTTACTATCAAATTGGGAGATGTTACAGTTGATGGACAAAAAGTTGTGCAAGGAGGGAAAATAATTGTAAATGAATCTCTTGTTAAACTTACTCCAAAAGAGTGGGTTGTTCATGGCGGCTTTTCGGCAGATGAACCTCAAGTACCAGCTTCTCTTAGACATTTTTACGATCCGGTATCAATTGATGGTGTTTCTTATTTAACTGATCTTGTAGCGAACTATGCTATCACATATAATCAGCCCTTGCCCAAAATGAATGCTAAAGATTGGGCGTTAAGTGCTACAGATAATCCTTACAACTGGAATTATGCAAAACAATATTTAGGTAATGCATTTTATAATGAAACTAATAGAAGCAAATACTTGGGTGACGCATTTCGCGCTTTGGGTGAAGTGCTGCATTTATTTGCAGATATGGGTTGTCCGCCACATGTTCGTAACGATGCTCATCCGGCATTTGCCAACGGATACGTTGGTGATCCAGATCCTTATGAAGAATTAATTAAATCGAAACAAGTGTTGGATTACGGAACTTCCAACATCTCCGCCGATGCTAATACAGCAGCTCAATTTAAAAATGCTGCTACTGCTTCCAATTTATTCGAAGTAATGGCAACTTTCA
Organism: Melioribacteraceae bacterium; assembly: GCA_041675645.1. Classification (GTDB taxonomy): domain Bacteria; phylum Bacteroidota; class Ignavibacteria; order Ignavibacteriales; family Melioribacteraceae; genus Stygiobacter. The sequence continues at coordinate 57,050 of JBAYTN010000002.1, forward strand.
CAAATAAAAACTTCTTTAGCGAAGACACTCAATATGGAACAAACATAACTCCTCACATCAACGATAGGAGAAGTTATACTTCGCCGGCTGTTGGCTCCGATGTAATCTATAACTCAGCAGACAATTATTATTACAAAACAATAAATGGAAAGCAGATCAAAATGCTGCAATCTAAAAGTTACTTATTTGGTCTGGGCAGCAAATACACAACTATTGATTTGGAATGTGTAAAATCTCAAGCTAGTGTCTTAATCCCTACTATAGTTGAAGGTGGAGCTAACTTAATCAAACTATTTCTTCCAAAAATCTCAGTAGAAATTACTGATGCAAAAGATGATGGTAGTTTTTCCGGAGTTGTAAAGCATACTCTAAATGCTGAATACACTAAAGAAATTAAATACAATGGAAAGATTAAAATTCTGAACGGAACAACAAACATTGGTGAAGCAACGTGTATTAATAACGCAATTGCCGGTAGTGGATTGAGTTTAAAGAAAGATGACAAGATTCTTGCTCAGCTGGAGATTGGCGGATTAATATTTTCATCAAACGAGTTTACTGTAAAAGCTGCATCAGGCGGCGATAATTCGGCATGCATGAATACTATTAAAGCAAGAAAGTTTATAAATGCAACGCTGGACTTGGAAGGAATCGGGAAAGATGGGTTGGTTGTTTGGAAGACTTTTTATGCCCTAATCAATACAAATATACATCAAGCGATTTCATCTTCAGATATTCAGACAATTAAATGGAGCGGAAATACTTTTACGCAAGAGCAAACAATAGCTCGTGTTCATAACGATCCGAATGCGATTCTTTACACAACGATATACGACACTATCTATTTTAAGATTCAAGGTGTTATTTCGGCTGACGCATCCACAATTCAAAGTGCATCGGTACTATGGTCACAAAAATCCTCTGGTTATACTACGGATAAATCAGTTAAAATGAGGGATGAGTATTTGGTTAGTTATAGAGTGATAAACATGCCTTCAAATACATACTGTGGAGGGTTTAATTTATCAGACAATGATGCAATTGCTAAAGTTATTGCAGATGTTAAGTATTATGAATCTCGAATAGCATACACTAAAAATAATAGCACCGGAGTATATCAATGGCCAAGTGTTTACATTGATAAAGAACTAACAAAAATCACGAAATTGAAGAAATTTAATTTATTTTTCATGAATTCACCATTTTAGCAAAATTTACAGTGGACCTTTATGGCAAGCCTGGCTCAATTTTTACGCCAGGCTTTTTATTTTGATTCGAATAATTTGAACACAAGTTTAGGAACATACCACTTACAACTTGCGATCAGTATAATAAATGGTTCGAATTGAATCTTAATCCCCAAGAAGCGAACAATAATATTGTTTCAAGCTACACTTCTCAAACAACCGGAACCAGACAATCGCCTATTGTAAAAGTAAATGCAAATAAAGAAGCCAATAGTGCGGTTTTTACTAAAGTACGAGTATCATTTTATTGATCTAAAGAGGGCATAATAAGCCCGGCTTCAGTTATGAACCGGGCATTATTATTTTATTTCAGAACTATAAATTTCTTTACAGATCTAAAATTTCCGGCACTAAGCTTATACAGATAGACACCACTGGCTAATTGCAAATTGCTAATCGAGAATTTATAATTATAAAATCCCGCTTGCTTGTATTCATCAACAAGTGTTGCTATTTCTTTTCCAAGTATATCATACAGTTTCAAAGTTACATATTCGGATTTCGGAAGCTGGTAACTAATGGTTGTTTCCGGATTAAATGGATTTGGATAGTTTTGATGAAGTTCAAAACCGGACGGTAATTTTTCTGATTCTATGCCAACAAATTGGTCTAGAGACTTGTAGTGAAGTGAAATGTCGAAACCATGAAACCATTCATCCATATTTTCAGCACAAAGACTACCATCGTATGGTTTCCATTCGGAATTGTTCCAAATGTCCGAATTAAAATTCACAACATTGTTGTTACTATCATATTCATATACTTGTCTAAATACATTAACCCATATACCTTTGTAAAATTTTTCACGTAACACAGATTTTGGTTTATCACTTCCTTTATAGGTATAGCTGTTGTAAAATATACTATCACATTTACCATCCACCCAGAATTCTTCTTTTATAGAGAGTAATCTTCCTACTTCATTATATGTGAAATTTGTATTAGAAATAATCTCCCAGTTGCTATTTTTCCAGATATTGTGAATCGATGAGACTACGTTGCCTTTTGCATCTAATTTTTGTTGATATAACTCAGCGTTTATCCATTCCCCGTTAACAATACTTTTCTCTAAGTAAAATAATTGGCTCTCTCTTTCTTCAATTATCCAACTCATCTGATCAACGAATTCCCAGTTGTCATTTTTCCATTCCTCGCTAGAATAGAAAGTAAGATGATTCTTATCATCGTAAACCCGTTTTTCTCTCCACCAGTTCTCCCACTTTCCGTCTTTCCAAAGTTCACTTAATTCCGAAGTCAAATCACCATTAGTTGTAAACGTTCTCGAAATTCTCATACTGTTTTCCCATAACCCATACACATCATATTGAGTTAAGTAAGAGATTTCATTCCCCGCAACATCACAAACAGAAATCGTTCTCGAATCATTAATCCAGTTACTGTTAAAATATTTTTCGACAAGTTTTGTTTTGGTATGGGTAACGCTATCGTAAGTATATGATTCACAGTATCTTTTTTCAAATTGACCATTCTTAAGATTTTCGGTGATTTTCGAAACCACCCTTCCCTTGGCATCATACGAAAAGCTATATCGTTCAGTATTGTAAGTGGTTTTTGAAACAACAGTATCCACAACAAAAGAAGAATTTGCGGTAGATATTTTTGATAAAGGATTTGGCTTATTTTGAAGAAATGTTTTTCTCTCAAGAAAAGTTTGCAATTTTTGATAAGGATGATTTGGATAATTTTGCACTTTCTAAAAGTTTTGTGCGTTTAATACTCTACTTAGCAAGAAAATTCCTACTAAGATTCCCTCAAATGATAGTTTTTTCATAGATATGTACTTCCCCTAATTATAGCTTATAATCGAAATAAAGATTTGAAACTTTAGCCGGATTTCGTCATAAATGGAATCCAAATCCGTAATTTCTTATCTAATTTTGCACAGTAAGTTGAACTAATTCGAAATCAAATCAATTATTTAGGTAAAGAGCTTTTAATGAATAAACCAGCAGACCACATATTTGTAATCTTTGGTGCTTCGGGCGATTTAACCAAGCGCAAACTTATCCCGGCAATTTACTCTTTGTTTGTTCAAAATTTGCTGCCGGATAGTTTTGCTTTACTTGGCGTTTCCAGAACTCATTTAGATGATGAAGCTTTCCGCCAGAACATGAAACTTGCTCTGCAAGAATTCCGGGAGATTGAAGAGCACACTAAAGAAGATGAATTTTTAGATAAAGTTTATTATCAGGCAATCAACACAGAAGATGTGAATGATTATAGAATTTTGAAGAAGCGACTTCACGACTTACGCGTTAAGTATGAAATCTCCGGCAACGCAATTTACTATTTATCTACTCCGCCAAATCTTTACGGAGTAATTCCTAAAAATCTTGCTGCGCACAAAATGAACGATGAAAGCGGTGGCTGGAAAAGATTAATTATTGAGAAGCCGTTCGGATACGATTTGGAAACTGCCGAAAAACTTAAGCAAGAGATTCTGGATTCATGGAATGAAAATCAGATATACAGAATTGATCACTACCTCGGAAAAGAAACTGTTCAGAATCTTTTGGTAACAAGATTTTCCAATGGAATATTTGAGCCTCTCTGGAATAGAAATTTCATCGATCACGTTGAGGTTACTTCTGCAGAAAGCATCGGCGTTGAAGGACGGGGCGGCTATTATGAATCATCCGGTGCACTGCGCGATATGGTGCAAAATCATCTGCTTCAAATTGTAGCTCTTGTTGCAATGGAACCGCCTACTTCACTCGAAGCCGGTTCGATCCGTAACGAGATATTGAAGGTGATCCAAGCTTTCCGTCCAATAAAACAAGAAGAAGTGAAATCGGTTGCAATTAGAGGACAGTATACATCAAGCAAAGTTAAAGGTGAACAACGAATTGGTTACCGCGAAGAAAAAGGAGTTGCTTCTGAATCTACAACAGAGACTTTTGCCGCACTAAAATTTTACATTGATAACTGGCGCTGGGGCGGAATTCCCTTTTACATAAGAACCGGGAAACGTTTGCCAACACGCGTAAATGAAGTCGTTATACATTTTAAGCAAACACCTCATTTCTTGTTCAAGAAAAACGGAGAGATGAATTCCCACAATCAACTTGTTATACGCATTCAGCCGGATGAAGGAATTCTTCTAAAGTTCGGGATGAAAATTCCGGGACAAGGTTTCGATGTGCAAACAGTGAATATGGATTTTCATTATTCTGATTTATCCGTTGAAAGAATTCCTTCTGCTTACGAAAGACTGATCTACGACTCGATGAAAGGTGATTCAACTTTATTTGCCCGTACTGAAGAAGTAATGGCTTTGTGGAAATTTTTGACACCAATTTTAAACGTGTGGGAAAACGACAAAGAAATTCCTCTGTTTGGTTATCCGTCCGGCAGCTGGGGACCGGAAAAAACGGATGATCTAATTGAAGGCGCAAATATGACTTGGCGTTATCCTTGCAAGAACTTAAGCGATGATGGAGTTTACTGTGAGTTATAAAGTTGATATCTCAAAAAACATTGATGAGCTTTCCAAAAAGGTTGCAAAGATTTTGCAAAGAGGGGCTGAAACAACAAACAGTTTTTTCACTGTTGCACTTTCCGGAGGATCAACACCTAAAGCTATCTTTAAATACTTAGCACAGTATTACAAAGACAAAATTTTGTGGAATAAGATTAAATTCTTTTGGGGCGACGAGCGCTGCGTTCCGGCAGATCACCCCGAAAGCAATTACTTGATGACAAAGGAAAATCTCTTTGATAAGATTGAAATACACTCAATAAATATTTTTGCGATTGACGGTGATAATAATCCGGTTGATGAAGCTAAGCGCTATTCTTTAATCATAAAAGAAAATGTTTTAATGAAAAATGAATACCCAAAGTTCGATCTTGTTTTACTGGGATTAGGTGAAGATGGACACACGGCTTCAATTTTCCCCGATCAAATTAGCTTGCTTAATTCGGATAACGTATGTGAAGTAGCTCAACACCCGGCACTTTGCCAAAAAAGAATTACATTAACCGGAAAAGTTATAAATAACGCTTCACAAATTATTTTTCTAGTAACCGGAAATTCTAAGGCAATTATAGCCGATACAATCATCAATAAGAAAAACGAATTCGAAAAATTTCCAGCTTCGAATATTATTCCTGTTGAAGGGAAATTGGTTTGGATGATGGATGAAGCTGCCGGTAGTTTAATAGTATAAGCCTTTGAGCTCTTTGCGATTTAGCTTTTTCAACCGCAAAGTTCACAAAGATTATTCTATTCAAAAAATCAACTTGTCAACACTTCTTCAGTTTCATTCTTAAACTCAGTTGTAAATTCGGCTACTTCTTTACGAGTACGTGGCGAGACTTCCCGTGTTCGGTATGGTTCATTAAGTTTTTCCGGTGTATCAAGATAACCAAGAGCAATAAAAACAACCGGCTCATATTCATTAGTATCAATATTTAAAAGCTCTATAGCCTTTCTCCTATCAAAAGCTCCCATCAATCGCCCGTAAATTTTCATGGATGTTGCTTGAAGAATTAATGTAGCATTAGCAGCGCCCACATCATGCAAAGCAGAGTGGTTCGGGCTGCCGTTATCAAAATTCTTTTTTGCTAGCGACATTAACAAAACCGATGCGTCTTTAGCCCATGGTGCATTTCCACCCGAAAGACAATCTACAAACTTTTGAAAATTGGCTTCATCTTTCTTATGTGCATAAATGTAGCGCCACGGCTGATAATTCATAGAACTAAATGCCCAGCCGGCCGCTTCGAGTATTGTTTCCAGTTCCTCTTGTGTAATTTCTTTTTCGGAAAATGAACGCGCGCTCCATCGTTTTCTTATAAGTTCGTGTACATTGTTCTTGGTTTTAGCTTGTTTAGGCATCTATTGTCTTTTCTATATCGTTTTTGAATACAACGCAGAAGGTTTCTTTTCAGTTCCCTATCTATTGTCTTTAATTTCCATCCGGCTTTTCCTAATTTACACTTACTTAAAAACCATATGAGGCAGCAATGAAATATTTTCTTCGCTTTATGATGATAGTTATTGCAGTAACATCTATATCAGCACAGAAAAGAGCAATTACAATAGATGACTTATGGAATGTAAAACGTTTAGGCAATTATACTGTTTCTCCCGATGGAAAGCTGATTGCCTTCGCCGTTACATCATACAATATGGAGACCAACAAAGGTAATTCTGATATATGGATTATGAACTCGGACGGAACCGGATTGAAGCCATTGAAAAATAGTGAAGCCGGCGAAAGCGCCCCGAAGTTTTCTCCCGACGGGAAAAAGATTGCATACGAAATGAAAGGACAAATTTGGCTATGCGATTTGGATGGTAAGAACGATGAGCAGCTAACAACTCTATACACCGGTGCTTCCGGTTTAGTTTGGCATAAAAACGGAAAAGGTATTTTGTTTGTCTCTTCTGTATATCCGGAGTGCGACTCGCAAGAGTGCAATGAGCAAAAAGACAAAGCCGCAGAGGCAAATAAAGTTAAAGCGAAAATTTTCGACGAACTTTACTACCGTAACTTTAATGACTGGCGCGGTGAAAAAGTAAGCCATTTGTTCGCCATGAATTTGGAAACCAAGGAAATTATGGATCTAACTAAAAAAAGTTATGCTGATGTACCACCAATTGCTTTAGGAGGACACGGAGATTACACTTTTGCTCCGGATGAAAAAGAAGTCGCTCTCACAATTAACTTTGCTAGTTACGATAAAAAATCGGGAACCAAACTCGCCACAAGCACAAATAATGATGTAATTATCATGAATCCTAAACTTGGTATTCCCTACCAAAAAATCTCTACCAGCAATGGAAATGATAATCAGCCGGTTTATTCACCGGATGGAAAATATTTGGCATTTCTTTCTATGGAACGTGCCGGTTTTGAGGCTGATAAACTTAGATTAATGCTTTACGATAGAACAACAAAACAGACAAAAGACATAACTGCAAAAATTGATATCTCCATTGGTAAAGTTGTTTTCTCTCCCGATTCAAAATTCATATACTTTGATGCCGACCGTGAATCGTTCCACTCAATCTATAAACTGAATATTGAAACGAGTGAACTTAAGTTGGTTGTAAAAGATGCTTACAGCAGCGATATGGAAATTTCTCCCGATGGAAGCACACTTTACTTCAAGCATCAGAGTAGTAACATGCCAATCGAACTTTGTGCGATGGATTTAGTTGGCGGAGAAATCACACAGCTTACTTCACTCAACAAAGATTTGCTTGCTAAGCTTGATATGAATGCTACAGAATCATTCTGGACAAAAGCTAAAGATGGAGTGCAAATTCAATCGTTGTTAATCAAACCTCCATTCTTTGATGCAAACAAAAAATATCCACTGCTTGTTGTTATTCATGGCGGACCGCAAGGAACAACTTCAGATCAATTTCATTTTAGATGGAACTTGCAATTGTTCGCTTCCAAAGGCTATGTTGTAATTGCGCCTAACTTCCGAGGCTCAACCGGTTTTGGACAAAAGTTTACAGATGCAATTAGCGGCGATTGGGGCGGCAAACCTTACACAGATATTATGAACTGCGTTGATAATGCAATCAAGCAATACAAATTCATAGATTCAAAAAATCTTTTTGCCGCCGGCGGTTCTTACGGCGGATACATGACTGCGTGGATTTCAACTCAGACCGATCGTTTCAACGCGTTAATTTGTCACGCCGGTGTTTTCAATCTTGAAAGTATGTATGGAACCACCGAACAGCTTTGGTTTCCGGAATGGGATAACAAAGGAACTCCTTGGTCTAACAAGGCGTTATATGATAAATTCTCACCACATCGTTATGCAAAAAATGTTAAGACACCGGTACTTGTAGTTCAAGGAGGTATGGACTTTCGCGTACCGGAAGAACAAGCGTTTCAGCATTTCACATATTTGCAAAGACGTGGTGTGCCGAGCAAGTTTTTATATTTTCCGGATGAAACTCATTTCGTCTTGAAACCGCAAAACTCGCGTTTGTGGTACAACACGGTTTTCGAGTGGATAGAACAATTCAAAAAATAAAGGGGACTCAAAATGAATTATAATATTAATGAATTAGACGAGCAGTATAACAGCGAAGAAAAAGTTGAACGCGGAAGTGCTTATGTTCAAGATAATCTTTGGGAGAAAGTTGAAAAAGCGGGAAGCAAAATCCGCTTTGCTAAAGATGTTAAAGCACTTTACCGCTATATGCGAGACCGCCATGTTACCTGGTACAGAAAGTCTATCGTTGTTGGCGCGCTAATTTATTTCATCAGTCCGATTGACGCCATACCTGATTTAGCCCCGCTTATCGGTTATCTTGATGATCTTGGAGTTATTGTAGCAGTATTAAAATTTATGGGAAGCGAAATTATTCCGTACTACGATTAATGTAGAACGAAGAGTGTAGAGTGAAGAGCTTTGTATTAGTTCTTCTTTTTATAGTAAATTTAAATCGCTTGATTTAATAAACGGTTTGTAACCATTGCGTAAATTGTTTCAGGAGCTATATCCAAATCATTTGGCCATGTTAGAACTTTTAGTTCCGGATGAATAAAAACTTTTTTGAAGAAGTCGATATTAGCAAAAGAAGAAAACGCCCCACCTTTTTTAGCATATTCTTCTAAATTCACTTCTCCTTTTGTTCCATCTACAAATTCAACTTCTAATATATATCCATGTTCATATTTTACATCAATCAAATCATAATACATATAACCTCCTACATCAACGGGCTGATTTTATTTAGTATTTCGTTGTTCTTTGCTAATTCCCAGTTTTGCAATAAACCGGTTTTGTTAAGTGCAGCCCACTCACTTACCAACCCGAGTGCCTTTGGCGGAAGCGTTCCTTCAAGTAAAGCAAAATCTTGTATTCCAATAACAGCAGAATATTCTCCATATCTCACATGAAAGTGAGGAGGATTATGATCATCATAATACATAGAGATAATAATTCCATAAAACCTTGATATTTCCGGCATAAAACCTTAAATCCGTTATGTGAAATATATGTTTTGCTAATCTTAAAAGGTATAGAATAATAAGTGTTGGAACTTACAATTCTAACCGGGTGTTTCGTAGTTAAGTTATTGTTTATTAAACAAAATTTTATTCTTCGTTCTCCCTTCTTAGTTAAACAAAGGATTTGTTATGAAAAAATTTAATTCGGTTTTACTGATCACTTCAATACTGTTTATATCCGGTTGTTCTTCCACCAACCATCCTCCTCTTGATACTGTTGATAAAGTTGATATACAACGCTACTTAGGGAAATGGTATGAAATTGCAAACTTGCCTAACAGTTTTCAGAAAGGTTGCTCTTGCTCTTCGGCGGAATATAGCTTAATTGATTCAACTACAATTCGAGTTACAAACAAATGCATGAAAGAGGGGGAACTGGATGATGTAAACGGAAAAGCATTTGTAGTTGAAGGAACTGGCAACTCCAGACTAAAAGTTCAGTTCTTTTGGCCTTTCCGGGGAGATTACTGGATAATTGATCTCGACAAAGAAAATTATTCTTATGCAGTGGTCGGCACACCAAGCAGAAAATATTTGTGGATTTTAAGCAGAACTCCAAAGATGGAAGATTCTGTTTATAACTCACTTATAGAGAAATGCAAAACCAAAGGGTTTGATGTAAGCAAGGTGGTGATGACAGAGCAAGATTGTGGGTAAAGTCCTTTTTTCTGAGGATATGGAGACTAGTACGGCTTATAGGACAGTCACTAATACATTTTGATGAGCATACCAACTCATGAAAGTATGACGACTTAGCACTAGGCTTAAATGTAACAAGACTGTAACCAAAAGAATTAGCTTACAAAGCAAATTTATTTTGAATTCCTCTTTATAAGACTCTCTGAATAATTAATTTATTGTCTCATAGAGCCCGCCGAAGTGTGACTATTTAGTTTGTAGTGTCATGGTTCGACAATCTCACCATGACTTAGTCTTAATATCTAAGAAGTTTCTTACGTTATTTCAATAATAATGCAGCACCAATAAGGATAATAATTACCGCCACAATCTTTCTGGGTAAATTTTCTTCATTAAACAATTTACCGCCAGACACTACAGCGATCAGAATGGAAAGACGTTTTACAGAAAGGACCATAGCAACCGGGGCAAGTTTTGTGGCTTCGATTTGAGTATAACGATAAATAACTGTAAAGAACGAAATAGCCATGAGCAAATAGAATATTTTTTTATCGAAATTTTTAATTTGTTCGACTATATTCCTTCGCTTCCACATTACGATAAAAGAGAAGATTAGTACATAAAACAGCTGCTGAAAAGCCATGAACGAATATGGAGGCAGTTTATATCCCTTTAATAGAACACGGTCTAGAAGAGATGTAACAGTAAATAAGAATAATGCGATAAACACATAAGAATATTTTGAAAAACTAAACAATGCTTTGAATGGAGCTAAAAAATTATTTTTTTCTTTTCGTAGTTCTAAAACATATGCCCCAATAACCATTAAAATAATACCGATCCATTCAGTGAGTACAAGTATATCGTTGATGAAAATTACTCCAGCTATAGCAACTAATCCGGGTGATAAAGCAAGAAGAGGGAGTGCTTCGCTTATTTCCAGATTCTTTATTGAATACATAACGCTCAAAAAAGCGCCGGCACTTAATACAGTTTTCAAAAAAAGTATAGAAAGACTTACATAGGATATTTCTGATAGCTGAATTGAAAAGAAAAACGGAACTGAAAGAAGACATGTTACAAATGATACAATTAATGAAAAATCCAATACGTTTAAGGAGAACAAAACTTTCTTTTCGGAAACAGCCGATGCCGCAGAAAAGATTGCTGAAATAAATGCTAGAGTAAACCAATCCATCGTTGAGCCAGAATCAATTAAAATTTGACAAGTAGTTTAAGAAAAATATTTCTGCCGGGCTCTGTTGATATTTTGCCTCTAGTTGTTGAAAGATGATTGCGGTATTCTTTATCAAAGACATTTTCAATTCCGGTTAAAAATCTAAAATACATCGAGCTATAATTAAAGCTTCCGAAATCGAGATAAACATTAAAGAAGGCATAACCGGGTGTGCTAATTTCACCGGCGGCAACTTTGTTTTGCGCTGCGAAAATAGATGATGAGAACTCAGCCTTCATTTTATTAAATAATGAGAATCGGATTCCAAGATTACCGTTTAATGGTGGAATTTCCGGTAGGTTTCCGTTTGAAGTAAGATCATCCCCTTTTACATAAGAAAGCGTAGCATAGAAAACATTATCCTCGTAAAAATTATAATCTGCATGAAGATCAAATCCGTACAAACGCGATTTGCCAATGTTGGTTTTAATATAGGCGGTTCTTCCCTCAAAGTATCCGGGAATTTCTGTGACAAGATCGTTGAAGTAATTGAAAAATATACTTGACACAATTTTAAGTTGTGAAGAATAAAAGCGAATACCGAGATCAGCCGAGCTACCCTTTTCCGGGTTCAGATTAGGATCACCTACCCGAACATAACTTCCTTGATCGATGTATTGAAATCTTTCTTCAAGCGAAGGCGAGCGAAAAGACAAACCGAGACTAAGCGTAAAATCAAGATTAGAAGTTGCGGAATATTTTAAGCCAACATTCCCGCTATAAGAAACATCATTAGAGTTGATTTTATTCCAAATAACTTTTTGTCCGGCGGGAGAGTAATTAATAGCACCGTTTACTATTTCATAAATTGGATTTAGTACTGACTCGCCATTCACAGTAATTTTATCTATCCGCGCCCCAACGGTTGCAGTTAATTTATCTTTGAGTAATTCAGCATCGTCTTGAGCAAACACACCAAAACTTTTATACTTTGAATCGGGTAATGGTTTTTCGCCTACAACTTTATTAATGGTATTTGCTACGTTTCCTTGTGAATTAAGCACTTCAATCAATTGATATTTTTCTCTATGACCGGTATAGGTTCTGTCCCAATAGTCCACACCAACTAATAGATTATTGTTTTCTGCCAACAATAAATTTCCATGGATCTGAAAGTTATTGTTAGCATGTTCAGCACTTGGAGTAATTTTCAAAACGCTAATTCTTTTAGCCGGAGATGTACCGCTTGCCGCAATGTTTTGAACAGTATGAGGGATATTTTCAACATTCCGCTCAATAAACTGATAGGAATATTTAGCAGAAAATTTATATAAGACTTTTGAGATATTCTGAACTTCATAACCAGCAAAAATTAATTGACGTTTTTCATCCGGGTAGCGAACCTCAGCATTATCCGGGAAAACAGAAGCACCGGGAATTCCAACATCTGTTGCTTTGAATAATTGATAATCAATTTTGAGTAAGTGATTATTTAACGGTACCAAATTTAATGCACCGTTAAAACTATAATCCTCAAACTGGCTGTTCTTTAATTCACCGTTGGGTGTTTGAGTGTTCCGAGCTTTTCTATAAGAACCCGAAAGCTTGGAAGACCAGAAGGTATTACTAGCGGAAAGAAGACCCGACATTGAAGAAAGATTATTCACAGAACTCAATCCGGATGATAAATTTCCATTCAAAGAAAATTCATTGTTAAACGAAGCGGATTTTGTAATAACATTTACAATGCCTCCGGTTGCACCGGAACCGTAAATAGAAGAAGAAGCGCCTTTAATTATTTCGATTCTCTCGATATCATCTAAATTAACCATTGAAAGCCGTGCAGCAATATCGGTTGAGGTTGCTATTCTATTGCCATCAATTAGAGTCACAACATTTTCCCGGTTTAAGCCACGAATGCTGATTTCAGTTCCCCAAATACCATCTCGTAAAAGTGAAATGCCCGGTTCGCTTTTAAGAATATCCGACATGGATTGAAGCGGTTTACTTTCAAACTGCTCTTTAGCAACCAAGATTTCAGAATATGGAGAATTGCGAAGATAATTGTCTGTTCTGCCCGTGCTTACAATTACTTCGTCAAGTTCTATCGGCGATGGTTCCAGAAAAAAATCTTTAATACTAGAAACCGAATTGACGTTCAGAGTTACAGAAAGCGGTTTATATCCAAGACGAGAAACTTTTACACTATAACTGCCTTCCGGTATTTCATTTATTGTGTAGTACCCTTCGTTATTAGTGTAAACCAAATAATTGTAAGCAATGGAAACAGCTGCTCCATGAATGGCGTTACCATTTTTAGAATCTGTTATTTTCCCTTTAAGGAAATTATTTTGAGCTGCAATATTACCGGCTACAACAAATAGAATAAGCAGTGCTGATTTGATGCTCATTTCATTCACACAACTTCTAATGCTTGACTTAAATCAGCAATAATATCTTTGACATCTTCAATGCCAACCGATAAGCGAACCAAATCATCAGTGATACCGGCTTTAAGTTTATCTTCTTTGCTAACAGCCGCATGAGTCATTGAAGCCGGATGTTGAATAAGAGTTTCGACACCACCTAACGATACTGCAAGAGTAGCTAAGTGAACGTTATCCATTAGCTTGCGTCCAGCCTCAAGACCTCCCTTAACACCAAAACTAATCATTGAACCAAAGCCGGTCATTTGAGCTTTAGCCAATTCAAATTGTGGATGTGATTCCAGTCCCGGATATTTTACCCATGCAATTTTTGGATGCCCTTCTAAAAAGTGGGCAACCTTAATTGCATTCTCTTGATTACGCTCAACACGAAGAGATAAGGTTTTTACGCCACGGAGAACCATATATGCTTGATGAGGATCCATATTACAACCCATATAAACCATAGAGTGACGAATCTTTTCGTAAATATATTTTTCTTTTGCAACAACTACACCACCAACAATATCGGCATGACCATTAATGAATTTAGTAACCGAGTGAAGGACAACATCCGCACCCAAGTTAAGCGGTTTCTGTAAGTAAGGAGTGGCAAAAGTATTATCAACAACTAATATGAGCTTATGTTCTTTTGCTATTTCGGAACATGCTTGAATATCCGTGATTTCCATTGTTGGGTTTGCTGGAGTTTCAATATAGAGCACTTTTGTATTTTTCTTAATAGCCGAGGAAATTAGATTTATATCTAAAGTGTTAATAAAATCAGCCTCAACACCAAAGCGGGAAAAATCTTTTTCCAAAACACCTCTAGCTGGGCCATAAACAGAAGCAGTGCTAATTATGTGGCTTCCAGTCCCTAACAGAGCCATGTAAACACTTGTAATTGCAGACATGCCGGAGCTTGTTGCAATTCCGTCATAACCGTTTTCCAAATCCGCGATATTTTTTTCTAGCGCTCTTATAGTTGGGTTTGCTATTCTGGTATAAATATAACCATCACTTGCACCGGAGAAGCAATCTGCGCCATGTTGTGCATTCTTAAATTTAAATGTGGAAGTCTGATAAATAGGAACAACAGCACTTCCAAATTGATCATCAAATCCCCCGCTGTGAATCAGCTTTGTATCAAAGCTCATGTTTTTAGTATTCATAACTCTTCATTTTTTGTTTGATAATAATTTATTTGTAAATCTTTCTTAACTACTTAAAAAGTTCATCAATCCTTCTTTTATACATTTTTTTGGTTGTTAAATTCATAAGCACACATTTTTGCGTTGCAGAAAAAACAGAACAATTATTAACCCTAATCTCTGCTCTTAACACAATAACACCATGAGAATATTTTTCGACAATCATTTTGCCTATTGGTTTATCGAACAAGGTAATTTGTTTTTTATACTTCATTTCGGTGTGAGCTACAACAGGATAGTAATTTAGCTCCAATATTTTATCCAAAGGACACATTCTTGAGAATAGTAAATTGCGCAGATCTTCAAGCCAGCGCAAATAGACAATATTATTCACATGGTCTGCAATATCAATATCGTAGGTATTAACTTTTATTTCAGTTTCGACTGAAAGGACCCCTATGTTTTCTACATGTATTGCCGAGGCATAGTTCATTTCTTTTTCCCGGTGACAATAAAACCAATGTTAAGTTTGGTATTTACTTCTTTTACTCCGGTAAAAGAGCTAATCAGAAAGTTTCTAATTTCATTGGTAGATATTTTCCCACGCCGATGAAGTTTGTTAAATCTAATTGAGTGTACTTTATCCAATACATCAAATCCTTCCGAGTTAAAATCGGCAATAAGTAGTTTCGCATTTGGAGAGCTAATTCTTTTAATTTCAGCAAGACAAGAATCCGGATTATCAAGTTCGTGTAGTGTATTAATGCATACAATATTTTCTACAACGTTACTCTTAAACGGCATTCTTTCCATATTCAACTGTACGTAAGTAACTCTATCCAAGTGTTTATTAGAAATCCGTCTATCACTTTCAATCTTCAAATCAAAACTCAGATCACCAGTAATAACTTTGGCGGAAATTCTGGATAGAAGAGAAACAGCTCTTCCGGTTCCGGTAGCAACATCGAGGATTTTTCCGGTTGTAAAATTTGCCTCGGTTATCATTGTGTTGCATTCGTCTAATAAGTCGTAACCCCATGTTTTAAGTAGTAAATCACTTTCTGATTTTGAAATATCACTATAATCAATCATCAATACCCCAACAAATAAATGAACAGACCAATTGATAAACCGAAAACAAAGTTGAACATTTTTATGCGTAATGAATCTTTAACTGAATAAGATAGCATTGGCAGCATTCCATGTCCATCTTGAACAATTGAACTAGTAAAGAGAACTGAGAATGGAATCAACCCTTTTGCAAAGAGCATTACAAAGATTAAATGAGGTCCGGATTCCGGAATGATACCAATGAGTGCACATAGAATTAAAAGCCAAAGCATATATTCAGCAGTGATACTTTTCAAATCAACAAAGCTCATGACAAATTCAACAAAAAGAAGTGCGCCAAAGGTCCAAAGAAAAGTTTTTAGCAAATGTCCTTTAATTATATGAGCCCAGATGTGATCTTTTAAGTAATGCTTGTAACCTTTTTCTTCCGGGTGGAACTGTTTTATCTCGCAATCTGTGCATGTTTTTATATTGAATTTTTTAACAAGGTAATCGGTAAGATATCCTATAATAATTCCAAGGATGAAGAGAATAACAAACATTATAATTGCTGTTTTAGGAAACATAGCCAACATTATAAATTGTTCGTCTCCGGCAGTTGCAAACATCAACCCGGTAAGAGCTCCAAAACTTATCATTCCGTGAATGTAAAGTGAAACACCGGCGAAAGAACCCAAACAGCCGGGAGCCGCTCCAAGCAGAGAAGCAATAAAATACTGCTTCCATTTGCGGCCTTCTTTAAGAATTGATTCGAGCTTACCTTTTGTTTTGACATTTATAAAATCAACGGCAATCATCATAGCAAGAACAAAGAGAGTTACCTTCAAGGATTCCTTTAGTACACTTATCAAGATTTCCATTAGATTAATCCTAAGAAGAGATTTAGCTTTCTAGTAAATTTCAACAACTTTACCTACTCCGATTTCAACATAGCCTTTATCAAAGACTTCCTCAAACATAATTCGTGCTTCTCTCCCCGAACAATGTGTAGGTGCAAGATTTACAATATCCATTTTGAACAATTGATGTACAACATCATTAATTTCATTAGCATTTGTTTTGTGAAGGTGAAAGCCTCCGATTACCATATATATGGACTCATGAGAAAATTTTGTTTTTGCTTTTTCCAGTATTGTAATAATTCCGGGGTGAGCACAGCCGGTTACTACAACAAGACCTTTATCACTTACTAAGGCTAGTGATTGTTCGGGAATTTTACCATCTATTTCACCAAGTGAAAATATATTCGGGATAATTTCTATTGATCCGGAAACCGGAACCGGTTCTGCGCCGGAATTATAAATTACATCCACTATTTCTTGTGGAAATGATTGAGGGAAATAGACTTTCACTTTTGAATTCATTTGCAGAAAATCTTTCAAGCCGCCAGTATGATCGTGGTGAAAATGGGACAAAAAAACAATATCAATACTTTTGGGATCGATGCCGAGTTTCTCCATATTATTCAAAAGTATTTTCCCGTTATCGCCGGTATCAAACAATAATTTTGTATTAGCGAATTCTAGTAAACATGAAAATCCCCAATCAGTCTGTAAATTATTTATCAGAGGGTTGTTGTCGTATAGAACAGTGAGTCTAATATTTGTCTTCATATATATTCTTCAAATAGATTTTGATTATTTTCATTATAGATGATTGCTTGTCAAGGCAAAAGTATTGCCGCAGCAATTACGGTTGTCCATAAACCTTTTTTATCGCCTTCAGCGGTTTGAGTTACATTAAATGTTTTTACAATCTTACCGGACATTTTAAACACTTGTTCTCTTTCATTCCAATCGGTTTCAGAATCAAACTCAACACCAAGTGTTGTAGCAAGCATCTGAGCAGCCAAATCCTCGGCGTAATCTCCGGCAATTTTTTCTTTAACACCATAAGGATGATATTCTGAAAGATATCCATAATGTTTTCCATCTGCCGGAATAGCAGCACCAATAGAAGAAGCAATTAAACGGTTAGGCTCATTAGTTGCATTTCTTGCCATTACTGCAAAAGTAATTTGTCCGGCTTTTATTTCTTTTAATCCTTGCTGCCTAGAGATAATTTTACAGCCGGGAGGGAAAATACTGCTAACAGTTACCAAATTGCATATTTCAATGCCGGCGTTTCTTAAGGCTGCTTCAAAAGAACTGAGATATTCTTTGTGTCTGCCCACTCCTTTAGTGAAAAATATTCTTTTAGGTACGAACACTTTTCTCTCCTATGATTTTTTAGCTAAATAGCTGTTAATAGCATCTTTAACTTTCAGATTTCCTTTCAAGCCGTCAACAATAATGATATCTGATTTTTTTAAGGCTGCCTCAGCTTTATCACCAACATGCCCGGTTAATAAAACCTCCGCACCTTTATAGATGATTAACTCTGCAGCTTTTGGGCCGGCGCCGCTCTGCATTTGTTCGCCTAAATTTGATACGGCTTCAAACTTCATAGTTTCGGAATCAACTATTAAAAAATATTGGCAACGACCAAACTGTTCGCTTACTAGCGCATCCATTGACCCACCCGTTGATGTTATTGCAATTTTCATTTATTACTTCCTTTTATTTATATGACTTTTAATACCCGTCCAAATGTTTTCAATTTGTTTTCTTATCTCAAGATTATATTCGACTATTGTTTTGCCTAATTGTAGCGAGCGAACAAAATCATGATGAAATGGCAGATAACCTAAAACATCAACATTGTTCATTTTCGCAAATTCATTGATTTTTTCCGTTACCTCTAGATTCAAATCAAATTTATTGATGATGATACCGTGCGCATACTTCATCTTTTTTAATAGTTCGAGAAGTCTTGTTAAATCGTGCAAGCCGGAAAGTGTTGGCTCAGCAACTATAACAACAAAATCAATACCGGAAAGACTGGCGTTAACCGGACAACCGATTCCAGGCGGTCCATCAATAATTATCCATTCGGTTGTTTCCGAAATATTATCGGTTGCTGCTTTTTTAATTTCGCTAACAAGTTTGCCGGAGTTTCCTTCACCGGGAATAAGCTTTGCATAAATAAACTTCGATTCGTCTTCGAGTACACCGGAATAAAAGTCCCCCGTCTTGTGGAAATCGAAAGAAATAGCTTGTTCTGGACAAACCATAGCACAGAAGCCGCAGCCCTCACAACTAATAACATCCACTTTAAAATTATGTATTGCTTCAAATCTGCAGATTTCTTCGCAGAGTCCACATTCGCTGCAACTCCCAGAATCTATCTCTGCTTTCTTTCCGCCATAGAATTGTTTCTTAGTTTCAATTTCGGGTTTCAATAGAAGATATAGATTCGCGGCATCAACATCGCAATCAATAACAATTTTATTTTTTAGCAACTTAGAAATCGAAGCGGCAAAAGTTGTTTTACCAGTTCCACCTTTACCGCTTAGAACCAACACTTGAGAATATTTTTGAATTTGGCTCACAGTTCAATTACTCTAATTTTTGATGATTGATTTTAGGACTTTATCTTTATCTAATTTTTTTGAGCAGAAGAACCAATCTTGACAAACTAGGTCGTCTTTGCCTTCCATTCTTTCTTTAGCTGCGCCGCATGAGCCAGCTGGAGAAATGATAACATCGTCACCAGGCTGCCAATCTGCCGGAGTAGCAACGGAAAAATTATCTGCGGTTTGAAGAGCTATTACAACACGATAGAGTTCATCAAAATTTCTACCTAAGCTTAATGGATAGTAAATGATAGTCCGAATGATTCCTTTCGGATCAATAACAAAAACTGCTCTTACTGCTTTTGTAGAACTTTCTCCTGGCTGAATCATTCCATACTTTGTAGCAATTTCCATTGTGATATCTTCAATTAAAGGGAAATTGACCTCGACATTTTTCATCCCTTTGTATTCAATTTTTTCTTTAATTGTTCTTAGCCATGCAATGTGGCTGTATATTCCATCAATAGATAAACCGACCAACTTACAATTGGCTTTCATAAATTTTTCTTCTAAAAAAGCGAAGGTTATAAATTCAGAAGTACAAACCGGAGTAAAATCTGCCGGATGACTGAAAAGTATTACCCAACTTCCGGCATATTGTTCTGGGAAATTGATATCTCCTTGTGTTGTTACAGCCTTAAATTCCGGCGCCTTTTCTCCGATACGTGGCATTGTAAATACTAGAGAACCATTGTTGTTTTCCATAACGAACTCCTTTTTAATGTAATGTTGTATTACTTTTATCTACTGCAACTAGTGCATATATTTTCTTTGCGATGTTTTTAAACTCTTCATTCATTATAGTTAAAAACATCTCCGGCATTTTCCCATTTGAATAATCTTCTGCGATACCCTTATCGAATGGAATTTTCATCAGAACATTTATCTTAACTTCGTTTAAATAATTTTCAAGTTCTTTGTATGATTCTTCATACTTGTTAATCACAACGCCAAAGGGAATTTTTAGAATTTGTAAAACTTCGATTGCAAGCCGCAAATCATGCAACCCAAACGGACTGGATTCTGTAACAAGAAGGCAAAAATCAGAACCTCTTACAGCTTCAACCATAGAGCATGATGTACCCGGAGGAGAATCAATTATGTTCAGTTTATTTTCTTGAATTTTCTTTTTGACATCTTTAATTACGGGTGAAGCTGAAGCTTCACCAATATTTAGAACTCCATCGTAAAACTCTATATTGTTCCATTCTGAAAACCCTTTCCGGACTATTCCAATTGTTTTACTCTTCTCTGTTATCGCTTTTTCTGGACACAAACATTCACAAGCTCCACATCCATGACAGAGTTCTTCTACAAGGAATATTTCTGATCCCAAATTAATTAACGCATGAAACTCGCAAACTTGCGCACACTTACCGCAATATGTGCATTTGGAATAATCAATTTCCGGTAGACTCTTAGTAGTTGGAACTTCCGCATGAAATTGAGGATGAAGTAAAATGTGACCATTTGGTTCTTCAACATCACAGTCTAGGTAAACGCTTCCGGGATTAACGGAAGCGAGACTTGTTGCAACTGTCGTTTTGCCGGTTCCTCCTTTACCCGAGGCAATAGATATTATCACTTCAATTCCTTAATGACAATTATGACTGTTTTCGTGATCGTGCTTGCATGCCTCGTAACCGATAAGTTCTCCTTGATTATAGCGGTTCAAAGCTTCTTCGAAAAGGAGTCCGGGTGCTGTGATAACATCAATTCCAAATGAAAGAAAGTTTGATACTGCTTTTTGTCCCATGCCTCCGGCTATGATTGTATTCACGTTGAATTGCTTAACATATCCGGGTAATTGACAAGTACCACTGTGCTCGCCGACTAGAGGATTAAAAAATGTTTCGGTCTTTAATACTATTTTTTGTTCGTCAAGTTCGCAAACATAAAACTTTGAACATCTTCCAAAATGTTCAGCTACTCTTTCCTCTGTACCTATTTCTTCAATTGCTACAGCTATTCTCTTGTTCATATATTTCCTTTTTTATCGTTGACATACTTTTTATCTATAAATTTTTTACCGCTTCTTTTTCGCTTTCTACCGAACGAATTATCTTTGTTTGTTTCTCCTATCATGTTCAGTTTTCCTTCAGCAAAATGCCTTATTGCATCACTGGCGGTTGTTTCCGCAGATTGATAAATCTTTATTTTGGCAGATGAAAGAAACCGGAAAGGATTTCTTCCAATCTGCTTTACTATTAATACATCTGCGCAATTTTCTATCAGAAGTTTTGCAGATTGAATCCCGCCGCCGCCTAATTCAGATGCAAATGGATTACTCAATATCACTTCAGATTTATCAGCGGCATTATGAAGTAAGAAAAAAAAACTTTTTCCAAAAACATCCGAAATGTTAGAGATCCTTTCCGGTTTTGATATCGCAACAGCTATTATCATTTCAGCCCTTGAACCTTCAGTTGAAATATTCACCTTCTTTGTTCATGGTCTATATTCAACATATATTATTTATTTCTTCCAAATCCCTTTCCACTTCCTTTTTTACCACCGGCACAATTTCCTTTACCGCCACCGCGTGGTTTTCCTCCGCGGCCAATTCCTAATACAACTTCTTTATTTTCGGTAGTTGGATTTTCTGTCTCAGATTCCTTAGTTGATTTGCAATGACCAAGTCTTCTTCCAGTCATTTTCCCTTTTCCTTCCGGACCAGTACTATTTAAACCAGGCATTATTGCCTCCTATATTTTTGTTTTTAGTTGTTTAATCGTAAGTCAATCTTATTTCTTTCTCTTTTAATGTTGGTTTGGTAAGCTCATTCCATTCTGGAGTGTCCCAAGTGTTTAACTCTGTATGAGTTAAAAAATATTTTTCGGGAATAGGATGAGTACCAACTACAACCTTCAAATCATATTTGCTTTCAATAAATTTTTTGAATGTGCCGATATAAGGACATGGAGGATAGCCAACCACCATTCCCGTTGCAAGGTGAATAACTTCAGCACCATTTTTTTTTAACTCTTCCGGTGCGTATTCTATATTACCGCCGGGGCATCCGCCGCAAGTTGTATAGCCGACCAGCTCAACTTCTCTATCCTTGTAAATATCAAAGGCTCCGGCTCTTTCCTTAGCTGATCTGAAACATTTACCACCAGCGCAGCTTTTGTATCTGTCGCAAATAATTATTCCGATTTTTACTTTATTATTCATTATGTCACTTATAATTACTGGTATGTAATTCGGTTAGATAATGTTCTTCGATCAAAGTAGTGATTGATTTAAAAGCATTCGTTACTTCGCAGTTTGGTTTTTCTAAGACAATAGGTTTGCCGCTATCACCAAGAATTCGTGCGTTAATATCTATAGGAATCGAACCGAGAAATGGAACATTGTATTTGTTAGCTAATTTTTCTCCGCCACCACAGCCAAAGAGTTCAATTACTGCACTGCAATGAGGGCAGACCAAGCCGGCCATATTTTCAACAACACCGATGTAAGGTATTCCCAGTTTTTGAGCCATGTTAATTGCGCGTTCTGCATCAAGTACAGATACTTCTTGTGGAGTTGTTACAACAACTGCATAGTCGGGTTTCATTTGTTGAGCGATTGTTAAAATTTCGTCACCGGTACCGGGAGGTAGATCCGCAATTAAATAATCAAGCTCGCCCCATTCAACATCTGCAAGAAATTGGTTAATTACTTTTGAACGCATGGGTCCACGCCAAATTAGCGGTTGCCCGTTTTTTATTAAACTAGCCATCGAAATTATCTTGGCGCCATATTTTTCAAAAGGAACAATTTTTTCATTTAGGTAAATAAAATCCCCTTCGATATTTAGCATTTTCGGAACATTAGGTCCCGTAATGTCAGCATCAAGAATTCCGGTTGAAAAACCTTCAGATTGTAAGCTGTAAGCAAGATTAACACTTACAGTTGTCTTTCCAACACCACCTTTGCCGCTAAATACAGCAATTCGATGTTTAATTTTTGAAACACTTTCTTGAATTCGTTTTTCTTCTTCATCATCCCGCCTCTGGCGAGATTGTTTTTCGTTATCGTTCATTTACTCCTCTATCTTTAACTCATTAAGATTTATTTCGTTTATAAATTGTTGCCTAATAGTTTATTGCTTTCTTTTCCTCGCAGTCATTCCTATTTAATAACATAGTTCCTTTGCCAACCGGTAAGCCGCAATGCCTCGATATTACTTCGCACTTAACTTTAAAAAGGAAATATATCGGGCGTGTTTCATCTATTAAAGTTTCATAATTGCCTTGCCCTTTCGAGATTACAAGATCGGCTGTGTTATATAATTCTAAAAATTCCGGAGTGCATTCGTTTAAGTCTGTGCCGGCGATAGTACTACCACTTTCAATAACTGAGCATATTTTACCAATGTTTAACTGTTTGGCTTCATTCAGAGTTATATCATTTAGAATAGGTTTCGAACGAACTGCAAAAACAATTCTCTTTGGTAATAATTCGGTTAACAAAAGTTTGTCAAAGAGTGCTTCTTCGTAATTATCACCTATATAAAGAATCAGTTTAGCTTTAGCGAGATCATTCTTAAAGTTGGATAGAGTGGAAGCGTCTATTTGTGTTTCAGCTATTTTTTGAATTTCGTGTTCGAGATTAAAATTGGGACTTGCTCCAAAATCTATAATGTTACCTATTATTGCTGCACGTATAGCAGCTTCGAGTTTATCTTGTGAATTTTTTATCATACTGCTTAATATCGGAATATACTTTTCGGCTTTTGCAATATTTTCCTTTTTAATTGTTTTATAGGGATCTAATTCTCCGGTATGTTCTATAATTATTTCTTGAATCTTTCTTGAAAAAAATGGAGCAGCTAAATCGTGGTTAACAAATTTTGTTTTTTCGCAGACATGTTTAAGAATTCTTAACTGTAGAGATTTATCCCCATCGCCAAAAAGTTTGGCTGAGTTATATGCTTGGTTGACAATACAAGAAATGCAAGCAGGATCAAATATCATTTCGAATACCTTTCTAATTGATTAGTAAAGAACTTTCCGCTAAACGTTCCGCCGAGGTTAGTGCAAAGAACTCTTTACCATTATGATTTATTTTTTCCACAATATTATTTTTTAACATACTATCCAGCTTTTCTTTATCCGCATCATTTTTTATAAAATTAGTAACAGCCTCTGCACTTATTGGGTGAATTGATAGCAATCCTAAAAACTCATTTTCAAAATCATCTGTTGCAAAAAACTCCTCTTTCTCTGGGCAGCATAATAAAACCGAGTTAGCAACTTTTGCTTTAATTATTAAGGCTAGTTGTTTTAGAGTCTCATCATCAGGTGTAACCGAATAGTTTTCCGCTGATGGATACATCGGGGTCATAAAATATGACTCGCTATGTTTTAATGAATTCAAGAATTCCGCGAGGCTTTCAATTTCACTTTCGTTATCATTAAAATTTTTGATTAGCATTGTTTCGGTGGTTAATGTGCCTTGAAATTTTTTTGAGAATTGAGAAATCCCTTCCAGAATTAGATCGTAGTCCAATCTTCTATGTGGTCGATTCATCTTTTGCCACGTTGCTTCGTTCACAGTGTCAATTTTCAAAGAAACATAATCTGCAAACATCAACTCTTCTTGAATGTTATCACCCCACACAAGAGATGAATTAGTGAATACCGCGATCTTGTAACCAAATTCACGAAGAAGTAAAATCTCTTTAGAAAGACTTGAATCAAGTGTAGGTGCCCCGCTTCCCGCAAAAGCTATGTAATCTATCTGTTTCCCATTTTCCTTTAACTCTTCCAATTTGTTTTTCACGGATAAATGAAGTTCGTAGGGTGAAAGGCAATAATTTGTGCAAATAGAACAGCACGCTGTTTTTCCAGAAGGGCAATAAATGCAATTGTAAGAACAGACTTTAGGTTTAATGTTATTTATTCCAAGAACATAGCCCAATCTTCTGGACCGCACTGGTCCATAAACAACTTTGCATTTTAGGGATTTGTTGGAAAGAATATTTCGTTCCAATTTAAGGCAAAGCGATTCAGCTTTTTGTCTGAACCAAGAGACATTTCCTCTATCCATGGTATTTATTTCTCCTATTCGAAATGCAAAGTAGACTTACTGATACCATAATCATTCCAAAATAAAAGCTCGTTTTTCTACTGTATTTCAAGTATCAAAGCTTGGGGTATTGCAATATCACAAGATGCATTGCATTATAATTGCATTTATGCAAGGCTTCATCTAAATTGCAATAGTTATAAGAGAGGATATTATGATTGAAGTACAGCAAATCATTGATAAAAATAAAGAAGCGGTTATAATTCCCGATGGAATAGCCGTTATAGGTAAGGATTTGAAGATCATCGTTTTCAATGAAGCCGCTTCAAGGATTAGCGGTTATGGTGAAGAGGAAATTATTGAGTCGGACTGTACACTTTTGTTCCGTGAATGCATTGATGATTTAAAGTATATTTCCCAATCATTGGACAGCAACCGCGTTTTTACAAACCTCGCGATTAACATCACAGATAAGAAAGGAAACGTAAAAAATGTACTGGCATCCATAACACCAATCACAAAAGAGAATTCTGTTTTAAGTGTTGTTTTTGTTTTTCGAGATACAAAAGAAATGTTATCATTATCCGAAGAACTTGAAGAGAGAACTATAGAACTTATAGATCAAAAGAACAAACTAGACGCAATCTTCAACAGCAATATCGAGGGAACTTTTACAATTGATAACGAATGGAATGTAACTTCCTTTAATACTTCGGCGGAAAAAATAACCGGATTTAAAAAAAACGAAGCTGTAGGTAAAAAATGCTGGGATATTTTCAATTCATCTCTCTGCCGCAACGGTTGCCACATGGAGCAAACGATGCAAAAAGGTAAACCAATGATTGGTAATGAATTGGAGATATTGAATAAAAGCGGGAAAAATATTCCAATACGTGTTAATTCTGGAATTCTGAGTAATAACAAAAAAGAGAGCATTGGAGCTGTTGAAACATTTATAGATATATCGGAAATAAGAAATTTATCAGCCCATCTGAGTGAATTTTTTAAGTATGAAAACATAGTGGGAAGAAATAAGGATATTGCACAAATATTTTCTGTGCTTGAAAGTGTGGCCCAAACAGATACGTCTGTTTTAATAACCGGCGAAAGTGGAACGGGAAAAGAATTAGCAGCACGCGCAATACACCTAAATAGCTCAAGAAAAACCGGACCGTTTATAGCCGTTAATTGTAGCGCATTTGTGGAATCTCTAATAGAAAGCGAATTATTTGGACATGAAAAAGGAGCTTTTACGGGCGCAATAAAAACAAAGATTGGAAGGTTTGAACTTGCTCAAGGTGGAACTTTGTTTTTGGATGAGATCGGCGACCTCTCAATTGCGGTTCAAACAAAATTGCTGCGAGTATTAGAAACACGCGAGTTCGAGAGAGTTGGTGGGAATAAATCCATTAAAATGGAGACACGAATAATCGCCGCCACAAACAAAGTACTTTCTGAAGAAATCTCAGCCGGAAGATTTAGAGAGGATTTATTTTATAGAATAAACGTGATTAACATTCATCTTCCACCACTTAGAGAAAGAATGGATGACCTTCCGTTGCTTGTTAATCACTTTATCCAAAGCTTCAACAATAAATTCAATAAACATATTAAACAGTTTTCCTCTGAAGCCTATGATCTTTTGATGGATTATAATTGGGCGGGCAATATAAGAGAATTGGAGAATGTGATAGAACACAGTTTTGTTCTCTGCAATGGTGAAGTAATTCAAGTTGAATGCCTTCCCAAAAGATTAAGAGAACGTAGTAAGAAATATATTTCGGACACTAATTCCGGCACACAAAAAGGTTTTCAAGAAGCCGAAAAAGATTTGATAATTTCTGTATTGAAAAAGAATAATTGGAATCGCACAAAAGCAGCAAAAGAATTAAAAATTGATCCTTCAACACTTTGGAGGAAAATGAAAAAGCATAAAATTGTCTATACTCAAAATTAGTAGTTTAATAAATATCTGTCTTCCCAACTCAGAACAAATTCCTTTTCTAACTCTGCGTATTAGATAGCGAATTTCAAGTGCGAACTGAAACTTCGAGACTTGTCGATATATTTAGAAATGAATTAGTCATTTTTTGGTCACAACATTTTGGAAGGTTTTATTAGTAGCCAAATTTTGTGTTTTTCATATTGTTGGCAACGAATTTCTGACACCTCCCGAAACATTTCAAACAGAGCGTTTAGATTTTTTTTAAGAAAATATTATTAAACTGTGGCCACAAACTAAGTATTAAAAAGTACTTGCCATTTCAGCTGCGATTATAGCTAATGTTTTAACGAGAATAGGGTATTAGATTTTTCTCTCATGTCATTTAAAAATAGCTTGACTCTTATCCTAATTCTTGTAAATTACAGTTAGTAACAATTGGTTGTTTTAATTGTTACTGGTAGTAGTAATAGTATTATTAGTATCACTT
Organism: Melioribacteraceae bacterium; assembly: GCA_041675645.1. Taxonomy (GTDB): domain Bacteria; phylum Bacteroidota; class Ignavibacteria; order Ignavibacteriales; family Melioribacteraceae; genus Stygiobacter. Next base: position 84,671 of record JBAYTN010000002.1, read on the forward strand.
GTTTTATTTTTTAGTTGTAGTAGTAATAGTATTAGTATTATTTAACCCCGGTATAGATTGACTTCTATACCGGGCTTTTTTTTTGCATTTTAAATGTTTTAGTACTTACACTCCAATAATTTAAGCAAGCCGTGGTAAAACCCGCATCATGATCACAGACTCGTCTCAACAGTATAATTAATTATTGATAGGATTTTCTCAAAGTGCACAAAAAAAATATGCACTTCACAATATATTCTCAATAGTTGTTGGAGATGGGTAATTCAATAGTTACCGTAGTTCCTTTTTTTAATTCACTTTTTACTACAAATTTTCCGCCGAACATTTCCACAATTCTTTTTGAAATAGCCAGCCCCATTCCCGTTCCCTGCTGTTCATAAATAGTTCTTTCAAACTGAGTAAAACCGCCGCCGATTTCGGAAATTTGTTTCTCTGTTAAACCACGCCCCTCATCCTTAAAGAACAATATGTAGGATGATTCGTTATACTGTGAAGATATGTTTACATGGCTTCCTTTGTAGGAATAATCAAAACAATTATTCCCGATTTGCTCGATTATAATTTTCAAATACTCCGGATGAATTTTTAACAGCGCGGGTGTAAGATCAAGTGTTAAATCTTCAAGCCGGTTATAACTGTTAGCTCTAATGGAAACGATATTTGTAACTAGGTTGACATCCAAATTTGTAGAGCTCTTTTTAGCTGAAGATAAAAGATCGGCGTTGCTATTAAGAAATTGTAGGTGGGCATAAAGCAAATATTTTTCGATGGTTTTATCCAGCCTCCTTGCGTTTTCTAGAATGTAATTTGCCATCTCAACTAATTCATTTTTCTCGAGTGTATTAATTTCATTTACAAAAACTTCTGCAAATCCAATTATTCCGTTTAGCGGCGTTTTAAGTTCGTGAGGCATAGACATGCTTATGCTATTTCTCAAAGCATCTATTTTTTCTTTTTCTTTTTCCTTAACAATTTTACTTTTAGCTAGCCGGGCAGCTATCGAGTTTTTCAATTCCTCAAGAGTGAATGGTTTATTTAAGTAGTCGTCAGCACCAAGATTCATTCCTTTCCGCAAATCATTTCTATCGGCACGAGCGGTTAGAAAGATAAATGGGATTGTCTGGGTTTCTTTGTGATTTCTGAGTTCGGATATAACTTCATAGCCGTCTAATTCCGGCATATTGATATCACAGAATATAAGTTCGGGCAGATTTTTCTTTGCTTTCTCTAAACCAACCCTTCCGTTTTCGGCGGCAATTACTTCATATCCTTCTATTGTAAGAACCTGCTCAAGGCTTTCTCTTATATCAACTTCGTCTTCTATGATAAGAATTTTACTCATAACTCTCCCATTCAATTTGTTATTAAAGGTATTTCAATTGTAAATGTTGTTCCGGTACCTTCGCTACTGCTAACCTGAATAGTTCCGCCATGTAGCTCTACGGAGGTTTTCATTATTGCCAACCCAAGTCCCGTGCCGGATATTGTTCCAACATTTTTTGCGCGGTGAAACGGCTCAAACAATCTTTTCTGATCGTCGAGCGGAATTCCAATTCCCTGATCGCTTACTTCGAATAGAATCTTGTTGGCCCGGCATACTGCTTCAAATTTTATCTCACCGCCGTTTGGGGAATATTTGATAGCATTTGCAATCAAGTTTTCGAGGATTTGTCTGATAATCTTGGAATCAATCATTGCTTCTTCTGCCAGATTGTTTTCTATATAAAGTAGCTTATGGATATTCTTTGACGAAATAGTGATTTCAAATTGCTCGACAATTGCATTACAAAGATTTTTAAGATTCTCCTTTTGGAGATTAAGCTGCTGTTTGCCGGCTTGATTTTTTCCTATAAAAAGAACATCGTTCAACAAACTGGTCATATGCTTAACATTATCTTTAATACGAGCTAAATTTTTTCCCCTTTGTTCTTCGGTTAGCTTCATAAAATAATTTTCAATTATCTCCACGGAGGTGAGAATTGAAGTAAGCGGGGTTCTGAACTCGTGAGAAGCCATCGATATAAAACGGGATCTTAATTCGCTAAGTTCTTTAGCCTTATCAAGCGCGTTTTTTGTTTCCTCTTCAGCGCGTTTACGTTCAGTAACATCGGTAAGGAAGTTTAATGTTGCTGCTTTACCTTTCCAGTTTATTAGCACTGCATTAATTTCAACAATGACTGTTGAATTATCTTTTCTAACTATTCTAAATGGATATGAACTCGGTACCGCCTCTCCCCTCATACGTTTAATATAGTTTTCCACCACAACTATTCTGTCATCGGGATGAATGAAATCGGTGAATGGTCTTGTAGTTAGCTCTTCGGTAGAAAATCCGGTAACAATAAGTGCCTTCGGATTAGAAAATTTAATCATTCCATCTTGAGCAACAATTATTGCATCGTTGGCGTTTTCAACAACGAGCCTATATTGCTCTTCGTTTGCACGTAAATTGTCTTCGGCAACTCTTCTAGTAGAAGTTTCCAGCGCGAGTGATACCATTGTTGCTATCGATGTTAAGAAATCTTCTTCTTCTAGAGAAAAGTTTCTGTTCACTCCAACTTGTTCAAGGCATACAATACCAACTACATCTCCGTGGTACCAAACCGGAACATCCATCATAGAGGTGATCCCAAGCGGTATTAAGTATTCTTCTACAATGCCGCTATCAAATCCGGATTGTGCATCATAAGTAACTAGTGGCTTGTTCTGTTTTAATTTTTCATGATAAGATTCGAAGTCTCCAGCCTCATTTGGAAATGTAGCCGGTAACACTTTGGGGCCTGAAGAGTTATCTACATCATTGGCACTATTTAAGTATAACATCCGGCACTCAAGAGTTTTCAGTTCTTGATTTAGGACCCAGAAACCTACACGCTCTATAGTGAGCGTATTTGAAGCTGAGCTTAAAATTTTCTTTAGTGCGTATTCAAAATCGTTCTTGTCAAGCTGGGCAAGTTCCATTAAAGAGTTGCGATTTTCCAATACAAGTTGAATGCGTCGCCTTTCTGCTTCTTCGTTTCTTTTTTTCTCAATTGCAAGGGCTACTTGTTCAGAAATGTAACTAAGTATTTGTTTTTCATCTTCACCAAATACATCCGCGTTGTGATAGTCCTGAACTGCCATAACACCAACTGACTTCTGATTTATTATAAGTGGAACGCCAAGCCAAATTGGAGAAGGAGTTCCGCTCTGTACAACTTCGCCGGATAAATGTAGTAGTTTAATTTTTTCTAAGTTTGCCAGCAATGGAGCGCCAGTTCTTAGAACATATTCCGTAAGTCCTTTTTGGGATTTTCTTGATTTTGTAACGGGATTGTATTCATCTACGCGGTATGGAAAACTCATCATGTCCGTATCCGGATCGTAAAGCGCAATATAAAAATTATTGGCGGACATCAGTTTTCCGATAATGTTGTGAATTTCTAAGTATAGCGATTGCAAATCCGGGCTGCGATGAATCGATTCCGATATCAGATAAATAGCATTCTGAATCCTCTCAATTTTTTCTCTCACAAACATTTGCTGCTTGAGTGCCTCGTTTATTTCTTCAAGCTCGGCAGTACGTTCCTTAATCTTTAGCTCAAGATCTTTATTTAGATTTCTGATTTCCTCTTCAGCTTGCTTTAAGTAAGTGATATTCGAGATAGCACCATCATAATAAATTGCCTTACCGGCCGTATCGTAAATTGCCTTTGCACTAACCAGCCCCCAAAATGGGGGGCCATCCTTGTGCCTGAATTTTATTTCAATGTTATGGAATGAACCATCCTGTGCAATTTGATTTACAAGGAAAAGCCTGTCATCGGGGTTTTCGTAAAGTAGTGGCGAAGGTGTACTTAGTGCTTCTTCAACAGAACTATAGCCAAACATCTTGGCGAATGCTTCGTTAACATACACTAATCCTTTTGTTGGAGTGCTTCTATAAATTGCGTCATTAATGTTTTGATTAATTGAGGAAAGGAGTTGCTGGCTTTCCTGTAGCTCTTTTTCTGTGGTTTTATAATCTGTAATATCTCTAGATACAACAACAACTCGGTAAGGATTGCCTTCATCATCCGTAATTATGTTCCCCTGAGATTCTATGTAGCGTATGCTTCCATCTTTTAGTACAAATCTGTACTCAGACCTTTGCCCGACTCCCGTTTGGATTGTATAGTTAAAGATATTCTGAATTCGTTCTCTATCTTCATGGTGAATATTGTCAAAAGAATTGCTCCCTTCAACTAACGTATCCGTACCGAACAGTTTTTTATATGAATCACTTGTGTAAATTCTCCTGCCGGCAGTATCAAGAATAACTATAAGATCACTTACGCCCGATGTAATTATTTTGAAAAGATTTTCGTTGTTGCGTAATTGTTCTTCTGTTTTCTTTCTGTCGGTTATATCTCTTATAAATGCGCAAAAGTTAACTTCACCGGAGTACTCTATTTGTGTGATGGCAAGTTCAACTGGAAACTCCTCTCCGTTTCTTCTAACCGCAGAGATTTCGATTCTCCTGTTTAACATTCTGCTCGCTTCGCCGTCTTCCAATCTCTTCATTCCATGTGTATGCGCTTCTATAAATCTATTCGGTATTATCAATTCGGATATATTTCTGCCGCGGGCTTCTTCTTTTGTCCAACCAAATATCAGCACAGCCTGATTGTTGATATCAATTATGATTCCGGATTTATTAGTTGTTATTACTGCATCAAGAGCATTGTCCAAAACTTGCTGCATCCTCAGTTGATTCTCCAACTCCTTCTGTTGTGCAAGTTTTCTCTCCGTAATATCACGGATAAAAGCACTAAAATTAATTCCTTCAGAGGAAGCTATCTGTGTTATTGCAATTTCAATTGGGAATTCGATACCGTCTCTTCTCGTTGCGGTTATTTCTATTCGCTTGTTGAGAATGTGCGATTCTCCTGTAGCTAAGAATCTCTCTATTCCTGCTAAATGCGCATGCTTGTGTTTGAGGGGAACAATCATATCGGAGAACTTGTTGCCTATCGCTTCATCTTTTGTCCATCCGAAAATATTTTCCGCTTGATTATTCCACGCGGTAATAACTCCATTCTGATCAGAAGTTAGTACTGCATCAAGGGAGTTATCCAATATCTGTTGTGTTCTTAATTGTGTTTCACTTATTTTTTCCTCTGCGGCTTTTCGGGCGGAAATGTCCGTCATTACCCCAGACATTCTAATTGGTTTAAGCTCTGTATCAATTATTGCTTTGCCTCGTAATCTGAACCAGCCGTAAAGACCATCTTTCCTTTTTAATCGGATTTCAGTATCAAATTTTTCGCCGCCAGCCAAATACGAATTAATTTCATCCCACGTTTTGCCAATATCATCAGGATGAAGAATATTGTTAAACACTTCTACATTGTTTTCCAATTCCATCTCGGAAAAACCAAGCATACTTTTCCACTGGGACGATAAGTACACTTCTTTTGTTTGTATATTCCAATCCCATATTCCATCTGATGATCCTTTTACAGCAAGTTCATAACGCTCCTGAGCAATTCTGAGAGCAACCTCAATTTTTTCTTTTTGCTTTATATACCCCTCAAGTTCGTCCTGTCTTCGTTCAAACTCGTTTACACGCCAACTATAAAAAGACCAGACAATTCCCCCCACGAACAATACTGTTAAAGAAATAAACCACCATGTTTGCCAAAAGGGAGGAATTATAGTGATAAAAATTGTAAATCCGTTTTCGTTCCACACACCGTCATTATTCGATGCTTTGATTGTGAACGAATACTTACCGGGATCGATATTAGTGTAAGTAGCATAATGCTTTGTTCCTGCATATACCCAATCAACATCAATTCCAGCCATTTTATATTTATACTGATTTTTGATTGGGTTCAGGTAATCTAGTGAGGTAAATTCTATCGTAAAAAAATTTTCTGTATGGCTCAGAGTTACATGTTTTGTTGTTAAAATCTTGTGAAGATAGTAAGTTGAATCGCTTGCTTCAGTTTTACGATTGAAAAGATGAAATCCTGTAACGATAACTTTTGGCTTGTTCGTATTAATTTTTATACTCTGAGGAAAGAATGCTGTTACGCCGTTAATTCCTCCAAAATAAATCTTACCGCTTTTTCCCTTATGATACGCCCCAAGATTAAATATGTTGCTCTGGATACCATCGTGAACATTATAGTTTGTAAATTTCCCTTCCGAAAGATTATACCTTGAAATTCCCTTGTTGGTACTACACCAGATGGTTCCCGCATCGGGAATGATTCCATAAATTACGTTATTTGGCAGCCCATCCTTATCTGTAAGAGATGAAAAGGTTTTGCTGGAATTGTCGTAAAGATTTAATCCGAATGATGTTCCTATCCATATTCCTTCTTTTGATTCTGCGAGAGACCAGATTGTATTGTTGCTTAGCGTTCCGTTTTTGCCCGGTTCATTTTTAAATTTTGTAATGCTTTTTGTGTTTGGATCAAATACATTTAATCCATCGCTTGTACCAATCCAGATGTTTCCTTTTCTATCAACCAGTAGCGAAAGGACCTCGTTTCCGCTTATCGAGGATGGATTAGCCGAATCGTGTTTAATATTAGCAAAAGTTTCGGTAGAGGTATCAAAAATATTAACACCTCCGCCGTAGGTACCTATCCAAATATTACCCGACCGATCTTCCGCCAAAGAAACAAGCTGATTGTGTGATATGCTTTTCCTAATCTTAGAATTGTGGCGGTAGGATTTGAAAATTCCAGTAGAAGTATTGAATTTACTTAACCCACCATCTGTCGCCAGCCAAATAATTCCGTTTTTGCTTGGGTGAATAGCGGTCACTCTGTTATGACTAATCGAATTTTGTCCTATAGCTAAATAGCGTGTAACTTTTTTAGTTTTACCATCAATTCTGTTTAAGCCCCCTTCACTCGTTCCAATCCACAAGTTATTTTTCTCATCTTCATATATTGAGCGGATATTACTATTGCTTATTGAATTTGAGGTAAACGAAGAAGATTTAATATGCTCGAAGGTTCCGTAATCAAGATTAAATTTATTTATTCCTCCTCCGCGCGTTCCTACCCAAATATTACCGCTCTTATCCTGGAAGATCGCGCGTACATCATTATTGCTTATGCTTCTAGAATCATCAGGATTGTTTTTATAGTGGCTAAAAGTGCTTAGTTTTTTGTTAAATAAATTCAATCCGCCATCGTAAGTACCAATCCAGATGTTCCCCTGTGCATCTTCAAATAGTGCATTGATTATATCTGCACTTAGAGAATTCGCATTTAGAGATGATGAGTGAAAATTTGTGAACTTGCCGGTAAGTGGGCTGAGCTTGCTTAGCCCTTTTTCTGTGCCTGCCCAAATCATTCCTTCATTATCAACCATTACGCATCGCACCCGGTTAAAAATCAATGATTGATTGTTCCCATAACTTGATTTGTAGTTAATAAATTTTTCTGTCGTCGGGTCAAATTTATCAAGTCCACCCTCAGTTGCTATCCACAGAAATCCATTCTTGTCCTCAGCAATCCCCCATATTCTATTGTGGCTGAGTATGCTGTTTTCTGAATTGTAATTGAAAAAAGTTTTCATTCCGAGAATGAACTTGCTTAATCCGCCACCGGCAGTACCAATCCATATATCTCCTCGAGAGCTTTCTAGAATGCATGAGATTCTGTTATTTCCAATACTTCCTTTTTTGCTTGGTTCATTCTGGAACTTTTCAAATGAATTGTTTTCCGGTTTAAATAAATTTAATCCACCTCCCCAAGTTCCTATCCACAGATTATTTTTTGAGTCGCTAAATAAACTGCTTACACTGCTGTTAGAAATTGATCGAGTGTTATTCGGATCAAACCTGAAAGTATTAAAACGGTAACCATCATACTTATTAAGCCCATCCTGTGTCCCAATCCAGAGAAGCCCTTGCTTGTCCTGAGCTATGGAAAATACCATGCTTTGAGATAGTCCATGTTCAACGGTAATTTTTTCGAAAGAAATGTTTTTTTGTGCATTGATGGTAGAAGTGATAAAAATAAAAACGCATAACAAAAGAATAAAAAGCCTGTGCCTTATCCTTGCGTGCAATTCATCGAGAGTCCGCGGATTAATAATAATCATAGATAATGGTCTTTTATTAAATATTGAAATAAGATAATTCTAAATCTGAATAGAATCAATTGTCCGATTTAGGGCTAGGAATTTTTTTGCGTAGTTAAAAGCGTCTGTGATGTCTATAAGTTAAGCGGGGACTAATCCTAATTTGATTGCGAATGAGTTGTAATTGTTGCCCATGCTTAAGCATGGGCAACCAACTGTTATCCTACGTTCATTAATTTGTCAATGCCCGAAATATCCAAAACCTTTTTAATATCTTGGCGTACATTCTTAAATGCGAATCTTTCTTTCCCAATCATTTTAATAGTGTTAAAACATATTCTCAGAAAGTATGAAGAGATGTACAATACTCCTTCAAGATCAAAAACAATCTGTTTAGATGAAGTCCCGATTTTAGCGTTGAGCTCATTTTCCATCTCCTGAGACTTATACGTATCCATTCTTTCCAAAAACTTTACAGTCAGAGTTTTCTCGGTTTCGACAAAATTCAACATACTACCTCCAAATGAATCAATATTTATTTATTGGTAAAATTAGAAACATATAAATAGTTACGCAATAAAAGGTTCTCACAAATAAAATTTGCATTAATAGCTATTATTTAACAAGAATAAATCTTCATAACGAAGAAGATTCAATATCTTCATTCCCCCGCGCATATTTTCAACATTATCACACCAAATTGTGTTGCAATTTTCAACATTGTTGTGTTGAATAAATCCACACTATTTACTAGCCGCATCGTATAATAATTCCACACCAAAAGTTTAACTCCTTGTTTTTTAATGATATAGAAGGAAAATTAAAATGATGGCAGAACTGGTATGTTAATTGTTCTTTCCTTAGCACAATTATACTTTCAAGGAGATAATCATGATTACGTTTCTATTAATTCTCGTCTTAGTTTTTATCGGTGTTGATTTACTAGTTCGATTTGTGATCGAACCATTGATTGTGGGATCAAAAAAGAAAAACAAAGTTTCAAAATCTTTCACAAAGAAATTCGATCCGGCATTCAAACTTGCAACTGAAACAATGTATGACGGCGGAAAACCTCATAACCAAGAAGAAATGAGCAGCGCTACAAAAGATGAGATTACTTCAACAGATGCAACTAAAAATTAAAACAACAAATAAATGAAATGACTTATACAGAAAGGATGCTTTATGGTTGCAATTTTTGTTCTGACAGCATTTTTATTCATTCTCGCAGTTGATTTGATCGTATTAAAGATACAAGGGAAAAATCATCCGGCATTTGAGCTCTCCCCCCCTCAATATAGTTTATCATATGACGGAAATAGTTTTACTATACCCTCGAATATGGTTTTTACAAAAGGACACACGTGGCTTAAGAAAAACAAGGATGGATTAATCAGTATAGGAATTGACTCGTTTGGCACGACTGCGTTGGGAAACTTATCAGTTATAAAATGCGCCAAAGTAGGCACAGAGCTCAAACGTGGAGAAATGATATTCGAAGGCAGTTACGAAAACAAAATCGTAAAATTTCTATCGCCCATCAATGGTGTTGTAAAATCCGTTAACTCAAATATTATTGGCGGGGGAATAACAAATCCATACGAAACTTGGGGCGTACAGTTAAGCTCTAATGATTTCAACGAAAACCGGAATAAATTTTTAACTGGAAACGACGCGTTAGGCTGGATGGAAATAGAATTTATCAAATTAAAAAGTTTTATTACTAGTCACTCGCCAAACATAGAATTGGCTGGCGAAACAATGTACGATGGAGGAACGTTAACCAATGATATTGCCTCATCATTAGTTGAACAAAGTGTAAATGATTTTGAAAAAGAATTTCTCTCATTATAAAAACTTGGGAACTAAATGCTGAACGAAAATGGAATCCTCTTTGATGTAACGCTTTGTGTAGGTTGTGGTTTATGCTATAAGGCGTGCAAAGAGATTAATAATTTACCACAAACAAATGAAGATTTTTTAAAAGATCATCTTTCGGATAATACTTTTACTGTTGTAGAACAATATGGTGAAATGTACGCACGCAAACTTTGCATGCATTGTAATGAACCGGCGTGTGCTTCTGTTTGCCTGGTTGGCGCAATTAAAAAAAGTTCTACCGGAGCAGTAGTATACGATGCTGATAAATGTATCGGCTGTAGATATTGCATGCAAGCTTGCCCTCACAATATTCCCCGCTATGAATGGGCTACAACTCAGCCCCGTGTTCGCAAATGTATTTTGTGTGATGATCGTGTTAAAACAGGTCAATTACCGGGCTGTGCCGGAATTTGCCCAACCGAGGCAACTATGTTTGGCAACATGGACAAACTTACAGCAATAGCTAGAAAAAGGTTAAGTGAAAATCAAAAGAAGTATTATCAAAAAATATACGGCCTTGAAGAAGCGGGTGGCGGCCATATTCTAATCATCTCGCCCGTGCCGTTTGAACAATTGGGTTATCTCTCAAAACTGCCAAAAGAACCTATGCCGGAATTTACAATGAGAGCTATGGAAAAGATTCCATCGGTTGTGGTTGGTGGAGGATTATTCTTAAGCGCAATGTATTGGCTTACAAAAAGAAAAAATGAAATAGCTAAAGAAGAAAAAAATACTACTAACGGAAATTAAGACATATGAAAGTCAACGAAATACTAAAACTAACGTTTTGGAAAGTGATTTCAGTTGTTATCGTAACAATGGGTTTGTTTTCAACTTATTATAGATTTTCACGCGGCCTTGGCGCTACAACTAACTTGCAAGATTCAGTACCATGGGGTTTGTGGATAGGATTTGATTTTCTAGGTGTTGGGCTCGCCGCAGCTGGATTTACAATTGCTGCTACAGTACACATCTTCCACCTTCATAAATATGAGCCATTAGTAAGACCAGCAATTCTAACTGCTTTTCTAGGATATTCAGTTGTAGTTTGTTTGCTTGTTGTTGATCTAGGAAGACCGGAAAACTTTTGGCATCCGCTAGTAATGTGGAATATTCATTCTGTAATGTTTGAAATCACTTGGTGCTTAATTTGCTATACAACGGTACTTATTTTAGAGTTTGCGCCGGTTATTCTGGAAAAGTATAATATCAAAGCGCCAATTAAGTTTTTGAAAATAATTTCCATACCAGTTGTAATTGCCGGTGTTTTGTTTTCTACACTTCATCAGTCTTCTTTCGGTTCACTATATTTGATCGTTCCCGGAAAATTACACCCGCTCTGGTATTCTTCTTTACTGCCCGTACATTTTTACATCTCTTGCATTGCATCTGGATTGTCTATGATAATATTTGAGGCATTTCTAGTTACTAGAGCGTTGACAAAAGAGGATGGCTTTAATAATACAGAACTGAAAATGAATGTTTTATCCGGCGCTGCTTTTGCAGTTTTAATTGCTCTGATAGCCGGCCTTTTATTGAAGATTTATGATTTCATTGATAACGGCAAAGTAATCTATCTAACAATATTATCCTCCGAAACATATCTTTTCTATTTAGAAATAGTTGTAGGAACAATTGTGCCAATCTACTTACTAAGTTTCAGAAAATACAGAGAAGATAAAAAATGGCTTTATTTAAGTTCGGTCTGTGTTATATCCGGATTGATCCTAAACAGATTGAACGTAAGCATAACTGGTTTAACCGCATCTTCAGGAGTAAACTACTTCCCTTCATTCGATGAAATTAGCATTACAATGATGCTTGTTGTGCTTGCAATATTTGCATTTAGAGTTATAGCTAAAAACTTTGCCGTTTTTGTAAATGAAGAATCTGAAGATTTAGAAAAGGATAGCCCACAATTAATTAGAAACAAATAATTTTGGTGAGAGACATGAATAACGAAAATGAATGTCATAGTAATTACGAGAAGCTGAAATGCATTTGGATGGCTTCTCAAGTTATCGAGTATAAATTATGCGATAATAAATTTGATTGTGAAAATTGCATGTTTGATAAGGTCATGAGGAATTTGATGAATAAGCAAGAAACACCGTTTAAAGAAGTAGCTAGTGTTGTGGATGTTGTCTCGGGCAAACTGAATAGCATTAAGTATGATGATAAAATTATCTATTTAAAAAATAATCTCGTTGCCAAGGAGATATGTTCCAATACATTCTATTTGGGCATTAACCCAATTCTAAATTGTTTCCTAGATACTGTAAGTTCAATAACGATAGATGATGGTATTAGAAGTATTTCGACCGGGCAGCAGATAATTCAAATTTCGGGCATATGGGGAACTGTTAGTCTCTCATCGCCCGTTAAAATTTTGATACATGATAAAGTTAGCAATACAAATGATAACCCTTTAATGACCCAGTGGCATGCAATAATTGGCATTGAAAATCGAGAACTTTTAAGGGGCAGATTGTCTCGTGAAGAATGGGATAACATGCACCTAAGAGCTTTAAGTATTATTGAAGAAATAAAATCAGAAGTGCCTAAAGTCGGCGATACAATGATGGACGGTGGAAATCAAATTAAGTTTCTTCACCAACTTGTCGGCACTAAAAAATATATCATCATTCTAAATACATTAAACGGTCAATAATGGTTTTTCTTGATATTCATGTTATTTCAGCACAACCATTATGCTTTCTTTACCCTCCAGCCACAATTACTGTTAATATACAAGGATAATGCTGAAAACAGAGTGTAAGTCTCTAAGGTATTTTCTAATTTTACATTAACAGTGCAACGGATTTTATGAAAACGAGAATTCGGAATAAACTAAGCGTTCGGCTCATAATTTCTATTTCAAGTATTCTACTTATTATTCTTTCAGCTTATACCTACTTTATAATTAACAATCTCGATAGTTATTTAACCCAATCAAGATTTGAGAGCGCTTATAATATTAGCGACATAATTAAAAAGTCGACACGTTACAGCATGCTTTTAAACCGGCGCGAAGATGTACATCAAATAATAAAGACACTCCGCACAGAAATTGGTGTTGAAGAAATACGAATCTATAACAAGCAGGGCACCATTATTTTTTCTACCAATCCTCAGGAAATAAGCAAAAAGGTAAATTTAACTGCAGAAGCTTGCATAGTTTGCCATAATAGTTCTGTTCCGCTGCAAAGTTTAACAAATCAAAATAAAACTAGGATCTACAAGAACTTTGAGAATAAACGAGTACTTGGCCTTATTAATCCAATTCAAAATGAACTGGATTGCTCAAACGCAGACTGTCATGCTCACTCTCCAAAAGTACAAATACTTGGTGTACTAGATGTTGTTGTTTCGCTCGAGAAACTTGATTCAATAATTCAAGGCAGCACCAGAAAAGTAATTATTGCTTCTGTTTTTATAGTTGTTGTCATTTCTTTCTTTTCCGGTTTGTTCATAACAGTTTTAGTAAACAAGCCAATCAAAAAGATAAGAGAAGGAATTGAAGAGGTTGGAAATGGAAATTTAGATTATAGAATTAACGTTGATTCAAAAAACGAACTTGGACAGATGGCTCGACGGTTTAACGAGATGTCTACAAAACTTAACGAGGCATATCAGGAAATAAAGGACTGGTCGGAAACTTTGAATGACAAAGTGAACGAAAAAACAAAAGAACTCAAAAATATTTATAACCAAGTTAATCAAATTGAAAAGCTAGCATCACTTGGAAAGCTATCTGCAACTGTTGCGCATGAGTTAAATAATCCGCTAGCTGGAATTTTGACTTTAAGCAAATTGATAACAAAAAAATTAGGTGCGGCTCAGAAGGATTCCGAGTATGCAAGTATTCTAGAATACTTGGAGTTAATTTCGCAAGAATCTGCCCGCTGTGGGCAAATAGTAAAGGACCTACTAATTTTCTCTCACTCTGAACCGGATGAGTTCGTAAAAGAAAATCTGGTGAAAATAATTGATATCAGTGCAACTGTTATTAACCACCATCTGGAAATTAACCGTATTGCTTTAGTCAAGGATTATCCCGAAGAGCCAATCGAAATCTATTGTAATGCGAACAAAATACAACAAGCTCTAATGTCTCTACTAATTAATTCAATTGAAGCAACGAACAATAAAGGCAAAATTACAATCAAAATTACTCGCGAGAACAACAACGCTATTCTTAGGATATCTGATGAAGGTACAGGTATTGCAGATAAGGATTTACCCCATATTTTCGAACCGTTTTACTCTACAAAAGAAGCATCCGTTGGCACCGGTCTCGGTCTAGCGGTTGCATATGGAATTATAACCAATCACAAAGGGAAAATTGAAGTAGAAAAAACTTCGGATTTGGGAACTACGTTTAAAATTGTATTGCCACAAAATGAACAACTTGTTTAATAGGAAGATTTATGGATAAGAAGGAAAGCATTCTAATTGTCGATGATGAAAGAATTGTAAGAGAATCTTTTCATCATTGGTTTGAAGAAGAAAATTATATTGTTGATACTGCCGAGGATGGAGAAACTGCATTAAAAAAATATGCAAAGGATAAGTTTGATCTTCTTCTTGTCGATATGAAAATGCCGGGAATGAGTGGTTTGGAATTATTATCCAAAATTAAAGCAATCGATCAAGATGCCATTATCATTCTCATAACAGCATTTTCTTCTGTTCCAACAGCGATAACAGCTTTAAAAAATGGCGCTTATGACTACGTCACAAAACCTATCGACCCGGATGAACTTGCACATCTGGTAAAGAAGGCTCTTGAACAAAGAGCACTGAAAATTGAAAACGTCCAGTTAAAAGAGAACATTGAAGAAATTATTAAACCGGATAATTTGATTGGCGAAAGTTTTCAGATAAAGAAAATTTATGAACTAGTGCACTCAGTTTCCCGGACGGATACTACTGTTATGATCAGAGGTGAAAGCGGCACAGGAAAAGAATTAGTTGCGAAAGCAATTCATATAAACAGCGGCAGAAAATATTCCCCAATTATCACAGTGAATTGTGGCGCTTTGGCAGAATCGCTTCTTGAAAGCGAATTGTTTGGGCACGAAAAAGGTGCGTTTACGGGTGCTCAATTCCGAAGAAAGGGAAAATTTGAAATGGCCGACGGCGGAACAATTTTTCTTGATGAAATTGGTTCGATTTCTCTTAGAATGCAGATTGAACTATTACGAGTTATCGAAACAAAGCAGTTTAACCGAGTTGGCGGGAATGAGCTAATAAAAAGCGATTTTAGAGTTATCACCGCTACAAACGAACCACTAGAAGAACTTGTTAAAACCGGTAAATTTAGAGAAGACCTATACTACAGATTAAACGTTTTCACAATTGTTATCTCGCCGCTGCGTGAAAGACGGGATGATATCCCCCTGCTCGTTAATTTCTTTATCAATAAATTTTCAACCGCGATGAATAAAAAGATTAAAAACATTTCAAAAGAGGCGATGGATTTTCTAATGAGTTATGATTGGCCGGGAAATGTTCGCGAACTGGAAAATGCGATTGAACGAGCGATGGTGGTTGGCAAATCTAACTCAATTACCGTTGATGATCTTCCCTTTCATGTTTCCAGAAATAACTTTGAATTGGCGGGCGATGAGAAAAGTCTTTCAGCAATGGAAAAAAAATATATTTTCAAAACTTTAATTGAGAATAGCTGGAATATTTCTAAAACAGCACAGATACTCGAGATAGACAGAGTTACACTATACAATAAAATAAGTAAGTACGACCTCCGTAAAGCAGAGTAATAATGGACATCTTTATTGCGCCGCTTAAATTTTACAGCAATTTGCTGCTACAAAATCTCGTAACGGAATTATCGAAAAGATTTTTCTCCAACATTCATGTTGTTGAGATAAAGCTAAATCTTGATGACTTTTTTTCAATAGATCGCAGACAATATTTTTCCACGCAGATTATTGCCGAAGTAATAAATCTTACGGAAAAATTTAACGGGAAAATTATTTTGTTAACCGATGTAGATATTTTTGTTCCGGCATTAACATTTATTTTTGGCGAAGCTCAACTTAACGGGAAACATTCCATACTGTCTGTCTGTCGTTTGCACGAGGAATTTTATTCTGGAATCTCAAATGAACACCTATTATTAGAACGTACAATTAAAGAAGTTCTTCACGAGCTTGGCCATAATTATGGTCTTCGTCATTGTATTGATTGGGATTGTGTAATGCACGCATCTCATGGAATTGAAGAAGTAGATATAAAGGGTAACACTTATTGCCGCAAATGTGTTTCTATGATTGAAGGATATAAACAGAGTTGATTATGACAAAGGCTTGTTGCGGGACTGTTTGGAAAAGTAGCTCTTAAGAAAAAATTACATCGCTTAAGATTTATAAGCATTCTGTATAAGAGGAATAAACTTATTGCAATTATTAACACTTTACTAAACAACAAAGCTCCTACAACGGGGGTTTGTTGTTTATAAATATGTATTCGCTTTAATTAGAAATCATGTTTAGAATTTGACAGTTCTATTGAAGCGATCTCTCAAGAGAAACAACAAATTTAGTCCCCTTATTAAACTCGCTTTCAACCCAGATAGTACCATTATTTTTTTCAACAAAATCTTTTGCAATTATCAAACCTAGCCCGGTGCCGCCTTCGCTATTCGTCCCTTTGGTAGAATAGGTCAGATCAATCCTAAATAACTTTTCTATATCTTCGGCAGAAATTCCGATTCCATTATCACTAATTGCCAGATCAATTCTATCATTATGAGTTTCAGCATGAATTTCAACTATTCCTTTTTCTCCGGTAAATTTAATTGCGTTAGTAAGCAAATTTCTTATCACTGTAGAGATCATCATTCTATCAGCCTTTACATAAGCTCCATCTCTAATATTATTTTTTATGATGATACCCTTTAATGTAGCAGCGTTTTTAACAATTTCCACCGTATCCAGAACAATCTCGGATAATGAGATTCGTTCCGGTAAAAATTCAATTTTGTCCATCTGCTGCCGCGACCAGAGAAGTAAATTCTCTAAGAGATTATATGATTTTTCCGAGGTATTAAGTACAGCTTTTAAAAATTTTAGTTTGTCTTCTTCGGAAATTTCGCTCCACTCTTCTATTACAAGCTTAACAGCTGAATTAATTGAGTGGAATGGATTTTTTAAGTCGTGAGAAATAATTGAAATAAGCTTATCCTTAGCGGCGTTGGATCCCTTCAGCTGTTCGGAATACTTTTGAATTTCGAGTTCATTGTGAATGCGTTCGGTAACATCTCTCATTATACCTTCGTGGTAAAGCACATTTCCGTCTTGGTCAAGAACATGTCTTCCATGATCTTCAACCCAAATCTCCGAACCATCTTTCTTCCTTAAACGGAAAACAGCCATTTCTTCGTATTTCTCTATTAAAGCAGCGCTTTCTCTTTCAGCCACATCAAAATAGAGATCCTTTTTTATGTCAATCTCCAGCAATTCATTTTCATCTTTGTAACCCAGCATCTGAACCATTGCCGGATTAACTTCTAAAAATTTCCCTTCGTGCGTGCTCTTATAAACTGCATCTGGCATCTTAACAATTAAATTTCTGAATTTCTCTTCGCTTCTACGAAGTTCTTGTTCAGCAAATTTTCTCTCGGTAACATCCCTACCGACACCAATAATAGATTCAACTTTTCCATCATTATCCAGAATTGCCGTATCGACCCACGAAAACCATCTCCACCCCTCCTTTGTCATTGCTCTTTGTTCAACATTAACAGTGTACGGCTGAGAAAAAAGCGCTTCCATTGCTTTTAGCGTTGTCTCTCTATCTTCTTCATGCACTAATGGAATAAAGGCTTTTCCTAATAATTCATTTTGTGCTTTGCCAAAGGTTCTACAATAAGAAGGACTTACAAATTGAAACCTTCCATTCAAATCTACCTTAACAACAAGGTCCGTTTGGTTCTCAATCAGCATTCTATAGTTGGACTCAGATTCCGCAAGTTTTGTTAAGACTTCTTTCCGCTCTGTAATATCTCTCCAAACTGTATGAATCACCGAATTTTTCGGATCGGCATCAATCGCAGTTAATAAAACTTCGACTGGAAAAATCGTTCCATCTGCTTTTTTATGATCCCACTCAAATCGGTGACTTCCCTTTTCAAGTGTCATAAACATCATTTCGTTCGCTTTTTCTAAGGATGGCTTTCCATCCGGTTGAAACTCCGGCGAAATTTCAGAAGGATGGGCGTTCAGTAATTCTTCCTTAGTATTGTAACCAAGCATTTTTAATGTGGCTGTATTGCAATCCACAAACTTGAAATTATTTATGATAAGAATAGCATCATCCGACTTCTCAAATAAATCTTTATACTTTCTTTCGCTTTCTATTATGGCTTTCTCTTTATTGAGCAATCCTTGATTTGCATTAAAAAGTTTAAACGCCATTTTGATAGATGCTAACAGAACAACATTTTTCGAATCCTTAACAACATAGCCGTACGAAGTGATTTTTTCTGTCTTGGCAACAATCTCCTTTTCGGTATGGGAGGAGAGAAAAAGCAAAGGAATTTCATGAGATTTTAAAATTATCCGGGCGGCTTCGGTTCCATCCATTCCATCGCCTAAGTTTATATCCATTAATACTAAGTCAATTCCTTTAACAGTTTCATTTACGGTTTTGACAGCATCCTCGCCGGTAGAAACGTGTTTAACTAGATATCCGGCCTTTTTGAGCCAATAAATTTCAGTGGCCGCTAAAAGTGAATCATCTTCAACTAAAAGAATTGTATGTTGTTTCGAGTCCAATTCTCGCCTTTATTGTTTATAGGTAATATTCGAAGGGAATATAAAATATTTTAATAGAACCCGCTAAATTGCAAATACTTGCCCGTAACTGATCAAAAGCAGTGATTTTGGACAGACTTAATTGTTGTCAACTTTAAAATTGTGGTGGAAACAAATCCAGCTTCTGCTGAAATAATTATATTTAGACATAACAATTATTCTAAGTTATGAAAATGATAAAACCATCCAGCAAGCAAATAATACCCTTACTTCTTTTTGTTGTGATTAGTCTGCTATATAGCAAAGCGATTTATTCTCAGCAGTTTAAGTTTGCATGGATAACCGATACTCATGTAGGCGGCATAACCGGTGCAGACGATTTAATAAATACAGTAAACGACATCAACACATATAGTGATCTTGATTTTGTAATTCTATCCGGCGATATAACAGAAACTGGAAAAACAAGAGACCTAATTGAAGCAAAAAGTATTTTAGATAAACTGCGTAAACCTTACCATATCATTCCGGGGAATCACGATACAAAATGGTCGGAATCGGGCTGCACTAAGTTTTCACAAATATTCGGAAACGAGAAGTTTGTTTTCGATTATCAAGGGATCCGTTTTATCGGCTTGCATGAAGGTCCGATTATGAGGATGGGAGACGGGCATTTTTCGCCGGAAGATTTACGCTGGCTTGATTCAACTCTCGCAAAAATAACAGACAAAAGTCTGCCTTTAATCTTTGTAACCCATTACCCTCTTGATGACCAGATTGACAATTGGTTTGAAGCTATTAACCGGTTAAAAAAATATAACACAAAAGTTGTTCTATGCGGCCACGGACACGCAAATCATGCGTATAGTTTTGAGGGAATTCCCGGTGTTATGGGAAGATCAAATCTTCGGGCAAAAGAAAACATGGGTGGATTTACTATTGTTGAAGTAGGAAAAGAGAGCATTACTTATTCTGTAAAAATTCCGGGCAAAGCTGCTAAGCCGGTGTGGAATAAAACATCGATGAGAGATGTTAATTACTATGCAGATACTGTTAAATATTCGCGTCCGAGTTATTCAATCAACTCAAACTATCCCAACGTTAAAGTTAGGTGGAGCTACAAAACAAATTTCACTTCAACTTCCTCTCCGGTTGTCTATAAAGAAAATATATTTGTAGCAAGCGGTAGCGGGTACATAAACTGTCTTTCGCTGAATGATGGAAAATTGAAATGGCAATTCAAAACCAACGCCGCTATTTACGGCTCGCCGGATGTTTTAAATAACAAAGCTGTATTTGGCTCTAACGATCGGAATGTTTATTGCATAAATGCTACAACCGGAAAGTTAGAATGGAAATACGAAACCCAATCCCCGATCGTTGCAGTTCCGAAAATATATGATGAGGTTGTTTACATTGGAGGAGGCGACGGTAAATTTAGAGCAATCAATCTTTCTACCGGCAAAATAATTTGGGAATATGCTGGTATTAGAGAATTTGTTGAAACTAAACCGCTGGTTTATAATGGGAAAGTCATATTCGGTGCATGGGACAGCTACTTATATGCGCTTAATATTAACGATGGAACACTTGCGTGGAAATGGCAAGGCACAGAAGGTTTTCTTTACTCGCCGGCAGCTTGCTGGCCAGTTGCTTCAAATGGAAAAGTGTTTATAGTTGCACCGGATAGAATAGCAACAGCTATCGATGCAGAAACGGGAAAAACAATCTGGAGAACAAATAAGCATCAAGTGCGCGAATCAATCGGAATTTCCGAAGACGGAAAATATGTTTACACAAAAGGAATGAACGATTCACTATTTATATTTTCAGCATTGTCTGATAAAGCTGAACTTATTAAAGCAATTGATTGCAAGTTCGGTTACGAAATTGATCCTTCAATGCCTCAAGAAAAAGAAGGAATAGTTTATTTTGGAACAAAGAACGGTATAGTGGTTGCGATAGACAAACAAAATTTTGAAATAAAGTGGAAGTTTAAAACTGGAGTCTCGCTAATAAATACAGTAGCCCCCATAGATAAAGAAAAAGTTATTGTAACAAACATGGATGGCGAAGTAATTCTTCTAGAAGATAATAACTAGTTTGATTGGGTATAAATTCAGCCAAACTCATCTTCTATTCATTACAAAACAGTTTTCATGATAGCGAATAAGTGCTAAATAGTATATTATTGCCAAAACTAATCAAGTAAAATTCCAAAGGAAGAGATGATAAAACCACTCCCGCACAAGCGTGAAACCGATAGGTTAGAAGCATTAATAAGATACAACGTCCTCGACACTCCAGCCGAACAAGAATATGATGATATAACTTTGCTCGCGGCGTTCATAACAAAATCGCCAACAGCGCTACTAAGTTTTGTAGATAAAGAAAGGCAATGGTTCAAATCAAAAGTTGGATTTGATCTTGAAGAAACTCCGCGAGACATAGCTTTTTGCGCTCACGCTATTCATGAATCGGATATTTTTATAGTGAATGATGCTACAAAGGATGAACGGTTTTTCGACAATCCACTTGTCACTTCCGGCAAAAAGGTAAAGTTTTACGCCGGGGCTCCATTAGTAACTTCGGATGGACTGCCTTTAGGAAGTTTGTGTGTAATGGATTCTAAACCGAGAGATTTATCAAAAGAAGAAAAAACTGCACTAAATGCTTTGGCTAGACAAGTGCTTGCTCAGCTCGAACTTCGAGAGCGGAATAAGCAGTTGGAAGAATCCTTACAAAAAATTAAGAATATGCAAGAGCAGCTTATCACTCAAGAAAAGTTGGCATCACTAGGGACTTTAACTGCCGGAATTGCTCACGAGATTAAAAATCCGTTAAACTTTGTGAACAATTTTTCGCAGCTCTCGGAAGACTTATTAATTGAATTGCAAGATTCTTTCTCTAATCTTAAAAAGATAGTTGCGGATGAAGAACTTATAGAGACCGAAGAAATAATCTCCACACTTAAGTTTAACTTAAAAAAAATCAATGAGCATGGCACACGTGCCGATGGAATTGTTAAGAATATGTTGATGCACTCAAGAGGAAAGTCGAGCGAGAAACAAGCTACCGATATTAATTCTTTATTGAAAGAATATATCAATCTGGCTTATCTTGCGAGGCGGGCACATGACAAAGATTTCAACGTTAAGATTACAACTAATTATTCTGCAGATTTACCCAAGTTAAATGTAGCTCCTCAAAATCTTAGTAGAGTATTCCTTAATATAATTGATAATGCATTGTACGAAGCTTTTAGAATGAAAGAAAAACTTGGCGAGGATTTTACACCAGTTATAGATATTACAACAATTAATAGCACTGATAGTGTTGAAGTTGTTATTAGAGACAACGGAAAAGGAATAGCGGAAGATCATCGGAATAAAATATTCAGTCCCTTTTTTACTACAAAGCCAACTGGCAAAGGCATTGGACTTGGACTTTCAATTAGCTACGACATAATCACAAAAGAACATCAAGGGGAACTTACTTTTACTTCAAAAGAAAACGAGTTCACAGAGTTTCGAATAAAATTACCCAAGTAAACTTGGACAACAAAAACTCACCCAAGTTCGAAAGTAGTTACTCCAAAAATTTTACTCACATCAATACTGGGTTTTTCTTTGGTATACATGCGAGCAGTTTCAAACACTTTCTTCATTCCATAGTTTTCGGCAAGTGCAACGGCATTTAAGTTTACTTCCGGAGTATCCAGATAGATTGCGGAGCCAGTCCCGGCAAAATTACAAGCGGCAACAAACAATGCATTGGCAGTTTCAGTATCATTAGCGAAAAGGGGACCAATCTTATAACCTACGCTACACTTTCGAACGGTTGCATAGCCGTTTATTTCACTATTTGCAAAAGAAATAAAAGTCTCGGCTTCCGGCAGTTTTACCCAGCCACTCAAAAATTTTGTTCTTAGAGCCGGAAATAGTTTGCTATCATATTTTACTAATTCTTCAAAGTGATCTTCCGTGAATACTACAATTCCATTTTTGTTATTAGAAAACATTTTTGCAATTCCTTCATACCGGATGTTGCTGTATGCAAATTTAAATCCCGATTTCATATAATTAGATTGTTGAGCAACCACGCCATCAAGTCCAACATTGTGAGATCCAATATAATCCATCGCTTTTTTCCAAATGCTAAAGCCGTAACCCTTTCCGCGAAACTCTTCTTTAACAATATAAAAGCCAAGAAAGCCAAAACTTCCATCATAGCTTACTGTAGAAATACAAGCAATTGGATTATTATCCAGCAGACCAACAAAGAATCCATTTGGATCTGTTTGATAAAAAACAGATGAATCGTAAAGTCCCGGGTTCCATCCTTCTTTTTGTGCGCATTCGACAGCTATACTTTTAACCTCTGCGTCCGACATATTACGAATTATATATTTGCTCATTGCGAAATTCAATTTATGATCGTGATTTTTTACTATTTGATATTCAGTATCTGAGAGAATCCGGTAATATCAAATACATTTTTAACAGTTTCATTCATATTTGTCAGTTCAAGTTTCAGTCCACCGGCAGTTATTTTCTTCTGTGCAACAATAATTATTCGAAGGCCGGCACTGCTTATATAGTCAACTTCCCTAAAATCCAGAACTAATTTCTCAAACTTATTTATCGTTGCTTTATCAATTTCTTCTGACAATTGATTACTGGTAATCGTATCTATTCTGCCGCAAATTGAGAGAACTAAGTCATCGTTGTTTAATGTTTGGGTGATCTTCATTTTAATTTCCTTTTGTCTTTATTTTTTAACTAAAACAGAAATATCGTTACTTATGTATGGCTCTGAATAGATTATTGATTTTTTTCTTTCTTCAGTCACATTAAAATTTGAAAGAGCAAAATCTATCTTACCGGACTGCAAAGCCGGTATAAGTCCGTCAAAATTCATATCTACAATTTCAATTTTCTTACCAAGTTTTGCCCCGATAATCATTGAAAGTTCAATATCTATTCCGGTAAATTTTCCATTTGACTGAAACGTGAATGGCTCATAAATGGCAGAAGTACCCAACTTGAGTGTTCCATTATACGAGCCGGCTTTCTGGGCATCAATAACCGGTGGGGTTAAATACTTTGTATCTACCCATTTTTTCTTAAGAGAAGCAAGCGTTCCGTTTTCTTTAAGCTCACGCAATACTTGATTTATCAGAGTCTGCAATTCATTGTTTTCTTTATTTAGTGCGACCGCAACATCCAGCTTGGAAACCGGCTGATCCAAGATTATCAATTCGGGATTCTTCTCAACGATCTTAAGCAAAACACCTTTATCATAAACAAATGCATCAGCCTTACCGGTTTTAACTGCTAAGGCCGCATCGGCAGAACCAACCATGTCGTAAAATTTAGCATTCGGGAAATTACTTCTGGCAGAAATATCACCAGCTGAGCCAGTTAATACACAAATTCTCTTTCCATCTACTTGGGATAGATTAGCTATCTTTTCGCTATTGTTAGAGCATGCCATACAGAGAAGACTAATAAACGAAACCGTTAAAAATATTTTTTTCACAATTGGCTTATCCTCGCTTCAATAAAATATTCAGTCGGTTTCTGTTTTCTACTCTTTGAAATTCCACACTCTGAGTAAAATTTTTAATGATTGTAAGCCCAATATCTTCTTGCTCAACAATTTCTAATATGTTTCCTTCCTTGTCGGAATTTTCAAAAACTATTTCAATGTTATCAAGTTTTTCAGAATATGAAAGTGTAAGGTCAACATCATGCATCTTAGAAACAGATTTGCAAATCTCAAGAAGTTCTTCTATCACCAGCAAGATGTTGTAAGTCATGTTTTTTGTAAGAACATGTTTCTCGCAGAAGTGTTCTACCTCGGCATGCATAGCGTACAAATCATAGTCTGGAGAATCAATGTGGTAATTAAAGCTTCTGATTCTCTGAATGAATGCCTTAGTTTTTTCTCTTAGCGGATTCTCAAATATTTGACTCGGAGTGCCTTCTTCATAAATCAAACCTTCGTCCATATAGAATACTCGTTTAGAAACATCACGTGCGAAATCCATTTCATGAGTGACTATAGCCATAGTCATTCCTTCTTTTGCAAGCCGGCGTATAACCGCAAGAACTTCGCTAACCATTGTAGGATCTAGAGCCGAAGTTGGTTCATCAAACAGAATAATTTCTGGATCCATCGATAAACATCTGGCTATTGCAACTCTCTGTTTCTGACCACCGGAAAGTTCATCGGCAAAGCTGTGTGCTTTTTCGGCAAGTCCGACCATTTTTAAAAGTTCGATTGCTTTTTTCTCTGCGGATTCTTTATTTCTCTTTAATAGCTTTATTTGTCCAATAGTAAGATTATCCAAAACCGTCAGATGAGAAAATAGATTAAACGACTGAAAAACCATTCCCATTTTCTGTCTTAGCTTAGGCACATTTGTTTCTTTATGAAGAATATCTTCACCATCAATATATATTGATCCGCCGGTTGGTATTTCTAATAGATTAAGACAGCGCAAGAATGTACTCTTACCGGTGCCGGATGGACCGATAATTGAAATGACTTCACCTTTATGAATTTCTACATTTATGTCTTCAAGAACTGTTAAATTTCCAAATTTTTTGGCGAGCTTTTCTACTTTGATCATTACATTAACCTCGCTTTACTTTTGATTTTGGATCTGCCTTTCGCTCAATGTAGCCAAGCAAAAGCATAAGCAGCCAAGAGATGAAGAAATATAAAACCGCAACCATTATTAGAGGAAAGAAAGCATCAAATGTTCTGCTTCTAATTATATCGCTCGCTTTGGTTAAATCTTGAACTGCAATGTAGCCAACTATCGAGGTCATCTTAACAAGTGAAATAACTTCTCCTTTGTAAACCGGTAGTATAATTCTAGCAGCTTGCGGCAAAATAATAAATATGAAAGTTTCAATTTTTGTAAAACCCATTGCAATTCCGGCTTCTGTTTGACCTTTATCAACCCCCTCAATTCCAGTTCTAAACATTTCTGATACATACGCACCAAAATTCATTCCGAAAGCAATAACCGCTACAATAACCGGATCGATATCAACTGATGCAAATACAACATAAAATATAATCATCAAGACTACGAGTACCGGCGTTCCACGCAGCAACGATATATAGAATTTTGCCGGCAGTTGAAGTATTCTCTTCTTCGACATTCTCATGTAGCAAACAATGCCACCTAAAAGAGTTCCAAATAAAATAGACAGTATTGAAATAAGTATTGTAGTTTGAAGTCCATCCAAGATCAGCAAGTACCGTTTTTCAACTATTATATTGTTATTGAAACTAGTTGCCACAGATTCCAAAAACGGAATACTAAGGGAAGTTTTTTCTTCGATCTGCTCTTCTCCCATACTACTCTTCAAAGCTAATACAGCTGTCTTAAAATCCATGTAAGGATTTGAGAAATCAACTTGCTTTTGCCTCTCTTCGGTAATGCATATTCCATCAGCAATAATATCAACCTTACCGGCTGCCAAAGCTGCAACAAGAGCGGAAAAATCGAGTGTTATTATTTTGAGATTTACATTTTCTTTTATAGCAAAGGAATGTAATAGCTCAATATCAAAGCCAACATACTGATTATTCACAAAAGCAGAATATGGAAGATCGCCTACTGAAACAGCAAGTGTAAGTGTGCGACCATTATTTACCAACTTAGATTCGGGCATTACTGCTTTTTCCGGATCTTCGAGAAACCACTTTTTATACAAAGAATCAAATAGTCCGTTTGTTTTTGATTCAGTCAAAAACTGATTAAATCTTTTTCTTAGCTCCGGGTTATTCTTGCTGAATCCAAAGCCTAGCGGTAAGTCTAGAGCATTGTCGGTGAGTATTCCGATATCGGCATTAGTTTTCAAAAATACTTTTGCACTAAACAGATCAAAAAATGATACATCAATCTTTCTGGTTTTTAACGCAAGTATCATATCCGTAGTACCGTTATATCTTTTAATATCAGCATTCGGATATTTCTTCATTACAAAATCGTCATGAACGGTCCCGGAATAAACGCCTACTTTTCTGTTAGCTATATCATCTAGCTTAGTAAGTTTGCCAAGATTATCCTCTTTAATGTTTTTTGCTAAAGCAAACATACTTGCGCCAAGTTTATAGTAAGGTTCGGAGAAATCAATCTGTTTTTTCCTTTCTTCCGTGACCATCAACGTACTGGCAATCATATCTATTTTTTTTGAAGCTGCCGCAATTATTAAACTACCAAACTCCATATCTGCAAATTTCAATTCTTTACCTAGATATGCAGCAAATCTCTGTGTAAGCTCAATATCAAATCCTATTAATTTTCCATCTTTAATTACGGTAAATGGCAAACCCTTATCACTTACAGTACCAACTATTATTGTCCCATTAGTTTTCACTGTTGGAATTTCGGGCATTTCATATATGCCCTTTATTATCCAACGATCAACCATGTCATTAAAAACACCATCGTTTTTTATTTTCTTAAAAAAGGAATTGAATTGCTCTCTAAGTTGATCATTCTGCTGATTGAAGCCCATTGCGATAGGTACAGTGAAAAGAGTATCGCCTAGCAGTTTTAAGTCTTTATCACCACGGAGAATCTCAAGCAAAGTTTCATAAGTATATATTGCGGCATCAACTTTACCCGATTTTACAGCTAAAATTATTTCCGAAGGATTTTTATACTGCTGAACAGTTGCATTCGGAAGGTTTTTCAGCGCGTAAGTATCGTGCACGGAGCCTAGCAAAACTCCTATTTTCTTATTCTTAATATCTTCTAATGAACTAAATTCGGAAGTTTCAGTCTCAGCTTTAGGGTCTGAGTTTATTTCTTTCTTTACTAACATAACTTGAGAATTTGTAAAATATGACTCGGTGAAATCAACCGACTTTTTACGTTCTGCAGTTGCCGTCATCCCGGTAATTATCAAATCTATCTTACCAGACTGCAGCGCAGTTATGAGAGCCGAAAATTTCATGTCGACAAATTCTATAGGTCTATTTAATCGTTGTGAAACTCTGCGGGCAAGTTCACCATCGTGACCGGAGACTTTTTTGTATTGATCTAAAAAGCAAAAAGGCTCCCGAGTTGCACTGACTCCGATTTTTAGTATTGACCCATTCCCGGGCACTTTTAAATCGGGTACCTCGTAAGGAGCGAGATCAGTTTTAAACCATCTTCCTTTCATGTCCTCAAGAGTACCGTTCTTCTTCAACTCAGTAATAAAACTATTGAGTTCCGACAATAATTTTTCATTTCCCTTTCTTAAGGCTATAGAAGTATTTTCATAGTCAACTGCTTCGGATAGAATTTCGAGATCTTTGTTCTTTTTACAAACATTCATTGCTGTAGGATAACCAGTGATTACAGCATCAATCTGATCTGATTTCAAAGCACCAATTGCATCCATAACGTCATCAAAACTTTTTACATCTGCTTCTGGAAATCTCTTGGTGGCAAGTTGCTCACCAGTGGTGCCCGTCATTACACCGATCTTACTTTGAGAAGCATCTTCGAGTTTTACTATTTGCTTTTTATCGCTACTGCAACTGACAAACAGCAACACAAAAGTTATTGCAAATAAAAAGAAGTAGAATTCACTGGTCTTTTTGAACATGTTTCGTATCCGAATGTATAGATGATTATTAATGTATCTGTTTAATTATCGTTAAGCGGTTTTTCCCGTTTTTATATTCGTAGTGGACTGAATCCATAAATTTCTTAACCATTAAAATTCCATAACCTCCAATTCCTCTTTCTTCTAAAGGGAGATTAATATCTGTCTCTGGAGCCACTAAAGGATTAAAAGGTTTGCCGCTATCGCTGAATGTTGCACTAATTGCATTTTCAGTTTTATCAATATTGATCGATATTGTGCCATTGCCAACCGGATATGCGTAATCAATTATGTTAACAATTATTTCCTCGCTGGCCAATAGTACCTTGCCTTCATCAGCGCTACTAATTCCACTATTAGACAGAAATGACTCTATAAAACCAATAAAAAGATTAAAGTTATCCCGTGTGGCTTTTAGTTCTATTGAGTCGAAATTTATTACATTCTCGTTAGGCATAGTTTTGGTTTTGTTTAGAGCTAAATTCTATTCTGCTAAAGATATTTTAGAGCTAATACAGTAATATCATCAGACTGAATTGCTCCTTCGGCATAAAAATGAACACTCTCAAAAGTATGATTTACTAATTCTGTTACGTTCAGAGCAAATTTGTCGGTCAATAGCTTTTCTAATCTCTCCTCAGAATAAAGATCAAAGTCGTTATTCATTGCCTCTGTAACTCCGTCAGTAAAAGTAAAAATGGTATCCCCTTTGTCTAACTGAATCTTTTTACTACTGAAAGTGATTCCTTCCACAACGCCCAAAGCTAGTCCGCCGGTTAACTCAAGCGGAGCAACTTTTCCTTCGCTCGATACAATATATGGTGGGTTATGACCACCGTTTGCATAGGTTAATTCACCCTTTCGGTAATCGAGCACACCATAAAAAACAGTAACAAACATCGAAGCAACACTTTCGTTGCTTAGAAGATTATTCACATAGGTTAAACATTCATCGGGTGGAATACCTTTAAGTGCAGTTGCCCGAATTAGCGTACGGCTTACCGCCATAAATATTGCCGCCGGAACTCCTTTTCCGGAAACGTCTCCTATAACAAAACCAACGCGATTATCATCCAGCAAAAAGAAATCGTAAAGGTCGCCACCTACTTCTTTTGCGGGTTCCATAGAAGCAAATATTTCGAATTCACTTCTTTCAGGAAATGGAGGAAATTTTTTAGGGAGAATTGCCGACTGAATGTTACGTGCCGTATCAAGATCATATTGTATTGCCAACAGCTTATCATGTTCTTGTATTGCATTCCGAACTTGCTCAACTTCTTTAATGGTCTTTTCAATCGTCATTTCGAGATCGGAAAAATCAATTGGCTTAGTAATAAAATCATAAGCACCTCTATTCATAGCAGTTCTTATATTATCCATATCACCATAAGCAGAAACAATCACTGTTCTTAGTGCCGGGTTTCTAAGCTCATTCAACTTTGCTAGCAAGGTTAAGCCATCCATCTCCGGCATATTTATATCGCTAAGAACTATTCCAATATCTTTATGTTCTAGTAGCCGGCTAAGTGCTTCTAATCCATTACTTGCAAAAACAAATTCGTATTTACCCTCATGAATTTTTTTTCTGAATTTTTGGCGAATCATCGGTTCGAGATCCGGTTCGTCATCTACGACTAGCATTTTCTCAATCATATTTAACTCATTTTATAATAGAAAATATTTCTTTTTTAAGTTTATCAAAATCAATCGGTTTTGTTAGATATTCTTCTGCACCCAACTGCATTGCTGTTTCAAATTTCTCTTTATCGTCATAGGCAGTAATCATAAATACTTTTAGATGAGAATATTTTTCTTTTAACACGCGCAGTAATTCAATGCCGCTAATTCCGGGCATGTTTATATCAGAAAGAATAAGAACCAGATCAGCTGCTGTGGCGCTCTTTAAATATTCTAACGCATCTTCACCGGAGAAAGTAAAGTGAAAATGAAGTAATCCGTCTCTGATTTCTTTTCGGAATCTTTGTCTAAACAAAGGTTCAACATCGAGTTCATCATCAACAACCATTATTCTGATCATAAAGACTCTTACAAATTTTTAGGAATAGTAATTATAAACTCAGCATACTCGCCAACTTCGGAATTAACTTTTAGCTCGCCTTTATGTTCTTGAACTATAATATCATAGCTCAAAGAAAGTCCAAGTCCAGTTCCTTTACCGGTTGGCTTAGTAGTGAAAAATGGATTAAAAACTTTATCCAATATTTCTTTCGAGATACCTTTGCCGTTATCTTTTATAATAACCTCTATTTTGTCGCCAAGATTTTTTGAAGTAACTAAAAGAACAGGATTAAATGAATCCTTAAACTCCTTCTTCTTTTCGTTTACAGAATAACATGCATTGTTAAATATATTTAAAAATACGCGGCTCATATTTTGTGGCACTACATTAACCAATTCAATTGAATTATCCAGCGTAGTTTCCATTTTAACATTGAATGAAGAATCTTGTGCGCGGAAGCCATGATACGCAAGATTAAGATATTCTGTAAGAAGATCATTTAAGTTGGTCTTCTGTTTTTCACCAGACTTCCCTCTTGAATGCAGCAGCATACCCTTCACAATACTATCGGCCCTCTTACCATGCTCGTTTATCTTTGTAACATTATGTTCTATGTCTTTTAATATTTCTCTAATATACGCTACGGATTTTGGTTCAAGTTTTCCCAACTGAGTTTCAATTTCTTCAAGCAGTTCTTTCGAAAGTTCAATAGAGAGTTCAGAAAAATTATTAATAAAATTCAGAGGGTTTTTAATTTCGTGCGCTATGCCGGCAGTTAATTGACCAAGGGAAGCCATTTTTTCTGATTGGACCAATTGGGTCTGCGCTTCTTTTAAATCGCGATTTGCTCGATTAATATTTTCATAAGCAAATGCGTTTTCCAAAGCAATTGCAGTATAGTTTGCAATATTGCTCAAAATGTCCAGATCACTTTCCGAATATGCGTTCTTGTTATAGCTTTGAGCAGAAATTACACCAACTGTTTTTTGGTTGACAACTAACGGCAAATAAATTAAAGAAGAAACATATTTACCAGCTTTTGGTTTTGCTCTAGTTGCTATGTAGTTGGAGAATTCCGTATCAACGTCATTAATGAAGATTGGTTTCTGATTGTCGATACACCATACTGCAAAGCGATTCTTATCTAACGTACTAAAACTAAATTCCGGAAGCCGTTCTCCATTCTCAATTGCCAACTTACAATCCAGCAATTGTTCATTCTCATTATACACCATTATTGAAAATGTGCTTGCATCCAAAAGCTGATTCACTCTATCATGCACGGTTGCAAAAATTGATTCCAATTTCAAAGTAGATGTTATCTGCCGCCCAATTTGATTAAGAGTCCTAACGTTTTCAACAGCTTTATCCAACTGCGAATTCTTTTCTTTTAATTCTGCTGTTCTATATTCAACCTTTTCCTCAAGCGTTTTACTGTACAGTTCTAATTCATCGTTTGCATTCTTAAGTTTTTCTATGGACTGTTGGAGTGCAGTTTGCATCACCGAAAAAGAGTTTGTTAGTTCACTTATTTCATCTTGACTTTTGAACTTTGGCAACTCAATATCAAATGATCCTTCAGAAATCTTTTGTGCTGCAAATACCAACTTTTGGATTGGACGGGTAATGGATCTTGAAATAAGTACGATGACAAAGAAGAGTATGACCGCACCTATTATCGCCAGCACAATAACGACTTTAAACAAATTACTTAATGGAGCAGTTAATTCATCAACGGGATAAACTATGCCTAACGACCAGCCATTTATTTTAATCGGCGCATATGAAATCCAGCTTAGTTTTCCAGTAGTCAAATTATGATATTCAACTTCAGCAAAACTTGATTTTCCATTAATCATATTCTTGCCAATAATGCTTAGCTCTTCGGATTTTGTATCAGCCGCAATTCCGAATATAGTCTTGTTCATTATAACTTCTTTTTTAGGATGTGTTACAAGACTACCGTTTCTGGAAATCATAAAAGCATATCCGGTTTCATAAACTTTAATTGAAGAAACTATTTTTTGGAGCCAATCTAGTGATAGATCCGCCGTCAAAACGCCAATAAATTTATTTTTGCCTTTTATAGTTTTATACAAGGGGACAGAATATGTCGACATCACAATATTTCCCAAACCTTTATCGAAATACGGTTCACTCCAAATCGGTTTTTGTAATTTCTTTGGTTCAGAGTACCACTCCAAAGAGGTAAAATTTGTATCGTTTTTAGCTATTAAACTTGTTTTAAGTCCGGCTTTATCCTTATATATATATACAACAGAATGTTCTTTTTCTGCTCCTTTGTAGTCTGGCTCGTAAGAAAGTGCGGCACCAAAAATTTCTTCATTACTACTTACCTCGAGTTGTAAGATTCTATGCAGTTCAGATGCAGAATAATTTCCCGTCTCAATTATTTTTGAAATATTATTTGGCATTTTCTGAACAGCAGTTAGAATTTTCTCAACTTCATGAACAGTAGAGTATGTTAGCAACTTTGAATTCTCTTTAAGGTTTTCCGAAATCGTATCATGAGAAACCTTATAAATGTATCCAAATATTATTGCAGTTATAATTATCACATTTGCAAAAATGATTGTAATAATTCTAAAAGAGAGACCTTTCTTAAGACTTGTTATTTTCATTTAGCTTCTATAATTAATTGAAATTGTCGCTGACATAACGAGGCAAGTGGAAAAGAAATAAGGCGTATAAGTAGAATACTTTTCAAAGGAATAAAACCAATCAAATTTTCAAGTAGTAATGTATTATGATTCAAATTATCAAATTAACTGATAAGATTGTACTAATATTTTGCATTTCATCTACTGATGATAGATAGCTACCCCAATTTCTTTAATTGGTTTTAGGTGGTATTACGCTCAAATCATAAACGAAAGGTATTTCAAACATAAACTCGGTGCCCACTCCCACCTTACTTTTAACGGATATTTTTCCATTAAGCATTTGAATAAATTCTCTACATATTGCTAATCCAAGTCCACTGCTATATTGAATATTAGTTCCTTTGGCTTCACTTACAAAAGGATTAAAAATTTCCTTTATTTTATTTTCCTCTATACCCGGACCGCTATCCTTAATGCAAATCTGAATTTCATAATTATTGCCAGACAATCTTTTATTTGAAAATGAAACTTGAATATTACCACTCTTGGTGAATTTGATTGCATTTGCTACAAGGTTTGTTAGTATTTGTCTGAATTTCACGATGTCGGAAAAGACAATGTTTGAATCTTTGTTGAGATTTTGTAATTCTAGTTTGAGGTTTTTATTTTGCGCTAAGGGTATCATCATAGTAACTACGTCGCTTACTTCATCTGCTAGGTTGAACAGCTCTCTTGAAACTTGGAACACTCCATTTTCAATTTTAGCATAATCAATGAAATTATTAATGGTTCGCAGCAAATCTTGAGTTGCGACCTTTACTATTCTAGAATAATTTTTCACTTCCTCCATTGTTTTAAATATGTCTTCCGAAGCCATTTCAAAGAATGATATGATAGAATTCAAGGGCGTTCGGACTTCATGATTAATCTTTGCAAGGAGTTCAATTTTACTCTTCTTCTCATCCAGTATTTTTTTATTGAGCACTTCCTTTTCTTTTTCAGCGATTACTTCTATCGTTTCATTTATTAGCAGCAATTCAAGATGTTGTGAGTTCAGTGAATGTTCATTTGGAATTACTTTTAGATATACTTCATTACTTTCATTTATGTTTTTGATGTGCAGTGGTAGCTTGCTTGATGAGTGTATTAAGTTATAAAGCTCCTTCCTATCAGATTTTTCACTTAACAAGTCAATCAAATTATATTTTTTTTGATCGTCTATTAAATTAAAAATATCGCTTATAAACTGGTTATAAGCAATTAGATTACCATCAATATCAATTTTACAAATCCCAACCGGGGCATTGTTGAAAAGGAAATTATTTTCGGACAACTTTTCGGTGTACAGTTTCTTCAGCTTAAGGATTATGAAACTTGCTGCAATACTAAGCATACTTATTAGTGCAACATAGATAACCGTTGAGAACAGATTAGGCAATAAGTAAATACTGGTATCATTCAGCAAAATTGAGAGCGCAAAGAGCAGATTGTAATAGATGGCAACAAATATTTGATTTTTCGCATCCCAGCTAAAGATCAAAGATGTAGTAAATATTAATAGCGAGAGAATCTGGATGTTGATAAATAATGTTGTAGGCAACTTATAAATGGTGTATAGGAATGAACTAATCAAAGCAAAAACTATAAAATGGAGCAAAACCGTAATTACCCGATCAGGCAAATGTCTAAATGATAATAGAAAAATTATAAAAGAACAGACTGTGAATAATAATCGAGCAAGGTAAATATCAAAAACGAAATTGTGAAAGAAATATATTTCAAATAAAAGCGACCACGTACCGGCTATCAAAGATATACCAGCAGTAATTTTTAAGGCTCTGATATTATTTTCTTGGTTAATATTGGTTACCATATCAAACTTTACAATTATTTAATCAGCTCACAATTTCAATCCAGCAAAAACAGCTCAAACCAAAAAAACTTTTAAAATGGATAATTAAAAAGACGAAATGATAAATTGGAACTTGCAATACGTTAGAATTAGAATACACTAAGCCATAATTCGAATCATTTACTAAATGTTTCGACATTCTTAAGCTAATTCTATTTAACAAAATCATATCTAATATATGGTAACATCTAACATTCTTTCGTAAATAATATATTCTTTAATGCGGTAATTGTAAATAGCAGATTTACTTTACCTTAATCCGTATCACAATAAAATTGGAAAAGGTCCAATTTTGTTACAGTAATAACTAGCGAGATTAAGGTATTCGGAGATTAATCTAAACCAGTTGTGTGAATTTCAAAAGGAAGTTAAAAGCAATTATTCAAGAATCTATCAGTGGAAATTATTATTAATCCTTTCAATCCGCGTTCCATTTTTTAATATAAATTGCTTTTGACTTCATAAAGATTAATTCACACAACGGGTTAATCTAGCAGAAAACAACTTTAATTAGTAAGCGCCTAGTTGCATTTTTAACTAAAACCTTCATGTATCCATTTCATCTACATTTTTAATCTGGTCCCGGAAAAAAGTATTTCCTTTTACAAGCCAAGAAATACCAAAAGCAAACAAGGCAATAGATTCAAAAATTAAGATAGGATATGTCTTCGATAGATAGGTTTCCCGTAGGAAAACCATATAAAGAATAATCAGCAAAATTTGAATAAGCATTACTATTCCGCTTACACGGTAAAGAATATTTCTACTTCTCTTTTCTTTGCTAATATTAATAGAATGGCGTTTTGTAAACAAAAAGATTGAGTTATAGGAAAGAGTAATAAAGAAAATTGACGCAAATAATAGATGTAAAAAACCGGAAATGTCATCTCCCATCAAAAACATTCCAACTTTTTCAATTTTGTGGTAATACATTTTTGTTGGAAAGATTATCATACCAAGTGCAGAAAAACCGGCAAGATTAGCTACAATATTATCTATCCGTTCGTAACCTTGATAAGAAATTAAAAACAATGCTACGACACAAAGAATTCCAACAAAGAAATCGCGCATGTTAGTATAATAGTAACCGCTAATAGAGCCTTGAAGCATATGAGGATTTTCAATCAATCCGCCGATCACAACAACGAGTGGAAGAGCAATACCAAGAACACCGATTGTTCTCCGCATTGTTAGATAGGAAACTATTAGTCTTTGTTTTCGAGACATCAGCATAACAATAACCACACAATAAGCTGACAAAACTTAAAAATATTCTCGAACAGTTACATAAAAATAGCCACTAAATTAAAATCTTTCTTCAGAAATAATTTTACCGTCTTCTCGAAATTTTTGAATCAGCAAAGGAATAATTTTTTCTCGCTTCAGTATCCCGCTTTGCTTAAAACTAATGTCGTCACCGGCGGGATTTTTAGATCCTCCTAAAAATAAATTTACTTTATCTGCAACATTTAATAGGGCATAGAGTTCAGTAACCGGGCTATTTTTCTCCAGTTTTTCCATGCTCTCGCCCCAAATGTTGTATAGCTGATTTAGAGTAACCGCACCTTCTGTTACAAGATCAACTCCTTCGATTTCATAGTTAGGTGGAGCTATCGCAGAATTGAATGTTGGGTCTATTTCCAACTCTTTGCCCAGAACTCTTGCAACAATTTTGGCAGTAGAAGCGCCGCAAACGATCTTCAATCCTTCATTTGAGAGAAAAGAATTTACAATTTCTTCATCATGGTCGGGATCTATTGGCGGACCGGTAAGTAAATTAATAATTCTTCCTTTCCTTCCATGAATGAGAGAAACAGTTAAATCATCTTCACATCTTTGTTTCCAGATTTTCTTTGCTTGACTTATAAGTTTTTGCGGAAGCTCTTTAATATCAACACCGCGACGGAGTTCATCATTAACAAACTTATTTACGTTTTCAATTCCCCAGCCGTTTGGCAAACCCTTTCCCATTCCGGCTTGCGTGATGCCGTCACTCATCAGAATTATTCCTTCCCCTTTATCAAGCGTGCAGCTGGTCTCACCAATTACACCTTCGTAAAAAGTTTGTGTTGTACTTTTAAGGTGAGTTGAATAACGCTTTGCTACGAACAATGCTTCGGGCATTTCATAGTTTAGGATAACTGCAACACCATCGCTGAGAACACGTGCAACAGTAAAGAATGCGCAAGGCAAGTCTTTTTTTCTCGCCTCTTCCATAGTTCGTGCAACGTTTGTAAAAGCTTGCCTAAGTGTAAAGCCGCTTCTAATAAGTTCTTTTAATCTGGCAACACACATACTGGCAGCAATATTAGCTTTTATACCGCTGCCTACACCGTCGCAAAGGATATGAATAGTTGCAGATTTGTCTCGCTCGGTATCAACAACATCGCCGCAAGGTTTTTCGGGGCGTTTGGAAGTCTGCTCGGTTATTACTTCGTAGTATAAGTATCCCATAGCCCGTTCTTGTTTCTTCCAATGCTTTTAACTTTTTCATCTTGAGTAAGTTTCAGAAGATTTTCCACAATCTCTTCACCCTTTGCAGTGTTCTCACCAAGAAGTTTTGCAAGTTGCTGCGCCATTTCAATCTGATGTTCCAGCAATTCTTGTGCTTGCGAGATTGTTCTTTCACGGAGGGAATCTAATTTTTCTTCATCGGAAAGATTTTTTGTTATATCTACAAATATTCCGATATACTGTTCTTCCTCTTGAAGCTTGTACAAAATCTGATGACAAACAACATTGTAGTTGCTGTGATTGACTGTTTGTTCAACAGTCGTGGTTTCACTTTCTTTCAATTTGATAAATGATTCTGGATCCATCAAATAAGAAATCCGTTTACCAATAACAGAATTAGTACACATAAAGAATTTCTTAAATGCCGGATTCATATGAATGATTTCAAGTTCTTTGTTTAGAATTACGATTCCGTTTGGAGACGTTTCTATAATTTTATCTGTGCGCTGCTCAGCCAATCTCCTCATATATGGAATGCAAGATTCAATTTCTACCATTCCGCTTAGAATTGCTTTGGCATTATCCATACATGTTGGATAACCGCAAGCCGCGCAGTTTAACTGATCATCTTCATTCTGTTTTCCGGTTTGTTCCAGTACGTGTCGAATCTGTTCTTCTGCATAGTATTCTTCAACCAAACCCGCAGCATAATTATAAGTTGTTGAAAGTTTCACCAGGCGTTCATCAATTACAGCTTCACAAGTTCTTTTTAGCTTGGCATAATTGATTACGTTTTCTTTCCTTTTATAAACATTTTTAGTTTTGGGCAATCCCGGCCCGTTAACACAACCGCTTGCACAAATTAACGGTTCAATCATAATTCTGTTGTTGGTATCGCTAAAAGAATCTATCGAATCAGTAATTTCAGCAAAGCCGCTCATAGCATAAACAGAAGTGTTAAGATTATCTGTTTCAAGCGCTGCGGTTTTAGACATTCCGCCAGTTAAGGCATACAGTCTTGCATCGCCGGCTACATGTTCATCAAACTCACTAGCTTCAAACTGCTTAAGATCAATTTGTTCTTCTTCCATCCAATCTAACAGTTCTGTGAAAGTAATTGCACCATCAACCAAGCCTTTGTATTCCGATCTTTCAGCCTCTGCTTTTTTTGCAATACAAGGACCGACGAATACGATCTTCCAGTCTGCTCCAAGCTTATTCTTTAGTCTGCGTGCGTGAGCAATCATTGGAGAGACAATTGGTGTAAGTTTACCAACTTTTTTTGTTTGATACTTTTCGATATAGGTTACAAATGAAGGACAAGCTGTTGATAAACATAATCCCTTCTCTTTCGTATAAAAATATTCTTTCGTTTCCTTAGCGACGAAATAAGCCGCTTCGGCAGTTTCGCATACATAACTAAAACCAAGCTTGCGCATTAGGGAAGGTACTCTTTCTGTTTGCCAATCTTCAAACAATGCCGGGAAAGATGGAGCAATACTTACAGCAACATTTTCATTTTCTTTAATCAATCGTTTCACTTTTTCAACGTCGCGTCTAAATTGTTTTGCATTTTGAGGGCACTCCTTTAGACACGTCCCACACAAAATACATAGTTCAGCTTGAACGGATGCTTGCCCATCTTTCATTTTTATTGCATTAACTGGACAGTTCCTTAAACATCGGTAACAATCCCGGCATCGTGCTTTGTTTGTAAAAATGATCTGGTTATCAACAGCTTTGTGTAACATTAATTTATTTCTTCAGTTTCTTTTACGGAGTAAATTCCTTCAGCGAGTTTTTTCTCTAATACATTTAGAGCTTTTTCGAAGCTGCATTGAGGAATGTGTTCGTCACCTATCATCACATTCGGTCCCTCGCCGCACTTTTCCATACAGAAGGTTGCACTAACATCTATTGCATTACTTAAACCTTTATTTTCAACGTATCCTATCATTTGAGCTATCAGTTTCTGGGACTTCTTAACGTAACAATTGGTACCGACACAAACCTTAACTTCCAACTTTTGAGAATCCGAACCATCGATAACGCTTAATTCCGTCTCCATAATGCGTTTTCTGTTTTTGTATGTGGTATGGAGCAATTTATGTGCCTTATGGCTGCCCGGTTCAATAAGCAAGTTTTTGTACAATTCTTGTATATATGGATTGTCTTGCGACTTATGAAGCTGCAAAGTCTTATCACAATCGTAAAGTCCGCGAGTTCTTTCTTTCTTTGTAGAATCTTCAAGAATAAAAGGCTGACCGGCTCCTCCGATACATCCGCCAGGACAAGCCATAACTTCAATTATATCAAATTGAGCTTCACCTTTTTGAATTTTGTTTAGCAGCGTTTTTGTGTTCTTTAGTCCGCTTACAATTGCCATTTTCACTGTAGTTCCATTCAAACTAACTTCTGCTTCGCGTATAGCTTCATCACCACGAACCTCGCTGAATTCAACGTTGCTTAGCTTAACACCATTAACTTTTTCATAGGCATAACGAAGAACTGCTTCGCTAACCCCGCCGCTGTTGCCAAATATTACTCCGGCGCCGGTTTTGAATCCCATTGGTAAATCAAGAGATTCCGGAGTTAAACTTTCGAACCTGATTCCAGCTTGTTTGATCATTGCAGCGAGTTCCTGCGTTGTTAAAACGAAATCAACTTCTTTTTCCTTTCCATTTGAAAATTCATTTCTGTTAGCTTCTACTTTTTTAGCAGTACAAGGCATAATCGAAACAACTACCAAGTCTTCCCGTTTACAGCTTAATTGTTCCGGTAAGATTTCTTTTGCTACTGCTCCAAACATTTGCTGCGGTGATTTGCACGAAGAAAGATTTGGCAAATATTCCGGATAATATTGTTCTGCATACTTAACCCAACCGGGACAGCATGAGGTAAACTGGGGCAAATTATTGTTCTCTGTTTTTCGCTGAATGAATTCATTTGCTTCTTCAATAACTGTTAAGTCTGCACTAAATGAAGTATCGAATACTTTATCGAATCCTAACATTTTAAGAGCAGCAACTATTTGTCCGATGAGCAAAGTTCCCGGTTTCATTCCAAAGAGTTCACCAATAGCTACACGAACTGCCGGTGCAATTTGCGCTACTACAGTTTTCTTGGGATTATCAATTTCTTTCCAAACTTCTTTTATGTTGTATCTTGGAGTTATTGCGCCGGTAGGACATACTCGCGCGCATTGTCCGCAATCCACACATTCCACTTGAGCCAATCCTTTTCCAAATGCCGGAAGTACTGTCACATTCGATCCGCGATGAGCAAAGTCAATTGCGCCAATATCTTGAATTTCATAGCAAGCGCGAACACAATCTCCGCAGAGAATACATTTGTTTGGATCGCGAATTAATGCGTCGGACGACTCATCCAGCGGTTGTTTCATTTCCGCAGATTTGAATCTTATCTGTTCAACTCCGAGATCATTTGATAAGTCTTGCAGCTTACAACTGACACTCTTAACGCAAGAAGTACAATTTCTATCGTGATTAGCCAACAGCAATTCCAAGGCAACTTTTCTAATGTTTCTAACTTCTTTTGTGTGAGTCTTAACTTCTAAACCTTCTTCCGGCTTGGTTGTACAAGAAGTTACTATTCCTCTTCCGTTTATATCAACTACACACATTCTGCATGCACCATAAGTGCTGAGTTCCGAGTGATAGCAAAATGTTGGTATTTCAATATTTGCTTTGCGAATAACTTCGAGAAGATTTCTTTCTCCGCCAAATTCAACATCTCTTCCATTTATTTTCAATGATTTCTGTTTCATCTTAAGCTCCTACTGCAACAGCGTTTAATCTGCATGCTTCGACACATGCCATGCATTTAATACATAACGATTCATTAATTACGTGAGGTTCTTTCTTATTGCCGGTAATTGCACCGGTTGGACACTTCTTTATGCAAACTCCGCAACCTTTGCACTTCTCTTCTACAATTGAAGGAGTTAGCAATGCTTTACATTGTTTTGCCGGACATCTTTGCTGAATAACATGCGCGTTGTATTCTTCTCTAAAGTAAGTAAGCATTGATAAAACCGGATTTGGCGCAGTTTTTCCTAATCCGCATAAGGATCCTTTCTTAACCACACCAGCTAATTCCTCAAGTAATTCAATCGTTTCCAATGTTCCTCTTCCTTCACTGATATCGTTTAGAAGAATTAACATTTGCTTTGTGCCTTCGCGGCAAAGAACACATTTTCCGCATGACTCGTTTTGAGTAAACTGCATGAAGAATTGCGCCATCTTCACCATGCAAGTTTGTTTATTCATTACAACGAGTCCGCCGCTGCCAACCATTGCGCCAATTCCGGTAAGAGAATCAAAATCTAACGGTAAATCCAAGTGGGCTTCTGTTAAACATCCGCCGGATGGACCACCAATTTGTACTGATTTAAAACCTTCTTTGCTTATTGAACCATCTTCGTTCGTAACTCCGCCGCCTATGTTGTACACAATCTCTCTCAGCGTTGTACCAAATGGAACTTCGATCAATCCGGTGTTTGCAACATGTCCGGTTAATGCAAATGTTTTTGTTCCCGGGGATTTTTTTGTACCGAGTTCAATAAAATATTTAGCGCCTAGAGAAATAATAAGCGGCACTGTGCTAAGCGTTTCCACATTATTAATAATTGTAGGCTTATCAAATAATCCGCATTGCGATGGAAACGGCGGTTTTGGATTAGGCATTCCGCGCTGCCCTTGAATTGAAGCCATCAGCGCTGTTTCTTCACCACACACAAAAGCCCCAGCACCTTCCATAACATGTACTGTAAAATTTTGTGTTGAGCCAAAAATATTTTTACCTAACAAACCAAGTTCTTCGGCTTGACCGACAGCAATTTTCAACCTCTTAACTGC
The DNA here is from genome assembly GCA_041675645.1 of Melioribacteraceae bacterium. Taxonomy (GTDB): domain Bacteria; phylum Bacteroidota; class Ignavibacteria; order Ignavibacteriales; family Melioribacteraceae; genus Stygiobacter. The sequence goes on from JBAYTN010000002.1 coordinate 126,909, forward strand.
AAGCGGATATTCAGCACGTACATAAATGTACCCTTCATCAGCACCAATCGCTTTTGCTGCTATCATCATGCCTTCTATAACCGAGTGTGGATTTCCTTCCATAACGCTTCTATCCATAAATGCACCCGGGTCACCTTCATCACCATTACAAATCACAAATTTCTTCTCGTTCTTTTCTACTCGGGTAATTTCCCATTTTCTTCCAGTTGGAAAACCCCCGCCCCCTCTTCCGCGTAATCCGGAAAATGTAATTTCATCACAAATATCTTTTGCGCTCATTTCCACATAGGCTTTTCTAGCGCCTTCGTAACCACCTAAAGAAATGTATTCGTTTACATCCTCCGGATTTATTCTTCCACATTTTTCTAATACAAATCGGCTTTGTCTTTTGTAAAAGGGAATTTCTTTAGTTCCTTTACATTTCTTTCCGTTGGTAGGATCAACGTAAACTAAATCTTCAACTACTTTATTAGCCACCAATGTTTCTTCAACTATTCTCTTTACATCGCCCAAGCCAACTTTAACATACATTATCTCATCAGGTTCAATTGTTACAAGTGGACCCATCTGGCAAAAACCTTGGCATCCGCTTCCGCTTATAAGAACACCTTCTTTCTTTTCTTTTTCAAACTTTAGCTCAATTAGATGATGCAGATTATTCAATTCCAATTGATGCTGAAACTCTTTCAATATTTTTAGTGAACCATTTGCCACACAACCGGTTCCGGCGCAAATTATTATTCTTCTCTTAACTAGTTTCGAATTTTCTTCATACTCAGTTTTTATTTGTTCTAAATTAACAAGCGACGCTTTCATGCTCTTCCTCCTTTATCAACGTATCTAATAGTGCAACTGTTTTCTGCGGAGTCATTAATGAATGAACATCATCGTTCACAACAACCACCGGAGCTAAACCGCAAGCACCCAAACAAGAAACTGTTTCAAGCGTAAACATCATATCGTCAGTTGTGTTCTTAGTTTCTGTTAACTGAAGTTTTTTAAATATTGCCTCAATTATTGGAAGCGAATTCTTAACATGGCAAGCCGTGCCATCGCAGACCTTAATTACAAATCTTCCTTTTGGTTTTAATGCGAAGTGTGAATAAAATGTTGCAACCCCATAAATCTTTGCCGGTGGTACTTTTAACGAGATAGCAATAAATGTTAAAATTTTTTCCGGTAAATATCTGTACTCTTCTTGTACTGCTTGTAAAATCGGGATTAATCGGTTTGAATCATATTTGTTTTGTTCGAGTATTTCGCAAACTCTCTCAAATTTTCGCGCCATCACCGATTCGTTAGCATCTGATTGGCTCATCGTTTCTCCAGAGATGTATTTAGTTGTTAAATATTAGCAATGAATCTTTTTTCAATTTTTCAGCAAGTTTATGTGTTAACACGCCTAGCGATTGTGTCAACTGTGCATTTTCTACAATTACATCTTTATTAACTTTTAGATGTGTCGGCGCAAAATTCCAAATGGCGCTTATTCCAGCTTCGGCCATTTCATCTGCAATTGTTTGCGCATCTTCAGCCGGAACTGTTAGTATTCCAATATTGATCTTCATTCTTTTAATCATTTCTCCAAGTTTTGTAACCGGAAGAATCTCAATTCCATTAACTGTCTTTCCAACTTTTTCGGGATCGTTATCGAATGCAGCAACAATGTTTAATCCGTATGAAGAAAAAGCCCGGTAGCCAATTATAGCGCTGCCTAAGCTTCCAATTCCTACTAAGAAAGCATCGTTTAGGTTATCCCAGTTCAAAGTGTGGTTAAGAGAACGGATCAGCTCATCTAGGTCAAATCCGAGCTTAGGTTTGCCAATAATTCCAGTTATGGCTAAATCCTTTCTTACTTGAATAGAATCCAAATTCAGTTTATCAGCAATGTAATTGCTGGAAACATATTTTACGTTTGTTGATTGTAGTCTCTTTAGAAGATCAATATACTTTGGAAGTCTTCTCAAAGTTGGTTCCGGTATTCCACCTAAGTGTTTTTCTACTTTTTCCATATATCGCTCTTTTTTTATCGATATAAAAATATCGATAAAATTATATCTAGTCAAGCTATTTTTAGCTTTTCTTAACTATTTCCACGTTTTAGGCACTTTCTCAATATATTTGCATTAGATTTTTAACATAGGAGGCAACTATGAAGAGACTAATTCTCATAATTTCAATCATTGCGTTTGCAACAACTACCGCTCAGACAAAATTTAGCGAACCGCCCAAGTGGGTAAAGGAAGCAGTCTGGTATCAAATATTTCCGGAAAGATTTTGTAACGGCGACACAAAAAACGACCCAACCCCAAAAGACATGGAAGGCTCTTGGCCATTTTATGTTCCCGAAGGCTGGACAATTACTCCATGGACTCATGATTGGTATAAACTCCAACCGTACGAAAAGGCACTTGGCAAGAATTTTTATGATATCGTAAACATTCGTCGTTACGGAGGCGATCTTCAAGGTGTCATAAATAAATTAGATTACTTGAAGAAACTCGGTATCAACGCAATCTACCTCAATCCTATTTTTGAATCACCTTCCCTTCATAAGTATGATGCAACTATGTATCATCACGTTGATAATAATTTTGGTCCCGATCCGGAAGGAGATAGAAAAATGTGGGCAGAAGAAAATCCGGCCGATCCTAAAACTTGGAAATGGACCAGCGCCGATAAACTTTTGCTTAAGCTTATAAAGGAAACACATAAACGTGGAATGAAAATTATTCTTGATGGGGTTTGGAACCACATGGGATTAACCTCTTGGGCTTTCCAAGATATCAAAAAGAATCAGCAGAAATCGAAATACAAAGACTGGTTTACAATTAAAACTTGGGATGATCCGAACACACCAAAAGATGAATTTGATTGGCAAGGCTGGGTTGGTATAAAAGATTTGCCGGAAGTTCGCGAAGATGAAAATGGAATCGTTACCGGACCGAAGGAATATATAGAAAGCTCTGTTAAACGCTGGATGGATCCGAACGGAGACGGTAAATTGGATGATGGAATTGATGGCTGGCGCTTGGATGTTGCTGAAATGGTAAATCATAAATACTGGAAGGATTTTAGAAAACTAGTTAGAGGAATAAATCCGGACGCTTACATAGTTGGAGAAGTTTGGTGGGAAGATTGGAGAAACTATAAAATGTTCGATGCTCGTCCTTGGATTGCCGGCGACGAATTTGACGCAGTGATGAATTACCGTTACACGCGGGCTAACAAAAATTTTGTTCTTAACAAAAAAGATCAAGATGATGCGAATGCTTATGTAGATTCATTAAATGCTATGCTGAAAACATACGGAGATAAATATTATGCAATGATGAATCTGCTCGGCAGCCATGATACTGAACGCTTAGCTTCTGTTGTTATCAATCCCGATTACAAGTATGATCATCAAGCAAATGTAAGAGACAGTAAGGAATACGACATACGTAAACCAAACGCTACAGAAAGATTAAAACAAAAGTTGATGGTTGCACTTCAATTTACACAGCCGGGAAGCGTACATATTTACAATGGCGACGAAGCCGGTATGTGGGGCGGTGATGATCCGGATGAACGCAAACCAAATGTTTGGCCGGAATACAAATACGATACTGAAACCACACATCCGTTCGGTCAACCAAGGCCAGCGGATGAGGTAAAGTTTGATGAGGACCTTTTTAAATTCTATCAGAAGATGGCAACAATTAGAAATGAAAATAAAATTTTAAGTCTCGGTACGATCACGTTTAACGTTCTGGATAACAACTTAAAGATTCTCGGCTATACAAGAGAATTGAAAAATGAGAAAGTCTTCGTAATTGTCAACAATAATTCGGCAAGCAATTCATTGAATTTGGCAACCAATGATTTTCTTGGTTCAAAAACCAGTTACAAGGATTTAATCTCCGGAGCCATAATTAAAGCCGAGAGGGATCAATACAATATAAAACTGGAACCGTATCAGTTAATTATTTTAAAGTAATTTTTGTTACGATTAGAATGTAAACGCATTCTACTTATTTTGTAACGAATAATTAGGTAAGGGTTTCGATTGCGATGTCTATAAAAAGAAAAATAAATACCTCAATCTTGTTTGTAATGATCTCCTTTTCACTATTAAATGCGCAAGAAAGAGGAACAATTCGTGGAATTGTAAAAGATTCCACCTCGCAAGAAGTATTACCTTTCTGTACAGTAATGATTAAAGAGCTTGGGATAGGTGCATCAACAAATAACAGAGGTTATTTTGTTCTCTCTTCAATTCCGGTAAAGGAAAGCTATACGGTAATTGCTTCATATGTGGGCTTTAAAAGCAACCAAGTAAAAGCTAGTGTTTTAGCTAATAAAGTTACAGACATAGAGGTCCTTCTCACTCCTTCCAATATTCAATTAAGCGAGATTGAATTAGTAGGCCATTTTGTAAAAGCAGAAAACACACCTAGCATCAGCACAACAACGTTATCTGCAAAAGAGTTGAATTCGATTCCCAAAGGTGTTGAGACAGATGTCTTACGTTCATTAGTTACTTTGCCGGGAGTTCAATCAACCGGCGATGTATCCGCAAAATTCAATGTGCGGGGTGGTGAAAATAATCAGAACTTGATCATGCTGGATGGAATGCCAATCTATTATCCATTCCACGCTATTGGTTTATTTAGTGTAGTCGACCCGGATGTTGTAAGCAGTGTTGAATTTTTTAGGGGCGGTTACCCATCAAATTATGGAAGAGCTTTATCCTCTGTTTTGAAAATTGTTACAAAAGAAGGAAATAAGAACCGCTTTGGGGGCAACTTTAGCGCAAGTTTACTTTCTATGAAAGGATTGATTGAAGGTCCTATCCCCAATGGCTCTTTCTATTTCAGCGGAAGGAAAAGTACTTCCAATAACATTTTGAAGAAGTTTGTTAATCAAAATGAATTACCAATTGAGTTTTATGATGCTTCGTTGAAAATGAATTTTTCACATCCTTCATTCTTCTCCGGATCAAAATTCACTTTGCAAGGTTTATTCAGCGAAGACAACTTGAGATTTGAAAAACAGACCGATCCAGATTACCGCTGGGCAAACAAAATTCTCGGTCTTAAGATATTTTCTGTAGGCGTTGATCCGCTCACGCTCGATTTCGGTATTGTATTCAGTCAATACATCAATTCAATTTCTCCCAAACAAAGCAGTGTAAAGCCAAAATCTAACGAAGTAGATGATTTTACGATCTCTACAGATTTTGTTTATACATTAAGCAGTAAAGATGAAGTCAACCTTGGACTCGATTTAAAGTATCTCAAGACAAAACTATTTCTCGAAAACCGTTTCGGTTTCCGTTCTGATGTTGGGACATCGGGTTTAAGCTCGAATGCATATCTTGGTTATAAATTTCTTCGAATCTCAGATCTTGGAATTGATCTTGGGACAAGATTGAATATTGCTAGTTCTGCGGCTAAGGGAGATTTTTTTGAACCAAGAATAAACGTATCATACTCGCCAATTCCTCAGTTAATATTCAAGGCGGCTAGCGGAATTTATCAACAAGATATTACTACAATTTCCGACGAGAGAGAAGTTCTCTCCCTTTTCGATCCGGTTATTATCATTCCTACTTATCTCCCAAAGTCGAAAGCCATTCATCATATTATTGGCACAACTGTAAAACTTAGCACTTCATTTTCAATTGAGATGGAAGGATATTATAAAAGTATTATTTCTGCGCCGACTTATAATGAAGAGAAAATATATTTCTCAGATCCCGACTTGCTTGAAAGTAAAGGAGAAGCCTACGGCGGTGAAGTTCAGACGAAATACAGAGAAAGTCTTTTTGATCTTTCAGCTGCTTATTCAATCAATTGGGCTCACAAAGAAGTTGCCGGTGTTACATACGCTCCACGGTTCGATTCGCGCCACAATGTAAATTTGAATCTTACAATTCATCTGCCGGCTGATTTTGAGTTCAGTACAAATTGGGTTTACAATTCCGGCCATCCATTTACTAAGCAGCTAGGTTATTATCAGAAACTTTCTCTTGATAGCTTCTTAGATGATTACAGAATTTATCAACTGTTATTCCCAGTCCGCTATTTCGATGTAAAAAATTCTTCCATCCTTCCGGATTATCATCGGTTAGATTTAATACTCTCAAAAACATTGCTAATTGGTTTTGTTAAGCTTCATATTGATATTAGCGCAATAAACGCATACAACAGAAAAAACATTTTTTATTTTGATCAAACAAACGGAAAGCGGGTTAATATGTTACCGTTCTTATTAACCGGAACGATTAAGGCAGAAATATGAAACGATTAATTATTCTACTTACAATATTTGTTGCTGTGATTTCTATGAGTAGCTGTGAAGAAAATGTTTCGCCTAAAGGTAATTTGCCGGAGAAGTATGCTGTTAATTTTATTGTCCGCGGCGATACTTCTCTTCAAGTAGCTTATGTTTCTAAACTTTATGATGTGGAAGGTTTCGATCCGTTAACTCTAACTACTGATCCGGCGGTAACCGGTGCAACTGTTTATTTAAAGTATTCCGATTCCGACACCAAGTACTTCTTAAGAGACACCGTTGATAATGATAATCTTAATTCGACTTATAATTCACCGGCGAAGTATTACTACACAAAAAACTTCAAACCGCAATACAATAAACAGATTGAACTGTACGTAAAACTTCCTAATGGTACAGAGATTAGTTCAACATCTAAGACGCCGGTTGGATTAATATTCGATCAATACAAATCTATCTCTTACATTCCCGGTCCGGTTGCACAACGAGATACAAATTACGCTTCAATATATTGGGATAACATAGGACTTGATATTGTTAAAGCTAAGCGAGTGAAGATAGTTTATTATTACCGGGAATTAAGCGGAGAGAAAACCCGTCACGAAAAAACGGTACCGCTTAGTGTTTCTACTGATCAAGGCAAAGAGGTTTATGATTATTACAGTATGGCTTTTCAAAACGAATTAAAGATCGACAGAAAACTTTTGACTAAGGCCTTGCAAGAAATTTCGGCGGGAAACACTTCCAAAGCGAGATTTTCTCTCGCCTATCTGGAAGTTGAAGTTCTTACGTTTGATGAAAATTTGACTAAATATTTTTCGACAAATCTTTTTTATGATTTTGGTTTTACTGTTAGAAACTATCCTTCTGATTTGACAAACATTAGCGGAGGATTAGGTTTCTTTGGTTCATATATGTCAGTAAAGAAAATACTCAAGTTTGATACACAGTATGCACTAAAAGAGTTCGGTTATCTAATAGAAAAGTAACTAGCTAACCATCTTACTACTCAATACTAAATACTCTGTACTAGCTACTAGAATATTGCATAGATAAATGGCGCAAGTGCCGAGCCTTTTGTAAGTACTATCAATCCGCCTAGCAGAATTAAGAAAAAAACGATTGGCATTAGCCACCATTTTTTCCTTTCCCGAAGAAACTGCCACAATTGACCTATTGTTGAAAGCTTACTCATTTAGCCTCTTTCCATATCATTTCTTAGAGCAAAATTAACTCATTCACTTTACTTATGCCAAGATTGAATCCTTCCGATGCTATTCAAATTTGATTATTTTTCCGCAGTATAATTGGAGTAACCTTGGCAGATTCGAAAAAAGGAACTAAACCCAAAGTGGAAGAAAAGAAACAAATTCCCAGCACAAAACCGCCTTTCTATTTCTATTTGATTTTAGCGTTAATCCCAATTCTCTTCTTTGTCCTTCTTGAAGTTGGATTAAGAATTTTTGGTTATGGCGATGATCTATCAATGTGGGTTCAAGCAACTCCGGGTAAGAAAATTGCGAACGCATATGTGGCGAGGCGATACTTCTCAAATGTTAAGAATCTGCCAACAACTATCGAAGATGTATTTGATTCAACCAAAGCGGAAAATTCTTATCGTGTGTTTGTATTGGGAGAAAGCAGCGCCGCTGGTTATCCTTATATGCCGCTCGGTTCTTTCTCGCGATACGTACGAAAAAGGTTGGAACTCGCGTATCCGGATCGCAAAATTGAAGTTGTTAATCTTGGTATGACAGCTGTATGCAGCTACACAGTTAGAGATTTTATGCCGGAAGTAATTAAACAAAAACCAGATGTTGTTATAATCTACACCGGTCACAACGAATACTACGGTGCGCTTGGAGTTGGTTCACTGGAATCGCTTGGAAAATCAAGAACTCTCGTTAATCTTTATCTAGACCTAAGCGATTTCAAAACTGTTCAACTTATTAAAGATTTTCTTCAGTGGTTTGTTAAATCTATCAGTGGCGAACCAGAAAAAAGCACCGGCACATTGATGTCTAGAATGGCAAAGGAACAATCAATTGAGCTTAATTCCGATAGTTTTAATGATGGCATTGATCAGTTTGATGGCAACATGCGTGACATAATTGAGATATGCAAGGATTCTAATATTCCCCTCATTCTTGGAACACTTACGTTTAATCTGAAGGATCAGAAACCGTTTGTTTCAGTAAAATCATCAGCGCAACCGACAGCGAATTCCATCTATGACGAAGCAAATACGAAATACGCAGCCGGTGATTACAAGTCGGCCTTAAAATTATATCGCGAAGCTAAAGAATTAGATGCGCTACGTTTTCGCGCTCCGGAAAAACTAAATTCTTTAATCCGCAGTTATCACAAAGAATATGGTGTGGCAGTAGTTGATATTGATTCGCTATTTAATGCTAAAAGTCCGAATGGAATTGTTGGCAACAATTTAATGACAGATCATCTGCACCCAACTCTTGAAGGCTTTCACTTAATGGGAAATGCCTTTTTTAGCAAGATGAATGAAATGAAGATTCTTCCTAAATCGAATCCGGTAATAACTTTTGAAGCGCAAGATTACAAAACAAGAGAAGCTTTTCCTTTTACCTCTTTAGATTCAACAATGGCAGTATACAGAATAGCGCTCCTTAAAAATGATTGGCCTTACATTGATCCTAAAAATAAAATTGATGATCTAAGTTTATTAAACCCCAAAACTGAAGTTGACAGTGTTGCGTTTAGTTTTGCAGAAGGAACAATCACTTGGCCGGAAGCACATGAAAAACTGGCTAATAAAAAACTTCATCAGAAAAACTATGCCGAATGTTTAAATCATCTTGAGGTTTTGATTTATCAATATCCGGTTGTAACAGAGTATTATGATATGATTGACAACATAGCACTCACTTTATTAAAACAAGAAGATTTTGCCAAAGCTTATGAGTTACTACTCAAACGATATGAAATAAAACCAAATCCTTTTGCAACTAAATGGCTTGGAAATATCGATCTCAACAATCACAGAATCGCTTCTGCAATAAAATATTTGGAGGAAAGTATAAAATTAGATCCCAGCGATCTGCAGTCACTTTATAATCTTGCCGGGGCTTACGCGTTAGATAGACAATATCAAAAGGGATTACAGACAATTAATAGTGTTTTGCAAAAGGATTTGAATTACCCTGGAGCCAAGGATTTGGAAATACAATTGCGCGAATTAAATAAATGATTGAACTCGATATGTTTAAAAAGAAAAGCCCCGTTTATTCAGCGGGGCTTTTTTAATTCCACCATAGAACTAAATTACTTCAACAATAACATCTTCTTTGTAGCATTAAAACTTCCGGCTTCAACTCTATAGAAGTAAACACCGCTGCTCAACTTAGAAGCGTTGAAATCAAATGAATAAGAACCGGCTTTCATTTGCTTGTTAACAAGTGTTACAACTTCTTGTCCAAGTACGTTGAATACCTTCAAGCTAACATTTTCGTCTGCCGGTATAGCAAACTTAATTGTTGTTGTTGGGTTGAATGGGTTAGGATAGTTTTGGTCCAAAGAGAATTTAGATGGTATTCCGCTTTCCAAATCTTGAACATCTGTAAAGCCAAGAGGAGCTACTTCAAATTGATCGGACTTATCTTCTTTGTCTGTCCATTTATCAAGCGGAGCTGTGTATGGCTGTGTAAATGTGCCTTTGGAAGTTTGTGGAATATATCTAACTCTATATGCATTTTGTGCAAAACCACCTGTTTCAAGCGTGAAAGATTTATCGGCTGCTCTTTGAATTCCGTAACGATATTCAAATCCATTGAATCCGCCGGCTTTCATGGTTAAAGTTCCTTCGTAAATCTTATCTCCATCAGCATCGGTTAATTCAAAATAGGTTTGACTGTCGGAATCTCTCCATCCCATAACTTTACAGAACAATGGTTGTTCTGAAATATAGAATACTTTATCGCCAGCTTTCATTGGAACTGCAATCTTTGTAGCGTCAAAAGCGTCTTTCATATCAACACGGAATTTAATTGAAATAGCCTTAGAAGTGTAGAATCCCGGCAGTACGTCATCATAATGAACGCTTGGTGTTTCTTGGTTTGGTTGACCTTGATAAGTAAATAAACGGTTTCCACCGCCTCTTGAAAGAGGTCTTTCATATCCATCAGCCCAGCCGGTAGTATCTTTCTTACCAACAAAGTATTTGTAGAAATTGTCGGAAGGAACTTCTGCTTTCACAAACCCAACCGGTAAGAACCAGCTTGTTGGAAACAAAAAGTCTTGAAGCATTGCGCTCCTGTCTTTATCAGCACTGCTCCAGCCGTTGAAATTACCACGTACTTCAAGTAAGTCAACTGCAGCATCATACACTTTTAATTGTTCAAGAACTGCCATGTTAACATAAAACGAAACTGTTCCATCTTTCAATTGAACATTAGGGTTAACATCATTGAAGAAACGTTCAACTTTGTTTGTTCCGTCAAGAATTAAAGCTGTCTTGTTTGGATCGTTTTCCCATATAGTAGCATTAGCTTTGTTGCTATATAAGAACTTATAATTAACCGTAGTTCCGGATGTGATAGTATCGAGAGTAGCGGTATAAATTGAATCATCGTCAGCATCTGTCAATTCAGTTGCTGATGTGTTCCAACCGTTAAAATCACCGGCAATAAAAACTTTACCTGGAATTGGAGTTTTCAATAAATCGCCTTGTTTCAAAGGTAATTTCATGTTGGCTCTAAATTCAACAGTAGCTTTTGCACCGGAGATGCCTTTGTTATCATACCAAAGAACATCAAGAACCTTATCGCCTGTTATGTCAATTTTCCTATCATCGATGCTTTCCCAACCGGTATTGGTTGCTGCTGCGCCGTTATGGAAAAATTTGAAAGCAAGCGTTAAGCCATTAGTAAGCTTTACTTTATCGAAAGATGCTTCGACTTCGTAAATCATATCTCCGTCGGCATCTTTCATTTCTGTTTCGCCCCAATCGTTAAAGTTTCCGCGTGCGGATACTTTATCGGCTGTGGTAAGTTTACCTAACTGTAATTCCAGCTTCATGTTTACTTTGAAAGTAACTTTGTAAGTCTGTGCCATTGAACCAGACCAAGCTACTACAAGCAGAGCTAAAATTAGTACTGTTAGTTTTTTCATTGTGCCTCCATTTTGTTGGTTATGGAATATTTATTTATAGTGGTGGAAAATATCATTTTATATCCTTAGTTAAAAACCTAACATAACACCAAAACTATGCATATTATCTAAGTATTTCAGTTTCTGATACGAGTAATCAACAGAGATTCTGAAGAAACTAAGACCATCGTATTTTATACCTGCACCTAAAGTAAGTCCTTCTTGGGTATCTTCCAAGAATAAAGCCTTATAGCCGCCTCTTAGAGAAATCAAATTATTGAACATCGAAATCTCGCCGCCAACATTTACCCACTGCTTATTATCATTTGGGTGAATTGCATCAACAGCAATCGTTAGTCTATGCTCATCCATAATTGCAAAATCTTTTGAAAGACCTACTTGCAAACGAAGCGGTAATTCAAACGGATCGGTTTTATAGAATGCATCTATGGTTTCATTGTTTCCGGCTCTGGTTGGATCGGGATCGTGGCGTACAAGCAAATCATCACCAGCCATTTGCATCTTTGAGCCATAGTTGGAAATACTTGATGCAAATTTAAGTCCGTAGAATGGAGTCTTAAATATTGTTCCTATATCAAACCCAAGTCCGTCTGCCGTAGAATTAAAAATATCCTCTCTTATGTACTTGATGTTAAAACCCACAGCAAAGTCTTCAGTTATAAAACGTGAATAAGTTAAAGCGAACGAATAACTGCCGGCGGTAAATTTTTCGCCGGTTCCTTCCGGATAATACTCGGAAGTTACATCCATTTCGCCAACATTTAACGCAGTTACACTTGCGCCAAATGTGCCATACTCTCCGGCGGGAAATACAATACCGAAGAAGTTAACATTTATATCCGCGAACATTTTTGTATAAGTAAACAAAGTTTGAACTTCGTTTACGTTTGCAATACCAGCCGGATTCCAATACATAGCTGATGCGTCATTTGCAATTGAGGTGTAAGCACCACCCATCGCATTGGCACGCGGTCCAACACCAATGCTCAAAAATTTGGCCGCTGTTGTACCCGTTTTGGATACTTGCTGTGCCAAAATTGGCTGCAGCAAAGCTGCAACCAATAAGACCATTGTTAATATTTTTTTATGTAACACGATTTAACTCCTTAAAATTTTTAGTCCATTTACGTTATTTAATTATTGCGAACTTGCCAATCTTATCACCAACACCCGGAGCTGTTACATGATAGACATAAATTCCGTACGCAACATTTAAGTTATCCTTGGTTAACATTTTCCATTCTTCTGAACCATCATTCAACGGACTATCGTGCTCAATAACATCAACTAATTCACCATTTACTGTAAAGATTCTTATTGTACACTTACTTGGTAAGTGTGTAAAATGCAATGATCTTGGTCCTCTACCGCTAGCGTAAGGATTTTTAGCTTCCCATTGAGCACTAGCGACGTAAGGATTTGGTACTACTTTGATTTTTTCCATATCCTTCTTTGCTTGGTCTGCATCAATCAATGCCTTCTTAGCAACAAATCTAAATTTGTCCGAGGACAAGAACGGCTTTTTAAGCTTTAGTTCAATCTTATCGCCATTCTTAGGTAAGCGGGTTCCTGCTGTAGAATCTGGTGTATCATACAAATAGAACCACCATGTATAAACCAGCGTACCATTCTTGTCTGGTTCCAAGAAAACGATTCTATCTTTGGCTGCACCTACTGTATTAAGAACACCGTCCGACCCGTTAACTTCAAAGAACGCAAAATCAATATATTTTTGAGTACTAAGATTAAACACTTTGAAATTTACATTCTTGACTGGAAAAGTATATGGACCTAATTTTAATTCTTTCGAAGTTCCAAACCCCACATCACCAAATTCGATTCTGTAATCATTTGGTCTTTGCTCTCCATTTGCACTAACTCCACCTGACGCTGCATAAGCAAATTTTTCAAGCCTGTAATCAACAATTTTAGAGTCATTCCAAACAGACTTCTCTCTATCAAGTTCTACTCTTGCTTCATTTCTAAATTTCAATCTGAAACCATCGATCAACGGTTGTTCATAATCTGTAGCAAATATTTTGCTCTTATTAATTAAGATTGCACCAGCAGTAGAGTCTGTAAGAGTCCAATTCTTTGTTGTAAGCGTATCAGGCTTTGGGTTTTTCCCAACCTTAATTGTATCTTCAAACGTAATGTTATAAACATGTCCTTCTTTAATCTTGTTTAGATCAACAATTTCGTATGCAATATTTCCAGATGATGTACCAATTACATGTTGTACTGCACCAAGTGTTGGCCCAATAAATCCGGCAGCCGGAGCTTCCGGTTTTACTCTTGCTACGTTCTGACCTAATTTTACAGATCCATCAGGTAATAACGAAAGACGAATTGGAGTTTCAGAAGGAGCTATTTCTCCCGCAGCAAAACCAAAATCGTAAGCTACTAATGCATAGTAATATGTAAATCCGTTCTGTACTGTTGAATCGACAAAACTATGTATTAAGCCGGAATCTGTTCCTAAGTAATATTTAACTCCGTCAATACCAATTGCATCAAAGCCGCTGATGCCGTCTTTCAAATCGAATTGTGCAATAGGAGTTTTGAAGATTTTATTACCAAATCCATTTGTAATGTTTTCAGCATCTTGAAAAGCCGGATCTGATGCTCTATAAATTTTATAACCTTCAAAGTCTCTGCCTACACCACCAATAGCATCAATGTACTGATCGAATGAAGTTTCAGCAACATCGTCCCAATACAAAGTTACACGGTTGTTACCCGGGATTGCAGTTAGTGTTGGAATAAGCGGAGAATTAGCAAAGCGGTAATCGTTGTTATATGTTTCTTGCGCACGAACTCTCTTACGTAGAATTTCACTTTTTCTGAAAGCGCCGCCCGGATCCGGAACCGCACCATTAGAGAATAAAACTGCAATTGAGATTGGTTCTGTCTGCCCGGCTTTTAACGGGAATAATCCGGAAGAAACAAAAAGATCGTATTCACCGGCAACTACTTCTTGAGGGTCGTAGAACTTTCCGGGAATCATAAAATCGAACCACATCTGTGCATCGCTATTGATATTTAATCCGCCAGCTGGAACATAATCAGCATTTGTAATACCAATCTGATCTGTTTCCGAAACATCTGTTACGTCAACTTTTGGTTCACCAGGCAAACCATACTTTGCGCCCGATGTTGGTTTACCATCATTTTCACCGGCATCGCCGGATTCTGCAACACCATCCAATCCAACGTCATCACGTAACGGATTCCAATCGTAATCATTGTCTTTTCCATCATCGCGAGCTTCATCAATTAATAAATCGATTCCATCGTCAATACCTTCATCAATAGCACCGTTGCCGTCATTATCTTTACCATCAGCGTATTTCTTACCAAGTGTTGAAGCAACCACATTATATAGAATTATTTTTTCATCAACTCTATAACGATAATATGGTGCATCTTGCGAAGCTTGATTTATCATTTCTTGTGTAATAACTGGATTTGTAGCTTCGCCGTCGCCGTCGTTATCAATTCCATCTTTGAATGGTAACCCAAGCGTACTTGAAACTACGCCAATTAAGTGAACTTGATTTTTTTGGAATGCATCAAGCGGAGGCCAAACGTGCCATTTGTTTGTAGGTGAAGCAACTTGATCAATCATTGCTTGAGTAACAACCGGACTGTTAGCCTCAACTTTGAATCTTGAATGTTTCGACAAGAAATCTGCCGATACCGGCTGAGCCATTCCATCGGCATAAGTAACACCTTTTTGGGTTCCGAAAGGAATGTGTGTTTCGTTTTCATCAATCAAGCCGTTTGCATTATCATCAATCTGATTATCAGCAACTTCGTCAACTATCATTTCTTGTGAAATCAAAACACCTTGCTCGGGGCTGTCACCATCGTTATCAATTCTATCTAAAGCATTGCCTGGTGTTTCTAGAAAAGTAACACCAACCATGCCTACCGGGTCGCTTCCAAATGTTGCAGCTCTGTGATCGAGATCTCTTGACCATGCAATATCTTGAATTAGATCGAATTCGGAAATATCGTCTTGAGAATCGCCGTCGCCGCCAACAAAATCGGCATACCAAAGTGTTACACCAACTTTGTTAATGTCTTTAGTTCCATCATTCTTTATGTAATGTAAAAAGTAGAGCGCATCTTCAACAAGAAATTGAGACCATGCAAGTGCTCTAACATCCATTACAATTCCCATACCTTTTCTTGTAAGGTCTGTTTCATCCGGGAAATAATTTACATAGCGGTCATATCTATCATCGGAAGCGCGGTAAAACATTTCTTGATCTGCATTAAAAATGTTTTTACCAAAATAACCATTCCACGAGCCTCTCCAACCCGGATCAATTTCATCACTCATTCTATCTGGCCATGTATCCGGCCAAGTATCTTTATCAACGCTTGTAGCAATCTGGTTTTCATTCGTTTTTGGATTTGGAATGCTGTAACCTGGTACAGGTTCAAAATTCCATGTCTTGCCTTCTGGTGAACTGCGTCCGTTGTTAATATCTATAATGTGCTGAAGTTCTCCCTTTGAATCAACAACTTCACCTCCAACAATTGTAGTTAACATTGCGAGATAAACGTGACCGGTATTCTTAGGCCACTCATAAGGTGTCTGTACTGAAATTGGATACTCTCCACCGGTACGACCAGACATACCAAAATTAAAAACGGTCGTACGAATTTTATTTCCTTCCATCTGACCTTTGGCGCGCTTAGTCGGATCGCCTCTTTCTTTTCCCGGTTTATATTGAGCATCAATATTTGCCGTCATGGTCATCGCGATGAAAAGAATCATCAAGATTTTAAATGCTTTAGTCATTTATTTATTTCTCCTCTTTATAATCTTTTTTTGAGTCCGCTTTTTATGGCTTACAATGAGCGGACACTTTTTAGAATGAGAACTCGAAACCAAATTCAACTCTTCTTGGCTCGCCGTAATTCCATGGGTAACGTAAATATTCTTCAACTGTATTCGGTCTGTTAGGATCGTAACTAATGTTCTTTCCTTCGGTAGTATAATCCGGCTTGCCGGTATCACCAAATACGTTTACAGCTACTTTATTATCAAGCAAGTTGAATACTCTTAAGAATGTTGTAACATTCAAACCAAACACTTCTAATGTTTTATGCATTCTTAAGTCCAGTGAAAACTGTGTTGGTCTTCTTCTGCTATTGCGCTGCAAGCCGCTTGTAATGCCTCTATCAGCAGTATATTGAGTAATAGATGGAGAGTAAGGTAGTCCCGTTCCATATCTTGCAATCGTAGAGATGCCCCAGTCGGTATCGCCAACAAACATTGAGAAGTTAAGTAAGTGTCGCTGATCCCAATCTAAAGGAATTAAATAAAGAGTTGGTTCGTTGTTTCCAAGCTGTGCATAAAATTCATCTTCCGGATTAGAATTACTTCCCTCAGCAACCTGATAAGTATAATTCAAATCAATCGAATAATGATTTGTAAACCTCTTGTTCAAGCTTATCGTAATACCTTTTACGTTAGAATAATCTTTATTAATGAAAGATGAATATGTAACAAGATTTCTTGTTGTGATAAGAGGACCGGCAGTAATCCAGTTTCTGATATCACGGTAAAATCCGGTAGCATCAAGAGAGAAATCTTCAAAGAATTGTTGTTTGAACCCGATTTCATACATGATTGTTGTTTGCGGTTTCAAATCCGGGTTTCCGTAAGGTCCATATCCCGAGCCGGTATTTGGTACATAGTAAGGTCCACGGTTGAACAAATATTGAAACGATGGAACTTGTAAAAAGTGTCCGTATGAAAAGTGAAGTACACCTTGATCGCTAATTGGATAAGCAATACCAAAGCGAGGACCAACAGACCATTTCGGATCGGCTTTCTTGTAGAAATATTGTTCACGATCTGCTAGGCTAAGATTTGTTAGCTCCGATCTTAAAGGAAGATTAATGTTTGGATCGGTTGGATCGACTAAAATGTTTCCTTTGGAATCAAAGTAATCCAAACGGAGTCCTATGTTAATAATTACGCTTTGGAATTCAATCTTGTCTTGTAAGTATGCAGAAAATTCAATCGGTTCGGAATCATATTTTGTTCTGTTCGGAGTATTTGCATCCGGAATAGATGGCTGGAATGGTTCAACCGGAATACCATTAACACGCAATGGTTCTAGGTTATAATCATCAAAGGAAAGTTTGTGCAATCTTCCTTCAAGACCAAACTTGATCATGTGGTTTTCATTAACCTGACTAGTGTAATCTAACTTTGCTATAAGCGTATTTGTTTTTCTATAAAATCTATGATTGTTCGTTCCCTTAGTTACAAATGAGTATCC
Organism: Melioribacteraceae bacterium; assembly: GCA_041675645.1. Lineage (GTDB taxonomy): Bacteria > Bacteroidota > Ignavibacteria > Ignavibacteriales > Melioribacteraceae > Stygiobacter. Next base: position 144,635 of record JBAYTN010000002.1, read on the forward strand.
GATTGTACGTAATGAGTCTGGATGAATATAACCGGCATCATAAGGATCTTCATATAAGTATTCATTAAAGTCTTTGAAGAAATCAGAAATTTTTAGAGTGTAGAATGATGTACTTGAAAAAGTATGAGTCATTGTAAAGGTTGCATTGTAGCTGTTTGCATATTTCTTAACATCGCCCGAAGGATTCCATTTATAGAAATGGCTGTAATCTCTATACTTCTCATCTGAGAAAAGTATTTCCGCATTGAATTTTATAGAGCCTGAAGCCATCCAGCTTAAGTTAGCTTGACCAATCAATCTCTTGTTCCAATTCATTGCAGTTAGCGCGCCATCTGCAGAATCGCCTTGTGTTGTAAATTTATTATAGCCATACAGATAACCATCATCATACACATAACGCAGATTTCCAAAGAAAGCAGCCTTACCATCAGTCAATGGAATCGGCCCGCTTAAACTTCCTTGCACATTGTAATTTGCAACAGGATTATATTTATCAATACCCACAAAGTAATCTGTAAAGTTGCTTGCGTAATCGCTGCCGTAAACTTTGAAGTCACCTTTGTAACTTCGTCCGCCTTCTTTGGTAACAGTGTTAATAATGCCGGAAAGAGCTTGTCCATATTCTGCATTGAATGTACCGCTGATAACTTGCAATTCTTGAACGCTCGAGTTATCAATTTCAATACCTCGACTGTTATCGAATGCATCGGTAATTGAAATACCGTTTACCCAGTAAGCAATTTCTGAAGAACGACCGCCGCGAATATGGAATTCGCCGCCAGCTCCTTTTGTAACACCGGCTTGTAATTGTAATACATCGGAAAGTTCTGCTACTGGTAGATTTTTAATTTCGTCTGAAGTTACTCTTGCTTGGCTGGATGTAACGTCTTTTTGAATTTTCTCAACATTACCTTGAACAACAATTGCTTGTAATTCAACAGCTGTTTCCTCAAGTGTTGCATCTTGAGTCGTTGTTAGATCTATTGAGATCTGAATGTTTTGGATAACCATCGTTTGGTATCCAACATACTGATATTTTACATTATACTTTCCCGGAGAAATATTGAGAATAGTATACTTTCCATCAAGGTCTGTCGCTGCTCCAAGTGAAGTGCCGTCAATAACGACATTAACAAATGGCAGCGGCTCGCCAGTTTTTTTATCGGTTACTTTTCCCGTAAGCTTTCCGGTAGTTCCGGCCAAAAGACAATACGGTACCAAAGCAACCAATAATAGTAACTTGGTAACTAGTTTTTTCATAGTGCGCTCCTATATTACAAACGATAAATAAAGAACAAAATAAAATTAAATGCTAATTCACATTTAATGTGCTTAACAACTGATCATCCCATTTTACAATGGTCTTTTTACGAAGTCCGGTAATGTACTCCTCCATTATCGACTTCGATTTTTCTTTTCTCAAAAGTTTTTCTGCCAATGCTTTTGCATCTTGAAATTTATTTATTTCACCTTCTTTTTTTCCCAATAACTTGAATACCCCGAACATCTCTTGAATTTTTACCGGACCCAGTAAGCTGCCAACTTCAGATTTCACCAGTGTATCTTTTAATCCGCCAAACTTAGAAACTTCTGCAAATCCCATAACACCTTTATTCTTTGCAGACCAATCTCTCTTAGAAAACTTTACTGCTAATTCACCGAAATCAGCTCCGGATTTTAGAGCATTAAACAAACTATCGGCTAAATCTTTCCTATCAACTATTATCTCTTGCAAATTAAGCTGATCTTCTTTCTTGAAATAAACAGAGTTGCCGGAATAAAATTTTCTTATATCTTCTTCCGGAAAAACTTTGGCTTCTGCTATCTCTGCTCTTTTATATTTAAGAAATATATTATTTCTATACTTAGAAACTGTGTTTAGTGCTTCCTCAGATTTGGTGTAGCCTTTCTTCTCTGCCAATTCCATTAAAATATCTTGAAGAACAAATCCTTTCACTACGGCATCAAGTGTTTGCAGAGAGTTTATTTTTTCTCTATGAAAAATTGGAATCTCGTTTATACGAGTAACAATTTCTTTTTGAGTATAAGTTCTATTCTTGTACTTAGCCAATGCTCCGGAGGATAACTCCTTGGGAGAGGCCTCTATTAATTCTGATGGAGAATATGTCAAATAATCCAATGTTTTGCTAAGCATTTTTTTATCAATACTTACCTTACCCGGACTAAAATGTTTGCTTATATATTCTCTTTCGGCAACGCCTCTTCTCCTCATTCTTACAACACGTTCCATGTGTCTCTTTTTGTTCAGAAACTCATTCTCTGTTAATAACGGATGCGGAATTCTTTCTTCAACCTTTATAATACTGTAACCAAGTTGTGTCTTAATTGGTTCTGAAATTTCCCCGGGTTTTAAGGAATATGCCGCATCTTCAAATGCCGGGTCCATATCGCCCCAAGAGAAAAAGCCTAAATACCCTCCATTGTTTCGAAGAGTTGTATCGGAAAAAACTTGCTTAGCTAATGTGTTAAAACTGGCGCCGGTTTGTAAAAGCTGATGGAGACTCTTTGCTTCTTCTTCAGTTTCAGCATACAAATGTCTGGCAGAGATTTTCATATTTGTTTTATAAAAAGCATCACGAAGTTCTGCCTCTGTCACTTTCATCTTCGCATATACTTCTCTGTCTTTAAGAAAAGCAAGTATGGTTTGTTTCTCAGCCCACTTCAATTCACGTTGGTATTCCGGATTTTCAAAAATGCTTTTATTCTCATCGTACTGACGAAGTAAAACTTCATTAATCATATTATTAAGAATAGCTCTGCGTGTAACAATGTTATCCTTTATTCCGGAAGAAAGAATATAATCCGAATAACGAGCTATAAAATCTGAAGCTAAAATTTTGGTTGAGCCAACTTCCGCAAGTGCATTTTTAGGTAGCGCTAACTGTTGTGAAGGGAACGACTGGTTGATAAGTATTAAAACGAAGCAAATAAATTTGAATACAGTCTTGTACTGTTTTATCATTTTTACCGTTGCAAAAAACCAAATAACAAAAGATCGGTAACGCAACCCGATTTGAATTCTGTTGTCAAAATACTAAATCCTCTCCTTTAAAATCAAATACATAAATGAGTTATCGACCTTCTAACTTTTTTCAAAAACCTCACATTTAGCCATTAAACGCTTATTCTTTAATTCCTTATATTAATGAGTGATTTAAGAAGGCTAAATTACCGGCTGACTCGTTTTAATTAATATGGCAATTAATTGAAGAAAAAAAACAATAATACTGTACAGGTACCCAGACTTATTACGCTTAACGATATTGCTGAGAAATTAAATGTCTCTACAATAACGGTTTCTAAAGCATTAAGAGGTCATCCGGATATTTCAAAGACTACCGCTGAATTAATTAAGAAAAAAGCAGAAGAACTTGGTTATTCTCCAAATTTTATGGCAAGGAGTCTTGCAGCTAGAAAATCCAATACCATTGGGGTTGTTCTGCCTCAAATTGATCATCACTTTTTCAGTTCTATTATTGATCATATTTACAATTACGCGTTTGAACATCAATATCAGGCATTCCTTACCGTATCTCACGAAAACGCAGAAATGCAAAAGAAACAGATTCAAGCACTGCTTTCTATGCGAGTTGATGGAATTATTATTTCGGTATCTCAAGATACTTCTGACTTTGAAATTTTTGAGACTGCAAGGAAGAGAAGAGTTCCTTTGGTTTTTATGGACCGCATTCCCGATTTGGCCGATTGCAATACCGTAACTGTAGACGACAAAGGGGCTGCATACAAAGCTATTGACCACGCAATAAAACTCGGCTACAAAAAAATTGCTCATTTTGCCGGGCATACCAATATTAATATTGGACGAGAAAGAATGCTTGGCTTCCGGCAAGCTATGAAACACCATGGCTTAAAAGTAAATCCCGATTGGGTTATTGAAGGTGACTTTGGCGAAAAGAGCGGTTACGATTCCTTTATGAAACTTTACCGGGATAAAAATTTACCCGATTTTATTTTAGCTGTTACCTACCCCACTGCAATCGGGGTTTATACAGCCGCTCAAGAAGTTGGTTTAAAAATTCCTAACGATATCGATTTAATCTGTTTTGGCAATTCCGAAGTTCAAAATTTTTTATCGCCGCCTCTTAGTTGCGTTAATCAACCTACAGATGAACTCGCAGCAAAATCGATGGACTTATTGATAGAGAACATCAACAACATAGACAGCCATACATGCAAAAACATTGTTATTGATACCGATCTGATATTAAGAGGCACTTGCATCAAATACAACAGAAGCAAAAAGTAAAATTTCAGTTTCATCAAATGATTAGTTTAATTTGTTCCACAACAAAATTTCCTAAACACTAACCTTACTTCCATGCATAAAGAGAACGCCTTAAAAGAAATAAATAAGTTAAAGAGCATAATCATTAAAGAAGGACTTGCGGCAAGTTCTGTGGCCCAAAAAGATTATAACTACGAATTCGACGTAATTCAGCAAAGCAAAAAAATTAAAGTACTTCTTTACTTCGGGAAAAAAGGTTTGAAACTTGTCATTCAAGGAGATCAGAAATCTTCGCTTTATATTTTGGTAAACAACCTAATAAACGAACAACAAAGTTTAGTACTGAACGATAAGAAGATTGATGAACCCTCAGCTTACATAGGTACCGATGAGGCCGGTAAAGGCGATATCTTTGGTCCGCTAGTTATTGCCGCAGTTTATGTAGATGAGAAAAGTAAAGAGAAGCTATACAAGATTGGTGTAAGAGACAGCAAAGATTTAAGTCAAGTACAAATCAATACACTCGCCCCTCGAGTTAAAGAGATTTGTAAAGATGGTTTTTCAATCGTTTCCTTCAATCCGGAGAATTATAATGAGACTTATGAGAATTATCGTAATTTAAATAAACTTTTAAGCTTCGGTCATTCTAAAGCAATTAGAAATTTACTCGATGATATAGATGCAAAAACTGTGATCTCGGATAAATTCGGAAATCGCGGTTTGGAAATTCACAGCGATAAAGCTTTTTCTCACATCGAGTTTATTGATACAGAAAAGGCAGAACGTTTTGTTGGAGTTGCTGCCGCTTCAATTTTAGCGCGTAATACATTCAATCTATGGTTCGAGAAACACGAACAGCTCGGGTTAGAATTCCCGAAAGGTTCATCGGACAAAGCACAGAATTTTCTTAAGCAATTCTTAATTCAAAATGATGCCGTGCATTTGAAACACTATGCTAAGCTTCATTTTAAGACTATCAAAAACTCTTTATAGCTATACGGAGTGAAAAGTGAAACAAAAGATTAGACGAATTGGAATTTTAACGGGCGGTGGTGATTGCCCCGGTTTGAATGCAGTTATTAGAGGAGTTACAAAACCCGCACATGATCATGGCATTTCGGTATATGGAATTCTTGACGGCTTCGAAGGATTAGTTGAAGGAAAATCAACCGAACTCTATAATAAAGATGTTTCTGGTATTCTTGGTACCGGAGGAACAATTCTCGGTTCTTCAAATAAGGGCGATCCGTTTCACTGGCCGGAAGAATCTAACGGCGGAATAAAAATTGTTGATAGATCAAAAGCCGCACTTAAAAATTACGAGGGTTGGGGACTTGATGCGCTTGTAGCAATTGGCGGCGATGGTACCATGAACATAGCCCATAAAATGAGCCTTATGGGAATGAATATTGTGGGCGTTCCAAAAACAATCGATAACGATCTTGAAGCCACGGATTTGACCTTTGGCCACGACTCTGCGGTCTACGTTGTTGCAGAGGCCCTCGATAGACTCCATACAACCGCTTCTGCGCATCACAGGGTAATGGTGTGCGAAGTTATGGGAAGATATGCCGGCTGGATTGCCTTAAATGGAGGAATTGCCGGTGGTGCGGATATAATTCTGATTCCGGAAATCCCTTTTAGCTGGAACACTGTATACGAAAAAGTTTCCCAAAGAAATATGCGGGGAAAAAGATTTAGTATTGTGTGTGTTGCTGAAGGCGCAAAACCTAAAAACGGCGAATTAGTAACTAAAGCAAGGGATATTAAAAGAACCGATCCGATTCAGCTTGGCGGAATTGGAGAATACGTTGCCAGAATGATTAGCGATAATACCGGCTTAGAAACAAGAACTACAGTTCTCGGCCATTTACAACGCGGCGGCAGTCCAACACCTTACGATAGAATTCTCTCAACCAAATTCGGGACAAATGCAATTGAACTTGTTATGAAAAGACAGTTTGGAAGAATGGTTGCATTAAAGGGTTCTGAAATTAAAAGTGTTCGCATTTCCGATGCAATTTCACATCAGAAGCTTGTAAAGCCAAAAGATCAAGCTGTTTTAACAGCAAAAGCTGTTGGAGTAAGTTTTGGCAGCGAAAATTTATAACTTTTCTTGCGTCGGATTGGTTATAATCATTATTTTCGCATACGTTATTTGAAAGAGATCGTTGCTCGGTTAGTTAGATTACCTGTCTCGACTTTGTCGGGAAGGTCGCGAGTTCTTAAAATATGTTTGGGGTCGTAGTTCAGTTGGTTAGAACGCCTGCCTGTCACGCAGGAGGTCGCGAGTTCGAGTCTCGTCGGCCCCGCTAATAAAAAACCCTCACGGTTTATTCTGTGAGGGTTTTTTATTTGTAACAGGTCACGAAACTATGTCTCAGCTTGTCCCGCCATAGGCGGGATCGGCCCCGCTAAGGTAATGGGTATTTCTTAATTGAAAGTTATAAATCGCTCAACGATACTTGGTAAATTCAGGTGTCAAAAATACTGTACTGGAAAGAATCATCGTTATTATTAATACGCTTTGAGAAATAATCATCAGTTTTTATTCCTCCAAACTGATTAATATGTTGTATAATGTGAGGAATGCAATATGATTCCAACTGTTCATTTATTTGATTTTCTGTAAACCTTAGTATTTGCCAACCGTCCAGAGATAAATCATTATTCCGTAAATTATCTTGCAAAGCAGAAGACGGATTATGGTGCCATAAATCGCCATCCGTTTCAATATCAAGCTTTCCCTTCATGCAATGTGCGGCGAAATCCAAGAAATAAAACCGATTTTCAATTTGAACCAGTTCTTGGCGTTCGATATCAATTTCCAATCTCTTAAACTCTGCCCATAATTTATCTTCGATGGCGCTTCCCTTAAACAGGTTATTAATCTCAACAGCATTAATAAATTTTTCCCAGGTTGACTGAATAAATACAATTCTTCGCCATCGACGGCTTAGAATTGGTTTAGGCAATTTAAGAAGTGGTTCAATTAATATTTTATAGTAGTCATCATAGCTTTTTTCGTTCAAAGGTTCTTCGGGAAACAATTCTATCCTTTTAACAATTTTAGTGTCAATTACTTTCGAATAATACTTAATTGAAAATGAGTTTTTTCCAAATGCGGATGTTAGATAGAATGCCAAATAAACGGGTGGCCAGGATTCTTCAAGATATTTTTCTACTCCGGCAACAGGAATTCGATACCAATGTTCATCCCTTGCGATTTCGAAGTCGCGCATATTATTCATTATAGCGACTAACACATCCTTCGAAGAGTTCATGAGGAAAAATAATTATTGTAGAATGAAATAAAAAATGATTTTACGATAGAGATATTTTTTTATTACCTCTAATATTCAAGGTGCTAAAGAAATTGTATGTTGATTGTTTTTTTTAAGCCGATAATGGGATTGACAGAATGTGTACTGTTTGATAATGCATTATAAAATTAATCAGCCACGGATTAAGCTGTGACCGCAGCTGAAAAAGTAGGTATTCACCTATCATTTAGTAATTACAAAAGAATCATACAAAGTTCCGGTTACAGTATAAGACTTAAAAGATAGATTATTTCCATCTACCGAGATAACTTGATAAAGCTGAACTTTGCCCCCTTTCTTTTCCATCAGTCCAAGATGCTTCGAATTTAGTTCATAATATTTTGTCCCGCTCACCGAGTTGACATAAATTGTTCCCTTATCTTTTTTACCTACAATGTTTCCATTGTAAAGTTTATAACTTCTTGCATAGTTATGATCGTGACCTTGCAAAACTAAATCTACACCATACTTATCGTATAAATTTAGAAACACATCTCTATACTGCTTGCCGTCTCTTTCCAGACCGGTTGAATAAAGTGGCTGATGCATCGATACTACCGTCCATTTATTGGTGTTATTAGCTAGTAATTGTTCCAGCCATATTGCTTGTTCGTTTATTTTTTCATTCCCATTTAGCATTATAAATCTAGTTCCCTGGTAATCAAAATAGTATGAAGTCTCTTCCAATCCTTTAATACCGTTTTCAGGTAATGTGAAATGTACCCGCCAATATGGAGTAAATTCTTTTTTCTTTTCTTCACCTCGCTTAATGGTTGGGTACTCGTGGTTCCCCGGTAACAATGCAAATGGAATTGTTGTTGGCATAAAACTAAACGAATAAAAAAGATCATTCCACAAACTATCATATTGTGGTGTAGAAATTAGATCTCCTACAAATAACCAAAAATTAGAATCGGGAGATTTTTTATAAGCCTCACGAAATACCCGTGTACAATAACTCTTAATATCATTTTGCGGATCACCCATGTAAACAAATGAAAATGGCGCGTTCTCTTTTTTTGCAGTTCTAAACTGACTCCATTCACTCCATATAGTATCATGCCCCACCCGATATTGATATAATGTATTTGGCTTCAGATTGTTCATTATTCCCGAATAATGGAATGCTAACTTAGAGTTATCGAGAAGAATTTTTTCAACTTTTGCCTCCAGTGTAATTACAGTATCCTTAAAATCAATCCATTCCGATGCTGTAGTAAATTGGATTTTAGAATTTTGGTATTCCTTATTTGTCCTCCATGTCACGGCAATACTTGTAGCCGGTTGATCAGTTATGTTCAATATAATTCGTTGGGGATTTTTCTCTATTCCATAATTTTGCGCCTTAAAGGTAACGCCTAAGCTAAAGGCAATAACAATTATTGATAATAATTTACTTTTCACTAACGTCTCGTAGAATTTGTGATGAATGAATAATTAAATATAATCAAATAGCTTTTACCATTTAGTACATCTCAATTAGTCTTCTCAACTTTGTAACCGAAAGAACTGTAAATGAAGCAGGTAAAAGAAATTTAGGACTCAGGTATATATGATAGAATTGATAGCGGGTGTGATGTTTGAGAATGTATTGCGGGATTAATCAGTCACGGATTGGTCCGTGACTACTGTGAATTTTTAATTAACTTGTTAGTTCGTTTGCAATCAATTCAGCTTGTTTTAATATAGTATCGGTTGCAAGTTTTTGCATATCTGGTGGATATCCATATTGGCGGAGAGTTCGTTTAACAATTACTTTTAATTTTGCTTTTACACTTTCTTTTATTGTCCAATCGATTGAAGCGTTTTGTTTAACTCTCTCAAATAGAACAATTGCTAATTCACGCAATTTATCTTTTTGCATTAATTCACGAGCACTTCCGTTGTTAGCAACGGCAGTATAAAAAGCGTACTCGAATTCGGATAATCCCATTGCCTTAGGTTCTTTATCCATCTCCTTAATTTCTTTACCAAGCTTAATCAGTTCCTCGATTACTTCTGCAGCAGTAAGAATTTTATTGAGATATTTTTTTATAGAGTTTTCCAGCATTACCATTAATGAATTGCTCTGGACAAGATTTGTTTTCATCCTTGATTTTATTTCGTCATTTAAAAGTTTTTTAAGAACCTCGAGAGCAACATTTTTATGTTCCATATTTTTTACTTCCAAAAGAAAATCCTCTGAAAGTATAGAGATATCCGGTTTCTTGATACCCGCAGCATCAAAAATATCGATCACTTTTTCTGTAACGAGTGCTTTGTCTATCACTTGCCGAATTGTGGTTTCAATTTCGTCGTCTGTTTTGCCGGAACCGGTAATATCAAATTTTGATAACCTTGCTTTAACTGCCTGGAAGAATGATACTTCATCTTTAACATCCATTGCTTGTTCGTGAGGAATTGCAATAGCAAAAGCTCTTGATAATGCCGTCACTTCATCAACGAATCTTTTCTTTCCGTTTTCTAAACTTAGAATATGTTCTTCTGCTGCTAATATTATTTTTAGTTTTGTTGTTGTATCAGCCGTAAAATATTCTTCATACAACAAACCTTTATCTTTTCCCAAATATGGAACAGATGGGTCTTTAACTAAATCTTCATATTCCTTTGAGTATGATCTTGCCGGTTTTTCAAGAAACATCTGGGAAACAACTTCCAGTTTTAGGAGCATAAGCTGGACAGCTTTTTCTTGAGCAATCGCCGGATCGCCTTTGCCGCCGCTATCTGAATAGAATGAAAGAGCTTGTTTCAAATCGGAAGCAATACCAAGATAATCAACAATCAATCCACCAGGTTTATCTTTATATACTCGATTAACCCTTGCTATGGCTTGCATCAAGTTATGTCCTCGCATCGGTTTATCGATATAAAGCGTATGCAATGAAGGGACATCAAAGCCAGTTAGCCACATATCTCGAACAATTACCAGCTTCAATTCATCATCAGGAGATTTCATTCTGTCGGCTAAAATTCTTCTTTGGTCCTTAGTTGTATGGTGCTTTGCCATTTCCGGACCATCTGAGGATGAAGCCGTCATTACAACTTTGATGGTACCTTTTTTCAAATCATCATTATGCCAGTCAGGTTTTAGTTTTATGATTTCATTGTAAAGCTCAACGGCAATTCTTCTGGACATAGAGACAATCATCCCTTTGCCTTCGAAAACTTCTTGACGATTCTGAAAATGTGTGACTATATCGGCAGCTATATGTTTAATTCTATCTTCACTACCAACAAGCGCTTCTAGTTGTGTCCATTTGGCTATGGCTTGTTGATTGTCAGTTAGATCATCTTTTTCGAGTTCATCATCTAATTCTTGAACAAGCTTTCTGCCCTCTTCACTTAAATTTATTTTAGCTAATCGACCTTCATAATAAATTCTAACCGTTGCGCCATCTTCAACGGCTTGCGCAATATCATAAACATCAATATAGTTTCCGAAGACAGCCGGAGTGTTTACATCTGTGCTTTCTATCGGCGTTCCGGTAAAGCCAAGAAATGTTGCGTTGGGCAAGGCATCCCGCATATATTTTGCAAAACCATAAACTGTTTTTTTACCGATTATATTCCCTTGGTCATCTTTGTCATCAATTGTTTTTGCTTTGAAGCCATACTGTGTGCGATGAGCTTCATCTGCAATTACAACAATATTTTTTCTATCTGATAATTGTTCGTAAACATTACCCTCTTCCGGTTGAAATTTTTGAATAGTGGAAAAAACCACACCGCCGGAAGCAACTTTTAACAGATCTTTAAGGTCACTTCTATTTTCTGCTTGAACCGGATCTTGTCTTAATAATTGTTTTGAAGCGGCGAAAGTATCAAATAACTGATCGTCCAAATCATTGCGGTCTGTAATTATAAGTATAGTAGGATTATCCAAAGCCAATACAAGCTTGCCGGTATAAAAGACCATAGACAAAGATTTACCACTGCCTTGTGTATGCCATACAACACCACCTTTTCTTGTGCCATTTAGGGAGGATGCTAATATTGTATTTTCAACAGCTTTGTTTACTGCGTAGTATTGGTGATAAGCGGCAAGCTTTTTTGTAGTCTCTATCACTGTAAGATTTGTTTTTAATTCTTCTCTTTTACTTTTTTCGAAAACAATAAAATGCCTTAGTAAATCCAGCAATGTTTTTTTGTTTAGCATTCCCTTTATTAATATTTCTAATTCACTTACAAGATGGGATGCATCTTTTTTACCATCAACAGACTTCCACGCCATGAAGCGGCTGTAACCGGCAGAGATAGTTCCGGCTTTTGCTTCTAATCCATCTGAGATAACAACAAAGCCGTTGTATGTAAATAATGATGGAATGAATTGTTTGTATGTTTGAATTTGTTTGAATGCACTTCTTATAGTTGCATTTTCATCAACAGCATTTTTTAATTCTATAACAACTAATGGTATTCCGTTGATGAATAGAATAACATCGGGGCGTTTTTTTATTCCGTTCTCGATAATTGTGAATTGATTTGCTACAAGAAAATCGTTGTTATCGGGATTATTAAAATCGATTAGCCAAACAAGGTCGCCCCGGCTGTTACCGTCTTTTTGATAGGTTACTTTTATTCCTTCCGTAAGCAGCCGGTGAAATGCTTCATTATCGGAAATTAGTTCGGGAGAGTTTAACCGCTGTATCTGCTTTATTGCATCTTCTCTGGAATCTATTGGAATATTTGGATTAATTCTTCCAACAGATTCTCTTAACCGATCAACCAATAAGACATTTTCAAATGAGTTTCTTTCCGGCTTTTCTCCATCCGGCGCTATATCCGGCGCGTAAATGTATTGATAGCTTAATTTTTCGAGCTCTTCTATTACTAATAACTCGATATCGGATTCTGTCATTCTGCTCATATTTTTCTTGTTTTTATCTCAAAAATGCCTTTACTTTCGGGTGCTCATCTTTCCATATTAGGAAGAAGGAGTTTCGAAGCTCGATATATCCAGATATATACCGAGCTTTGCGGTTTTAAAGCACTTCATCTAATTTCTTTTTCATTTTTTTCTTTATCCCTTTTTCACTACCCGGTCTATTTAGATAGTGGGCACTCAATAAATAATAATCCAAACCGCTTCTTTGCACTTCAAAAACTATAACATATTTTTCTTTAGAATTATATAGATAGGTTTTGGGGATATCCTTTCTTTGAATTTGATCCCGCTCAATAAGACTAAACACTTCGATTTTATCTTCAATGCTTTCATCAACATGTTCTTTTATCCAGTGCAGCCGCATTGCTCTGTCTTTTTCAAAAACCGATTTTTTATGACCGGTTCCGGTTTCTTCATCATGTATTCTTTCCGTAATCAAATGGTTGAATAAAGTATCCATGCTTATTTTGCCGTCAATCTTTATTGGTCTAATTTGTTTTGCGCGGAAATTAAAATTAGAATTTTCTTCAATATCTCTTGTAAAAATTCTCTGTAAGGATACTAACCGGTCAGCTTCATTCAGATGCATTATCTCAAGCAGTTCAGGATATTTTTTCAATAGATTAGTAACCACGCATATGCCCCTACTTGAGCTCTATAAAAAACAAATTGAATTTATCTGCTGATCTTGGTGTGGAAGCATTTAATGAAATTTGTGTGTGTGTTTCGATCTTTTTAATCAAATTGGTTTTAGCCACAACTTTGGAAAGACCTCTTAAGTTATAATTTATTGCCCCCATAAGTAGGTCGGTAAGCTGCATTAGATAACTTTCATACGATTTAATGAACTGTAAATTTCTAATGGATTTTTCGTTATCCAGTATTCTTCTTAGAGTAGTTAGTTTAGACTGGCTGCTAGTATCCTTTATATCTAGATAAACGTTATATGTTTTTGCCGGATCCATCTTATGGTATAATAGCTGGTAATACATTCTAAAATAAAAATCATTATATGTGAATTCTTCTCTCGTTTCGTCAATTTTGGTCTTATCTACTATTACCGCCCTAAATTGCAGATCGGTGGCAAAAAAGTATTCGATAAGTTCGTTATAGAATGGATACTGAGATTTTGAAACGTTGGCCCATTTTATCTCCCCCTTAAATTTGTGCTTCTCCTTTAGAAGTTTAATATGCTGATTATGCTGCTTCAACTGGTTATATGCAGTGCTAACGTATGCAATTATCATATACGGCATACTGTCATTTTGAAGATGAGTGCTCTCATCGCAATACATATTAAATGTTTTACTCATATTTACTCATTATTATTCTACTCTCACTTCTCCGTTCATCAATTTTGGCAGTAATGTATCTCGTAGTTTTTCGAGTGTACGGATTTGAGTTGTATTGTGAAGCAGCTTTTCAAATATTGGATTTACTTGATCATCGAAAAATTTTAGGCTATTGTCGTCTGCTACAGGAATACGGTATTCTTTTAAAATGTCAGTTTTAAGATTTGTAAAAATACTTCCATTTCCTTGTTGTATTAATTCTGGTCTTATCTTCTTAAAAAGTAAATATAGAAATTCATTTGAGAAATGTGATTTTGGAAAATGAAGCCAACCATCATGAATACAAGTATCAATCTGTAGTATCTTCGGAATGCCAGGTGTAGCACTATTTGACAGAACCAATGTCCCTTTTTTTAAGAAAGTAGTCTTATTCAACCCTTCTTCTTTTATATACTCTTTTATATTAAAAATAAAAGGGGAAGATTCTTTTGTTGCATCAGATATTTTTAGCCAGTGCAATCCAGAATCAGAGAGATAATTTTGGATCGGTCTGGGGGAGCCACCTCTTTTAACCGTTACCAATTCACCTAAAGGACGAGTTTCCCAACTCTCATCTGCTTCTTCAACAAACCACTGCCTAAAAAGTGTTTCTGCCATTGCTTCAAGTGTTTTGTTTTGGCGGTGGAGTAGATCTATTTTATCATCTAAGCTGCTAAGCACACCGGCAATTGCTTTCTGCTCGGCGAGTGGAGGGAGTTGGAATTTTATTTCTTTCAAAGAAGATAGATTAAGTGTGGGCTGAACAGTATCGTTCGTCTGACCATACATTTGGAAAACTAAATCTTCAGTAGCAAATGAATACTTAACAAACCTTACATCAAATTCTTCTTTTATTCTTGCGACACTCACAGCACGTGCAACATTCCATCCTCTCAGATTTTCCGGAACTATTGCGCATTCACCAATACTTCCTACAACTGTAATTAGTAGTTCTCCTCCTATTAGTCTTGTTCGCTTGTATTTATCTTCAATTTCTGATGATACTTTCAAAATGTCATCAGTATGTATGTGACCATTTTTTATATTGTTTACTCTGATGATCGGTATTGAATTTAATAATGTATGTATGCCGGGTTGGACTATCCCGTAAGAAATTGCTTCGTCAACTAATAATTCAGAGAATTTATATTCCTTCCATTCACTCAGAGATTTAGAATAAATCACAATTCCTTTTGTGTCAATGTGCTTAATAAGTTCTTCGGATTTGATGGTGTTGTATGCAATGATGTCGAAGAAGAAAGGGATATAAGTTTCCTCTTCAAGCTGGTCTTTAAGTTTAGCCGCAGTAGAAAAGTTTACATTAGCGCCTTTAATTGCAATATCAACATCGGAAGCTTCTTTGTATGTATCAATTGCTCTGGAGCCGAAAAGTATTGCTTCCTCTATTTCCCCATAACCCGAAATGATTTTTTTAATAAGCGTAAGCTGCTCAATACTCAATCCGTATTTCATATTTCTTTTTTCAGCTTATTATAAAGATCTCTAACAATCGGGTAAAAATCTTGCTTCACATATTCAACCGTTTCTTCTAAAATTGCATCATCATAAGTATGGCTCGTTAAATTTCTTTTTTGAAGTGCATCCATCCAGCTTTCCGCATCAGTAATTATCTCATCAACTAAAGCTTGTCTAATAGCTTGTTTCCCATTATTTACTTCATCGTAACCTTTGTCCTCCAGGTAATCTTTTAATACTTTCCATGATAATTCGATAATAATTTCGAACCGCTGAATAAATCCCTCTTTCTCAAGTTTTGATAGTTTATCTAAATCACTATCAACAATTTCCTGAAGAAGTAAAAATGCCTTTTCAAAATTCTGAAAGCGCTGCTTCCATCTTATATCGTTATTCATATTTTAATTCTCCCAAGGTTAAATTTTATTAAATCGTTCAACCTGGTTTCTTCTTCAAGCTGTTTTTCAAATTCAGTTTTTAGCGAAGTAAAGCGTTCGTTAAAATCAAAATCTTCATCATCATCCGGTAAACCTACATAACGACCGGGTGTTAGCACATAATCAAGTTCTCTTACTCTTTCAACAGATGCAGAATTACAGAATCCTTTTACATCTTCATAACTACCATTCGGGTTGCGCCAATTGTGGTAAGTGCTTGCAATTTTTTGAATATCTGCCGGATCAAGTTCTCTCGTTCTTCTATTAATTAGTTTACCCATATTTCGTGCATCAATAAAAAGAATTTCATCTTTACGGTTGCGGAATCTTTGTCCTGAGTCTGCCGAAGGATTTCCATTCTCTCTGTTGCGGCTTAAAAACCAAAGACTTGCCGGTATTTGAGTATTCAAAAATAGTTTAGCCGGTAGATTGACTATGCAATCAATTAACCGGGCTTCAACAAGAGCTTTTCTAATATCTCCTTCGCCCGAGGTTTTTGAAGTAAGAGAACCTTTTGCAAGAACAAATCCGGCTTGTCCGCTTGGCGCCAAATGATAAATAAAATGTTGTATCCATGCATAATTGGCATTACTTGTAGGCGGAACACCGTATTGCCATCTTCCATCTTTGCGCAATAAGTCGCCGCTCCAGTCGCTATCATTAAACGGCGGGTTGGCAATAACAAAATCTGCTTTCAAATCTTTGTGCGCGTTATTTAAGAAGGAACCTTCATTATTCCACTTTACTTGTGAGCTATCAATCCCGCGAATAGCAAGATTCATTTTTGCCAGCCGCCATGTTGTTTGGTTGCTTTCTTGTCCATAGATGGAAATATCTCTAACATTTCCTTGATGATTTTTTACAAACTTTTCGGAATGAACAAACATACCCCCGGAACCACAGCACGGATCTAATACCCGCCCTTTATATGGCTCAAGCATTTCCACAAGCAATTCTACAACAGAGCGTGGAGTATAGAACTGTCCTCCTTTCTTTCCTTCTGCTAAAGCAAACTCACCGAGAAAATATTCAAACACTTTGCCGAGAAAATCTCCTTTGCCATTTCCTTGATTAAATGAGGTATTGCTGATCAAGTCAATCAATCCGCCAAGAGTTGCCGGATCGAGATTGCCTCTTGCGAAAACTTTTGGAAGAACATCTTTAAGAGAAGAATTGTCTCTTTCTATTGCGTCCATAGCAGAATCTACATCTTTACCTATTTCCGGCAGTTTTGCTCTTTTCTGTAAGTAGGACCAACGCGCAGAAGGAGGAACAAAGAAAATATTCTCAGCTTTGTATTCATCTCTGTCTTCGGGGTCGGCACCGGCATATTCTCCTTCTCCTTTTAATAATTTTTCATGATGTTCTTCAAACGCATCGGAAATATATTTTAGGAATATTAAACCCATAACAATGTGCTTATACTCAGCGGCATCAATATTCTTTCTTAGTTTATCAGCTAATTTCCATAATTGTTTTTCGATGGGTTCTTCTTTGATTTCGACTTTCGACATGGTTACCTTGAATTATTATCTGTGAAATGAAACATCACAATTATTCTATATAAATTTAGCAATAATCTCTTTGAGTGTTTGGCAATGTTAGAGGACATGGAAAATTTTCTTAAATAGAAAAATTCACTAAAGAAACTAATAGATAATAGTTTAAAATGAAAGAAGACTTCGTTAAGAGAACAATATGTTTTTGTTGAACATCTTGAAGAATTAATTCTCTATAATGTAATTTTCTCGTGAGACGGAAAAACAGTTTATTGTTTTTCACATCCCACGGGATGAACCGCATCTTGCGCCTTGCTGCATGCGCCTTGCAGCTATCTTCTACTGTACTCTGCTAACCGCTTCGCTCCAAGGACCGGCGCCGGAAGCATTAACGGAACGAACCTTGTAGAACACTCTTACTCCTTTCGGTACATCATCATCTACAAAAGAAGATTTGGTTGTTACGTTAAAGAGCTTTAATTCCGGAACAGCATCCGGTTTGGAAGCGTCGGTTCCAAATCCCTTCATGCATTCGTATGTTACGGCGTCCGGATCGGAAGTAAAAGAAATAACAAACCCTACACCGTCCGTATCATCTTGCAGCACGGGATGAAGAACCTTTGTTGGAACAGTTTTCTTCTCTGCAGCCTTTCTTAACTTAATACCGTAGGGAATAAGCTTTTCCGGTGAAGTTCCAACCAGGCTAATTGTAGCGGCTTCCAGCCTATCGGCATACTCTTCGCATTCATCGCTAAGTTTATGCGCTTCAATTTGTTTGGCGGCAAGCTTCTCCTTTAGATCTTGAATTTCCCTTTCCTTCGATTCCAGCAGATCAATTCTTTCCTGAACCTTAATTACGGTTTCGGGATAATCCAGCCAGAGAGACGGATCTCCTTCCATCCCCTTTTTCTGCCCTTTTAAACGACCCGCGGAATCGGCTAAA
This sequence comes from Melioribacteraceae bacterium, assembly GCA_041675645.1. Lineage (GTDB taxonomy): Bacteria > Bacteroidota > Ignavibacteria > Ignavibacteriales > Melioribacteraceae > Stygiobacter. The sequence continues at coordinate 162,796 of JBAYTN010000002.1, forward strand.
TACTTAATCATGGAAACCTCCATAAAAAGTGCCAAATTCGCTAAAAATCGCATTTTGCAAGTTGAAGATGTGCGGCAGATAGTGAGGTGTAAAAAGTATTATAACAGTTACGGGATAGGCAAAACTACAACACACCATCAAAGTTGATAATCGAGATGCCCAAAGATTTGCAGAGAAAATTCAGTAAATAAATTTCGGGCAGCTCCTTTTTAAGCAACCGGATATTTATAACAGAACAATTTTCTTTATAAGGATAGGTTTGTTACCCGGATTAAATTACTTAATTAACCAATAATCGGCAATCTTTTTTTTTAAGTACAAACTAAGTAATTTTCATGTAATATAATTTTAAACCGGTTTCTTTATATGTGTACCCAATTCTTTAAGTAAATAAAAAAAATAGACATAGAAAGAGTGATAGAGAATAAAGATTCGGGATGATAAATGAGGAATAAACTAAAATGGAGTTCGTTGTATAATGTTGGAATTAATCAAATTGACAGCCAGCATAGATTGTTGTTTTCACTTGGAGATAAAATACTTGCCATAAGAAATCCGGATGAACATACCGAAGAAGTAATCTCTTTAGTTAAAAATTTACTTACAAACATGTCTGTCCATTTCAGAACCGAAGATGCACTCTTTGTTAAATTCAAGTTTCCGTTTAAGGATTCTCATATTCAGCACCATAGGCGGATATTGGAAGAAATAATTGATATGGTTAAGAATAAGAAGTCTATGGAACTACTAATTAATGATTTATATAGTTACCTACAAAAGTGGCTTATCGACCATATGCTGGAGGATGATAAAGCATTTGCAAAGTGGGCGTCATCAAAAGAAGGAAGGGAGAATTCCACCACACAATTTTTTTAAGACATCATACCGTCTTGTGCCTATGCGAGCACCAATATCGGGTTGGCTCATCTCTTAAAAGCCCCTATTTACTATAAATTGTGGGTTTTTGTTTTTAAGTAAAGATTTATTTGATATAGAATACTTTTTTAGCCGTATATTTACTCATGAAACTAATTACACAAGATTAGAAATCTTGTAATATTCCTAATCAAAAAATTACATACGATTCGATAATTCGGTAAACAAACCACTCCTCGAAGATTTTTTATCTTTTTCTCGACTCAAACTTTGCAAACCTACTCGATTGGTATTGCATGTAATATTTTCAATGGGAACAATCTAAAAGGAGTAACAAATGAATATCTACATCGGTAATCTCGCAAAACAAGTTAAAGAAGATGAAATAGAATCATTATTCAAAGAATATGGAACAGTGGTTAGCGTAAACATTATACGCGATATGTTCTCACGCGAATCTAAAGGATTTGGATTTGTTGAAATGAAAGAAAGACCGGCTGGCGTTAAAGCGATTGAAGAATTAAATACGAAAGAAGTTCAAGGCAAAAAGATTATGGTTAATGAAGCTCGTCCAAAAACCGAAAACAAACGTGGCGGTGGCGGTGGAAGAGGCTTTAGCGGTGGTGGTGGTCGTTCATCGGGCGGCGGCGGAAACAGACGCTATTAATCTTTCTTTTTAGTAAGCTGAAAATTATATTTGAATTGCCAATGAGGCATAACTATTTATAAATAAGGGATTGCATTCCCACTACTTGCTGAAGAACTCACCTCGCGTGAGTTCTTTGTTTTAAATACAACAATAGTTTATCCAAAGTAAATCTCACACGTAAATCTTTCCCATCTCCCGGCTAAGTATCGTTTTGCAAAGAAAAACAGCTGTCCTTGTTCGGCACGCAGATTGTTTTATACTCCAAAAACTAATCAAGGAGCAATAAAAATGGGTCAACAGCAATTATTATTAATCGTACTTGGTGTAATCATTGTGGGTATAGCAGTGGTAGTTGGAATAAATGTTTTTACAGCTAGTAGTTCGCAAGCTAACAGAGATGCAGTTATTTCCGACTTAACTAACTTAGCTTCATTATCGCAGCAATACTATCGTAAGCCAACTGCTCTAGGCGGCGGCGGTAATACTTTTACAAGTTGGGATATTCCGTCTTCTCTCGATACAACTGGAAATGGCGTTTACACAGCAACAGTAGCCGCGCAAACAGTTACACTAGTCGGTACTGGAAATGAGAAAGGAAATAATGGTACAAGTTCAGTCCAAGCAACAATGGTGGTTGGTCCGGATAGAATTTCCTCTACGACTATAAATAATTAGTCGTGTCTTTTTCTGACCCCGGAACATCAGCCGAGCCGGGGTCACTTCTTTAAATCAAATCTATAATTAATTCGATTTTGACACTAACCTTTGTGCTTTCATTCTCGTCTAAACTTTTAGCTAGAATCAAAAAGTTGATTCTATTTTTCAATTTTAGAATAACAGAGCAAATTGCGACAAATGAAAATAAAATTAATAAATGAACCCCAAGGCTTTAGGGAAAACTGGTTTACTAATCAAAGCAATGTCGACTTGGTTAATAAAATCAATTCGGAAGTTGATTCCATAATCTTATTTACACAGTCACAAAAGGAATTGATGGTTGAACTACCAATTCTCTCAAAGTATGTTGGTTTAAACGGGGAATTTTTAGTCTTTGTACCCGGAAAACTATCCAGTATTGTTAGTGATTTGAAAAGTGACTTGGTAATATCTTTAGCAGAGAATTGTGGATTAAAACTGAACGGGAAAAACATATACGATAAATCATGGGACTACTATATATTCCTTAAAAATCATACGGTAACAAAATGAAAATTCTACTTTGGTTTATTCTACTCGTAATTTGCTGGCCAATAGCAATCATTGTTTTGGTGTTATATCCCTTTATCTGGCTATTATTACTTCCATTTAAGCTGGTAGGTATTGCTGTAGGAGGAGTGTTTGATCTTGTCAAAGCAATATTGGCATTCCCCGCAAGAATTTTACGGGGAATGTAGTTACAATATTATTTCTTTGGTGACCATTCCTTCAAGAAACCCAATAGTAATTGGGCATCGTAAGATTTATCTTTCTCCAGTTTTCCCGTATCCTGAGAATGCAAGAATTTACCTGTTCCATCTAATATAAAAATGTGAGGATAACCGGGGACTTTAGGAAACTGGGATAAGAATTTTTCATTTTTGTTTTCCGGACTAAAATTCACTTTTATCACTATGTAATTTTCATGTAAGAAAGTTTTAATCTCTTCGTTCTCATCTATGAACTTGTCTAATCTATGACACCAAATACACCATTCGCCGCCAACATCTAACATAATTCTTTTTTGATTCTTACTAGCTTCTTCCACAGCTGCTTTAACGTCAGTATACGGATCTCGTGCCGGATCGAATTTAGCTTTGGTCTCTTTATTCTCACCTACCTGAGCAAATAAAATTTTGCTGGTAGCCATTAGTATAATTGTGAAAATGAATATGAACTTTTTCATTTAATCCTCTATAAATATTGTAAATCTTCTTTTTAAAATAATATTATTTAACCCGTTGTATGAATTAATTTGTAAACCGTTAAAACGGTTAGACTAAAAGTTCGTTTTCATATTAGCCCACGGATTAATCCGTGGGCTAATAAAGAAAAACATTTCCCTTTCAAAACTGTTTCAACAGTTTTCCAAAAATTTTAATTCACACATCAAGTCATTTACTATAATAGTTACCCGATAATTCTCTGTACTTTCAATATATTAGTATATATAGAACCTTTAAAAGCCGAATCCCGCTATAAGCGGGATTCAGTCTAACTACTCATTACTAAATACTAGATACGTTGTTAGTTTTACTTTGCAAAAAGCATTTTCATTGTTTTGGAGAACGCAGAAGTTTGAATTTTATAGAAGTATAATCCGCTGCTCAAATTTTTTGCATCGAAGCTTACTGTATACACTCCGGCATTCATAAATCTATTTACTAAAGAAGCTACTTCTTCACCCATAACGTTATAAACTTTTAATGTAACGTTATCTTCCTTTGGCAAACTGAATTTTATATTTGTTGTAGGATTAAATGGATTAGGATAGTTCTGATCCATACTGTATTTGGAAGGAATATTATACTCATCCCCTTCAATACCAACTATTTGACTTCTCGTAGTAAGACTTGTTACAATTGTTTCAGAAAGAGTTCCATCTGTAATTGTAATCATTAATAGAAATTGTTGGCCGGCATCCGTTGTTTTGGGAATCCAGCTAAACAAGCCGGAGCTGCTCATAATTGCTCCGGTAGGTCCGCCATCTAGTCTAAATGTAACAACATCACCGTCTGCATCCGATGCTTTATATTGGTATTTAAAGAGAACTTGAACATTGTGAACATCTATTGTTGTATCAGGCATCGATTTAACAAAGACCGGAGCGCTGTTTACTTTTACTACTTTGATTTTTACTACTATGCTTGGAGTTGAATTTCCATCTGAAACAAAAAAAGTAACTGTATAATCTCCGGCTTGACTACCGGATGGCTTCCAACTGAATCTATGTAAAGATTGGTCAAATGTAGCACCACTAGGAAGTGGTCCAGCCATATAAATTAAATTATCCCCTTCACCATCAATAGCAACAATGTCAAAAGTTAGCTGCTGGTTTGTATTTACAGTCTTGTCTGCTATTGGTGTTATTGTAGGCGCAGTATTAGCATCAACTACGGTTATTTTTACACTTGTCGAAGCACTTAGTTTACCATCGGAAACAGAAAAGGTGACCGTGTAGTCACCAGCTTGAGTTGAACTTGGCTTCCATATAAATTTTCGTGTTGCAGCGTCGAAAAGAGCCCCGGTTGGTAAACCGGTAGCACTATAAACAAGATTATCTTCTTCTGCGTCTGTAGCTGATACATCAATCACCAGCTCAGTCCCTTCATTTACAGATTTGTCCGGTATGGCGTTAAGAACTGGAGCGGAGTTAACATCAACAACAGTGATGCTTACTGAAATAGTACTTGGCGAATGAGTATCGTGAGCAGTAAATGTAACCGAATAATTACCGGCCTGAGAGTAAGTTGGTTTCCACGAAAATTCCTTTGTTGTTGTATTAAATGTAGCTCCGGTTGGCATTCCTTGTGCTGAATATGTTATCGGATCGCTATCTGCGTCGATTGCGTTAACAGTAAATTTTAATTCTTGGTTTTCATTTATCGTCTTAGCTGGAATCGCATCAAAAGTTGCCGGTGTATTTACGTTAGCAACTGTAAGTGTACCATCAACAACTGTAAATGGTACCGACGCAGAACCGGTAGTAAATTTATTTGGATATGTTGGGTCTAGAGTTAGAGTGGTTTGTCCAAGTTGCTTAAACTTAACCTTTAATTTGAATATTACACCTGCTCCAACCATTTTATTCGGCGTACTAACATAAAGTAACTGCGTTTTCGCCACCGCAGATCCTGGCCCATAAGTTACTCCGGGCGCTAATGTTCCCGTAGGATTTAGTGGATCACTAATTTCAATAAGGTCGGTGTTGTATTGCATATTAAGTTGAAAACCTTCAACACCAAGGCCTGTTAGATCACTAACCAAAACTGCAAAAGTATTTTCCGTACCCGGCTTACCTGATACGGTGGGAAAGGTTAATTGGATTTGTGCTGTTGCGATTGAGGTTACCCCAAACAATAATAATAACAAAAAAGCTTGCTTTCCTAAATGCTTCATAATTCCCTCAAAATTGTTCTAGGCAAATATAAAAAAATTGCCCCTTATAAATGGGGCATTTTAAATGCCTTTTTCTGTATCACAATACAACTCGATTCATTTTCAATTTAATCACGTCTCTCGTTCATCTATCTGTCATGCTCATATTTAAAAACAAAATCCCGCTTAAAGCGGGACTTTGTCTAAATAGTATGTACTAATTACTAAGTACTATTTCATCAACAACATCTTCTTAACTTGAGAGAAACTCTCAGTTTCGATTTTATAGATATACATTCCTGAAGGTATGTTGTTAGCTTTGAAATCAACACTGTGGTAGCCAGCTGGCATTACAGAGTTAACCAAAGTAGCAACTTCTTGACCAAGAATATTGAATACATTAATTCTTACTCTTGATTCCTTTGGAAGTGCATACTTAATATTTGTTGTTGGGTTGAATGGATTCGGATAATTCTGATATAATTCAAAAGAAGTAGGTATACCAGTTTCTTTTTCCACATCTGATGGATAAAGTGGATTATAAGTTACACCAATTTTAACAACTCTAGATTGAGTTGTCAAAATACCATCACTAGCACTAACAACCAGATAGTTAAGTCCTGAATGTTGATTCACCGGCTTCCAACCAAAAACACCTGTAGAAGGAACAATAATAGCGTTTTCAGCTAGGTTAGCTGCACTAGCAGGATGTTGTAGATCAAAGAAGTAAGTAACCGGGTCATCCTGAGGATCAATAGCCTTGAATGTATAAACAAAATTGGTGTGAGCCAAAATTGTTGTATCCGGCATTTGCTTTGCACCGGCTACATCAAAACGAGGAGCACCATTTACATTAGTAACAGTAATTGGAGCAGTTACTGATGCAGTTGCATTTTTACTATCTTTTACTGTAAACACAACAGAATAACTACCAGCTTGAGTGAAATTAGGAGTCCAAGCAAAATCGCCTGTTCCGGCATTCCAAACTGCACCGGAAGGAACTCCAGTAGCAGACAATGTAACAGTGTTGTCCGTGTCTACATCAGCACCGGTTGCTTTAATGTTGAAAGCAACGCCTTCTGTAGCATTATAAGGACCGGCTGGTGTTAGCGATATTGTTGGAGTTCTGTTTACATCTGTTACAGTAATGTTCAATGTTAAAGTAGCTACGTCAGAACCGTCAGTAGCTGTAATTACTGCTGCATATGTACCAGCCTGTGTGTATGATGGAGTCCAAGCAAATACACCAGCGGCGGAAACAGTAGCTCCGGCAGTTATAGCTGTACCGGTAGCTGAGTAAGTCAAAACATCTCCATCTCCATCTGTAGCAACAGCAGTAAAGTTGAAAGCAGTATTTTCAGCACCAGTTAAGGCTTGAGTAGCTGAAGCAAATACCGGTTTCTTATTCTCTACTGTTATAGTTCCCGAAGTTGCTACTGCAACAGGAGTACCGTTATTATATTGGAAATTTGTGATATCAATAACTGAAACTGTCTTTGTAAGAGCTTTAGCTTTTAGATACAACAAAGTACCGGCTGTACCCGTAGTGAGCTTTGTACCACGAGCCCAATTTAGAGTAATATTGCCGCCGGTAGCATTAATTTGAGCGTAACCACCCGCTCCCATAGGAACGTCTGGACCAACCAAATCAACTCCAAGAATCTGAAGTTTAGTTGCATCATAAGTTGCATTAAGATCAAAAGAATAAACTTCATCTGTTGAAGCTAATGCAGTAGTCTTTATAGGAATTAAAAATTCACTTGTAAGACCGGAAGTTGTTACGTTATCCACAAATACTTGGATTGAAGCGGCTTTAACCATTCCTATTGTTGTTGTTCCAACAGCAGGAGAACCAGCATTAAATCCGAATGTCCATGTAGGTGTGAACGAACCAGCGGTCTTAAATGTGATATTAACATTTAATAAAGTTCCTGAGCCTGCTACTACTGTACCACGTGCCCATGCAACGGTTAATTTACCATTTGCGCCAGAAACATCAATTGTATGTTGTAATTGTCCTCCAGTAGCAAATGCATCTCCTGCACTTACACCGGTTACTTCAATTACACTTTTATTGTATTCCATCGAAACATCGAAAGAATAAACGCCTTTTCCGGTTACATCGTCAACTTTAATTGGTATTACAGCTGTACCATTAAGTGGACCTGAAACCGTAGGGACGGTAATATTAACTGGAGTTACTTGCGCAAAGGTAATAGCAGTTCCTAGCATAAGCATCGTAAGCAATAAAGGCAGAAACTTTATTACGCTTATTTTGAAACTTTTCATTATCACCTCATTATTAATTTTTCATTTAGCTAAATTCAACAGGGCGGCTTGAACCGCCCTTATGAATATTACTTCATTAAGTTCATCTTCATTGTGGAAACAAAGCTGCCTGCTTGTAATCTATAGATATAGATTCCAGATGCTACTTTGCTGCCAAAGTCATTAGAACCATCCCATCTAACTGTATAGAATCCGGCTTCTTGAATACCATCAACTAATGTTCTAACTCTCTGACCTAACATATCATAAACTACCAAGTTTACTTTTGCATCTTGTGCAACTGAGAACTTAATAGATGTTGTTGGGTTGAATGGGTTAGGATAGTTCTGGCTAAGAGCGAATTCAGATGGAATTTCCCTTACCTTTGCGTTTAATGAAGCGTTAACGTCGTCATTTAATAATGCGTTTCCGTTAACTGAAACAACTGCTTCTTTATTGCTTAATGTTAATTCGATTGAAGCGAAAGTTCCTTCTTTCAATGCTGTTAAACCGGCAGCAGCTATTCTAACTTTACCATTTTCGATTGAAGTAACAACATACCAATCTTGTGGTAATCTGGATTGAACTGCTTTAACATCAACATTTGATGAGCCAAGATCAGCTTCAGCAAAGATTGAATTTACACCAGTTGTATTTGCAAGTGTGAAAGGAAGGACCATTTTACCTTCAACATTGCTTAATTTACCAAATTCAACTGTACCGGCTGTAGCAACAACTTTGCTAACAGGCCATGTGCGTGTTGCTTCGGAAATACCGCTGTCTAAGTATCTTAAAATAAATGCTGCATCATAAGTTGTTACATCAGTTGCCACACCATCAAAACCAAATGCGTTTGCATATGTTTGTTGTTCAGCAGTTAATGGATTAGCAACCGGATTAACTTTGAATTTAAGAACTGCAATAGCATCATCTACATCTATAACACCATCAGTATTAGCATCGCCTCTCTTATAAGCTGCACCAACTGTCAAGTTAGCTGTTGTTGTAACAGGATTAATACCATCAGTAACCGTAGTAGTTACAACAAATACTTTACCGTTATCAGCAAATGTCGGTGTAAATGTGAATAAGCCAACTGAACCAAAAGCATTAGAAATGCTATATGTTCCTGCTGGAACTGGAGCTAGAACAGTTGAATATGTTAATGCTTCTGCATCTGCATCTGTAGCCGCGTAAGTAAATGTATAAGCTGTTCCGTAAGGAATAGTAGCATTAGCCATTGTTCCAGCTGTTGTGAATGCAGGAGCTTGGTTTTTGTTAGCCACTACGATTGTTACTACATCAGTCGAAGTTAAAATACCATCAGTTGCAGTAACTGTTGCTGTATATGTGCCTGCTTGTGCATATGTTGGTGTCCAAGTAAGAACACCATTAGTAAATGTAGCGTTTGCAGGTGTTGTTGGTGCCCATGTAACGCCTACAAATGAAGGTGTTTGACCTAAGTCAGGATCGGAAACGGCCCAAGTAACTGTAACTGGGTCTGTTTCATCAACAGCTACATCAGCAGGAGTAGTAAGAACTGGTTTCTTGTTCAATTGGCTGTAAGCAAAACGTGAACCTTGTGCTGTTACGCCACCCTGTGCATCAATAACTTTTACAACCGGGAAATCGATCGCAATTGTAGAGTTATCGTAATTATTTTTATCTGTTCCCTGAACTCTCCATTCATTAGCAACACTACCGGAATCTCTTCTCATGATAAGTGTGTTCTGAATTTGATCCAAGATATAATCTGTATAACCTTCTGCACCTAATTCTAAATCATATTTGTAAGATGGTGCCAAAGCGATATCTGATTTCACAAACCAGAAGAATGGCGAATAGTTTGTGAAAGTTAAAGTACCGGCTGTTAATGGAATACCATTAGAACCATATGGTTTTTCAGTATCGTGATTAACTGTTAAGTTAACCGATGATTGAGGAGCAGTTTTGAAAAATATTGTTGCTGGACGGAATTTACCAGTAGCAGCACCAGTTGGGAAAGTAACTTTGCTGATACCTATTAAATCTGTCTTATCAACGAATTTGCGAACGTTACCAGTAATAACACCGGAGGTTCTTGTATAACCTTGAGTAGGCTGTCCACCAGCATTACCTTGTTTAAGAATAATAACACTTGTTCCGTCTGTATTAAACAAACCTTTTGCAAGGTCAAGATCAGATGGTGTAGCAGCAAAATCCAAATTACCACCCTTTAATGTAACACTATTAGTTGCATTAGTTTTATTAAGTGACAAAGTATAAGTTGCTGGTATTGTCCAAGTTTCAAATACATTAATATCTGTGTCTGTAGCACCACCAAAAGTAATTGCAGGAACAGCTGCTCCATTAGTATTAATAATATCACCGGTGCTGCTTTGAGTAAAGTTACCATTCAACGTTAATGTTTTAGCATTAAGATCAAAATCACCAGCGCCCGTAATCTTTAGTTCATCACCAATAATTTGATTTTGATGTAAGATAACATTTTGGGCAACAATTGATTCAACAGTGAACGTACCAATGGTAAATTGTTTAGAGGTTGCTAAATCCCCTAATTCATTATCATTAGTAGTTGTATTAGCAGCAGCTGTGATTACATAGTGTACATTCAATTTACCAGCTGGTACCAAAGGCTGATCGAAAGCAGTTCCGCCATCAACATCTACTAATTTTGCAGTTGAAGCTACTGCCATTTTAACCTTTTTAGTGTTTGTTAAAGCATCAATTGTGCCGTTCATAGCACCAGTGCTTGATACCGTTAAGATACCATTAACTTGGAAATCTTTTGCTAATTGAACAGGAACTTCAACTAATACATCATTTAATACTGAAGCTGTTGATGGAACTTCATTTGTAGTAACAATTCCACCAAGATCAGTTGTATATTTCAGATTGATAACACCCGGAAAATTTGCATCTTCAGTTAAGATAGCAATGTTATCTTGTCTTTCAATTGTAATACCGCTTGTTAAAGTTAGGTTCCAAGGGCCTACAACTGTTGGAAAGTTAGCTGTTGTGTTAGCATTTAAAGCATCTGCTAAAACAATATTCTTGTTAACAGTAAATGGTTTGTCGGCCATTAAAGCTGCACCAGCTTGAACTTTCAAATTATCAATTGACCAACCGTCACCCTGCTTAATAGTACCAGGTGAGTCGAATATAAAGTAGCCAGTACCCTGTGTATAGTTACCAGCCGTTCTTGTCCAGTCATTTGCAACAACTAAATTGTTTTTGCCAAGAGCAACGTCACCAGCAGTCTGGGTGAAATCAGTTGCCACGGTTAATGTTCTAGCTGCAGCAGGCGTTCCAGTATCGTTAACAGAAAGACTTGTTGCGTCTAATTTGAAATTAACAAAGGCCAAATTTGCTTTGAGGTTTAAATTCATTGCAGTACCGTTAAATACAACAACACCTGCGACAGCTGTATAAGTACCTGCTGTATAGTTGAATGTGTTTCCGGTAAGTATGAAGTCGTTACCAACTAAAGCTAAAGTACCGCTTGTAGATGTATATGTATCTGTTACAGTTAAATCATCTGTTACTAATGTAACTGTATTTGCACCAGATTTTAATTCTAAGTTAGAAACTGAAAGCGGAGTTGTAAGAGTAAAGTTTCCATTAGCAGAATAAGCAACTACTAATTTGCCGGTTCCTGTAATATTGCTTGTTGCACCTGTATGTGTATAAGCACCAACTACTGTAAGTGTTTTACCATTCAGCGCAATGTTTGCAGCAGCTTGTCCAACTGCGTCTGCAGCTGTAGAGTTACCAAACCATAAATTAGAACCGCAAGTAAATGTTCCGGCAGTTAATGTAACATTACCGGCAACTTCTTCAGCTGTAGCATCATCACCATCAGCTTCATCAGCTATTGATAATGTTAATGCACCAGCTGTTAATGTTAAGTTTCCTAAGAATTGACCATCATTATTATTTGTAGCATCGCCAATCAAAGAAACTGTTACTGTACCGTTTGTTACAACTAAATTGGTTAATTGTTCAATATTGGTTACTTGTGATGTTTCATCAGCAGCTAAGCCAAATGTAAGATTTTCAATAGTTCTAGCATTAGCATTGTTTGTTGAACCAGCTATAACAGTATTATTACCAGTTTCATTTAAAACATTTGTATTAGCACCAACATCTGCTACAGATCCTAGAATTGAGTGAGTAATATCATCTCCCGAAAGAGTTAAATTACCATTTGTAAGATCTAAAAGCTCTGTTGTTGCAACAGTTAATTTACCTGTTATTGCAGAAGCTTGTGGCATAACAAAGTTGCCAGCAGCAGCAGTTGCAATATTTAAGTTTCTAATTCCGGCAGCTAAAAATTCTATACCGGCAATGTCATCTGTAAGATCACCATAATAATTCAGATCATAAACAACACCAGCAGCCACTGCAAAAGCACCACCGCCAGTATTCTGAATATCAGCAAGATTTGTATAGAAATTAACTACTGGGACAGTAACTGGAGCATTTTTGAAAGTAAGTCCAAAACTGTTTAAATCAAAAACACCATCTCTAACGTTTAAAGTACCAGAGAAAGAAATGTTTGAACCTAGATTAACTGTCGAGTTAGCTCTAATATCTAAATTTGAGAATGTACCGGCACCAGTAATAACGTTAGCAGCTTGTCCATTTTCAAAAATGATGTAACCTGTTACGTTTGTTTGATAACCAGCGTTTGTGAATGTCTGATTAGCGGCACCAGCCATTCTAATATTATTGTCACCTAATGCTAATTGACCCGTTGTAATGGTAAAGTTACCTTCAACAACTACAGATTCAAGTAGCGAAAGTGTGTTTGCAGCGGCACTTTTCACAATCTGTAGTTCATGGATAACTAAAGAAGCACCAGGATCGAATGATGTATTTCCACCTTTAAAAACAAGTACTGCATTGTTAGTTGTAAAGTCTACGTTTCCAATAGTATTATCGTTTCTAGCAAAATCGCCATATACATTTATTGTAAATGTATTGGCTGTAAGAGAACCTAGAGTTGCAGAGTTAAGTGTTAAAGAACCATAAATATCAGTATTACCAGTGATAGTAGCAACGCCTGTATAACCAGCAGGAATTGTTACATTAGGTAACTTACCAATTAAATTAAGATTTTTTGAGCCAGCTAATTCAAGTATACCAGTACCAACAGTAGCAGTAACATCTGAGTAAATATCGCCACCATTAACAAGTGTATATGGTCCGCCAGTAGTGCTGCCCCAAATAAGCTTACTTGAGCCAACTTTAATGTTACCTGGATTAGTTATGTTACCCTTAACTGTTAAATTAGCTGTTAATTCTAAAGTAGACCCGGCAGCTGTTATTAATTGATCAACTGTTTTTGCAGAACTAACAGTAACTTTAAATGCTGTTGTTTGTTCTAAATCTCCAGCACCAAGCGAAGAAGGAAATTCTGGACCAGCATCAATATTTGCTGTATTAGAATAGAATAAGTTCAAATTTGTTGTTGTTGTTGGAGTTGCATTGATAGCACCTGCAACACGAACAAGATCGCCACCATCTTCTATAACAACATTTGCAGATGTAATTGTCAAGCTACCGCTGGTTAATTTCAGCGACCAGTCAGCTGCTGCGTTATCATTAGTAACATCCATTAATAAAAATTTCTCGCCGGTAACACCAAGAGAAACACTCTTGTTAGCACCAGGAGCAATTTCAAGACCTTCTGTAACTGTAACAGTCTTTAAACCGTTAAATTCAGTAGCAACTAATAAAACTTCTTTATTAACTGTTACTGCAGCTTCATTATAAGTATCTGCTGCAATATAAATTGTTTGACCAGCGGTAGCAGCTTGAATACCTTTTAAGATTGTCTTGTAAGGTTTAACCGCCGTACCATCGCCGTTCAAGTTATCACCGTTAGTATTGTTTACATATACTTGCGCAAAAGTATTTGCAGCAAACATAGTAAGCAAAACAACGACTAAACTTAGTTTTGCAAATAGGTTTTTCAAATTCATTTTTTTCTCCCTATTGGTTGAAAAATTAATTAAGTATTACTTGATTTGTTACTACACACATTACACACACAAACAAACTTTTGGGAAGGACCGCCCCTAAGTTGGTAGTTGAAATTGCATTAATGTCCTCCTGTTTGTTTTTAAATATAGTTATTGGTTGAAAATTTACTTTAGAGACACACACTGTCCGTCGGTATTTAAAAGGTAAGTTGTTAAAAATCACGTAGTTAGACCAATTCTCTTTATTTTATGGTTTAATATAATAAGCTGGATATATCTTGTCAAGGGATTTTTATGTAGGAAAACGTAGAAATTCATCATTTTTATGTGTTTTTGTCTGTTGTGTGTTAAAAGACTGTGTTTAAAATATAAATTCAGGCTACACCAGTCAATATTTATTTAAAAAAACTTTTAAAGTTTTAAAGACTTTTCTCTGAAGACACAATGTATAAAGAACCTAAGAGACAGAATTACTTTGCAGCTTAACCGTTCCATCTTTCATTGCACAAATTACTTTTGAAACCAGCTCTCTTCTAAATAAGCCATGTTCAACAATTCCAGCTCTTCTCTCTAATATAGAAGCGAACTCATCAACATTTTCAATAGCATTAACCTTTGCGTCTAATATAAGGTTTCCTTCATCGGTTATGAAATGTTCACCATCACTACTCCTTCTTATCGTAACAGCGGACCCAAGTGATTCAAGAAAACTTTTTTCAGCTTCAACTGCAAACCGCAAAACTTCAATTGGTATCGCGAAATTCATTCCAAGCTTATGCGAGAGTTTAGTTTCGTCTACCATAACAATAAATCTTTTACTTGCTTGAGCAACAATCTTTTCACGAAGCAGCGCACCGCCGCCACCTTTAATTAAATTGAGATCAGCATCTACTTCATCGGCTCCATCTATATATATATCAATCGGAGTAAGGCTTGGGTCGTTTTTCGTTTCTCCTTTTTCGTCTTCCGGTACATATAGTTCATTAACCGTAGTCAAAGGAATGCCTAACTCATTCGCCTTCTGTTCTGTTTGCTTAGAACTGGCTACGCATTTAATATTGCTCAATTCACCACTTTTAATTCTTTCAGCAATTTTTAGTAAAGCAAAATGAAAAGTTGTACCCGTTCCCAGCCCAACTACCATTCCATCTTTTATTTCTTCTACAGCTTTTTCAGCGGCTAATTTTTTTATAATATCTAAATTCATGTATTTCTCCGTGAAAAAATCGAGCCACAATATAATGTTTGAAAACGGAATGGATTCACCATTAAGTTCAAAATAGCTAAGAATAATTTTCGCAGCAACACGAAGATATTTATAAGCTCCTTTTAACTTTACTGTAGTTACGCACTTTGTGATTTCTTAGTGTCTTTGTGACTTGGTGGCAAAAAAAAGAGAACATAAGAAATTGAGCCACAAAAGCACTAAGCCGCCAAGTTTCACTTACTCATTTTAAATACAATCACTAAGTTTAGTCTGTCATTATGTATCTCACCTTTAACAAGCATATAACAAGCCTATAAACGGCCTATGACAAGCCTTCAAATTTTCTGTTTGATAAAGGCAAGTTCTGCCATAATGGCGTAAGTATTCCCCTTCAATTGTAAACGTCCGGCTTTCTTTGTTATCTTTGCATCAATATTAATCAAAGCCATGCCATTGAACTTATTTGAATATGAAAAAAGAAAAAGAAGATGGGTTTTTATCATCGGCTTTGTTATTTGTTTAATATTATTGAATATCATACTCTATTACATTTCGAAAGCTTAACGATGAACAAAAACAACGTCTATATAGAAACATACGGCTGCCAAATGAATTTTGCGGATACCGAGCTTGTAATGGGTATTCTGAAAAGCAAAGGTTTTGAAGTTGCAAAAGAAATTGATGATGCCAATATCATTCTATTGAATACATGCAGCATCCGCGATAACGCTGAACAAAAGATTCATTCTCGCCTAGAACACTTAAGAGGGAATAAGAGAAGAAATCCAAATGCGGTAATTGGTATTCTCGGCTGCATGGCTGAACGACTGCGAAAAGACTTAATCGAAGAGAAAAAAATTGTTGATCTAGTTGTTGGTCCAGACGAATACCGCCGCTTACCGGAATTTATTGACGCTGCTTATGGCGGCGAAAAAGGTATCGGAGTTAAGTTATCAAGAACAGAGACTTACGATGATATTATACCTTACCGAGAAGATGGCTTAAGCGCGTGGATATCTGTAATGCGAGGATGCGATAAGTTCTGCACATTCTGCGTTGTTCCGTTTACCAGAGGAAGAGAAAGAAGCAGAGCACTTCAATCTATAGCAGCTGAAGTTAAAGAACTTGGTGCTCGTGGAGTTAAAGAGGTAACTCTACTCGGACAAAATGTAAATTCTTATACAGATGAAGGTAAAGACTTTGCAGATCTTCTTGCTGCTTGCGCTATTGCCGATCCAAGAGTAAGAATTCGTTTCTCTACTTCTCATCCGCAAGATTTATCTGATAAACTTTTATATACAATTGCTGAACATGAAAATCTTTGCAACTATATTCATCTGCCGGTACAGTCTGGTTCTAATACCGTTTTGGAAAAGATGAACCGAACTTATACCATAGAGCATTATCTTACTATAATAGATAAGGCAAGGAAAATTATTCCGGGAGTTTGCTTCTCTACAGATATTATTGCCGGCTTCCCGACGGAAACTGAAGAAGACCATTTGATGACGCTAGATGTAATGAGAAAAGTCCGCTACGATGGAGCTTACATGTTTAAGTATTCTCCGCGCGAAGGAACTAAAGCTTACGAAATGGGCGATGACGTTTCTGACGAAGTTAAAAGCAAACGCTTGAACGATATAATAGATTTACAACAACAAATTTCATGGGAAATAAATCAAGCGTTAATTAATACTGAAGACACCATATTAATTGAAGGCAACAGTAAGAAATCGGATGAATTTTTAGCCGGTAGAACGGATACTAATAAAATCTGCATCATACCGCGTAAAGAGAATATAAAGATCGGTGATTATGTTAGAGTAAAAATTAATAGAGCAACTTCTGCCACGCTGTTCGGCGAAATAGCCTAAATATTTATTATAGCATAAATCCTATCATGAAATATTTTTACATACTACTCTTTATTTCGTTCAAACTTTTAGCGCAAGAAACTGATATTACAGCTGCACTGAAAAGTATCGAAGTTGGGAAAATAGATGAGGCATTGGCATCGCTACAAAAGCTAAAAGATGAAACTCCAACAGACCCATCAGTTATTTTTCTTGATGCAATCCTCACTACAAGCGGTGAAGAATCAATAAAGAAATATTCGATTGTATTCGATAAATATCCAAAGAGTAAATACGCAGACATCGCTTTGTATCGTGTATTCTCCTACTACTACTCGCTCGGCTTATATAAGAAAGCGGAGAGTTATTTAATGCGTCTGAAAATTGATTACCCGGCTTCGCCTTATATTGCCGCCGCAGATAGAAAGATTCCGGATTCAGAAGAATTTATTCAGCCGCAGCCAATAGAAAAACAAAAAGCAGTCTCCGTACAAAATGACTCCACAAAAAGCATTGCAATAAAGGGAACAGCAAAGTTCACAATTCAAGCCGGTGCTTTTTTGAATGTTGAGAACGCAAATAAATTAAAAGAACAATTGATCAAAGAGGGGTTTTCTTCGGAAATCATTTCCAAAGTAGTTGGAGGAAGCTTATTAAAAATCGTTACGTCAGGTAAGTTTTCTTCTGAACAAGAAGCAAAGGAAGTATTAACAAAAATCGAGTCCAAATATAATCTTAAAGGACGAATCATTCCGATCATCCCGAAACTATAAGTAAATCCTCAAATGAATCTATCGCAGCGATATTTCTTTCCTTCTTTTCTTTATGCTATTTTTAAGTACAATTAATAAACGTCTATGCGTACAGAAGAATTTCAGAAAAAGTTCGGAATTATTGGCAGATCTAAAGAGATCCGCGACCTTGTAGATATATCCACGCAAGTTGCCAAGAGTGATATTTCCGTTCTTATCTCGGGCGAAAGTGGTGTAGGCAAAGAGGTATTTGCTCGTGCAATTCATTATTGCAGTCCTCGTGCAGAAAAAGATTTGATAAGTGTTAATTGCGGAGCTATTCCGGAAAGTCTACTTGAGAGTGAACTGTTCGGACACAGAAAAGGCTCATTCACTGGCGCAACTGATGACCGCAAAGGTTACTTTGAAATAGCAGACGAAGGGACTTTATTCCTTGATGAAATTGCAGAGATGGCTTTAACTACACAAGTAAAACTTCTTCGTGTATTAGAAGCAAAAGAATTTATGCGGATTGGCGGCGAAACAGTTACTAAAGTTGATGTGAGAATTATTGCTGCTACAAATAAAGATTTACAACGTGAAGTAGATGCAAAAAGATTTAGAAATGATTTATACTTTCGTCTTAAAGCAGTAACCATCAATATCCCTCCGCTAAGAACACGTAAAGGTGATATTGTTGAGTTGGCAAAATCTTTTTTGGACGGCTATACTAAAACCAACAGAATGCCGAGCATGAGTATTACAAAAGAAGCGGAAGATATTTTGCTTAATTACAACTGGCCGGGCAATGTAAGAGAATTAAAAAATCTAATTGAAACAGCCGTTGCTCTTTCACGAAGTAGTGTTTTAGATGCCGATTCATTTATTCCTTTGATTACTATTCCTTCCTATGACGATGAACAGCACAACTTGCCGGTTCATGTGAATAAGTCCATGGAGCAGCTGGATCGAGAAATGATTTATCGTGCACTTATTGAGATTAAAAAAGATTTGATTGATCTGAAAAGTTTGGCTGCAAAAACACAAAGTGAAAATTCTTCAAATCAAATTCAACATTCGCCAAATGAAGTTATTTCACTCGTCCAGCTTGAGAAGCAAGCCATTCTCAACGCACTAAATTTTACTAAACATAACAAAAGAAGAGCCTCTCAGCTTCTCGGCATAAGTGAAAGAACACTCTATCGCAAATTACAAGAGTATGGAATTGATTAAAAAGTCCCTAAGTGCCAGAGTTACTGAGTGCCTAAGCAAGAGCACTTCCAAACAGAAAAGTTTTTTAAAACTTTTTGCTGTACTTATTATATCCATATTATTGTTGGAATCGTGCAGTTATTCTTTTTCGGGAGCTTCTGTTCCACCCCATCTTAAAACAATTTTTATTTCGGTATTACAAGACCGAAGCGGTTCCGGCGAATTTAATCTTGGCGATAGAGTTACACGCCAACTAACTCAAAAATTTATTGATGATAACACTCTTTATGTTGGAAGCAGAACCAACGCAAACGCATTTATAGAAGGTTCAATAACTTCAATAACCGATGCTCCTTCTACAATTAGCGGAGGAGAAAAAGTATCTTCTCGCAGAGTTACAATGAACGTCCAAATCATCTACAAGGATCTCGTGAAAAAACAAACGATCTTTGAAAGAAGTTTTTCAAACTACGGTGATTATACTTTAGAAGGAGATGTAACAACCGCTCGCAAAGCTGCTATTGAAACAGCAATTGATAAAATTACCGATGATATTTTATTAGGTGTGGTTTCAAACTGGTAAACACTTTCATAGCATTTAGAATGCTCTGAATTATCTATTACAAATTGAGGTAAAACTTATTTATGATTTTCGACGAAATAGTTCTTTTCAGTTATATAATTTCTTTAAGCATTATTCTTGTTTTCGGAAGCCACGGATTTGTAATGATGTTCTATCATCACAAATACAGAAATAACATTCCTAAGCCAAAAGAGATTGATACTGAAGATATAGTTACAATCCAATTGCCAATGTATAACGAGATGTACGTCGTTGAAAGACTCATAGATTCAATTTGCGAAATAGATTACCCTAAAGACAAATTAGAGATTCAAGTTTTAGATGATTCAACCGATGAAACCGTAGACGTTGTAGCTAAACTTGTAAAAGCAAAAC
This sequence comes from Melioribacteraceae bacterium, assembly GCA_041675645.1. Lineage (GTDB taxonomy): Bacteria > Bacteroidota > Ignavibacteria > Ignavibacteriales > Melioribacteraceae > Stygiobacter. Next base: position 182,611 of record JBAYTN010000002.1, read on the forward strand.
AAGATCTCGGTTTCGATATTCAGCACGTTCGCCGAAGCAATCGCGAAGGTTATAAAGCCGGCGCATTAAAAGAGGGTATGAAATCTGCAAAGGGCAAATACATTGCAATCTTTGATGCTGACTTTATTCCGAAAAAAGATTTCTTACGCAAGACACTTCGCTATTTCACCAACGATAAAATTGGTCTCGTTCAAACACGATGGGAACATTTGAATGAAGATTATTCAATACTTACTAGAATTCAAGCGCTTGCACTTAACGGACACTTTGTAATTGAACAGACAGTGCGTAATAAAGCCGGGTTCTTTATTCAGTTCAATGGTACCGGCGGAGTTTGGCTTAAAGAATGTATTGAAGACGCGGGCAACTGGAACGCCGATACGTTAACAGAAGATCTTGATCTCAGCTATCGCGCACAACTACGCGGTTGGAAATTTGTCTACTTGCGCGATTTCACAACTCCCGCTGAATTGCCCGCAGAAATGAATGCTCTAAAAGCTCAGCAATTCCGCTGGACGAAAGGAGCAATTGAAACAAGCAAAAAATTATTGCCATTGGTTTGGAAAGGAAAAATTCCTTTACGAGTAAAACTGCAGGCAACATTTAACCTAACAAATAATTTAGTATTCCCTTTCACTCTTCTCGCCGGGATTTTGAATGTACCTTTAATCTTCATTAAAAATGCCGGACCATATTGGAACTTCTTCAACTTCATGGCAATTTTTATAGTTGCTTTCATTAGCACATTCTTGTTCTATCTCTATGCTCAGAAAGATGTTCATCCGGATTGGAGAAAAAAGATTGCGCTCTTCCCTTTGTTTATGGCCGGAAGCATGGGCTTCACGCTTAATAACACACGTGCAGTTGTAGAAGGATTGATGAGCAGAAAAAGTGAATTTGTGCGTACACCTAAATTCAAGGTAGAAAAAAAATCAGATCAGCTTTCATCGGAGAAAAATAAATATTTAGCTAAAACAAAAATTCAGCCATCAACTTATATCGAATTGCTTTTAGCAGTTTACTGTTTAATTGGAGTGGTAGCGGCAGTTTACTTTATGGAAATTTCAGCTATTCCATTTCAGCTGATGTTTTTCTTTGGTTTTGCAACGGTTTCATTAATGTCGCTTAGACAGTCTTATCTTAAACGACAACAATTAGCTGAGTAATTTTTTGAAGAAAGATTTATCCGCGGAAAGAGTAAAATTAATTTACGAGTTTAATCACAGCTCGCCATTATTCGCTCGTGTAGCCGCTAATGAAATTGTAAACGGAAATTATCTTGAAGCAATTAAAATTCTTGATGAGGGGATAGATTTATTTCCAAACTATGCATCCGCGTTTTTAGTCTTGGCAATTGCTAAGGCCTACGAAGGTAAGGAAGAAGAGGCAAAGATTGTTGCTAAGATTGGTTCCGATCTAATTGGGGATGAAACCACTTATTCCTCTTATGTTAATCAAATCGCAAACATTATAGAGGAGAGAAATTCAATAAGCGAAGTAATGCGACCTTCATTTATCGAGGAAATAAAAGAAGAAGTAGTTTTAACTGAAGAAGAAAAATCTCTCGAAGATAAATTAGATGTTCTAGCAAAGCAGTTAAGCAAAGCCAAAATCATTCCCAAAGATGATTTACCGGAGAATCCCGAAGAACTTCCCGGATTCAAAGGAAAGAAATTGGTTTCGGAAACATTAGCAGAAATCCACATCAAACAGAAAAATTATGGCGAAGCTGTTTTGATCTACGAAGAACTTCTTAATCAGAAACCGGAAAAGGTTGAATACTATCTCCAAAGAATTTCAGAAATAAAAATAATGATGCGCGGATGATTACCGCGTTTACATTTAATTCCTATTCAGCTCCTCTATTATTTATATGAACACTCCGCAAAAACTTTTGCAAGAATTTTACAACCGAAAAGTCAACACTGTTGCTAAAGCATTACTTGGTAAAATTTTTGTGCGTAAAGATCAATCACTACTTTTAAGCGGAAAGATTGTTGAAGTAGAGGCTTATAACTGGCAACATGATGAGGCCTCACATTCTTTTAATGGAAAGACAAAGAGAAATGAGGTCATGTTTGGAGAAGCCGGCCACCTTTATGTTTACTTTACTTATGGAATGCACTTTTGCGCTAATGTTGTTACCGGCAAAGTTGGCTTCGGTTCAGCTGTTTTAATTCGTGCTATCGAACCAATAGATGGAATAAATATTATGACGCTAAATCGACTTGGTAAAGAAACTATTAATAAGAAGGAACTTATAAACCTCTGCAATGGCCCAGCTAAAATTTGTCAAGCGTTTGGAATTAATTGCAGCAGTAACGGAATCAATTTACAAGCCGATGAAATCTTTATTATTGACTCGCCGGAGATAAAGCCAAGCAAAATAATTTCAACAACGAGAATTGGGATAAAAAAATCGATAGATTTGCCTTGGCGCTATTACATTAAAGATAATCCTTTCGTCTCTAAAAAATGAATTCACCTAAAAACATATTAATTGTTCGCACAGATAGAATTGGTGATGTAATTCTTTCGCTTCCGCTCGCGGCAATTTTAAAAAAGAATTTCCCCGATGTACGAGTTTCGTTTTTGGTTAGAGATTATACAGTACCTTTGGTTAAGACATGCAAATACGTTGATAAGGTTTTCATATTACACGAGAAGAATGGAAAACCTTCAATCGCACCAAACGTTGTTGCGTTAAAGAATAAATTCGATGCATGTATTGTTGCTTTCCCTACATATCCAATTGCATTACTACTTTTTCTTGCCGGCTTCAAAATTAGAATTGGAAGCGGATACCGCTGGTATTCTTTTTTATTCAATAGAAAAGTTTACGAACACAGAAAATATGGTGAACGGCACGAACTTGAATACAACGTCCGGCTTCTTCGTGAACTAGGAATAGATGAAAATGTTAATAGAGATAATGCTGATTTTGGAATTGAAGTTAATTCATCACTTAGCCAAAAAATTTGTGATAAATTGAAATCATTAGGCTGGGATGGCAGCCAGAAAATTGTTGTACTTCATCCCGGCAGCGGCGGCAGCGCTGTTGATCTTCCTTATTTAAAAATGAAATTGCTAGCAGAAAAAATTTCAAACGAAACAGAGGCTGTGATTGTTATCACCGGCGGAGAGCATGAAAAGGAACTTTGCAATTCATTTGTTGTAAGCAACAAAGTAATAAACACAGCAGGCATGTTTAATTTAGAAGAGCTTACAGCATTGATAGACAACGCTAAAATATTGATTGCTAATTCTACCGGCCCAATCCACATTGCAGCCGCATTAGGAAAGGACGTAATTGGATTCTATCCAAAGTTTGCTGCAGTATCTCCTAAGCGCTGGGGCCCTTACTCTACAAAAGCGAAAATATTTCAGCCTACGGTTTGCGATGGAGAATGCTCACGCGATAAATGTAAAAAGTTGAACTGCATGAATAGTATAGATACACAAACAGTTTTTGATTACATAAAAGAAATTTTGCCAAGGAACTAACATGAAATCGAAAATAAAAATCTTGATCATGTTCTTGATCTTAATCTTGATCTCGTTTTCTGAAAGAAGTTTTGCTCAAAAGAAAGATGACTTCCGCAAAATTGAAAACAAATCATTTAAGGTAGGCGAAAAGTTAACGTTCGATGTAAACTATGGATTTATAACCGCCGGCGTTGCCGAATATAATATTCCTAAAATAATGAAACTTGCCGGACGCGATGTATACCAGATTACATTCGGGGTAAATACTGTTTCAACTTTTGATGCATTATATAAAGTACGCGACCGCTACGAAACTTATGTTGATGTTGAGGGTTTATTTCCATGGAGATTTGAACAGCATATTAGAGAAGGAGGATATTCTAGAGACTTCTCGGCATTCTTCGATCAGCGCAAAAGCAAAGCGAGAACTTCCGAAGGCGCTTATGACATTCCCAAATATGTGAACGATATAGTTTCTGCGTTCTATTATGCGCGAACAATTGATTTTTCCAAAATGAAAAAGGGCGAAAGCGTTCACCTTGAAAATTTTTATAAAGATAAGACTTACCCCCTTGATGTTGTTTACAAAGGAAGAGAAACTATAAGTGTAAAAGCCGGTACGTTTGACTGCATAATTCTTGAGCCGGAAATTAGAGAAGGCGGATTGTTTAAAAGTGAAGGCAATGTTGTAATATGGCTTTCGAATGATGCTTGTAGAATTCCGGTAAAAGTGAAAACCAAAATTATTATTGGTTCTATTGATGCTGAACTTACCGGTTATAGCGGATTAGCCGGAGAGCTAAAATCTAAAAAAAAATAAGAGTCTCGTTCAATCCATTTGGTTGTTATTGAATAGAAGAAAAGAACTGAGCAAATGAAAATCCAAGCTAATAAATTTCAGTTCCTTCTTTTCGTCTTAGCCAACTGATTAAATAATTAATCCGCCAAGCAAAAAAGTATATATTCCCATTACAACAGAAGTGCCGATTATAGAAAGCATTTTAAACGAATGTCTCAGTTTTATATTATCTACTTTTTTGTTTATCAAGTAGAAAAATAGAGGCACCCAAAAAGGTGAAAGAATATCAATAACCATAGCAACTACAGCTAGGAATTGAAGTTTTCCAGAAAAATCCAGTAATACAAAACTATTGAGAAGTAGAAGTCCCAGAGTTAACAAGACTCCTAGGCGCGTGTAATAATCAAACACATACTGGTAAACGCGAAAATCTTTTTTTCTAGCGAAAAACAGCAGAACAGCTACGAAAGCAAAGAGAAACGAAATTTCGATCAGCAGTAAAATCATATTTCCTCCCATAAAATGATGAACTTTGATTTCAATTAAACGAATTTGAATTTATTTGTCAAGCTCTTTTTTAGGATTTTTATAGTTATGCAAGTCGTTCCCCTTTTTTTTAACTTGGATATACTATGATAGAAAATATTGATAACAACCAGCTTCCCGAAGAACCAAAAGAGCCTCGAAAGATATTTAGCACAATGCAGCCCGCTACCGCTGCCTTTATAGCTCTAGTTGGTATTTTCATAACCTACCAGATTGGCGGAGCCATTTTAACGCTTTTAATCTTCGGGTTAAATTTTGACAAGGCCGACGTTAACCAAATGCGCTTGTTAACGATGGGTGGGCAAATAATGCTTATGCTATTACCCACTCTTTTGTTTGCGCGCTATGTTTATCCGGCACACATCACTCAAATTTTGAGGGTAAAATTTCCGAAGCCTAAAGAAATCGGAATTTTTATTGCCGGCTTAATACTTTTAACTCCGTTACTGCAAAGCTATTTATTTTTACAAAACTACTTTTTGGATAAAGCTGCCGATCTGTTCCCGATTCTGCGCAAATTAACAAACGTCCTTGATCAGCTTGATAAAATGGTTGAACAAACTTATGGTGAACTGCTAAAAGCAACATCAGTATTTGAAGCATCTTTTGTAATATTTGTTGTCGCTATCATTCCGGCATTGTGCGAGGAAATTCTATTCCGCGGACTTGTACAAAAAAGCTTTGAGCAAAAATTCAAACCATACTTCAGTATTTTTATAACTTCTCTCTTTTTCGGGCTATATCATTTTAATCCATACGGATTAGTTGCTCTTGTTGCACTAGGATTTTACTTTGGATTTGCCGCTTATAAAAGTGATTCAATTTTCATCCCGATGATTCTTCACTTCATAAATAATTTTCTTGCAGTAATAGCGTTTCTGGTCCTTGGCTCTGACGAATTAATGAGTACTAATATTAAACACGACGGTTTAATACTTCCACAGATATTTGTTTTTCTAATAACTCTGGCATTGTTTATTGGTTTCATTTTCTTTGTAACAAAAAACTATACAAAGTTTTCTAAACCTAAGGAGGAGTCGTTATGATTTGTCCAAATTGTGAAGCCGAGTATGTGGATGGAATTGTTACCTGTTCCGATTGCGGAACGCCGTTAATTCCGAACGATCAGTTTGTTAAAGAAGATGAAGGAGAGGTTTCCCTTGCCGATTGGAAAGTTATTTATTCTTCCAACGATATTATCGAAGCAGAAATGGTCAAAGCAAATCTTTCCGGTGCAGGTATTGAAGCAATTATTTTTTCGAAAGAAGACAGAATGAGAATAAACCTTTCCTATGTAGGTTCGGCTCCGATAAAAATATTTGTAAAAGAAAATAGCTTTGAGGATGCAATGCAGATAATTAACGAGATAAATAACACCCCGTTAAGTGAAGAGGAGTAAATGGCAAAGAAAATGAGCAATCTGGTTTCCCGTGTGTTAGTAGCTTTAGTGGGCATTCCGCTAATTGTTGCATTATGTTTAATTGGGAAAATTCCCTTTCTCATTTTCGTTTTGCTAATTGGTTTTGTAGCTTTTTACGAATTCACCGGGATGATGAAGCACAAGAACTCTTATACTAACAGAACCATAGGCTCTGCTTCAGTTGTTCTTATTATTTTGAATGAATACTACCATTTTTTAGACTATCATATTTTCTTCGTAATACTCATACTTATGCTATTACTAAGCGAACTATTTAGAAACCGATCATCGGCTATATCCAATCTCGGTTCAACGCTCTTGGGTGTTTTTTATATTGGTTTTTTTGCTGCATCAATTTTGGATTTAAGAGAATTCTACAGTGATTCAGCATTTACATATTCCCAAGGCGGATACTTAATTCTCTCAATACTTGTTTCAATTTGGCTGTGCGATTCCGCAGCTTACTTTATTGGCAGCGCATATGGATTGCATAAACTTATGCCAAGAGTAAGTCCTAAAAAAAGCTGGGAAGGCGCCATAGCCGGATTCATTTTTGCAGTAATCGGAATGATTGCGGCTAGATCGCTGGTACTTGATTTTCTAACGATCAAAGATGCAATAGTAATAGGTATTATTGTAGGCGTGTTCGGGCAGATTGGAGATTTAGTGGAAAGTCTAATTAAGCGTGATGCAAACGTGAAAGATTCTTCTTCCATAATTCCCGGGCATGGCGGCATTTTTGACCGATTTGATTCTCTTCTTTTCACTGCCCCAATAGTATATTTGTACCTAAGATTGATAAGTTAGCTTAACCAAAAATTCTTGATCATAATCTTGCTCATGCCCTTGATCTGAGTCTATATAAAACGATCAAGATTATGATTAAGAGTAAGAAATGAAAATATTATTATAAATAACAAGAAAGATTAAACACTTTTATGGGCAAGGAAAAAATCTCCGTCATAACTCTCGGCTGTTCAAAAAACACTGTCGATTCAGAAAGGCTGATGAGTCAGTTGAAATTAAATGAATTTGATCTGGTTGATGATGCAAATTCGGCAGATTCTGTAATAATAAATACTTGCGGTTTCATTGATGCGGCAAAAGAAGAATCAATCAACACAATTCTTGCCGCAATAGAAATGAAGAAGAAAGGCAAGCTTAAAAAAGTTGTGGTAGCCGGGTGCTTATCGGAACGATACGTTAATGATTTACGCAAAGAGATTCCCGAAGTTGATGCATATTTTGGAACTGAAGCATACGAACAGATAGTTGATGAATTTGGCGGTGATCTTAAATATGAATTGCTTGGTGAACGTGTAATTACAACTCCAAAACATTTTGCTTACTTAAAAATTTCCGAAGGATGTGATAACCCTTGTTCTTTCTGTGCCATTCCACTGATGCGGGGCAAGCACAAAACAAAGCCGGTTGATGAACTGATAGCAGAGGCAACTTCGCTGGCTAAGCAAGGCGTTAAAGAATTAATCATCATTGGCCAAGATACTTCCGATTATGGAATAGAGTTATATGGCAAGAGAAATTCGGCAGAACTACTAAGAAAACTATCCGAAATTGTTGGTATTGAATGGATCAGACTTCTATATGTTTATCCTTCTCACGTTCCGGACGATTTGATTGACGAGATTGCGAACAATCCGAAGATATGTAAGTATATAGATATTCCTCTTCAACACATTTCTGATAACGTTTTGAAATCTATGCGCCGAGGAATTACAAAACGTAGAACCATAGAATTGATTAATACGCTCAAAGAGAAAATTCCAAACTTAACTTTGCGAACAACATTTATTGTTGGTTATCCGAATGAAACCGAAGCGGAATTTCAAGAACTATGTGATTTTGTTAAAGAGGTAAAATTTGATCGCTTTGGCGTTTTCAATTATTCAATTGAGGAAAACACGCCAAGCTTTATTCTTGGTGATCCTCTTAGCTCCGAAGAAAAAGAGGAACGCAAAGCAATTCTAATGGAAATTCAGAAAGAAATTTCTGAAGAAAAAAA
>JBAYTN010000003.1:0-133904 GCA_041675645.1 Melioribacteraceae bacterium
AGCCAGCCGCCATCTAAAAATTTTTCAAAAACTGTTATTGTTAATATGGTAGACGAAATAACTAAAGCAATAAGCTGAATAAATAAGTTTTTCAACCACTTTTTTTCTTTTTTTCTGTGCTTAATAAAGAACTTCGTCATACCATATTCAGACAAAGTAAAAGTTAAAAACACATTAATTGAATACATAATTACAAGCGCAGAAATGGAGCCTTGTGTATAAAATAATAACACAAGCGCGGCTGTTCCCACCATAAGAACTCCATTTTGCATTGTAAGCCTTTCGGAGAAAGCAGCAAATCTGTGAGGCAACCAAGAATCAACAGCCATGTTAGCCATAATTCGGGGCGCATCAATAAAACCGGCTTGGGCTGCCACCAACAATAAAGTGCCTTCAGAAAAAATTGTAATTACAGCAAATACTTTTCCAATACTCCATGAGCCGAATAAATTATCGGCAAGAACTGAGTTAAGAGTTTTTCCATGAACCGGGTGAATGCCAACAAGCAAATACAAAATTGCCAAGCCACCGGCAGTAATTGCTAGAGATGTAGCCATATATATCATTGTTCGCTTTCCGGTTTGAACTTTTGGATCTCGCATAATTTGAAGACCATTAGAAACCGCCTCTATTCCGGTATAAGTACCGCCTCCCAAGGAATATGCTCTTAACAGAACCAACAAGACTCCCATAAACCCAATCGAAGACAAATCCTTTTGCAACCCGGATTGAACTTGCTGCGCTACATTACCAACGTCCCCAATATGACTGAAAAAACCATAGCCCAACATTACTGCGTGGGTAATAATGAAAACCAAAAAAATAGGCGCTAACCCCATAATAGATTCTTTTACACCTCGCATATTTATTATGATCATGAATAATATTAGAAGAGCAGCAAAAAATATTTTGAAGTTATGATATTCCAAAGGCAAATAACTAAACAGAGCATCTGAACATGCCGCAATAGAAACAGTAATTGTTAATATATAATCAACTATTAAAGCGGCACCGGAAACCACACCGGCTTTTTCACCAATCATATGCGTTGCAACAATATATCCACCGCCGCCATGCGGAAAGTGTTCAATAATCCGCGAATATGCATACGAAATAATAAATACAGTTAATATTGTAGCTAGCGCAATGAATAAAGCTAGGTAAGTATGTTGGCCTAGCGAACGAAATGCTTCTTCCGGTCCATAAGCTGAAGAAGAAAGACCATCGGCACCTAAACCTACCCACGCAAGAAACGGAATTAAAGCTAGTTTATGAAAAATCTTTGGGTCGTTTATGTTTCGGGGCGCACCAAGAAAGAAATGTTTAACACGTGTTGACGTTGATGGCTGTCCAGACTCTCCAGACATGTATTGTATCTCCTAATTAAAATAGCGGGTGCTAAAATGCATAGAGAGTTTTGAATAACAATAGAAAGCTGTAATTCTTTATCCTTTCTTTATACTGGATTGTTCAATTTTATAAAATCTTTATATGTCAACTAGTTCTTTACAATAACTTTATATTCTTGCTACTTATCTTTACAGAGCATTTATGAATTGTTAAGTAATTTTGATTCCTTACTAATTTGATAGAAAACTTAAAGGCTGTAAAATGAGTTCAAGTGATTTGACAAGGAAAAGAGTGGACGACGGTTATCCAAGCAAAAATACTTTTGCTAAGATTAAAGAGCTTGGAAAGAAATTCATTAATTCATCTTTTGGAAAATATTTTGGTGCGGCGGCAATTGTTTCCCTTGCCAGCGTTATACTATTCTATTTGCACTTGCATATAGGATATCAGGCTATTTCGCTTCTCTTTTTATTCATCATTTCTCTAATGCCGTTAATGAATTTTGGTCCGGGTCCAATTTTTCTTGCCGCTGTTATGAGCGCCTTCGTATGGAATTTTTTCTTTATTCCTCCATCATTTACTTTGCGAATAGGCAAAGTAGAAGATGTCTTAATGTTTGTTATGTACTTTATTATTGCATCTGTTTCGGGATTGTTAATAACGCGGATAAGAACTCAACAAGTACTTATTAATCAGCGTGAAAAGAGAACTGCCTCTTTATATAACTTGGCAAAAGAACTTTCTTCATCGAAAAGCTCCGACGATATTGTTGAGTGTTCGATAAAGCAAATAAAAGAAGTTTTTGGAGCTGAATCAGTTTTTCTTTTTTTCGAAAACGAAAAGAGGCTTCAGCCGGAAGCACATTCGTTAAGCACTTTTAATATTGACCAGGGTGAATGGAATATTGCTCAGTGGGTTTTTGCGAACTCAGAGAGAGCGGGCAGATTCACTAACACGATGCCAATAACCCCCGCAATTTATTATCCGCTCAAAACCAAAACACTTAATCTTGGAGTAATCGGATTAGACTTTCCAGAATCGGCTTCTCTAACAAATGAATCGATCTCTTTGCTCGAAACATTTCTTTCTCAGATAAGTATTGCTTTAGAAAGAGATTTTTTAAAAGAATCGGCAAAACATACTTTGTTAATTACCGAATCGCAAAAACTTTATAAAACACTATTCGACTCAATTTCCCACGAATTAAAAACTCCCGTTACAACAATAATTGGAGCTGTTAGCTCACTCAAAGATGAAAAAATTATAAAGAATCAATCCGTACTTTCTCGCTTGATTGACGAAACAAACATTGCGGCAGATAGACTTCAGCGGTTAGTTGAAAACTTGCTTGATATAACAAGGCTCGAAAGCGGAAATATTATTCCAAAGAAAGAGTGGCACTCTGTTTCCGACTTAATTAATTCTGTGATTCTCCGTCTCAAGCATGAATCCTCAGAACATGAAATTAATTTCTTTGTGAATGAAGAAATAGAGTTAATTCAATTCGATTTTCCGCTGATTGAGCAAGCATTAATTAACATCGTCCACAACTCGATTGAGTACACTCCATCAAACAGTAAAATTGAAATCTTCGCAAAGAAGTTTGCCGACAATTTAATGCTCTCAATTTCCGATAACGGACCGGGTTTCCCGGCAAACGCTGTTAAAAGTTTGTTCGAAAAATTTTACCGTGTTCCCGGCACAAAGGCGGGCGGAACCGGATTGGGATTATCAATTGCACGTGGATTTATTGAAGCACATGGCGGAACTATAACAGCACAAAACAAAAGCGCGGGCGGCGCAGAATTTATTATTTTATTACCAATCAAATAAGATTATATGGCAGCACAGAACAGCATAGTGGTTATCGATGATGAATCGCAGATAAGAAAAATTCTTTCAATTACTCTTGAAGCAGACGACTACAAAGTTATTGAAGCGGCAAAGGGCAAAGATGGGATTGTTGCGGTTGCTACTCATCATCCGCAGTTGGTAATTCTCGATCTTGGTTTACCCGATCAAGACGGTTTCTCGGTACTTAAAGAAATCAGAACTTGGTCAAACGTTCCGGTAATAATTCTTTCGGTAAAAAGTTCTGAAGAAGATATTGTGAAAGCTCTCGATCTTGGGGCGGACGATTACATTACTAAGCCATTTAACACTTCGGAACTTCACGCTCGTATTAGAGCGAACATCCGGCGCAATCAGCAAATTGAAAACGAACCTTTTCTTATTAACGGTAAACTGAAAATTGATTTTTCCAAACGCATAGTTTTGAAATCCAATAAAGAATTAAAACTCACAAACACCGAATACCTTCTCTTAAATTTATTTTTCAAGAATTTGGATAAAGTTCTTACTCATAATTTTGTTCTTAAAGAAATTTGGGGACCAACACACGCAGAGGATTCTCAGTATCTACGTGTGTTTATTGGACAAATTAGAAAGAAGATTGAAGATGACGCTTCTCATCCAAAATATATTTTAACCGAATCCGGTGTTGGCTATAGAATGAAGTTGCTTCAATAAAAAAGGCTTCCTAAGAAGCCTTTTCAAGTTTTATAAAATTCTTTTTTATTTAACCGGCTCCAGTTTCCTTTCGGAAGTTGCAAAATCCCAAATAGAAGCAAAGCCTAGCTTAATTATGTTAGTCATTTTTTCGTAATTAATTTTATCTACGTGATCTGTTGGCTGATGATAATCGGGATGCATAGCAGCCATTACACCATAAACCGGAATATCTTTGGCAGAGAAAGAAGCATAATCCGATCCGCCGGTTGGTCTTTTGGTAGCGCTAAATCTTATTTCCAGACCTAGATTTAGATCTTTGTTCGCTTTATCAAACATGTCTTTCAGAATTGGATAAGCTTCGGTGTAGCTAACTCCAAGCTTAACTCCTTTAGGGTCGCCTTCATCGTTTCTTCCTATCATATCATAGTTCAGATTAAGAATGATATTGTTGATCGGTTTATATTTTTCCACAAAATATTCGGAACCCAACAAACCTTTTTCTTCACCGGTCCAGCAAGCAAAAATGATTGTTCGCTTTGGTTTCACACCTGTTGCTGCAACTGCTTTTGCAATACTCATTACACCAACTGTTCCGGAAGCATTATCATCAGCGCCATTCCAAATGTAACCATTGCTTGTTCCAACGTGATCGTAATGACCGCCGACAACAATTACTTCGTTTGGATTTTCGCCTTCGATCATTCCAACAACATTTCTACCGCGAACAACTTTTGTTTTTATTGATGTTTTTATGAATGCGGCTTTTCCTTTTAATTCTTTTGAAGCCGGCTTGAAGTTTTGTGCAACTTGTTTTTCAAATTCTTCAATTTTGATTCCGCTTCCCTTAAACAACTCGTTTGCTACTCGGGCGCCTATTGTAATCTGAGTTAATCCGGCACGTAATGTATCTTCTGGTAAGCTAATTCTATGCGATCCGGAAGAAAGGCGTTTGTCTCCTTCATAAAATGCGGTGTTATATCTAATCGGATAATTTGTAGCAGCGTTTTGAAGCATATCCGCGCCGGGCATAAAATCAATAGCACCAACCGCGCCTAATTTTTCCGGAATTTCATTTCGCGATCTGTAATAATTCATCAACGCAGTTCTGTCTGCCAAGTTCAATTTCTTATATGCTACAGAGCCGGTATCTCTCATACCGGGAAATCCGCTGATTCTTAAAACAAGCTTTCCCTTAACATTAACGTCTTTGTAATCATCGTAACCTTTTTCTAGGTCGCGGAATCCATAACCAACAAAAACAATTGGAGCTTCGAATTCTACACCGACACTTCCCGGATATAGAGTAAAATCAGATTTGTAGTTAAATGTAATTTTCTTTTTTGCTTCTCCAACTTTCTGAATGAATCCGAAAACTTGATCGTCTGATGCCTCCGATTCAATAAAGTTTATATTTTGAAAATAAGTTCTTTGCATTGGCGGCTGTTGCGCTCTCCCGCCTCCCGGAAAGAATCCTCTGTTTCTTCCACCTTGCATTTCAGAATCGCCGGCTGGCTTTATTCCGTATAATTTGAATATGCTTGCAATATAATCTGCTGCTATAAACTCTCCGCGCGTTGTGGCTTCTCTGCCTTCCGTCCAATCGGATGCTAAAAATTCCAACTGTGCTTGAACAGCATCCTTACTGATGGCGTTCAATCCCTTTTCTAATGGTGTTGATTGAGCGAGAATTACTGTAGAGCATAAAAAAACAAAAATGAAAATTCTGATTCTTTGAAAATGTTTCATTACAACCTCGTTAATTAAATAGATTATTTATTTGTTGCTCCTTTCTTATTTATGTCTTCCCAAAAGTCCCACTTCCGGACACTGGTTGCATTCGAACTGAAGCGTTACGTGGTGAATTCCAAATTTCTCGTCGAGCATTTTTTCTATTTGTGCTCGCAGCTCATTACTCTCACTAATTTTCATATCGGTGATGTTTACATGAGCTTCCAAGTGAACATCATTATCGCCAACCATCCAGACGTGAACATGGTGTATGTTATCAACTTCGGAAATTTTCTCTACCTCTTCTTGAATTTTTTCTACATCAATTTGAGGAGGCGTTCCTTCCATCAAAACGTGAATTGCTTCGCTCAAGATTTCGTAACTCTCATGTACTATATAGATTCCGATAAGTAAAGTTAAGACCGGATCGATCCAGCTAATTTTCCAGACCGCAATAGCTATGGCGCCGAGAATAACTGCAACCGAAGAAACTGAATCGCTGAGCAGATGCATATATGCCGAGCGAATGTTAATACTGTCTTTCGAATCACGTTTCAGCAGAATCGTCCCAACAATATTTGCAATCAACCCAACAGCAGCTACTATGCTCATTGTTATAGGTTCAATTTCTTGCGGATTCATAAAGCGCTTAACCGCTTCATAGAATAAAAATGCGTATATCACGATCAAGGCAGATGCGTTAATAACAGCAGCCAATATTTCTGCACGCTTTAAACCAAACGTGTGAGTGTATGAGTTATCCTTCTTTTTTAACTGAATTGCGAAGTAAGAAATTATAATTGAAATGCCGTCGCTAAGATTATGAAGTGCGTCGGAAATAAGCGCAAGGCTGTTGGAAAATATTCCGCCGGCTATCTGAACAATAGTAATTATAAAGTTCAGCATCATGGTGGTAAACAGTCTGCCTGCTGTACTATTTAATGCGTGCGAGTGGCTGTGGTGATGTTCGTGGCTCAAATTTCAGTTTCTATCTGTTATTGATTTCTCTTATGATTAACCCAACAAATTCATAATGAATTTGTTGCCTGCGGCCGCTTGTAAAACGTTTTATAATAAACGTTTTGCTGCGGGTTACCCCACAAACATATAATTTATTTTTATCACATTTGTTAGTAAAATATTTTTTTCGATATAAACTAACAACACATAATAGTTGTTTGCGGCGCTAGCGCAAATTTTTCTATTGAAAAATTTGGGTTAAATTACAATAGCTTTTTGAAGTATTCCATTTATTAGTAAAAAAAATGAGTGATTATGAAGAACACGTTTTACAACGAATTTGATTTTGAGCGCTTGAAAAAGAGCGAGCGCGGAAATGATTACCGCTCTCCTTTTCAAATAGACCGCGATAGAATTATTCATTCGTCGGAATTCCGCCGTCTGCAAGGAAAAACACAAGTATTCTTGCCGGGCGAATATGATTTTTATCGTACTCGACTTACTCATTCTATCGAAGTTGCGCAGATCGGCAGATCTATTTGCAATTATCTTTGCGCAACTGAAACCGACCTACTAAATGAGGATTACTTTATAGATTCCGATCTAGTTGAAGCAATTTGTCTCGCTCACGATCTTGGCCATCCGCCATTTGGGCACGCCGGCGAGCGAACATTAAACAGATTAATGAAAAAGTATGGCGGCTTTGAAGGAAACGGACAAACTCTTCGCTTAATCACCGAGAAATTTTACCGCAGAGAAGATCAGCATCGGGGACTAAATCCTTCCCGCGCTTTTTTAGATGGAATACTCAAATACAAAGCCACGTTTAGCGATTTTAAGAATCCGGATAATCATTTTGTTTACGATGAAGACAAAAAATATCTCGACTTTGTTTTTGGAAAAAAGAAATACCGGAGCTTGCTTAAGACAGCCGAAAAATTAAACGAGTTTAAAAGCATAGAGTGCCAAATTATGGATTGGGCAGACGATACTGCCTACGCAATTAACGATTTGGTCGACAGTATTTCCGGTGGATTTATTACTATAGCAAAACTTTCCCGCTGGCAGACAGAAAAAGAGCTTACCAAATTTCAGAGCGATATCGTAGAAGAAATTAACGGTTGGATTAAAAAGGGAAATTTCAAAGCTAAATTTGGCGCTCAGATTGGCTCGTTTATTAGATCAACCAGATTAAAGAAAAAGAAAACTTTTATGGATGGTTTAACCAACAGATACAAGTATGATCTTGTTATTCCAAACGAAATTCTCGAAAGAGCAAAGATTTATAAAACAATATCGGTTGATCTCGTATTTCGTTCCTCCGCCCTTCATCAAATTGAGTTCAAGGGGAATTCTATGATCGAAAGCGTATTCAATTTATTTGAAAAAAATTATGTTACCACTCTTGGCAATACAAAGCTATTACCCGATTTCAACGATAAAGTTATTCGCAGCGAGAAAAACAAAAAACAGCGTGCCCGAATGATTTGCGATTACATAGCCGGCTCGACCGATTCTTACGCAACCAGAATGTATAGAAGGTTGTTTGATATTGAATACAGCGCGTTAACGGACTTAGCTTAGCTTCACATTATAGTTTATGATTACCACAGAAAGAAGGTATTGATGGCAAAGATTAGAATTACAACCGAAGAAGGTGACAGAAGGCTAAACAGACTGCTTCATTATCTTACGGATTACATTTACACAGTAAAACTTCAAGACGGCGTTGCAATTGAAACTTATCACGGTCCCGGCTGCGTAAACGTTACCGGTTATACGTCGAGAGATCATGACGAAGACCCCGACTTGTGGTATCGCATGGTTTATGATGAGGATAAGGAAGCTGTTCTTAAACAAGCAAGAGAAGCGTCATCCGGAATTGATACGCCGCCAGTTGAGCACCGGATTATTCATCGTGATGGAAGCATACGCTGGGTGAAAAACACAATTGTCCTCTCAAAGGATTTTCTGGGTAAATTAATTTCTTACGATGGATTGATAACAGATATAACAGAATTAAAAAAGGCCGAGGAATTAAATTCTATTAAACAGAAACAGTTAATTCAAGCGGATAAAATGGTTGCGCTTGGAACAATGGTTGGTGGTATTGCTCACGAAGTTAATAATCCAAATAATTTCATTTTGCTTAACGCTCAATTCCTTCAAAAAATTTTTATAGATGCATATCCAATATTGAAAGAATACTATGAGCAGAATGGAGATTTTGCTTTAGCCGGAATTCCGTTTTCAAAATCAAAAGAAAAAATTCTTCAGTCGCTTCAAGGAATTATTGAAGGTGTAATGCGGGTTCGCGGTATTACAAAGAGTCTAACAGATTATGCAAAGAAGGATCCCGGCGATCTTAATCAAGATGTAAATATTAACACCGTGATAGAAGGCGCTGTTTTAATAACCGGAAACAAAATCAAAAGCTCTACAAACTATTTCAAAATTGTTTATGATGATCTTGTTCCGCTAATAAAAGGAAATCAGCAGCAGCTTGAACAAGTGCTCATAAATTTAATTACAAATTCATGCGAGTCTTTGCAGAACAAAAATCAGAAGATTTCTCTTTCCGTAAATAATGAAAAAGAAGCGAAGCGGATCAAGATTATTGTTGAAGATGAAGGGGCTGGAATTAGTGAAGAAAACCTTCGCTACATTTTTGATCCATTCTTTACGACCAAGCGCAGTTCCGGCGGAACCGGCTTAGGACTATATATCTCATACAATATTATTAAAAGTCATGGCGGAGAGCTTTCTGTAAAAAGCAATCCGGGCAAGGGAACAATCTGCGAATTAATTCTAAATTACAATTGAGGAACCAATGGCTGCGGCACTACATCCAACCCAACCGATTTTACTAGTCGATGATGAGCAGGCGTTCTTGTTCAGCGCAGAGAACGTTTTGGTTTCCAATGGTATAACGAACGTTAAAACCGTTTGCGACAGTACGACTGTAATGAATCTGCTTGCTCAAGAAGAATTTAGTGTTGTTGTTTTAGATATAAACATGCCGATCATAAGTGGAATGGAATTACTTCCGCAAATAGTTGAAAAGTATCCGCGTACTCCCGTTGTTATTCTAACTGCTGTTAATGATGTTGAAAGCGCTGTCCAATGTATTAAAGCCGGAGCTTTCAATTATATATTAAAACCGGTTGATGACGCCCGCTTGGTTACAACAATTCGCGGTGGATTGGATCTTAAAGATGCTCGCGAAGAAAACGTTCGATTGAAGGATTATTTGCTGCGCGACAAACTAGAACACCCGGAAGCGTTTGCTCATATAATTACCAAAAGCCCTTCCATGCGGGCAATTTTTAAATACATCGAAGCAATTGCGCGCACGTCTCTTCCCGTTTTAATCACCGGAGAAACCGGAGTTGGCAAAGAACTTATCGCTTCCGCAATTCATAGTTTAAGCAACAGAAGTGGAAACCTTATTCCACTAAATGTTGCTGGTGTAGACGATACATTATTTTCCGATACACTTTTCGGTCACAAGAAAGGCGCATTTACCGGCGCTGATACAGAGAGAAAAGGATTGATTGAACAAGCTGAAGGAGGAACTCTTTTTCTTGATGAGATTGGCGACCTAAGTTTGGAATCTCAAGTAAAACTTTTGCGCTTAATACAAGATGGGAAATATTTTCCGCTAGGTTCCGATATTGCAAAGCTTGCCGACGTAAGAATTATTTGTGCAACGAATAAAAACATTGATTCGATGAAAGAGGGAAACGCTTTCCGCAAAGATTTATACTACAGACTGCAAACTCATCACATACACATTCCCCCGTTAAAAGACCGCAAAAGCGATATTCAATTACTGATAAATCACTTTATGGAAAAAGCCAGCCAACAGCTCGGAAAAAAGAAACCTACTCCTCCCAAAGAACTTTATACTCTTCTTTCCAATTATAGCTTTCCAGGAAATATCCGTGAACTTGAAGGAATTATTTTCGACGCGGTAAGCGTTCATAGTTCCGGAGTTATGTCTCTAGGTCCAATTAGAGATAAAATTTTTCGCGAAGAAAATTTTTCTGCAGAAATTATTTCTTTTGACGAGGGAATTGTTTTTACGGATCACTTACCGACTTTGAAAGAAGCGGAGGAATCTTTAATCGCAGAAGCATTAAAACGCGCGGAGGGAAACCAAAGCATCGCGGCCGAAATGCTTGGACTAAGCAGAAGAGCACTCAACAACAGATTGAGTAGAAAAACAGATTCATCTTCTTAAAGTGGTGCCACATTTTTGCAAAGAGCCACAAAAAGTAACCGTTAAATCTCAAAAAAATTCCGCTTCTTTAATTAGAAACAATTATTTGCTTGCAATTTTGTGGCATCCCTTTTCTTGAACAAATAATGTATTTCCTCCCTAAACAACTCGAAACAAAAACATTTGCGTCCTACAATACTTTGGCACTCAAGTTGAATTATAATGATCGAACTAAACAATAATCAGAAAGGTGTTATATGAAAGTATTAAGAATTTTTACGTTGGCGATAGTGATTAGCACATTGGCATTATCTTCAATCTCGTTTGCTGCCTTATCTGGGGCAGAAAAGAAGATGGCGGCGAAAACCGTGAACAACTTTATTGAAGCGATGAACTGCGAGAACACCGGAGTGGTGGAATCGGCAATTCTAATTAGCATGGAATTGAAAGCGCGCTACCCGGAATTTGATCTCGAAAAAGTAGAAGATAAATTAAGCTCTCTGGCAATTGATGGTGATACTCCGCTTATCAGATATAGAGCTCAGCTTGCAAGACTGTTTTATTCAAATTATTCACTTTTCAGAGATATGAAATTTGAAGACAAAGAATATCCGGAAAAGACTTTTAGAGCAATCATAGACCGGTTAGAAAACATAAATCTAGCTTCCAACTAATTCTCAAGGGGAGCTGTTCTTAAAAATTTTCAATGTTGTTGCTAAAGTTTTCTGTTGGTTTCTTTAGTTAGATGTTGAAATGGGCCTCCTCGCCAAAGAACAGCTCTTTCTTTTTATAAACTTCCAATCGTTTCTAAGTTTTTATTTCCCTCAAAGTAGGACAAAATTTTATTCAATACAGAATCAACTATTGAATCCGGACAAGAAGCACCGCAAGTAAGTGCGATTGTAACGATTTCTTTCTGAGGTAAATAATTTTCGGATTGTATTTCTTTATGAGTTGTTAGTACATAATGTTCTATAATACGTTCAGAAATGATTTTTGATGAGTCAGAAATAAAATAGGTTGGGAATTTATGCTCAAGTAATTCAACCAAATGAGATGTGTTCGAGCTGTTGTATCCGCCAACAACAATAGCTAAATCAGCATCTTCGTTCATCAATGCAATTGTTGCTGTTTGATTATCGTTTGTAGCATAGCAAAGCGTGTCGCGTGTATCTGCAAAATGTTCTTTTATCTTGTCTTCGCCAAACTTGATAAGCATTGTCTCGCGCAAAAAATCAGCAATTTCTTGAGTTTCTGTTGCAAGCATTGTGGTTTGGTTTACAACTCCTATTCTCTGCAAATCTTTTTCTACATTAAATCCAATCGAATATTTACCGGCAAAGACTTTGTTAAACTCGTTTGAAGAAAGCTCTCCCAATATTGCGCGTGCCAGAATTTTGGCTTCATCTATGTTGCGAACAATTACTGATGCCCCATTTTGATTTGAATGAGAAAACGTAGCGCGCGTTTCTTCATGCTGGGATTTACCATGAATTATAACTGTATAATTATTTTGTCCCAAAACAGCGGCTCTATTCCAAACTTTTTCAACAAACGGGCATGTAGTGTTATACTTTACGGTATCAATTCCCTTTTGTTTAAGAAGCTCTTCAACTTCCAGCGTTGTACCGAAAGCGGGAATGATTACAACGTCTTCAGCGGATATTTCGCTCCAAGGAATTAATTGCAATCCATAATTATCCATTATAAAGTTTATTCCACGGCTTTGTAGATCTTCATTTACCACCGGGTTATGAATCATCTCGCTCAACAAAAAAATCCGCTTGCCCGGATTTTCGCTTAACGTTTTATAAGCAATTTCTATCGCGTTTTCTACACCGTAGCAAAAACCAAAATGGCGGGCAATTAAAAACCGAATTGGACCAAAATCCAATTCGGTTGGTTTGAAATCTTGCTTGCGGGGATCTTCTAACTTTCTCTGCTCTTTAATTTTGGAGATTATAGAACTCTTGTAAAATTCTGGGATTTCAAATTTTTTCATCTACTCGCCATTTAATCGTAATCCGGATTAGATTCTACTTAGACTTTATCTGTTTCTCTAAGAAATCAACTTGAGAAACGAATGAATCCCAATTTTTATCGGTTCTTCCAATTTCTCTACATCTTTCCAATGCTTTGAGAGCTTCGTTTGTATTATTTTTTTTGAACATCAATTTTGCTTTGACAAAATAAGGATAATATCCGCCGCCGAGAGAAATCGCTTTTTCAACCCACTGAAGCGCTTCATCGCTATACAAATTATTGTCTGCCGCGTAATTTGCAGCTTGCGAGTAGTTTTGCCAGTTATCAGGCTTGGCAGCAATTGCTTCTTTAATTTTTGCATATACTTGGCTTGTTAAATCAACCTCAACCTTAAAAGCAATTTTTAAATTTTCCCATCTTACAAAAATGGATGCTGACGAGCTGGTGAGATTATCAAAGGAATAGCAAAGATTCTCGGCAAAAGGGCTTTCTGCTGGTTTAACTTTGAATCTAACAAGATCTTCCTCTTGCTTGTAGTTGTATGCGCCCCATTGTTTATCAACTTTATTAATAATAATTGTCCAGTCCTTCTCGGTCGGGATTGTAAAAAGAGAATATTTTCCGGCTGGTACTTTATTTCCTTCTACATATACATCAGTTGTAAATTGAATTGTTGTTGCTTCATTTGCACCCATTCTCCATACTTTATTATATGGAACAAGCTCACCCCAGATTTTTCTTGCGTGAACTGCCGGACGGCAATAGTTAATTGTGATGCTTGTATATCCAACCGTCTGCGATACTGAAGCGTTTGGACTCACTCGCGGAAGTTCAACTTGTGCAGTTAAATTAACTACTGCCAACAATAACAATACTAAAAATTTCGATTTCATCTTTTTTCCGATCTTTATTAATTAAACAATGGCCGAATTTGTGATTTGCTACGTGTGAAAGATAGGATAAGCAAATTACTCTTTCCACACATTTTCTTATCCATAAAACAATTCAATTCGCAAAATAATTCCATACTGTAAAAAACCTCAAAATTAGTTGTTTAGAATTACGTCCTCGGCTTCATGAGTATAGGTTTATTCAAATATCGTTTTTAATTTTGAAATGATTCTTCCACATAAAATTTTAGTAGCATGAAAAAATACTTTCTAATTTTCACCCTAGCATCCATTTGTCTACTCGCCCAAGTTAAATATGATACTATTTCCACTAGCTTTGTTTGCTCTGGAATTAAGTACTCAAAATTACTTGAGAAGACTGTGCCTTGGTCCATTCATGTTTTGGAAATTGATTTGAAAAATCCCTACATCAAAATTGAATCTTTTAAAGCTGCCAATCTTAGTAAAGGTAACGAACGGACTTCTGTGATGGCAAAACAAAATAGTTTTGCCGGTCACAAAGTTGTTGCTGCCGTCAATGGCGATTTTTATCACGCCGGCGGTATACCTACAAACATTCAAGTTCGAAATGGACAAATAATATCTCCTCCAATTACACGTACAATAATTGCTTTTGATGTAAACAACAAGCCCATTATGAATTCTATTAAGTTTTCGGGAAAAATATTGAAAGATAATTCTTCTTATAAGCTTGATGGTGTAAATATCCCGAGAAATGCTAATCAACTGGTTTTATTAAACCGCTACTTTGGTGAAACAACCGGAACTAATTCTTCCGGTAGAGAAGTATTGGTTCAGCGTGTTAGTCGGTGGATTGTTAACGATACGGTTAAATGTATAGTTAAAAAAATCCAAATCGGAATTGGAAACATGCTCATTCCAGATACTACCTATGCTGTAATTTCAGCAGAAGGTTCTGCTACTGATTTTACTAAATCTGTTAGAATCGGCGATACCATAAAAGTATTAACTACAATATCTCCAAGCCTTCCAAAAATTAAAGAAGCTATTGGTGGATTTATTCAAGTTGTGAACAAAGGAAAGGATTATGTTGATCAAAGCTATCTTAAAGAAAACAAACCGGGTCATGCATTGTTGCGTCATCCAAGAACTGGTATCGGTTTTTCTAAAGACAGCACCAAGCTTTATCTAGTTGCCATTGATGGAAGGCAAACCCACAGCGTTGGAATGACCTTGCATGAACTCGCAGATTTAATGATTAAGATTGGCGTTCATTACGGTCTGAATTTGGACGGGGGCGGTTCAACAACAATGGTTGTAAAAGATTCGGTAGTTAACATTCCTTCAGATGGGAAAGAAAGGTCTGTTTCTAATGGCTTACTAATTATCTCAACTAAACCAGAGAATAATTAAGTATCTATTGTTTACCAGAATAAGTATTTAGAGCAAAGTGCAGAAGCCGGAAGCAATCCCGGCTCCTTTATTTTTGTTGTTACTTCAATAAAATCATTTTTTTAGTTTGAACAAAACCCCCAGCTTGACATCTATAAAAATAGATGCCGCTTTGTAGAGACGCGCCATGGCGCGTCTTTACGTTAAATTTTTCATTATACGTTCCGGGTTGTTTGAATTCATTAACTAGCGTTGCAACTTCGTTTCCTAATACATCAAAAACTTTTAATGTTACGTTTATCGCTTCACCTTTCACGTTTGACGGGATTGTGTAGCTAATTGTCGTTTCCGGATTAAATGGATTTGGATAATTTTGTGATAAAGAAAAATCCGAAGGAACAATCCCGGCGTTATTTTTAACCCCGGTTGTTGTGCTTGAGTATTTGACAACTGCGTAATCTCTGCCTGTTCCGTTGCCAACGCTGTACCCGCAAACAGCAACTTCACCTTTTGAATTTACTGCTAATGAATAGGCTTCATCGTGAGTAAAGCCCGCGTCATACCTCATAGACCATTGCTCAATTCCTTCTGAGTTATATTTAACGGTGGCGTAATCTCTGCCGGCGCCAACGGCTCCCCTGCTTGAACCTGTTAAATATATGTTTGCCTCGCCATCTAATTCTATTGCATATACTTCATCTGTATCAAATGCTGTTCCGTTATATCTTGCAATCCATTGTTCAGCCCCATCTGAATTATATTTAATTGTGGTATAATCGGGCGCATTTTGACCGCCTGTGCTTCGCCCGGAAATATATACATTGCCGTTATTATCTACTTTCAAAAAAGCGGCCCCTTCATAAGTGGCGGGCCCGTTATAGTTTTTAAGCCAAAGCTGATTTCCTGAAGGATCATATTTAATTGTTACAAAATCTCCTTGAGGGTTTAACCCTTGACCCGAAACATAAACGTTTCCAATATTATCAACTCCAATTCCATAAGCCATATCGTCAACCCAGGCGGTTCCATATTCCTTTGCCCATTGCTGAACACCTTCTGAATTATATTTTAACGTAATGTAATCTTTTTTTGAACCGCCTGTTTCACGAACTTCACCGGCAATATAAATATTCCCGGATGCATCCATAGCCATTGCATTAGGATAGTCATCATAACCGCCCGTGCCGTTATATCTTGAGAGCCATAGTTGTTCACCGGCAGAATTATATTTTATAATAACGATATCGAAACTTGATCCGGCTGTTTCGCTTTGTGCTGCAAGAATAACATTTCCCATGTTGTCTATCTCCAGAGCTTTTGCAGCATCGAAACTATTCCCCGTACCGTTAAATTTTGCTTCCCAAAGTAGATTTCCCGTAGGACTATATTTAAGAGTAATACAATCATAGCCAACGTAACCCGCGACATATACGTTTCCGTTAACATCGGTTTTTAATATTGTTCCTCTATCGTGGGCTGCATTATTATAACTGCGAATCCATTCTTGGGTACCATTCGGTGAATACTTAATTGTTGTTATATCCAAACCGTTCCCAACTGTTTCATAACTTGAGCCGGTAACGTAAACATTTCCCTGTTCGTCTATATCCACAGCGAAGGCTTCATCGTAATCGGCACCTGTTACTCCGGTATTGCTTGTGTATCTTTTAACCCAGCTTTCTTTTACCTGAGATTTAGTTGAATTTGTGAAAACGACAAATAGGAGTAAGCAAAAACACATTGTAATTTTTTTCATTGCACTGCACTCTCTTTCGTAGTGTTATTTTATCAACAGCATTTTTTTAGTTGAAGAAAAACTTCCGGCTTTCAAAGTATATAAATAAAAACCGCTAGATAGCTGAAACTTGTTAATTGATAATTCAAAATTATACTTTCCAGCTTGTTGATACTCATTAACCAGTGTTGCCACTTCGTTTCCCAAAACATCATATACTTTTAAGCTTACTTGACTTGCAGTTTGTAGCTTGTAGCTAATATTAGTTTCTGGATTGAATGGATTAGGATAGTTTTGGCTAAGTTCGAATGCAGATGGAATTTCACTTGCAACTTGTTTAACAGATGTAATTCCCAAATCAGAGAGATCTCTTTTCCAAACAACGCCTTCGCTTGTTCCTAAAAACAAAGCTCCGTTACTTAGAATTAACGTCCGGCCATTTGTGTTTGTTGGTAAACCAGTATTAATTGTGTTCCATGTCGAACCATTATCTGAAGATCGAAAAACTCCACCATCTTCTGTAGCCACAAATAAATTCTGGCCGGTTGCAACAATAGCATTAACATTTTTATATGTTAATCCGCTGTTGGTAGTTTTCCAGCTCTTTGCGTCATCAGTAGAAATGTAAACTCCATCAAGAGTGCCAACAAAAATATTTGTGCCGCCGCCGGTTCTAGGAGTTTCTGCAAATCCCTTTACAGTTGTACTTGAAGAACCAATTAAAGTTGTCCATGTATTTCCATTATCGGTTGTTTTATAAGCATAGGGACCTTGTCCAACAAAAGAATAGTTTTGAGCAACATAAAAAGAATTTACAATATGTGTTGTTCCGCCAGCACTTACCCAGTTAGAGCCGTTATTTGCAGATCTGAAAAATCCACCGCCGCCGGTTCCCGCAAGAATATTGCCTCCCATATACGCTAAAGCATAAATGTAAGGAACAGAAATTCCACTTGCGGTTGAGGTCCAAGCCTCTCCATTATTATTCGAAATGAACACACCGTTTCCGTATGTTCCCGCAGCTATAGTAGTACCGCTTACAGCAAGTGAATAAACTTTTAGATTTGTTAGTCCGGAGTTTCTTTGAATCCAGTTCTGTTCAGAGTTTGCAGAATAGTAAACTCCGCCTCCGTTTGTTGCCGCAAAAAGCGAATTGCCCGCTTTTGCAAGTACTCTTATATCACTTCCAAAAGTTGTATTTAATGCCTTCCATTGTGCAGAAGTAATTGTTGCCGTAATCACAATAAGAAGAGTGGAAAAAAGTATTTTCTTTTTCATTCACTACTCCTCTATTTAATTAATATCATTTTCTTTGTTGATACAAAACTTCCTGCTTTCAATGTGTAGAAATAAACACCACTTGAGAATTGAGAATTACGAATTGAGAATTGAGAATTATATGCTCCGGGTTGCTGAAATTCATTCACTAGAGTTGCAACTTCGTTTCCTAATGCATCATAGATTTTTAAGCTTACGTTGCTTGCGGCTTGTAGCTTGTACCTAATTGTCGTTTCCGGATTGAATGGATTAGGATAGTTTTGGCTAAGTTCAAAATCTGCCGGGACTTCATGAGTATTTTCATTCACAGACGTTGTGGAGTTTGCCATTTTATAAATAGCAGCCGTCGATCCGCTACTTTGATAATCATACAAAAACATATTTTGCGCTGTAAGCACAAATGAAGTACTGCTCGTTGCAGCATTAAGAGTTGTTAACCCGCTTGTAGAAATCGAATTCCAATTGGCTCCACCGTCAGAAGAAGAAAAAATTGAAACTTTTGAATCTAAAAATCCAATTGTTGCCACATACAATGTATTGCCATAAGCCGTTAATGCTTTCGAAATCTGAAACGAAAGCGCATCTGGTAATCCTTTGCTAACGCTCTCCCAAGACTTTGACGTTGAGTTAAATTTATGTACGCCGCTTCCCGATGTTATTCCATAAATAGTGCCATTAAAGTTTATTACGTATGTTACAAACAGCGCCGGAGTTCCCGGATTATTAATTGCCCAAGTTTGTCCGCCATCTGTTGAAACAACCGCCCCAGTTCCAACAATAGTTGAAACCATTGTATTGCCGGTAACGGCAAAGTAAGACATATTACCACCGGCGATTGTATTAATTATTGTTTCTTTCCATGTTAAACCACTATCGGTTGATGTATAAAATGATTTTCTGTTGGACACTGCATATAATCTATCTCCGTCAGACGTCATCCAAAGAATTGCACCATTACCGGTTACCGTTGGAATGCTTGATTTTAGCGCCCAAGTTTCACCACCATCTTTTGAAGAATAAATACTCTTGCCCGAATTAGCTGTAAGCGCAAATATTTCGTTTTTATAATTGAACATATAATAAACATCATATGGAAATTTACTTATGATGTCAGTCCACGTAGCTCCGTTATCTATAGATCTATAAACGTGGTAACCGCTAAACGACCCGTATAAAAACAAAGTAGAATTATATGCGTGTAATCTGCCAGACAGCCCCACGTTCTGAGTACTCACTTTTGACCATTGAGCATTTATGCTCACGGCAACAAATAAAAGAAAAACTAAAGATTTTGTTTTCATACTTCCTCCCGAGAAGTTTTATTGAACACCGGTGTTTTTTATACTATAAAATCCAAATGCGAATTCGCAACCTTTACCCTCATAGAGCAACTCACGAATCCGCATTTAGCTATAACCGTACTTAGAATTATTTAATTCACTTTTACATTTACACTTTTTACGATTTCTGAAACGAAATAATATTTCTTTCCACTAGCAGTCGTAAAGGAATAATTGTACTTAACAACAAAGATCATGCAGTCGCCGCTAAAGTTTGCTAAATCAGCTGCCGGTATTGTATAATTTCCGTTATCTGCCACTTCTTGATAAACTTTTACTTGAGCTTTGTTGCTAACGTTTACTATTTGGATTAAAGCTTTCGCAGTTGAAGGATTTGTCCACTTAACTTGAATTCCACTTGCTTTAGATATAGTTGAATTTGTGGTAGGAAGAGTTACTGAATAATCATTTGGGCTTTTTACACTTCCCGTTATAGCCGGAACTCCATTTGCACCAGCAACATTCCAATTATGACTAGTTCCGTTCCAGCTTAAGTTTACTTGGTTAAGAGGATTTGTTGGATCCGGTGCCATGTAATATGTTTTTCCGCTCGCTGCAACCTTACCAAGAGTATTATTGTTAACAACAACTGCGCCGGCATCAACACCGCTATTAAAAATTGCAGAAGCAGCACTTGTAGCTATATCCGGAAAGCCGGCTATTGGTGCTGCCATGTAATAATAAACCGAAGCCATAGCTCCGCCATAATCCGCTTGGTCCGAAAAACTAGGCATTGGCTGACCGGATGGATTTGCAATATCAGTTCCAACGTTTGACTCAGTTGGATTGTCTTCTTTTTTGCATCCCGTTACAACCAGCACAATTAACGCAAACAACATCAGTAACAACTTTCCTTGCTTCATTTTTGCTCCTTATTATTTATTGTTTTGTAATTCAGTTTTTGTCAGCCCAAGATCATTCGGATTAGCGATTACATATTCAATCTGAATTTTGCTGCAAATATTTAGCGCTGATTCTCTATCGGTTACAGTCATAATATTGAAACCTTCTTTGGAAAGAATTTCTCTAAGCTTTCTCAATTTTGTCGTATTTGATTCAATTATTAGAATGTGATCGTTCATCAGCGCCTTTCAAATAAGAGAAGCTATTCAAAAGATATGCCGTGTCCTTTTTGGGGGTTGTGGGCCGTTTTGGGTTGTGGTTGTTGCTATGTGTTGCAAAAAAACAACTGTCCGCTAACTTTGGTGTTGTTAGCGGGCAACGAGGATGGTCTAAGAGCTTTCTGTCTTAAATCAAATGAGAACTAATCTGTAATATCCAATTGCGAAATTAATTTGTGCAAATGACTTCTATTAATACCAAGAATTTTGGCTGCGTCACTTTTAGAGCCGGCTTTTCTGATAGTCTTAATCAAATACATTCTTCGAAAATCATTTTCTGCATCGGCAAGTGTTTTGTGTGTGTTGATTTCAAAATCTTTATAGTCTTCTGTAAATATTTCCGGAGGCAAATCGTTTGGGAAAATTACATTTTCTTTAGAAAGAATTACACTTCGCTGGACTACATTTTCCAACTCGCGAACATTGCCGGGCCAATCGTATCTTTCCAAAATGAACAGTGCTTCTTCAGAAAATAGATGTGGTTTATTTCCATTTGAAAATTTGTTCAAGAAATGTTTTGAAAGTTCCTCAATATCTTCGCGTCTCTCTCTCAATGGGGGTAAAACAACTTCAATTACTTTTAGTCTGTAATAGAGGTCCTCACGAAAAGCTTTTTCGGCGATCATTACGTTTAGATCTCTGTTGGTTGCAGCAATAAAGCGTACATCAATTTTTTTTGATTCAATTCCGCCGAGTCGTTCAATTTCTCTTGTCTGTATAACACGCAAAAGTTTTGCTTGCAGATTTACGCTCATCTCTCCAATTTCATCAAGAAAGATCGTTCCTCCGTCGGCAATTTCTAAACGACCCGGTTTACTTTTAACTGCGCCCGTAAATGCGCCGCTTTCATAACCAAACAATTCCGATTCCAGCAGATCGGATGGAATTGCGCCGCAGTTTACAGCAATAAATGGTTTGTTAACTCGGCGGCTGTTTTCATGAATTGCTCTGGCGAGCAATTCTTTTCCGGTTCCATTTTCTCCAAGAACAAGGACTGATGCATCAGTATCGGAAACTCTGGATGCCAACTTAAGAACATTAAACAATTTGCTGCTGCTTCCTATCATTCCATCGCTTTTAAATTCATTGCGTAGCAAAGCAAAATCTTGTTTCGGTTTATCTTCCAATTTCTCTTCTAGTTCTCTAATTTCCAAAGAAACTTCTAACCCCTTTACAATCTGCTTAGCAAAAGCAATCAGAAATGTTAAATCAGAATCCTTAAATGGCATTGTTTTATTTCTTCTATCAATGTAGACCGCACCGAGTACTTTTTGTCCGGAAACCAACGGAACACAAATTGCGGCAGTTAGTCCAAGAGAAACCACGCTATGTTTTACAGAAAACTCATCTTCTACTTTAAGGCTATTTAACTGCAATGGCTGGAGACTAGCAAAAGTATTTGTAATTATACTAGTACTCATCTCCTTTGCGCTATGTTCAATTTCGGGATCCATATTTTTTGAAACTATCGTATCAAACACTTGCTGTTCATTAACCAATACGATAAAGCCTTCGTCAGCTTCTAATTCTTTTACAACCGTCTCAATTGCTTTTTCCATCAGAGAAATCATTTCGGTTTCTGATTGAAATAAAATCCCCGAAGCATACAATCTTTCGTATCTCGACTTCTCATCGCTCAGTTTTTTAAGCTTTTCATTAAACAATTCTATTTCATCAAGCGTCCGATGAACTTCTTTACTAAGCTCTTTATTAAACTCAACAATCTTGCGGAAAGCTTTATCTATGTTTTTGCCAAGCTCTTGGTCGAGGGGAATGGTTTTCGCTCCGGTAGAAAGCTTCATAAAATCTTCGGAAATCTTTGCAGTAAATTCCCCAAGCAGCTTATTTAAAATTTGTCTTTTAGAAGAAGTATCCAATAATCTCTCTGTTTTTAATTTGTCTATTCTTTTTTCTCTTCGGAATAATATCTCCGATATATCTATTTCGCAACCGGATTATTTTCTTTTTTGATATGAATCAAAAGTAAGCCGGTCTTTAAAAGAAATGTTTGTAAAACATAGCGCAAACATACTTTATAAAAATATTTTCTTCCGTCTATTGCATAAAACCTAATTTTATTATACAATTGCACCCAATATCATAATATAATTAGGTAATAATTATAATTTTCCTAATAATCATTAACAACAAAGAGGTGGTATGAAGAAGATAGAGGCAATTATAAGACCCTTTAAGCTAGACGACGTGCATAACGCTCTGCTTGAAGCCGGGTATGCCGGACTTACCGTAACGGAAGTACGCGGCTACGGAAGACAAAAGGGGCACAAGGAAATATATCGTGGTGCCGAGTACAACATTGAGTTTGTCCCAAAGATTAAAATTGAGCTGGTTTGTGAAGCAGAAAAAGCCGAGAAAGCGATCTCAATTATTATCAGCACTTCCAAAACCGGTGCTGTTGGTGATGGAAAGATATTCGTTTCATCTGTTGAAGAAGTTATCAGAATCCGCACCGAAGAATCCGGCAAGTCCGCTTTATAAACCCAAATTTTAAATGGAGATGAAAATGAAAAAATATTTTATTGTATTATTTATTATGCTAACAAGCCTTAGTTCTTTCGCCCAAATAAAAGTTGGCACGGATATTTACAGCCGTTATCTCTGGCGTGGTTTGGATTTTGGCGACGCTCCGGCATTTCAGCCAAGTCTTTCTTATACAAACGGTGGGTTTACAATTGGAGCTTGGGGTTCTTACGCATTCCCAACAACCGGAACAACATATGCAGAGAATGACCTCTATGCTTCTTATGCAATCTCAACTGAAGCTTCCGGTTCATTTTCTGCTGTTATTACAGACTACTACATTCCTTCTTACGGAATCCCTTTTGGATACTTTAAGCCCAAGACCGGTTTTGTAGCCGCTCATACCATCGAAAGCGGATTAACATATACTGGACCAGAATCGCTTCCTATTTCGTTGGCACTTTATGCAAATCTATCTAATGATCCGGATAACTCAACTTACATTCAAGTTGGATATCCAATAACAATAAGTGATGCAACGGTTTCGTTCGCGGCCGGTTTTGTTCCATCTAAGAGTGCTTACTATTTAGTTGATAAAGGAAATATTATAAATCTAAGTATAACTGCATCAAAGACAATTTCAGTAACAGATAAATTTTCGTTTCCGATTAACGTATCATACATCAGCAATCCGTCTCAAGACAAAACTTATTTGGTCTTCGGCGCAAGCTTTGTGTTCTAACAAAAGGGAGAAATAATTATGATGAATATAAAACGATTCTTTTTACTTAGCGGCTTAGTGCTTGCATTAATAATTGTGCTTCCTTATTCAACCTATGCACAAGTTGATCCATCCGGAGCTAATACAGGAACAATTAAAGATGTGCCTGCCGCAACTGCCGGACAACCAACTCTTGAAGAGGTTGCCAATACGGTGGGACATAATAAAATTTCCATCAATATCGTTTGGGTAATGATTGCCGGCTTTCTTGTAATGTTTATGCAAGCGGGTTTTGCAATGGTAGAAACTGGTTTCACGCGGGCAAAAAACGTTGCACATACAATGGGTATGAATTTTCTTGTTTACGCAATAGGAATGATTGGCTTCTGGATATGCGGATTCGCATTTATGTTTGGAGGAGTTGGCAGCATAGCTGCTCTTGGCGGAACACCGGGATTAAATAGTATGTTGAGCTTTACGCTTTTTGGAAAAACATTTGAAGTTCTGGGCTTCAGTGGCTTCTTCCTTAACGGTTCTGTTTACGATGTTGGTGTGTTTGCGTTGTTTCTATTTCAAATGGTATTTATGGATACAACAGCAACAATACCCACCGGCTCAATGGCAGAAAGATGGAAGTTCACTGCATTCATTCCGTTTGCATTTTTCATTTCGATGTTTGTTTACCCAATCTACGGCAACTGGGTTTGGGGTGGCGGCTGGCTCGCAGATCTTGGCGTTAACTTTGGGCTCGGTCACGGACAAGTTGATTTTGCCGGTTCATCAGTAGTGCATTTAGTTGGTGGTGTTGCAGCACTAGCTGGTGCAATTGTAATTGGACCAAGAATTGGCAAATACACAAAAAATGGAACATCGCAAGCTATTCCCGGACACAACATTCCAATGGCTATAACCGGAACGTTTATCCTTGCGTTTGGATGGTTTGGTTTTAACGCAGGTTCAACTTTGGCCGGAACAGATCTACGTTTAACAGTGGTTGCAACTAACACAATGCTTGCCGGCGGTGCTGGCGCATTAGCGGCAACCATTTTAATGATGTTTAAATTCGGCAAACCGGATCCATCAATGATGGCGAATGGTTTACTCGCCGGACTTGTAGCCATTACCGCACCATGTGCATTCGTTCCATCTTGGGCTTCTTTTGTAATTGGTACTGTTGCCGGAATTTTAGTTGTTTACGCCGTTTTCTTTATAGATCAAAAATTAAAGATTGATGACCCGGTTGGCGCAGTTGCCGTTCATGGTGTTAATGGCGCTTGGGGCATTATTGCGCTTGGTTTGTTTGCCGATGGAACTTATGGTGACGGTTGGAATGGTGTTGCCGGCGGTGTAAAAGGTTTGTTTTATGGAGATGGTGGACAGCTAGTTGCTCAAATAATCGGAATTGTTACAGCTATAATTTTTGTTTACGCGTTAATGTACACTTTCTTCAAGCTTCAGAAAAAATATTTTGGCTTACGTGTTGATTCCGCAGATGAAATTGCCGGATTAGATATGCCGGAAATGGGTATAAAAGGATACGAAACAGAATAATTTCTTCAGCCTCAGAAGAGCCCGGACTTCGTTCCTCTTTCGCCATAGAGAGGAACGAAGTCCGGGATTATAAACTTTCCCACATTAATTCTTAGTTCACAAACAAAAGCTGAACAATTACATAAACCGGAAGAAGAACTATTAACGAAAACATATAAATGTAAGCAAAGAAGCTTGGCATTTTAATATTGTTCTCTTCTGCAACAGCTTTAACCATAAAGTTTGGACCGTTGCCAATGTATGTCATGCTACCAAAGAAAACCGCGCCAATGGAAATTGCCCTCAACAATTCTTCCGGTATTCCGGCAACTAGAGTTCCGGTTGTTTGTCCCAACCCCATTGCTAACGAATGAAACGTTACTGCGGTTGGTGTATTATCCAAAAAGCTACTTAACAATCCGGAGAAATAATAAAACTGTGCCGGTGAAGTAATTCCTAAATGTTTTGCGTTTGATTCTAAATAAAGCAAACAAGGAACCATCGTAACAAAAATTCCTATGAATAAATAAGCAACTTCTTTTATCGGTTCCCAAGTAAAATTGTTTGATACGCGCAGCAAGTTTGTTGTAAACAACAATGACAAAGCCGCCATTCCCACTATTGCCGCCTCTCTAATAAACTTGTAATAGTGATTCTGCGAAATGAATGGAAGATATTGTTCGTTTAAAAATGCAACTGCTAGAACAACTCCCGCCATCCAAATAAAGTTAAGCTTACCTTGAAGTTTGATTGGCTTGATTACTCGTCGATCAATTTCGATTGCCTTAGCCGGTTCTTTCTTGTGAAAATAAGAGTCAACAAAGAAGTAAATAATAAGTAATAACGCGTTTGTCAAAAGCCATTCCGGCACTAAATGAAAGAACCAAGTAAACGGTGCGCCGCGTAGATACATCATAAACAGTGGCGGATCGCCAAGCGGTGTAAGTAATCCGCCGCAGTTGGCTACAATTCCAATAAAGAATAAAATAGTGTGTACCTTAAATGTTCTTTCTTTGTTGGTTTGAATAACCGGACGAATAAGCAGCATAGCCGCACCCGTCGTTCCCATCAACGAAGCAAGCACAGCGCCGATACCGAGAAATGTTGTGTTTACTCTAGGTGTCGCTTCAATATCGCCGGATAAATAAATTCCTCCGGTAATTGTAAACAAAGCTCCCAGAAGAATGATAAAAGGAATGTAATCGAAAACTATTGTTTCAACTAGTTTTTCACCTAGTCCATTCATAAGCAAATAAATAATTATCGGAATGCTTAACACAATTGCTACAATTAATTTGTTCTTGTTTTTTTCCCACCAGTGGTTCCAAAATAAAGGAAAGATTGCGATTGATAATAACATTAGCACAAACGGAATTGTGCTGATTAGCGGAATTTGAAGGTTTGCGTGTTCCATATTTCTCTATCTAGTTTGTTGGATTAGCTAGACTAAATTTTGTTTGTAGTTATAGGTTTGTTTCCAAAGCCAAAAGAAGTTCTTCTACACTTTGGAACCTCTTTTCCACATCTTTTTCCAGACACTTTAAAACTAGCATCTCTAATTTAGGAGAAATTAATCTATTTATTTCTGTTGGTTTTGGCGGAATTGTGTTGAAGATAGAATGAATAAGAGCAATTTCATTCTCGCCGTTGAAAGGAAGTTTATTTGTAAGCATTTGATATAAAATTACACCCAGAGAAAAAATATCAACTCGCTGATCTACATTAAGATTTGTAACTTGTTCCGGAGCAACAAACCCAAGCGTTCCTATTACCGTTCCAAACGTTGTCATTGTGCTTACAAGAGGAGATTTTGATAAGCCAAAATCCATAATTCGAATATTTCCATATTCATCAAACATAATGTTTGGAGATTTCAGATCGCGGTGAATAATATCATTTGCATGAATTGCTTTTAACCCGGTACAAATTTGTTTAGTAATTTCAATTATTCTTTGTTCGCTAATAGGATAACTCTTTTCAATATAATCTTGCAAAGTTCCGCCGCTTAAATATTCCATTGCAATAAACGAATGCTCTGCAGATTCACCAAATTCCAACACTTTTACAATGTTCGGGTTATTTATTGAGGAAAGCAATCTTCCCTCGCTTGCTAAACGCTTTCTGTTTTCCTCGTCTTTTAACAAATGTTCATTTAGAATTTTAACTGCTACAATTTTTCCATCTTGCTTGTCTATCGCTTTATAAACTTTTCCCATTCCACCTTCGCCAAGCACATCTAACAGTTTAAAATGGGAAACATAACTACTTTCTTTGGCCTCAATGTAGCGTGATGCTGAAATCACAAATCCGAACGCCAGTGCGGCTGTTAATCCAATAGATATTAAAGCAGATAATATTTGTGGCTTTGTAATTGTTAGATGAACAAGCAGAAGATAAAACAGCAAAAAGAACAACCCAATATATACGTGATAAGCCAGCTTTTTTGCTTTCGTCTTTCTTGCATAGAAGTTAACGATTGAAAGTATTATAATAATTACAGCCAGCTTTACCGCTTCAATCTTTATATCAATCAATAGAATTGTTCTAACAAAAGATTTTTGTGCTAAGACAATGCTTCTCGTTATAAAAGTAGATTCGTAGATTTCGTAAGTTTTATTTAGTTCCGCATCAATTTGTTTTTGAACGCCGGATGGAAACACAACCTCTATCCGATATTTCAATTTTGGATCAACGCCAAAATGTATTGTTGAAAAGTCTTCTTGCGTAAGCGAATTTGAACCGATTCCATTCTGGCGTAATGTTTTATAAACTTGTTTTCCCTCTTTGTTGTATCCAAGCAAGTATATTTTTGCCCCAATTGCATTTCGGTTACTAATATCTCCGTGCAGTTTTACTATTATAAAATTTTTCTCTGCCAAATTGTTTCTGTATAAAACTGTTCTATCCCCTTTTCCCAAGGCCTCTCTTGAACTGCCGATAAACAAATCCATATCGCCGTCGTTATCATAATCTGCAAAGGTTGGGTTGCCGGTAAAATCAACGCCTACTGAATTCCCAACTTCTGAAAAGTGGAATTGCGGCGAGTTAAGAAACAATCGCGAACCAATAAATAAATCGAGCCAGCCATCATTTTTTACATCTGCCGCAGCTATAACTCCGCCAGAAGGTTCCGGATGAAACAGCTTTTCCGTAAAACCAACTTCTGTTGCAACGTCTTTGAAATTTGCTTTGCCGTCGTTAATCAAAAATTGAAGATTGAATTCTTGGTTAAAAACAACCAGATCGGGAAATCCATCGTTGTTAAAATCGTTCGAAATTGCTGCATAAGTACTTGGCGCATTATTCGTAAAGAAATTTGGATCTACCTTCTGTTCAAAGTGAAAATTCCCCTTATTGATAAAAAGAAAAATGTGTTGTTTTTTTTCGGCAAGCTTGTAAGTAATTAACACATCTATTAATCCGTCGTTATTGAAATCGCTTAGCGTTGTTCCATACGAACGATGATTAATTATTTTTTTTATTCCAGACTTACTAAATACATCGTCGAATTTGCCGGCGCCGTTGTTTCTGAAAAGCATATCGTTGAAGTTATAATTCGAAAAATAGAGGTCAAGATTTCCGTCATTATCAAAATCAGCCGTTTGTGAAGTAGCCAAATTCAAATCTGTTTGTATAAATTCCGGATGAATGTATTTATTCGTTTCAACTTCTCTAAAAGTAAAATCACCAAGTCCAAATGAGAGTTTGTTATTAACGTCGTCCAGAATTTCAAGTAAGTCGATATTGCCGTCATTATCAAAATCCGCGGAAGAAATTGTTTGTGCAGTTCCCGGTTTTTGATAGGAATAATCTCTAGCAACTTCCGAAAAAAGATTTCCATTTTGATTCCTATAAAGCACTGGCGGTCCGTCTTCCAAAATTGTTGCCGCATCAAGAAAGCCGTCACGGTCAAAATCCCTAAAGATGGCGGCTCTTCCTTCTTTACGTAACGAAACATTCGCGGTTACATCAGTAAAAGAAAATTTTAGACTTTGCGAGTTCGTGTAAATTCCATTATCCCCTATTACCCAAAACTTATATTCTCCGCTGCGCGATTTAATCACATCAAGCGAAACAAAGGTATCTTCAAAGTTTTTTATTGCCCGGTTTTCTATCCACACACCATTATTTAATTCTAACAATGTTGATCTGGCGCCCGCGACCCAAGCTTTATTTTTCGAAATGGTTTTAACTGCATTTAATGAAACGCGAATATTGTTTTCTGTTTTATTCCATCTGCCCTGTTCAAATTTTAATATTGTGCCTCTGTCACCAACAATCCAGCCGAAGCTCTCATCCAGCATAGAAATGCTTTTTAATTCATCTTCTGTCGGGGATTCGAACCTATTCCATTTCCCGTTTTCATACTTCAGAATAATTCCTTGCTTGCCTACTGCCCAGCCCAAATTTTCCGAAAGCATTTGTATATCATGCAAATCGCCGATGCTAAAATTTTCATTCTCTTTTCTCTTAACCGGGCTAAATTCACTTGACCACTTTTTCCCATCGTATCTTGCTATGTTTCCTTGCTGACCAATAATCCACGCTTTTCCATTTGGCAAAACGCTAAACGAGTTCCACATCGCATAATCTATATTATCCCACATTACCGGTGGAAGAGGAATTTCTTTTTGCTGGCTTCCAGTCAACGAATAAAGGCGCGGTTTGTATTTTCCATGATGTGTTTCGTGAATTACCCACCAAATTGTTTCTTTGTTGTATTGGGCAACAAATGGAAAATCGGAATATGCATGTTCTGAAACGAGGCTCCATTTTCCGTTTTGAAATTTCAGAACCTTTCCTTTTACATCTTCCCCTTTCCCGCGCGAAATTGCCAGACCATTTTCTTCATCAACCATTTTGATTTTTGCACCAAGATCAACACTCGTCTGCTTAAACCAGACCTCTCCCTTCTGATCATTAATATCGCGGAACTCTTTATTGTTTTTTTCACAGCCAACCAAGAGCAATGCCGCAAGTATTCCCGCAGCAAAAAAGAATAAATTTGTTTTTGTATTCATTAAGAATGGATCGCGATTGAATTTTACGACCCATTATAAAACTATGATTTTAGATTGGCAACAGTGTTTAAGAAAATTAAATGAGGGTATTGGGATTACAACATCTTGATTTAAGTGCCTCAGCGGGTTATTGTTTTTCCTTTTGCTCTTCGAGCTGATTAATTTCCACAGTAAAAGATTCAATTTTATTTACCGTGTATTCTTTTGCTTCGTGGATTTCTCTTTGAGTAAACAGAGCTACGCTCACTCCCAGTATGTTTTGGCTGTTCATTTCTTTGTGTTTGATAAAAGAGAAGACGGCTCCAAGAAGTGATTGCAGTAATCCAGCTAGTTCTGTTTTACCGGCACGAGCAATTCTTTCAAAATGGTTTTGGTCAATTATAACCTTTCTTAGAGTTTGGGTGTTGCTGTTAAACGTGTCAAATATTTCGGTTACTAACCGCTCGATGAATTTGAGGATGTCTTCCTTTTCAGCTTTCTTCTCCCCGGAAATTGTTTCTTCAAAGCCGGCTTTCATTTTCAACTCTAGCGCAAAATTCTTAATAACGTTTTTTCCTTCTTCTTCAACTTCGCGTTGGAAAACATATTTGAAACAGACTTCCAGACTTTGCTCTTCATGTTCAATTTTTCCTTCTACTAAAACTTGGGCGGAAGCAAAAAAATTGAACACAAGATTAAAATCTATAAACTGGTTGTTGTAATTAATTGTTGAATTTTCTGCGTCAAGGTTTTTAAGATTATGAGAATCCTTAGAGATCTCTTTTAAATCTTTTTTCAACTCCAGTAATTCTTTTTTGAATTCAGCGGTTTTCAGTTTCTGCATTTCCAGAATTGACTGCTGAAGTCCCTTAATATTTCCAGAACTTATTTTTACATTCACTTTTAGGATTTTCTTTTATTATCGGATAAAAAGGGCAAAAGTGAAACGTGAAAAGCGCTTGAGATTTTCTTGATGTTCTTTGTGAAGACTTTGTGCTCTTTGCGGTTAAGCTTCTAAATGTGCGTTGAAAGCACTTCATTCATTCGTGATTGCATTCCGTCAATTCCTTGCTGACCGCCGGTGTGTAAGGCAACTATGGTTTTATCTTCTCCAAAGTAACCACGTCGAGCTAAATCGTAAACTCCGCAAAGCATTTTGCCGGTATAAACCGGATCGAGAACAATTCCATTTATTTCTTCTATTTGGCGAATGAACAGTATTAACTCGCGATTGATTTTAGCATAACCGCCAAAGTGATAATTTAAATTGATTGACCAATTATCAAACCTTTTCCCGGTGAATTCCAAAACATTTTGCTCTGCATTTTTTAGCAAGAACGCCGCACCGCGAAGGACTGCGAAGCCTAAAACCTTTTTGTTTCCGCCAAGCCCGCTAATAACTCCGGAAATAGTGCCGGCTGTTCCGCAAGCGGTTGTAACATAATCAAAATCTGTTTCGATGAGATTGGGAATCTCTGCGGCTCCTTTTAGGGCAAGCTGATTTGTTCCTCCTTCTGGAACGATGTAAACCCTTCCAAACTTGCTTAAAATCCAGTCCGCAAATTCGGGTAAATGTTTTCTCCTGTAATCGCTTCTGTTCACATAATGCAAATGCATTCCCTTCTCTGTGGCAAATTGCAATGTTGGATTTAGAGGCAAATGTTCCTCGCCTCTAATCATTCCAATCGTTTTAAAACCAAACTCATTTCCCGCAGCCGCAGTGGCGTGGATATGATTTGAGAACGCTCCGCCAAAAGTTAAAACTGTATCATGTCCTTCTTCCTTTGCTTTCATCAAATTATATTTCTGCTTAAACCATTTATTGCCGGAAACAAATTGATGAATCAGATCAAGCCGTTTCATAAAAACCCGAACTGGAACGGGTGCAGGAAACTCGACCGGTTGAAGAATTGCCTTTGATAAATCTATAACTGAATTAAAATCCATCTTTGCTCAAATTCTTGGAAACTATTTTAACAAAGGAAAACTATAAAAGCCACGAACCGGAGACATGAAATGAAAAAGACTAAAATCAGCTTTAGAGAAGTTTTGAAGTGGAAAAACTTGAAAAAGTATTTAATTGAATATGGCAAGCTAGCGTTGATTTTATTTATTGTAACTAGTTCTCTTGTGCAAGGTTCGCGGGTTCCAACGCCATCAATGGAAACTACAATAATGACCGGCGATTTTCTTCTTGTTAACAAACTCGCTTATGGTTTAACCACGCCCCGCAATATTCCTCTCACTAACATTGCACTCCCGTTTGCACAATTGCTTAAATGGAACGACCCAAAACGAGGCGATATTATTGTATTCGAATTTCCTGGAAACCGAGACGAAATAAAAAACGCCAATATCGACAACTATGTAAAACGCTGCGTTGCCGTTGCGGGCGATACACTCGAAATAAAGAACAAGATTTTGTATGTAAACGGAAAGCAATCTCCTATTCCAACACACGTTCAATATGCGCGCAATTTTACTTTGCCGGAAAATTTTGTTGAAGGAGAAACTTTTCCAAAAGGCGTTGTACAAAATGAAGATAACTACAAGTCTCTGGCCGTCCCAAAGAAAGATGATATAATAAAACTCACCGAAGCTAATATTGAACAATGGAAAACATTTATTAACCGCGACTTTGAAAAGGAAGTTGTTTCTGTTAACAACGGAAAAATATTTATTAATGGAATAGAAGCAACCGAATACAAGGTTACCGATGATTACTACTTTATGATGGGCGACAACCGCGACAATAGTTTGGACAGCAGATACTGGGGCTTTGTACCGCGCAGAAATATAGTTGGTAAACCAATGATTGCTTACTGGTCATGGAATAGCAACATTCCAACATCAAGCATTTTTGAATTGCTCGCTTCTGTTCGGTTTGATCGAATTGGAAAGATGGTTTATTAAGTTTTCGAGTATGGCCCAAGAAATCGTTTACCGTTTAAGTGCACTAAATGAGTGGGGTTTTCCGCCACCCAAACCTCTGTTTCCCAAGCAATTTTTTCGAGATACCTA
This sequence comes from Melioribacteraceae bacterium, assembly GCA_041675645.1. Classification (GTDB taxonomy): domain Bacteria; phylum Bacteroidota; class Ignavibacteria; order Ignavibacteriales; family Melioribacteraceae; genus Stygiobacter. The sequence continues at coordinate 33,246 of JBAYTN010000003.1, forward strand.
ACCATATCTTTTTTGCTAAGAAACGCGGTTATATAAACTAATCCAGCTTTGCTTTTTCCAAACAATTCCTCAAGTTCTATCTTACGCTTTGGATCAATGGGGCCATGGCTTGTTACCGCTTCAATTAAAAGAAGCCAATTCTTTTCCTTAAAATGAACGATTAAATCGGGCATCTTTCCGTGAGTATCAATAATCTTAACCCCAACCGCCGACAAAGCTTTTTGATCAAAATAAGCCCATTTAGCTTTGGCATCTCCTACATAAATCAATTTACCCTTTGGTGCATAATAAGCGCAAAATTCTTTTATAACCTTTTCGATTAATTTATTTTGCCCACCGCTTGAAAGATATATTTCAACCTCATCTGCAACACGCAACGATATTTTATCAAGCGCTCGTTCTTGTTCGTAAATTGAAACAAGTGTTTTAGTGTTTGATAAATATTTCTTAAGGTCGGCTTCCCATGATTTAGATTTATATGTCTTTAACAATTTCAGAGTTCGCTTTTCTATTTCGTAAACATAATTGGGACTATTTACCGGTCTCGATTGATCCGGGTTTGGAATTACTATTCCGGCTTGTACAAACTGATGAATGGTTTGCCTTCTTATGCTTTCCCGTGAATTAGGTGCATATTCTTTGTGATACTGTTCCTTTATAAAATTCATTATCGAAGTAATCCCAATCATAATGGATTTGCTTTTAGACCAAGAATCGCCGGGTTTTAAATTAAGAAGTGCAAGAAGAGTTAATGCAGATCTGTCGTTTTGTTGATCTTTTGGAAGCCCAAGTTGCTTAAGTATTAAAAGTGCCTCTTCTATTTTCTTTTTAATCGAGATTGGGTTTTCTTTCGTTGACATATCAAACAACTCCCTTTCTATTAATGAGTCTATTTCGTCTTGATCGATGATGTTTTCTGCAAAGCTTCCTATACGTTCCAATTGTTCTCTGCTTGGAATTGGAATGTATCTTAAATCTTCAGCATTAACTTGTGTATGCCCGTTAAACAATCTAAAGTACTGATCAACAAGAGTTGAATTCAAATAAACCGTAAGCCCTATTGCCAACTCTCGTTCAAGTGGCTTATTATTTTCGTGAAAATAGTTTAGGTGGTTTTCTATTCCTATTTCTTCAAAATTATATTTGCCGGCATCAAAAAAAGCAGCAACAATTCGTTTCTTCTCTTCCTTTGAACTGAATCTCTTGCAAAAAGTATAAAAACCCGATTTAACTAATAAATCCTTAGTAATGTTATTTACGTTTATGGCTTCTTTCTTTTTTTGCGAATACCTTGGCCAAACTACTACCCCTTCCGAAAAGTGAAATGGATAAAACAAACATGTCGCCTTAGAGTTGGTTGCTTCCGTCAATTCTTTCTCCATTCTGAAATCAACAACTTTTCCGGTTGAAACACTTATTCCAATATCTTTTAACTTGTTGGGGATTATAGCAATTTTCTCCAAAATTTTTATTGAATACTCGTCGGTAATTATGTGAACAATTTTATTCTGATCAGTAGGCAAAACCACTAAATCATGATCTACCATTATAGTTTGATTTGTTTTGTCATCCGGAGAATCGTTTGTTGTTATTGTAATTTTGCCGTTGTAAGGCTTTTGGGGTGAGACAACAAAAAGCATATTTTCTTGTAGGACTTCGTCTTCATTAAAAGCTTTATTTCTACTTGAATAAATGTGAATTTTATGAAACGATAGTCTGCTAAAAAATGAATTACGAAATTTTTTGTAGTATGTTCCATTGCAATAGCTTCTAGGAGTTATAGCAATTAATTGACCTTCCGGGAAAAGAAAGTAGCTGGCTAACGAAAGAAAAGCCGTATAAGAATTGGGGCTTTCTTCTTCGATATGATTTAATATCTTTCTTGAAACCGATGTGTTACTAATCTTCTTATATGGCGGATTCATAATTATATAATCAAAAAATCCAAACTTGGTGCTTTTGTTCGAAAACAAATTATTATTCATCACCGTATCAATTTCTTCGTATCCTATTTCCAGAAAATCCTTGTTTATAACTTCATAAATAAAATGAACGTCCTTTTTTCTACAGAATTCTTTACACACGTCAAGCGTGGCTTTTAGATATTCGTTTAGCTTAGCATCTATTTCTACTACCTTAAGTTCTATTTCCTTAATTGAATTTTGGGACTCTAAAAGTTTATATACTAAAGCGGTGGAAAGTATTCCGGTTCCCGCCCCAGGTTCAAGAATTCTTATTATTCCTTTATTAATTGGACTTGCCAAAGAAGCCAAAAAAACCGAAACAGATATTGGAGTAAAAAATTGAGCGTTTTTTCTTCTATCAACTAACGGGCTACTTTTAATGTATTGAGTCCGAATTAGTTCTGCTGTATCTAAAATATTTTCATCTATTGAGTTTAACAAAATATACTTCTGCTGTTGTGAGTAAAATTAGAGAAAACTTCTATCCCCCGTCAAATTTATTCATAATTAATTCCGGCATAATCATTAACCCATTTGGAGGATTCCGGCTCGTCGCCGAAGAAGCTTCCTTTTTTTCCTTGAGTTATTGCCCAGCGGTGAATCCACGAAATCCCGTTATTCTTAACAAAAGAATCGGGAGTTTTATAAGCCTCGTCTTTTAGCGCTTCATCGAGAGAAACAAATTCATAACTTTTCTTACGCATCATATAACAAAGCTCATCAAAGTATTCGGCATTTAGTGCATTGGCATGAATCAAAAGTATGTGCGATATATTTCTACCAAACAACGCGGCTGATTGACTTTCCCAGTATTCCAGTTTTAGTTTCATATAATTCAAATAATCTTCACCTATTCTTAACAACATTTCGTTGTTCTTTTCTTTTATTGCTTTGTCGTAAGCCGCGGCATAAATCCATTCTGAGTTGTCCAAAGTTACCGGTGCAATCAGGTATCCGCGCTCAGCCAAAAAACTGTTTATAGCATTTTTTGCTTCAAGAGAAAGTCCGGTATGAAGAAACGGATGACGGAAATAGCGAATTTGTTTTCCGTAAGTTTTCATTAACGGCTTAGTAATTTGTTCACCGCGCAAAATGTCTTTCGTAAACTCATCTACGCTGATTTCGTTTGCGCTTTTATGAGAAAACGTATGATTACCAAGCTCAAATCCGGCATTTAACCAAAGTTTTAAAAGCTCAACTTTATAATCATCTAGCTTGCCATTCGTATAAAGCTTGCCCTCATTAACAAATCCAACTATTGGGACTTTTTGTGAAGATAAATTTCTTACTAGTTTATCAGTAACCGATTGGTTCTGCGCTTTATTATACAAACCCGCTCTTTGCAGAGGCAGATCATCTATTGTAACGGCTATTTTATTTTGTGCAATTGTCATTGTGCTTACTATTAAAATCAGCAGAAATAAAATTTTATTTTGCTTCATAGGTAACCTTTCCATTAATGATTGTGTACAAAACTTTTGTGTTTTTGATTTCTTCATCTGAACAATTTAATAAATCTTTTGAAAGCACAACCAGATCGGCATACTTTCCTCTTTCAATTGTTCCTTTAGCGTCTTCTTCAAAGGAAGCATAGGCACCGTTAACCGTGTAAGATTTAAGCGCTTCCAATCTTGTCATCTTTTGTTCAGGATAAAACACATTGCCATTTCCATCTTTTCTTGTAACCGCGGAATAAAAACATTCAATTGGATCAACATCTTCTACTGGTGCGTCTGTACCGTTGCAAATGACAACTCCGCTGTTAATTAATTTCTTCCAAACATAAGCTCCTTCTTTTGCGCGCTTTTTGCCAAGTCTTTCCGGTACAAAACCCATATCACTTGTACAGTGTACAGACTGCATAGCCGCAATTACTCCAAGATGAGCAAATCTGTAAACATCTTTTTCGGATAAATGCTGTGTGTGTTCTATTGCCCAGCGCAAATTTACAGTCTTCGGGTGCTGCATAAACTTTTCTTGATAGATATTTAAAACTTCTCTGTTTCCTCTATCTCCAATTGCGTGCACACGCATTTGAAAACCATAGTTGATCGCCAATTCGGCAACATTCTTCAACTCTTGAATCGGAGTTACATTCGAACCATAATGGTTTGGCAAATCTGAATAAGGCTCCAACAACCAAGCGCCTCTGGAACCTAGTGCGCCATCTATATATTGTTTGATTGAGCGAACCGTTAAAAATCCGTTTCCATATCCCACTAGTTTATACAAAGGCAGTTTATCACCCATTTTTTCATATGTATCTTGAATCATTACGTTTACTCTAACAGGCAACCGTTTTTCATCTGCCAATCTTTTGTAAACATCAATAACATCAAATGGTTGTCCGGCATCAGAACAAGAAGTAATACCCTTCTTTAAACAATCTTCTGCGGCAAGCTTTGCAATTTTTCTGTACTGATCTTCTATTTGTTGTGGAGAGCGTTTGGCTAAATATTCGTCGTAAACTTTGCGAATAAGATTTTCTCCATTCTCTTCAAATACACCAATAGCATTGCCCGATTTATCTCTCACTATCGTTCCGCCACTTGGATTTTGCGTTGATTTTGTAACTCCGGCTAGCTGCTTTGCTTTGGAGTTTGCAAATACGGCGTGTCCGCTTGCGTGAGAAAGCATTACCGGATTTTCTGGCGAAACTTTACTTAGTTCATCATGTATTGGATAGCCGTTTACATTTGGGTTTGGCGCCGAATTAAATTTTTCTTGATGCCATCCTCTTCCGACAATCCATTCTCCGGGTTTGTGTTTCTTAACAGCATCTGCAACTATTGCAACTACTTCATTCCAGTTTTTGGCGCTTCTCAAATCTAAATTGACCAACGATTCACCCAAACCCAAGAAGTGTGCGTGGCTTTCGATAAAACCGGGCATTGCAAACTTTCCGTCTAGATCAATTACTTCAGTTGGTGAACCAATAAATTTTTCAATTTCTCTATTTGATCCGACAAATAAAATCTTTCCATCTTTAACAGCAACGGCTTGTGCAATTGTGTTCTTAGCATCGACCGTTGCAATGTTTCCATTTTTAAGAACTAGGTCTGCAATATTTTCCATTTTATTGTCTCCACAATTTGTGAGTCCGAATAATCCGGCTGACAATAGAGCAATCGTAAATATGGTTTTCATTCTCTCCTCGTTACTTTCTATTTACTAAAACCACTCCGCCAATAATTATTAATCCGCTTATCAGCATTAAAAATGTTATATGTTCGCTTAGCAGAATCCACGACCCGAAAAATGTAACGAATGGCTCTATATATAAATACGCGCCAACTCTGGATGCACTCATTTCGGTTAATGCTTGCGCCCATAAAGTATATGCAACTCCGGAACACAATATTCCGAGAAATAATATTGCGCTCCAGCCGCCAAGCGATAGCTTTTCAACAGCTATTACATTTTCTTTATTAATTGTAAAAGGGGCAATGATAACCGCAACAATCATGAATAGATATAGCGTGGTCATTACCGGCGAATAATTAAGCGTTGCCTTCTTGCTTGCCAACGAATACAGCGCCCACGTAAACGAACTTGAAATTATTAACACGTCCCCTTTATTGTTTATTAAATCTAGCGAGGTTAAATCTCCTTTGCTTACCAGCAAAAGAAGTCCCGCAAACGAAATTATGATTCCACTTAATTGGGGCTTGGATATTTTTTCCTTAAAAAAAATTAATCCAAGAATTGTCATGAAGACCGGCGTTATGCCAATAATCCATCCCGTGTTGGAAGCGCTTGTCCATTGCAAGCCAGTAACTTGAATCCACAGATGAAAGCAAGCTACAACCGCTAGAACAAAAACCCATTTGTGGTCCTTAAGATTTATGTGAAAACTTTTTCTCTGCTGTCTTGCTACAAAAAAAAGAAAAGACATTCCTAGCAGTTGCCGAATAAAAACAATTACTTCCGGTCTAACTTCCAACAACGCTCTCTTTGTTGCTATAAACGATAAACCCCAAACAAAAACGGCAAAGAGCGGCTTCCACGATTTGGTAATTAAACTATTCTTGATCATGCTCTTAGTCTTTATCTTGATCTATTGCTCTTTTTGGCAAACGAGGCTACGCTCATGAAAGAGGAAAAATCTTCCGAGAGTTTTTCTCCTTCGTAAACAACTTGCTCTAGGAAAAGTCCGGATGGCGGTGCGGTGAACTTCGCCGGCTCGTTTGATTCTCTTTCCAGAAATTGTTTAATCTTTCCTTCGTTCATATTTCCACGACCAATTTCCACAAGAACGCCAACCATTCTGCGTACTTGCTTCCACAAGAAATGCGACCCAACAACACGAATAAGAATTAAATCTCCCTCTCGTTTTAAATAAACTCCATCAATAAAAACCTTTGTTGATTTATCGAGATCATCTTTATCGGCAAAGGAAACAAAATCTTGCATTCCGGCAAAGAATTTTGCGGCTTTATTCATCTTATCGAAATCGAGCTTGTCTTTTATCCACCAAACGAAAGGTTTTCCAAACGCACTTCGTCTTGTTGAAATCTGATAGATGTAGCTTCTAGTTTTTGCATCGTGCCGTGCGTGAAACTTTGGGTGAGTTTTTTCCACTTCCAAAACATTAATATCTGCCGGCAATTCATCATTCAATTTCATGCGTATGATTTCCGGTGCAAGCATTGAGTTTACATCAAGGTGAGCTACCTGGCAAATAGCGTGAACACCGGAATCGGTTCTGCCGGAACCTTGAACATCTGCGCGTTCACCTTTAAATATTTTTTCAGATGCTTCAAGAAGTTTACCTTGAACGCTTTTTGCGTTCTTCTGCATTTGCCAGCCGCTGTAACGCGTGCCATCGAATTCTATGTAAAGTTTAAATCTGCTCATTGTCTCTCAATTATTTTTATTTATAAGATTTACTACAACTTTAGTAATAATTTCTTTCTCTTTTGGATTACTTTCTGCTATCATTAGACAGAGCGCTACAATTGCATTATCTGCAAGCCGCTTATCTCCGTTTTGTTTATACAGTATTTGATTCTTATCAAGAAACCAAAGAAATATTGCAGCCGCTATTCTTTTGTTTCCATCTACAAAGGAATGATTCTTTATTATGAAATAAAGTAGATTAGCCGCCTTTTCCTCTATGCTTGGGTAAAGTTCTTTTCCATTAAACGTCTGGTAAATAGTTTCAATAGAACTCTTGAAAGAGAAATCTTTTTCTTTACCAAATAAAGATGAAGTTCCAAATTTTTGTCTTAGCTCTTTAATTACTTTTAGCGCTTTAGTGTGGCTAATTACAAACCTTGCTTCGCTTGTTGTTTCTTTGATTTTTACATTTTGATAATCATAGTCATCGAGCAGATCAAGCGCTTGTGTATAATCGGAAACTACCTTTAATATTCCGGCAAATTCATTTTGGCTAAGCTCATAATTAATTGCAACGTTCGAAAATATCTCCAGCGTTTTCTCAATTTCCTTAATTCGCTCTGATTGTTCTTTAAGCTTTCGTTCGTTAAGAACATATCCTTTTACTAAATAGTCTTTTAATACTTTATTTGCCCAAATTCTAAACTGTGTACCTTGTTTTGACTTAACACGGTAACCAACTGAAATGATAACGTCGAGATTGTAATAATTAGTTTTGTATTTTTTACCATCTGCCGCAGTTGTCAAGGACTCCTTGACAACTGACTTTTTACTTAATTCCCCTTCACGAAAAATATTATTTATATGTAAGCTTATGTTTTGTTTGGTTTGATTAAATAACCGAATCATTTGGGTTTGACTCAACCAAACAGTTTCTTCTTCCAGCTTAACATCAAGAGCCAGGCTGCCATCCGGAGCCTTATAAAGAATTATTTCTCCCCTCGTGTTATCATTTTTTACAAGTTTTTCTTTCATCTTCATTACTAACGCTTATTCAACTTTCAATCTATAAAAGATTAGCTTCTCTTGCATCTTACCTTATAAATTTTGAGTTTGGTAAAAACGAAAGGAAGCGTAATGGGCAAAAAAGACCCTCGTGTTGATGCTTACATTGCAAAGTCTAAAGATTTTGCCAAACCGATTTTAGAACACTTCAGAGAACTTGTGCATAAAGCTTGTCCCGATGTTGAAGAAACAATTAAGTGGGGTTTCGCAAGCTTCGATTACAAAGGACCAGTTTGCAGTATGGCTTCATTCAAGCAGCATTGCGCAATTGGGTTTTGGAAAGCGGCGCTTATGAAAGACATTAAATTAACCGCAAATGCTAAAGCGGAAACCGCTATGGGACATTTGGGAAAAATCACTTCCTTAAAGGATCTTCCAAAAGACAAAGTTTTGATTTCCTACTTGAAAGAAGCTGCCAAATTAAATGCCGATGGAGTAAAGCTTCCGCCCAAACAAAAATCCAAAGAACAAAAAGAATTAGTGGCTCCCGATTATTTTACCAAAGCATTAAAGAAAAACAAAAAGTCCTTCGAAACATTTAAGAATTTCTCTTATTCGAAAAGGAAAGATTATGTTGAATGGATTACAGAAGCGAAAACTGAAGAAACACGAAACAAAAGAATGACAACGGCAATCGAGTGGCTTGCCGAAGGAAAATCAAGAAACTGGAAATATGAAAAGTGTTAGCAAACAATTTAAGGGGAAATTAAAATGAAGTTACTTTCAAAAATATTTTTTCTTGTTGTTACAGCAAGTTCTGTTTTCTATTCTCAAAATCCGAATCAGAAAACCTACTGCAACCCGATGGATATTAATTACCGCTATAATTGGGAACAGATCAACGAGAAAATTTCATACCGTAGTGGAGCCGATCCGGTGATTGTTAATCACAAAGGGGAATACTTTTTATTCGTAACTATTTCCGGCGGCTATTGGCATTCAAAAGATTTGCTTAACTGGAAATACATTGTGCCGACAAAATGGCCAATGGAAGATATTTGCGCACCGGCGGCTTTATCTGTCCGCGATACTCTTTATTTATTTCAATCAACATTTCAACAGCGCCCAATATTTTTTTCTACCGAGCCGGAAAAAGGAAAGTTGAAATTTTTCAACCGCTGGCTACCACTTCTTCCCGATACACTTGGCCCGTGGGATCCGGCAATTTTTCACGATGAAGACACAGAGCGCTGGTTTATGTATTGGGGTTCATCAAATGTTTATCCGCTTTACGGAAGCGAGCTCGACCATGGAAATCGTTTGATTTATAAAGGTCCGATAAAAAGTTTACTCGCACTTCATCCGGAAAAACATGGCTGGGAAAGATTTGGCCCAAATCATACTTCTTCAATAAAACCGTTTATTGAAGGCGCGTGGATGACCAAGCATAACGGAAAATATTATTTGCAGTACGGCGCGCCCGGAACAGAATATAATGTTTACGCAAACGGAACTTATGTTGGCAACGATCCGCTTGGACCTTTTGAGTACGCGCCAAATAATCCAATCTCTTATAAGCCCGGCGGATTTATGACCGGAGCCGGACACGGAAATACTTTTCAAGATAATTATGGAAATTACTGGAATACCGGTACACCGTGGATTGCAATCAACTGGAATTTTGAACGGCGCATAGCAATGTTTCCGGCGTTCTTTGATAAAGATGATTTGCTTTACGCCAACACTCGCTTCGGAGATTTTCCTCATTATTTACCGACAAAAAAATTGACGAGCAAAGATGAGCTCTTTACCGGCTGGATGCTTCTCTCTTATAAAAAGCCGGCTACGGCTTCATCTGTTAGAGATACATTTAGCGTTGCAAAAATTACAGATGAAAATCCGCGCACATTTTGGGTTGCTGATAAAAACAAAGAAGGGGAATGGGTTCAGATAGACTTAAAAGAAAAATATGAAGTGAGGGCTGTGCAAATTCACTTTGTTGATTATCAATCTGATATTTTTGATAACGGCTCGGCAAAAGTTTTTACACAATATAAATTTTATTCTTCGCTTGATGGAAAAATGTGGCAGACAATTGTTGATTTAACAACATCAAAGCAAGATAGACCGAACGGATATTTTGAACTGGAAAAACCGGTAACCGCCCGGTATATAAAGTATGAAAACTATTATCAGCCGACTCCAAGCCTTGCGGTAAGTGACATTAGAATTTTTGGAAACGGAAAAGCTCTTCTCCCTCAAATACCAACTGGATTAACTGTTGTCCGCGACAAAGACCCGCGCAATGCTTTCATTAGCTGGAATAAAATTGATGGTGCGGTCGGCTACAACATTCTTTGGGGAATTGGTAAAGAGAAGCTTTATCAAACTTACCAAGTTTGGGCGGATGGAGAAAATAAATTAAAACTTCGCGCGTTAACGGTTGATCAAGATTATTACTTTGCAATAGAAGCGTTTAACGAAACCGGTGTTTCAAAAATCAGCGAAGTTGTTTATATCAAATGAGCGAATATATTTTCAAAGATGAGATAGTTTACAAAAGCAACTCGTTTACAATTGGACAAGATTGGGAATGTCCCATTCCGGCATTTTTTATTTTTGCGCCAAACAGAAAAGTTAGAACTATAGATGAATTTTCAGAAGCTGAAGCAAGCGAATATATTTTTCTTGTCCGGAAGCTTCGCAAAGGAATGAAAGAAGTTCTTAACATAGAAGACGTTTACTTCTTTCAGAACGAGGACACTAAGCACGATTATCACTTGTGGATTTTTCCGCGGCATAGTTGGATGGAACCGCTCGGCAGAGGGATTATGTCTGTTAAGCCGATTATGGATTATTCGATTAAAGAAATGATGGTGGATGATGTTTTCGCTGAAGTAAAAAGCTGTGTTCAAAAAATAAAATTGTTTATGAATTCTTAAAAAGCGCTGGTTTTTCAAATTAATCAGTGATAATCTGCTCAATCCGCGTCATCCGCGTTCTATTGCTTCCGGATGAAATTCCAATTCAAATATTTCCACATAATCAGCCTGCAATTCGAGTTCTTTTGCATCTTTCCGGTTAACATTTAGTATGCGCTCATCAAAGCCATGATTGCGTGTGCGCAAATTTCTATCGTGCTGCGATTTGTGAAAGCGCAGCAACTCACCCTTCCAAGCCGCCTCTACCTCGCCGAAAGTTGTTACAACATCGTTTCTAATGCCGATTGTCTTTGGATCTTTATTTAAGAAAGCTACAACCGGCTTAGTTTCTGTTTCCAATATTTTCTTAAACATTGCGTATGTGCGCCGATGATCAACATTCGTATCGTTCCCATGAGGAAGAAAAACGATATCGGGCTTCTGTTCATCCCAAAACTTTTTGATGTATTCAAAATTATTTTCGTTTACTGCCATGTGTTTCGTTTCATCATTTTCCAAGCGGAGAAAAGTCAAGCGTTCCAAAGGTAAACCAAAGAATTGAATGCTTGCTTTCTGTTCCTCCTCACGAATTGCGGCTTTATCCGCGCTGCCGATTTTTTCTGCATAAATATCTTCCACACCGCTTACGCCGGTTGTTAAAACAGCCAAGTTTATTTCGTTGCCGTTTGTGTGTAAAGCGCGCATTGTAATTCCAATCGCGTCAAAATCATCCGGATGAGGCGCGAGCAAAATAATTTTTAATGATGGCGGAATATTCAACTCGCTAAGTTTTGCCGGTTTTGTTTTTTCAGAAAATTGTTTTCTCAACCAATCAAGCGCTGTTAACATATAAACAGAGTATTCCTCTGACTCTTCTTTATATCTAAATCCAATTTTCTCCATCAGCTTTATTGATTTTATATTTTTAGGCATGGCTTCACCAAGGATGCACTTCAGTTTCATTTTCTGAAAGCCAAGGTTGATTACCGCCGGAACAACTTCTTGCATTACCCCTTTACTCCAATAATCGGGATGAAGCACAAAACCAATATCGGCTTTTGATTCTGGTAACGAAATATTCCACAAACAAATTGTGCCAATTACTTTTGAACAGCTCTTTTCCGTGATGCCCCAAAAGACCCAACCATCATCGCCACGATTTATCTTTTCAATAAAGCGTTTTGCGTCATCCAGCGTTTCTGCTTTTTCAATATCGATGAATTCTAGAACTCTTTCATCCGAGCGAAGAAATAAAACTTCTTCTGTGTCGTCTAGCGTGAGTTGGCGAAGAGAGAAATTTTCTGGTTTTGTATTAATCACCACATTCTCACTTAACTATTGTGAGAATGATCGGGATCGATTTGTAAACAACAAAAACCACTAAAGCTAACAGAAGGCTCCACTTTTGTATTTGATATGTTGTAATCATTTTTTTATCGATTTTATCGAGGACCTTATATTTCGAATCCACCGGTTTAGAACTGGCGTTTCTTTTATTAACTTCGATTTCTTCAAGAATATCAACTTCTATCAACTCAGCTAATACTATCTTTTCAAGACGGTAAAACCCACACAAAACGCTCAATAGCAAAAGTATCCAGACAATAATCATTAAGAAGTCGCTACTGTTTTGGGGCTGTGATTCAAATGCTTGAACACTTAAGGATAAAGCAGCTAGACTTACACCCAACAAATAATAATTAAACTTTTTATGTCCTTCTTTATAGCTTTTGAGCCACTTAATATAAGACAATTCGTTGTCCACAATTTACTCCCTACTAATCTTGATTTTTCTAGTCGTTGAGTTACTCTTTCACTTCCGTCAAAAACTTTATTTCTTTGTGTAACATAGAAACCTTTAGCGGAAGTTTGCCGACAAGTTCGCCGTCCGCTTCAATGTAGCAAGGCTCGCCAATTGGTTCAATATTCATGCTTTCCGCTTCATCGTAAACAATTCCCGGATGTTTAAGGTAGGCACACTTTCTTAGTTTACCTACATTCTTCAAGTAATCAAACAAGCTTACGTCTCCGGCAAGCGTAAGCGCCATTTTGCCGTCGTTAACTTTTGCGTGTGGCGCAATTCCTAGTCCGCTTCCAAAATATTTTGCGTTGGCAAAGCTGAGTAGCAGAACGTTTCCTTCGTAGTTAAAATCTGCCGAGCTTACTTTAATTTGTTTCTTTCGGTAATTTAAAAACGACTTTACTGTTGCCGAATAATAAGCAACATTAGGTCCGTAGGCTTTATTTCCTTCGTTAACCCGCTTTGCAACTTCAGCATCAAGACCAACGCCGGCAATGTTATTGAAGTAAACAGTTGTGTCTTTTCCATCCAAAGCCTTGCACTCTATTTTGCCAACATCCAAATCAATTAGGCTGTTGTTTGAAATTAGTTTGTAGAGATAAGAAATTTTTCCGGAAAGGTTTAAGGTTCGCGCAAAGTCGTTCCCGCTTCCCACCGGAAGGAGTCCAATAATTAAATTCTCGCGCTGGTCTTTAGGAACTTGCATAATGCCGTTCACAACTTCGTGCATCGTTCCGTCTCCTCCGACTGCAATTAAATAGTCAGTTCCGGAGTTGGCAATTTTTTCTGCAAAGTCTTCTGCCGATTTACTCGTTTTGGTTATAAAGTAATCTGTAACAAATTCTTTTTCCAGATACTTTTCAGCTTCGTATTGAATTCTATGTTTACGTAAATGCTTTCCGTGGAGAACAAAGGTAATTTTTTTCAAAGCAATTCCTTGGTAGAGTTCCGAGTATTATTTCTTAAAGTATGCTTTCATTGGTAAAAGATAATAATCTATCCACCCTTGCTTGTAGCTGCTTTGGCCTTTAGGTATTTGGCTGTGTGCAATTGTTACTTTGCATCCGCCGGAAACATCTTCAAAATCTACAACCAGCAAAGAATCCAGATCGCTCTCGGCAAACTCGGAAGTGCGCCACGCTTGAATGATTCTTTTATCCTTAACAAGCTCCAGATTTTTTCCGGTGATGTAACCGTCCCACGCTTTAAACTTACCACCAATTTTTGACGACACGAACGCTTCACCGCCCGTCATGTCTGTATGCATTTGGCTTGTTAACCATGCTTTGTAAATTACTTTTGCGGGAACCGGAAACTTTGCGGAAACTTTCAATTGATTAGACATTGGCTAACTTTCCAAAATGTTGATTTCATAATAAAAGATAAGTAAGAAATCAGCAAGTCGCTTTCGGAAAGTTATCCGGCTCTTTCCTAATTTGGGTACAATAAAAATAAGGTGTTGCTGCTTAGCGGCTTAACGAGAAAAATTTCTCGCAAAGACGCAAAGAAGCGAAGAACAAAATGAATCCAATTACGAACTTCTTCTACCCAAAATCTATTTGCGTAGCGGGTGCATCAACAAAAGAAAAGAGCATCGGTTACGAAATTTTAAAAACGATCAAAGTTTACAACTACACCGGAAAGGTTTTTCCGGTTAATCCCAAAGCAGATGATGTGCTTGGCTACAAATGCTTTCACACAATTGAAGAAATTGATGAGCCGATTGATCTAGGAATTATTGTTGTTCCAAAACAATTTGCCGAAGAAACCGTTGATGTATTTCTAAGCAAAAATGTTAAGTCGATAATTCTAATTACCGCCGGATTTAAAGAAACAGGCAAAACCGGCGAGGAAGCAGAGAAGCGAATAGTGCAAAAAATTAAAAACGCCGGCGCAAGAATGGTTGGTCCAAACTGCATGGGTGTTATAAATACTCTAGATGAAGTAAAGCTGAATGCAACTTTTGTAGCCGAGAAACCGGAAACCGGCGCAACGGGATTTCTATCTCAGAGCGGCGGGCTCGGCGCGGCTGTTTTAAACTCTCTTCGCGAATCCGATATCAAGTTTGCTCATTTTGTAAGTGTTGGCAACAAAGGTGATTTGAACGAGAACGACATTCTCCATTTTTGGCAAGAAGACAAAAACATCAAAACACTTACGTTTTATCTGGAAAGTTTTATCAATGGCGAAGAATTTGTTCTTCCGTTTGCCAAAGGAGAGATTACAAAACCGGCAATTGTATTGAAAGCTGGAAAATCTCAGATTGGAATGAAAGCCGCGTCTTCTCACACCGGCGCGCTGAGCAGCAAAGATAAAGTAGTTGATGCGCTGCTTAATCAGTTTGGAATTGTTCGCGCAGAAACTTTGAATGAATTGTTTAACACAGCAAAGGGATTTGAAAATTTCCCGCTTCCAAAAGGAAATAAAATTGCAGTTGTAACAAATGCCGGCGGACCGGGAATACTATGTGTTGATTCTCTGGAGAAACAAAATCTAACGCTCGCAAATTTTTCGGAAGAAACTAAAAGCAAACTGCGCGAGATTGTTCACCAGGAAGGGAGCGTTGAAAACCCGGTTGATCTTCTGCCGGGCGGAAATAAAGACAGCTTCAAAAGTGTGATTGATATTGTTTGCGCTGATGAAGGTGTTGACGCCGTAATCTCTCTTTTTGTTGAACCGGTAATGGTTGAACCGTTTTCTGTTGTAGAGAGTGTTTCCACAATTATAAATGAGAAGCCTATTATTCAAACGGCATTGCCGCTTCCGGAATTTTGGCAAAAGTATAGAACTGAAAGTGCGAAGAGGCTTCCTCTGTTTAGAAATCCGGAAGACCCGGCCGAGATTTTATCAAATATGCTTTTCCATTCGGAAGCAAAGAAAAGGCTGGAAAGAAATAAAGAAAAATATTCTTCTATTATAAACATCAAGCCAAAAGTAAATTCTTTAAGAGATGGATTTATCTCTCAGGAAGAGATAACAAAAATTTGTTCGGAATATGAGATTCCCCTAGTTAAAAGTATGTTAATTGAGGAAAGTGAGTTTGAAAAAATTGAGAAAGATTTTTACCCGTTGGTTTTAAAAGGAATTAACCCCAACGTAATTCATAAAACTGAACTTGATGCTGTGAAATTAAATATCAAATCAAAAGAAGAACTGTTATCCGCTGCAGAGAAACTCCAAGAGTCATTTGTTAACGCCGGTTATTTTGTAGATAAATTTTTAGTTCAGCGGTTTGTAAAAGCTAAACATGAATTGCTAATCGGCGGTTTCCGCGATCCCTCTTTTGGTCCTATAATTATGTTCGGTTCCGGAGGAAAGTATGTAGAAGTTTTTGATGATGTCAAAATTAAATCATGCTATTTGTGCGAAGAAGATATAGATGAAATGATAAACCAAACCAGCATCGGCAAAATTTTACACGGCGTACGGGGCGAAACTGCAATAGATTTGAAAAAATTGAGACGCATAATCAAACAATGCTCTATAATGATGATAGAGAACAAAAACATTACCGAGTTTGATTTGAATCCGCTTATTGTTGATACGGAAGGAAAATTCTATGCGGTTGATGTTCGAGTAAAAGTATAGTTTTTTATTTGTTCAATCATTTTTATTTTTACAGTGTAAAAACTTTACTGGAGACACCGGGTTGAAAAGATAATAACGGATTAAGATAATTTGCTGTTTGCCCTTTACGGCATACTGTTTTGTGCGCAGATAATCTTTATCCGTTCCTTTTTAGCCCGTGGTTAATAACCGCGGCAAGCGGTTTTTCCATTTTAAACCGCTCACAATCATTTATACAGAAAAGGAAAAGATTATGAGCAGACTAATTCTAAAATTTAACAACGTTTCTTTTGGTTACGAAAATTCTATAAGCAATATATTCAGCGACGTGTCTTTTCAGATATCAAATGGGTGGACGGGATTAATCGGCGCAAATGGATCTGGTAAGACAACTCTTCTAAAGCTTGCAAGCGGTTTAATAAAGTGCAGCTTAGGTTCTGTTGAATTTCCTTCCAACGCTTACTATAATGAACAGCGAACGGATAATCCGCCTTATAACTTTGAAGAGTTACTGCAAAGCTATGACAAGTGGTCTATCCGTCTGATTACCGAATTAGACATTGATTCCAAATGGCTTAATCGCTGGGACACACTTTCGCATGGAGAACGAAAGAGGGTTCAAATTGCATGTGCACTTGCAAGTAATCCGGAGTTGCTGGCAATAGATGAGCCGACTAATCATCTGGACGCGGCTGCTAAAGAAATGATATTCAATTCATTAAAGTCATTCAATGGAATCGGATTAATTGTTAGTCACGATAGAGAGCTAATGGAAAACTTATGCGAACAATTTCTTTTCATTGATTCTTCCGGCATAGATTTTCGCCGTGGAAAATTGCCAGAAGTTGTAGCGCAGCTAAAATCCGAGAACGAATCCGCACAAAAACAGCTGGAAATTAAAAAACTGGAAATAACTAAACTCGAAAAGGAATATAAGAGAAGAAGTGAGATTGTAGACAAAAGCAAAAAAATGATTTCGAAGAAAAATATCGATCGCAAAGACCGCGATGCCAAAGGAAAAGTAGATTTAGCAAGATTAACCGGCAAAGATGCTATTGGCGGTAGATTAAAAACTTTAATGCAAGCACGTGTAGAAAAAGCAAAAACGGAATTACAGAACATAAACGTAAAACGTGAATACAAAACCGGCGTAATGCTTTCCGGTTCGTTTTCACACAGAAACTTTTTGCTTAACCTTGAAGTCGGCACTCTTAATCTTTCACCAAACAAAACACTTACTTATAACAAACTCGCTATTTTGCCAAGAGATAGAATTGGGCTTACCGGAATAAATGGTTCCGGCAAAAGCACACTCATTCGCCAAATTCTCAATCATATTAACGCCGAACCGGAAAACATCACTTACATTCCGCAAGAAATTTCCATTGAAGAAACAAAAATTTTGATGAGTGAAATCCACGCTCTTCCAAACGAGCAGCTTGGAAAATTGTTAATTATAATCAGTCGGCTCGGTTCAGATGCAAAGCGAATTCTCGATACAGAAATTCCAAGTCCGGGCGAAACAAGAAAGCTTTTGCTTGGCCTTGGAATAACAAAAAATCCTCATATAATAATTATGGATGAGCCGACAAACCATATGGATCTCGTTTCAATTGAGTGTTTGGAAGATGCGCTGCAAAATGTTTTTTGCGCGCTTCTTCTTGTTAGCCATGATCATACTTTTCTCAAGAACGTTACTTCAACCGAGTGGAAAATCGAGAACCATGAAAATATTCTGGAGCTGATTACTTAATGTGTTTTTTCAAACTTCTCAATTCTTTGGTTATCTTTGCGTCGAAATTTTTGACAATTTTGTTCTAAGCGGGAACCGACTTTATGAAAATAGCTTTTGTAGCAAGCGAAGTTTTCCCTTACGCCAAAACGGGCGGACTTGCAGATGTGGCCGGCTCTCTTCCTATTGAGCTGAGCAATCTCGGCAACGAAGTAAAAGTTTTTATGCCTAAGTACAATATCTTTGGCGAAGTTGAACATGGATTGCACTATCAATGGAATATCGGCGAAATTCCAATCCGGGTTGCCGGACAAGTTCATTCAGTTCATGTTCATACGGCAAAACTTCCTCACTCAAACGTAGAAGTGTACTTTGTTGATTGTCCCCATTTTTTCCATCGCTTTCGTGTTTATACGAACGACCATGATGAAGATGAGCGATTCATTCTTTTTATGAAAGGCGTAATCGAAATACTTCAGCGTATCGGCTGGGCGCCAGACGTAATTCACTGTAATGATTGGCAAACCGGATTGCTTCCCCTTTTGCTTCGCGAAAATTACAGCTGGGACCAAATGTTTAATCGTACCGCAACAGTTTACACTATTCATAACGTGGCTTATCAAGGCAGATTTCCAAAAGAAACTTTTGCTAAAGCGGAAATAAAGTTTAATCACTATTTGCATGGCGGAATCGGCGAGTTTGAAGGCGGCATAAATTTTATGAAGTCCGCAATTCTAACTAGCGATGTTATTAATACTGTTAGTCAAACTTACGCACACGAGTTGCTTACCCCCGAGTATGGCGAGGGAATGGAAAATTATCTTCGTTCCCGCGAAAAAGATTTTTACGGAATAATAAACGGAATCGATTACCAAATATGGAATCCGGAGAAAGATGTTTTACTTCCATACCAATATTCTGCAACTAATCTTTCCGGTAAACTACAGAATAAAAAATTTCTTCTCGATCAGCTTGGGTTTGAATATGATGAAAACGTTCCGCTGATCGGCATAGTTTCCCGAATGGTTTCCCAGAAAGGCTTTGATATAATCGGTTACGCATTAAATGAATTGATGCTGCTTAATGCACAGTGGGTAATTCTGGGAAGCGGCGAACAACGCTACGAAGAAATGTTTATTCAGATTAAAGAAAAATATCCTAACAAAGTTTATTTCTACCGCGGATTTAACAACGAGCTTTCTCACTTTATCGAAGCTGCTTCCGATATTTTTCTGATGCCTTCCCGTTTTGAGCCGTGTGGACTAAATCAAATTTACTCTCTTAAATATGGAACCGTTCCGGTTGTTCGCAAAACCGGCGGACTTGCCGATACAGTTTTAGATTGGAACGAATATCTTGCTCAAGGTCAAGAAATTGGAACCGGTTATTCGTTTAACGATTACACAGCTCACGCGTTAATCCAAACCGTTCACCGCGCTATTCACGACTTTAACTTAAAAGATGTTTGGCAAAAAATTCAGTACAATGGAATGACAAAAGATTATTCATGGCGAAGATCTGCAGAGAGATACGTTGAGTTATATAAGCATGCTATTATTAATCGACTTGGCGGCTTATAATTTATACGGGGAATTAAACCGAGTTTAAAACTATTTTGACTTTTCTCTTGTTACATACAACGTATGTAGTACATGTACGTCTTAATCCAGTACTATCTTGGTTACAGTTAAAATTGTTATAACTAAATTTTAGGATTTATGAAGGCCTCTCAAATGTTCATTTTCTTTGGAATCGTTTTTACTGTTTACGGATTGATCAACTACTACATTATCCGCCGCGGCTTGTCTATTGTACCAGCTGAGTATAAAACTTTTTTCTTGATCGCTATTATTTTTATTGCCTCTTCTTACATTGCCGGAAGATTAATTGAAAATATATGGATTTCTCCAATCAGCATTATTCTTGTTTGGATTGGTTCGTTCTGGCTGGCAATAATGGCTTACACATTTCTCTTTTTGATTGTCGTTGATTTGTTTCGCCTTGTAAACCACTTCGTTCCATTTTTCCCTTCTTTTATAACCTCTAACATTGAGCAATCAAAACGGGTTGTGGCAATCGCAGTTGGAGTTTTGGTTTTAAGTTCGGTTATTGGCGGATACATCAACACAAAAATGATTGTTATTAAAAAGTATTCGATAGACATAAAGAAAAATGCCGGTGAGTTGAAATCACTGAATCTCGCAGTTGCTTCCGATCTTCACCTCGGGACAATAAATAGTTACGAATTTATGTACAACGTGAGCGAAAAAATCAACAAGCTTAATCCCGATGTAATTCTTCTAGCCGGTGATATTATTGATGAAGATTTAGGTCCGGTAATTAAATATGATGTTGGCGAACATTTACAGCGATTGAAAGCAAAGTATGGTGTTTATGCTGTTACCGGTAATCACGAATTCATTGGCGGTGCTGAGCCGGCTGTTGAATATTTAGCAAAACACAATATAAATGTAGTTCGTGATAAAGCATTAAAGATTGGTGATGCGTTTTATATTGTAGGACGCGAAGACCGCGCAAGTCGACAATTTTCCGGCAAACAGCGAAAAGAACTTTCCGATATCATAAAGGAAGTTGATAAGTCGCTTCCAATAATTATGATGGATCACCAGCCGTTTAACTTAGAGCAAGCTTCTCAAAATGGTGTCGATCTTCAGCTAAGCGGACATACTCACAACGGTCAGCTTTGGCCATTCAATTATATAGTTGAAAAAGTTTATGAGCTTGCATGGGGTTACAGATTAATTAACAATACACATTACTATGTTTCTTGTGGTGTTGGCGGATGGGGTCCTCCAATAAGAACAGGAAGCCGTCCCGAAATTATAAACATAAAACTCAACTTTGTTGGAGAAGATAAATGAGTTCGGATAAATGTTTAGTAGTTGGCGCAACCGGCGGAATTGGAAGAGCCACAATAAAGGCTTTGGTTGAAAACGGAAATCAAGTTCGCGCATTTGTGCGAAGCAAACAAAAAGCTGAAAAGTATTTCTCGGGAATGAAAAATGTAGAAATATTTGAAGGCGATGCTGTTAAGCCGGCCGATTTATCAAAAGCTATAAAGGGCTGTTCGGTTTTATTCTACTGTGCAAACATTTCTTATCTCGATTGGAAAGAAAAAGCCCGTCCTTTGTTACAAGTTTCTTTAGATGCCGCCGCAAATGCTAAAGCACGTTTTGTTTTTCCAGGCAACGTTTATATTTATGGTCATGCGCAGTATAATCCGGTTGATGAAAAACATCCGCTTGCCGCACATACAGTAAAAGGTAAAATCAGAATTGATATGGAAGAAATGATAAAGAAATATTCTTCCGAAAAGGGATTGCAATTTACTACTGTCCGCTTTCCGGATTTTTACGGACCCTTTGTTGTAAATGGTTTTTCAGAGAAGGCATATCAAAATGCACTTATAGGAAAATCATTATTCTGGATTGGTGCTAAAAACATTCCGCTTGAATATATTTTTATTGAAGACGCCGGAAAGTGTTTGGCTGCGGCCGGACTCTCTGAAAAGGGAATCAATCATGAGTTTAATGTTCCAGCAACACTACCGATTACCAACAAAAGCTATATGGAGTTAATTTCTAAAAGCGGCGGTACGAATTCAAAGTATCAGCTTTTAAACTCGAACTTTATTTTCACTTTATTTGGTTTGTTCAATAAAGTAATAAAAGAAGTTTATGAAATGCTTTATTTAAAGAGAGAAGAGCTAATTCTTGACGGTGCCAAATTCAAAAACACTTTTGGATTCTTGCCAAGCACTACTTACGAAGAGGGCGTTAAGAAAACTTTCGAATGGATCAAGTTTTTTTACAAAGTTTGATCTCCGGGAATATTTTCGCCGCTGTTTATTATTCTCTCTGCTTCAAGAACTTCACCAAGCGGAACTAGAATTTTTATTTCGCCCGTTCCATATATAGCTACATCTAAGGCGTTTTGGTTATTGTTTCCTATCGATGGCAAATATGTTGAAGGAATGTTTTTCCCGGAAAACAGAAAGGGATGCAACCCATTTTCTACCAAGGAGTTTCTTAAGCTTTCGCTTTCGTAAGAGCCTTTGCAGATATTTACAACGGCTAAAGATTGAAATATTTCATAATGTTCATGCGCGCCGCAAAGAAAAATTTCATTTTTTAAAGCCCCGCATTCATCACAAAACGCGTAATTGCAGATTACACAAACCCCTTCTGCGTTTTTGGATTCATGCTTATAGCATTTTACACCCTCGTCGAAAATTGAGCCGCAACGAGGGCAAAACTCATCTTCACTTGTTAGTTCTAATTCGCAATTGCCGCACAATATTTCGTTTCCCAAAACGGAGATCCTTATTTAATGAGAATCATCTTCTTTGTTTGAACAAAACCTTGTCCTGAGCCAGCCGAAGGATTGCCAGCTTGTAATTTATAAAAATAAATACCAGAAGTGAGTGAAGAATGTAGAGTGGAGAACGTAGAGTTATACACTCCCGGTTGCTTGTATTCATTTACTAGAGTTCCAACTTCTCTTCCGAGTACATCATAAACTTTTAGGCTTACTTGGCTTGCTGCTTGTATCTTGTAGCTAATAGTGGTTTCCGGGTTAAATGGATTAGGATAGTTCTGGCTTAGTTCGTATGCGCTCGGAATTTCTTTCTCTTCTTCTATAAATGTAGTACCGCCGTTTGTCGTTTTTAAAATTGTACCATTAGCTCCGACTACCCAGCCCGTGTTTTCATCAAGAAAGTATACCGTAAGTAAATTATTCAGTGTGTTGCTTTTTTGTTGAATCCAATCTTCTCCCCCATTTGTTGTTTTCAATATGGTTCCGAAAGTCCCAACTGTCCAGCCAAGGTGCTTATTAATAAACCGAAACGAGTATAGTATTGCCGTTGATTCGGTTTTTTGCTGATTCCACGTGTCTCCTCCATTTGTAGTATGCAAAATATAACCCAAGTCTCCGCAGATCCATCCGTTGTTTTCGTCTGCAAAGTGAACTGCTTGTAATCCAAAATGTTTTATATCTTTTAGTAGCACCCAAGTATTTCCCCCATCTACCGATTTTATTATGCCGCCTTGTAAAGTAATCGCCCATCCTCTCAGCTTGTCTATGAAAAAGATTGATTGTAATTGCTTTCCACCGCTCAGTGTGTTCAAATCTTTTGCTATAATTATTTCCCAACTCTTGCCATCATCAATCGACTTGTAGATTTTAGTACTTCCTTCCACAATCCAAATGTTGTTTTCAACAATTGAATATGACCTTATATAAGAATTATTGAAAAGGAGCGTGTCCCAGACTACTCCGCCGTCTGTAGTTTTAGTAACGTAATTACCAAAACCAATACCGTTGAGTTCGTCTTTAAAGTACATCCGCTGTACATTCGCTTTGTTAGGCAACAATTTCCAAGTTGATCCTCCATCATCTGTTTTATAAATACCATTTGGATAAACGTATCCACTAGTCCAACCAACATTTTTGTTAATGAAAAAAATGCTTCTCAAATCCAGATAACTGAAAGCTAATATATTTGTTTTCCAATTAAGTCCATTATCAGAGGTCTTTCCAATTAAACCACTCAAACCAACTGCGAAACCAAGTTTTAATTTTATATCAACAGAATTAACGCTGAAAATTTTATAATCTAGATTCCATTTTTTGCCCCCATTATTGGTTATGCAAGAATTACTTCCCCAGGTTATACCGTTGTTTTGATCTTCAAAACACAAACTTGTAAACGAAGTTGTTGAGTTGGAATATTGTAATGTCCAAACACTTCCTCCATCTAATGTTTTGAAAATTTTTCCGTTGCCGCTTACAACCCAGCCGTTTAATTCATCAACAAAATAAACTGATTTTAATTCTGCAGTTTCGTCTATCGAAATTCCCTTCCATGTATTTCCTCCATCTGTAGTTTTGGTTATTGTCCCCTCTTTTCCGACGGCAAAACCCAAAGTAGTATTTAGAAAATGAATTTTGTTTAGTGTATTTATTGTCTTACTGTTTTTCTTTTCCCACGTTTCTCCGCCGTCTGTTGTTTTCATTATATATCCATAATAACCGCAGACATAACCAATGTCTTTACTTACAAAACAAATGGCATGGTAAGTTGTTTTTATTCCGGTGGATAACGCTTTCCACCTTTCCCCACGATCAGTGGTTTTAAATATTGTTCCATCTACTCCTAATATATAACCAGTATTCTCATCTCCAAAATGAACAGAACTAAACTTCATTTCTGTACCTAAATAAATTTTATTCCACGTTTCGCCGGCATCGACTGATCTAATTACTGTTCCTAAGTCCCCGACCGCTATTACTATTTTATCATTCACAATTTTTACATCATTTAAAGTGTTTCCTTGTGGTAACGGATTCTGCCATTCCCATTGTGCCAGCAGCTGTGATGTTATAAACAACAATCCGATCAACAAATTTTTCACTTATGTGTTTCCTATTTAATCAAAATCATTTTTTTGGTTTCGCTGTAGCCTCCGCATTGCAAGCGATAGAAATAAACACCGCTGGAGAATCTTCCATTATCTATTCGCAGTTTGCAACTATACACGCCGGCTTGCTTGTATTCATTTACCAGTGATTCTATTTCTCTTCCGAGAATATCATACACCTTTAGTGTTACAAGTTCTGCTTTTGGCAAATGATAAGTAATCGTCGTTTCCGGGTTAAATGGATTTGGATAATTCTGGTTAAGCTTATGCTCGGTTGGCAATCCGTCTTGCTGATTTATGCCTAACGCCAAATTTTTTTTTCTACTCTGCCTAATAATTTGACGAAGTTCTTCTTTGTTTGAAGCAATAGCAATCACAAAAGCTACCGTCTCAGTTTCACCGGCAAGAATACTGAACGGACCCCCGCTAATTGTAAAAGAAACATCGCCGTATATTTTTTCTTTGTGTATATCGCTTGAAATTGAATACCACTTTTCTTCGTCACTGAAACCGTCTAAGAGAATTACCTCACCTACACGCCAATTGTTGTTGATGCTGGTATATCCGGCTTTTTGTTTTGTTAACAGAGCCGCTCCAACTATTCCTTTTTGCTGGTTTTTATTTGTTACATACGCAAAGTTGTCCGGAACATCATAATAGGTTGAATCGCTAAAAGCATCCTCGCTAAGATTGAAATCGAGGAAGTAACCGGCGTGTAAATTCTTAATGTCTTTATGCATAGTGTTTTTTAGAGCAGCCTCTATAAGAAGATACGCATCATCCGGTGCAGAATTAAAAGTATAAGTACGAATCTGGGTTTCAATTCCTAAAAAAGAGGGACCGGCGTTGCCATCATTAAATATAGCAAGGCTCTCATTGGCCGATTTATTTTCGTAAAGTGAAACGGATTTTAGAATTTTAAAATCACTGCTGGCAATGGCTTTGGTTTGTCGAACACCATCAATAAGTTTTTGAGCAGAGTTCCCAAATAGAAAGGAACCTTCGTTTAGAATATTGCTTCCTCCAGATAATTTAAAACCATCTCCTATTTGATTCTGCAAATCGCTAAACCCTATTCCACCTATGTTTGTTATAGTAGCTTCTAGTTTGCCGTTATTATGTGTAACGAAAGATGGATTAATTTTTGCCTCGATCCACTGAAAGTCCTTATAAACCGGGGAATCGTACTTCAGCAGAAAATAAATTGTAGTATCCGTTGGAGCTTGATCTTCTAAAGTAAAACTGAAGCTGTTGCCCACAGTACTAAATTCGGCCAGTGAGCCGGTTTCAAATGTATTATTAATAATTTTTACAAATGGTTCGCTTGTTGAAATTGTTACAGAAGCATTCACAATCGGATTTAAGTAATTGGTAAATGTTATTTGAATTTCCGTTGTATCTTCCCATTCAACATTATGATGAACTTTCTGATTTAGCTGAACATCTGTAGCTCTTAAAGAAAATACTTTTTTCTCGCTTACCGCATCAAAAGCGTTCACTCTTCCGGAACCCAATAGGTTTTTATACATAGAAGAATTTTTCTCTTCTATGTTTTCAGAAGTAACTCGCATTCGCTCAGCTGTTTGAAGTGGTGTTAAGTTTGGATATTTAGAGATTACTAATCCGGCAAGTCCCGCCACCAATGGGGCTGACATAGAAGAACCGCCCGCAAATTTAAATGGAGAATTCTGCGAAGATATTAGCGGCCACGTAGAATATATTCCGGTGCCCGGAGCCATTACATCAACGTGATTTCCATAATTACTTGCTATACTTCGTGTATCATCATTATTAGACCAGCCAACTGATAACACACCTTTATAGCTGGCTGGATAAAATGGACGCTGTGAATTATCGTTTCCCGCAGCGGCCACTACTAAAACTCCTTTTGAAACTGCGTAGTCTATTATCTCTTGCTCAAATCTGGAAAACTCATAGCCGCCCCAGCTGCAACATATTATTTTTGCGCCTTTATCAACGGCATATTTTATTCCCTCAAAGCCATAGATGATCTTAGGTATGTTGTTTTCATCTACAATATTCTGCTCCGAAGCTTTTACCGGAAGTATTTTACAATTATATCCTATAGACGCAACACCATAATTATTATCAGTTACCGCGGAAGCAATACCGGAAACGTGTGTTCCGTGATAACCATTAAGTGGAGAAAAATCTTCACGGGGATCGTTATCCGGAGTTCCACTTTCTCCTCCGAAATCCCAACCATGTATATCATCCGCAAACTCGCCAAAGTCATCTTCATCTTTGCCGTTATCTGGTATCTCCATTTTATTAAGAAAAATATTATCGGTTAAATCAGGATGATCAATATCAACGCCGGTATCAATTATAGCGATTACAACTTCTTTGCTTCCCTTGGTTACTTCCCACGCAGCACTGGCTTTAATTACATCAAGATAAGATTGCGTTCCGGAAGTAAAAAATTCATCATTAGGGTTGTAACAGACTTGCCGAACATACTTGGGTTCCGCCCATTCCACTTCCGGCAATGATAATAATGTTTTCACAATATTAACCGGGTTTTCATTATCGTTTGTTGTAACGATAAATATTCCATTAAGAAAACTCTTCCCCTTTTGCAAAGTTGCCGAAGTAGTAAATAAACCCTCCACATTTTTTACAACGTGTTGGCTGAGTTTTTTGTTGAGTTGTTCGGCTAAAATACTTGGGGTGAATGTGGAAAGGAATTCATTATTTATTTTTACTATAACCTTGTTGCGAAGGAAATTTTCTTTGCCCTTTTGAATAACTTGAGCTTGTCGAGCATAGTTATTCGCCGTCAAGTACGATAAAAAAAGTATTATCGCCGCCCACTTCATAATCTTCCCCGGATTTTGAAAATTTTATTTCAGTAAAATCATCTTCTTTGATTGAACAAAGCTTCCGGCTTGCAATCTATAAAAATAAACGCCGGACGTGAGTGAAGAACGAAGAGTGATGAACGAAGAGTGATGAACTCCGGCTTGTTTAAATTCATCTACTAGCGCCGCAACTTCTCTTCCGAGTACATCATACACTTTTAATGTAACGTGTTCTGCTTTAGGAATTGAATAGCTAATCGTCGTTTCCGGGTTAAATGGATTTGGATAGTTCTGAGATAAAGAATACTCGGCCGGAATGGTCTTTTCTTCGTCTATATCATCTATTAATGCTTTGTATTGGATTCTGCTTTGCTTAATAGCATTCCTCAAGTCCGGCAGATTATCGCCGGCTGCAACAACATAGGCAACTTTTAAATTTTGATTTGCGGCAATTTTATATGGTCCGCTGGAAACAACATAAGATGCATCTACATAACCAATGTCTTTTTTAACAATTCCGCTGGAAAGGGTTGTCCATTTTTCTTTATCTGAATATTCATTTGCATCAAACAGACGAACATCTCCTTCGGTTGCTGCATTGTTTATCGGGTAATAACCGAAATTATTTCCGGAAGCCAGTGCGGCACCGGTGTATGTACCTAATATGCTTTTGTCCTTATAAAATGAGTAAGCGAAATTATCTGTTGCATCAAACGCGGTAGAATCTTTAACCGGGTCATCGGCCGGAATATCCCAATCGAAGAAGTAACCAACATATAGATTTGAAATTTCTTTCTCTGTTTTATTATATAGATCGCTTACAACAATTATATATTTATCGTTTGGGGACTTAGCATAGGCATAACTTGTTTGTTTTGTCTCAATGCCTAGGGCACTGTTCCCGGCACCGGAATCATTAAACGTTGCCGTCGTGCTCTGGTCTCCGTTTTGCGCTGTAGTAAGTTTAATTGGACTTAACATTTTAAAATCTGTGCTCTGTACTTGTATTGTTCTTGTGGCGTCCATTACAGTAGTCTCAGAAGTTCCATACATGAACGCTCCTTCGAACAACAGATTCTCCCCATTGTCATAACGAAAACCTTGTCCGTCTATGTTTAGCGGATAATCATTAAATCCGAGAGAGCCTTTGCTTGTTATGCTCATTACAATTTTATTCGCGTTGTGAGTATCATACGTTGGATTTACGCGCACGCTTATCCATTGATAATCGTTATAACTTCCGCTGGAAAATTTAATTAAAAAATTTACATCATGGTTATATGGTGCGCCGGGTAAAACAATGAAGTAAAAATTATAAATATCACTTTTTTGTTCCAGCGTATTAAATGCACCCGCATTTTCGCTTGGTTTTGTTGGCGCAATCAAAGCAACCGCATTATCACTGCATTCAACGCCTATAGAAACTAAGCTAATAGGTGAAAGATAGTTTGTTAACGATACCGAGCCTATTACTGTTTCGTTGGTTTCAAATAAACCATTGGAATTACCACTGGCCGTTTCTGTAAATTTTATATCTGTCGCACGTACAGAAATTGCATTTGTTTCGGTTACTGCGCGGTAAGCGTTTGCTCTTCCTTTTCCGGCAAGATACTTTATGCTGTCCGGATTAACTCCGTTTGAATAAATATCATCTGTAGTAACACGAACTTGTTCGCCAATTTGAAGCGCGGAATAGTTTGGAAATTTTGAAGCAACTAATCCGGCTACACCGGCCACAAGAGGCGCCGCCATTGATGACCCGCTTAAAGTTCTATATGGAATGTTAGTGTATGTTGGATAAGTAGAAAATATCGAAGTACCGGGCGCAAGCACATCTGTATTTATTCCGTATGTAGCACCGGGATATCTTTTATCATTGATCTCTCCCCACACAACAGAAAGAACCCCTTTATAGCTTCCGGGAAAGAATGAGGCTTTTGTGTTTTCGTTGCCGGCAGAAGCAACAACCAAGCTTCCTTTTGAAGTTGCATAATCAATAACCTCTTGTTCGTAACGGGAAAAGCTCGAGCTTCCCCAGCTGCAGTTAATTACTTTGGCGCCTTTATCAGCTGCATATTTTATTCCTTCGAATCCGTAATAAACATATGGATAACCATTCGCATCCCTCTTGTCGCTGCGACTCGTCTTTACGGGAAGAATAGTGCAGTTATAACCGATTGAAGCAATTCCAATTTTATTGTCTGTAACAGCGGCAACTATTCCGGCAACGTGAGTTCCATGATAAGCAAGCTTTCCGCTTGGCTCTTTATCTTCGTTTGGATCATCGTCCGGTGTTCCGTTCAATCCGCCAAAATCATATCCAACTACTTTTCCGGAATTGTCTTTTAATATGTTAGCAGCTAAATCCGGATGAGCCCAATCAACTCCCGTATCAATAATTGCTATGAGAACGGAGGAATCTCCTTTTGTAATATCCCATGCTTGTGTTGCTGAAATTCTGCTTAAATTTATTTGCTGTCCGGTTAGAAAAATAGAATCGTTTGGTACAACTGTTACACGGTGAACATATTTAGGTTCGGCGTATTCAACATCTTTACTTTTCGAAAACTTTTTGGAGAGTTCTAGCGGGTCTTCCATAGAACTATATTTAAGAAGATAAATATTGCCTAGAGAGTTCGATCCTTTTCTTAATGTATTCTCCTCCGGAAAAAGCTTTGTGGCTTCGGTAACAGTAAACGGAGCAAAGCCTTTTTTCTGCAATGATTGTGTGCTTGCAAGCGGTGATGCGCCTTCTTTGAATTTTACAATCAATGTATTTGAAAGATAATAAGAATCACCTTTTTGAATTATCTCTTGTGCATATGAGTAATAAGCAGAGATAAGGAGAAACAAAACAGTTAGTTTTTTATTCACTTGAATAGTCTTCTATTATTAATGTAGGCAAGTTTATAAATCTGACCAGTGATTAACAACCCCAAAAGCTTGACTGTGATCTGATATCCAAAGAAGATTTTAACCACTAAGATCACGAAGAAGCCACAAAGAGCGCAAAGGAAAATTCTTCTTCTCTTTGTGTTCTTTGTGAAGTTTTTCTTCGCGCTCTTTGTGGTTAAATTTTATTTCTTTTCCCAAACATTGTTTTTCAATTTACCATCCGGCGAGCGGTCTTCTAACAACTCCACTCTTTTAACTTCCTTTTTATTTTTCACGCTTGTTTGTATTTCTTTTACACCGGATTTCCATACCGAAGTTTTATGATATATTTTTTCTTTTGTATCATCGGAATAAGTAATTTCCAAATCAATTGGAGTTGGAACATTGCCAGCTTTTTCAACTACTATTTCCGTTCCACTCTTTGTAGGTTTAACAGATTTAATCGCCAAATCGGGATAGCCGGATTCAATAAACCAAGGATTCCAGAACCAGCTTAAATCTTCTTTTGCAACATCATTAAATGTATTAAAGAAATCATAAGGAAGCGGATGCTTTCCGTTCCATCTATTGATATATTCAAGCAAAGCTTTCTTAAACAAATCATCGCCTAAAACTTCCTTTAAAAAATAATACGCCGTTGAAGCCTTTGTGTAAGAATTAAAACCGTAATTCTGACTTGTAGGTGTATTCGAAGAAAGTGTTATAAGAGGAAAATCTGTTTCGTTTCCCATTATTGCTCCAACCATTCGAAAGTTTCCTTCATACGAATCCCCGGTACCACCCTCGATAACATTCATATGGTTTGCAGAAGTAAAAAATGTTGCCCAGCCTTCATCCATCCACGCGTATTTACGTTCATTAATTCCCATTAGGAATGGAAAATATGTATGTGCAATCTCGTGCAAAGTAACGCCTGCTTGTCCGCCGCGTCCGCTTATACCATTGTTTGTCATCATTGGAGATTCCATTCCGCCACCGCCCTCAGTCTCTCCGTTAAATGTAGTGATCTTTGGATATGGAAATGGATAACCGGGTTGGTCTACCGATAATTGCTGAACAGAAAGTTTTGCAAATAAAGCAACTTCGTGATAAGTTTTTGTTTTTTCCGGATAAGCTGTATCGGTCAATACACGTCTTCCGGCATCGTCAACCTCCGCGGTGGTTGCATCCCACAAATAGCCGCTGCTTGTTGCCCAATTAAAATCGGGAATATTTTCCCCCTTGAATTTCCAAGTGTTTTTACCGTTGCCAATTGTTGTCCCATTTTTTAAATCTTCCGGAGTAACAACTTTGATTATTTCGTCTGCTGTCCAAGCTTGTTTATACCGCGCAACCAATTCCGGTTTTAAAACTTCTTCTAAATTTTGATATAGCCCGCTTCCCCAAACCAGATAGTTTTTTGGAACCGTAATTTCAACATCAAAATTATTTTTGTCATTATAGAATTCGAGCGAGCCCCCCTCATAATTAATCATATCCCATCCATCTACATCATCATAAACCGCTATTTGCGGATACCAGTAAGCAACATAAAAAGTTGAATCGTTATAAGCGCCCATTCTAATTCGCGTTTCTTTCGGAATAATTACCGACCACTTAATCATAATGTCGGCGCTTCCCTTTGGTGCAATTTTGTGGGGAAGATTATTAATCGTCATGTTCGATCCGCGTCTCATTATTCTTAGATCGCGCGATTTCAAATTCAATCCAATACCGTTAATCATCATCGTATCTATTTGGGTTCCATCGGTTTCGTCATTCAAGCTAACTCTTGAAGAACGCGGCGTTCCTTTTTTAAGAAAGTCTTGATAAAGACGAATGACCAGCGTCTTTAAGGAATCGGGGCTTTCATTGTAGTATTTTATATGAACGGTTCCCTTAACTTCCCGCTTTTCCGGAAAGAGTTCTGCTTGAATTTTATAGTCGGCGTGATTTACCCAATAGTTTGGTCCGGGCTTTCCATCGTAAGAACGTGTTCCTTTTTCGTAAGCCTTAAGAATATTTTTCGGAATGAATAGAGGCGATTTTTGCGCAAATGTATTTGTGCCTAAAATTACCAATGCTGCTAAAAACAAAAAGATTTTTTTCATATGGATATCTGAGATTTTGTTGAGGCGAAAAATAAATTTGTAGCGGGATGAATACAAATGTTAAAAAATATTTCTGCCGGAATTATTTTTCTCCGGCAGATTGAAAATTTATACTGCTGCTTTTTCTAATTCGGGAATTTTAGCAAGCGCTTGCTCAAGATCATCAATCAAATCTTTTACATTCTCGATACCTACAGACAGACGAACAAGCCCTTCCGTAATTCCAGCTGTTGCGCGAGCTGCTTCGCCCATTGTTAGGTGAGTCATACTTGCCGGATGTTGAATTAACGTTTCAACTCCGCCCAAGGAAACAGCAAGAGCACAAAGTTTAACATTGTTCATTACAATTTCGCCGGCCTTAAAACCATCTTTCAACTCGAAAGAAATCATTCCGCCGGGAGCGCTGTGTTGTTTTAGACCAACTTCATAGTTAGGATGACTTTTCAATCCGGGATAGCGAACCCATTTTACTTTTGGATGATTCTCTAAATACTCGGCTATTAATTGAGCATTCTCAGTATGCTTCTGCATTCTAATAGCTAAAGTTTTTAAACCGCGGTGAACCAGAAACGAATTGAACGGATCGATTACTCCACCCATTTGGTTAAGAATCTTACGCATCATTTTGTAATCGTCTTCGTTCTTTACAACTATGATTCCGCCAACAACATCGGCGTGACCGTTCAAAAATTTTGTCATACTGTGAACAACAACATCGGCTCCAAACTTTAATGGCTGCTGCAATGCCGGGCTCATAAAAGTATTATCTACTACAAACAAAGCATTGTTAGCATGAGCAATTTTTGCAGCGGCTTCCAAATCAGTAATTGCAATAACCGGATTTGCCGGTGTTTCTACATAAATAATCTTTGTGTTTGGCTTAACGGCTTTTTCAATTTCTTCGGTAATGTCTGTATCTACAAAAGTTGCTTCAACACCAAACTTGCTTAAAACTGTTTGTAGCAAAGTAAGCGTCGGTCCATAAACAGATTTGCTGCAAACAACATGGTCGCCCGATTTAAGCAACGCCGTAAATGTAGTGCTTATTGCAGCCATACCGCTTGCACAGCCGAGAGCTTTGTGTCCGCCTTCCAATTCGGCAACTGCGTTTTCCATTGCTTCAACGGTAGGGTTTTTCATTCTTGTATAAATATATCCGTCAACATCGCCTTTAAATAAGGCTGCGCCGTGAGCAGCGTTTTCGAATTTAAAAGTAGATGTTTGATAAATCGGCGGCACTACTGAACCAAACTCATATTCACCCACACCGCTGTGAACACATTTTGAATCGAATTGCAAATTTTTGTTATTAGACATTTTTTGCTCGTTTATTTTCTTGTTTTGTTTGGGTTGCCCGTAGTCCTAATTACTTCACCAGTAATTCCATTTATTGTTCTTCCTACCATAACCAGTCTTCGTGGTAATTCCGGATGAACATCAAAATACTCATTTCTGAATCTTTCCATTTCCGCAAATCGCTCCTCTACTGGTCGAGACAACCAATACTTAACCGATTTTTTGTTTTCCTCGGTTATGTTATTCTCAATTCTTGTCTTATTCTTCTTCATCTTCCGGAATTACTCTTGCGATATCCGCAATTTCATCACCTTCATTCAAGCGAATCAATCTAACGCCTTGAGTATTTCTACCCATCACGCGTAACTCGCTAACAGCTTGTCTAAGAACCATTCCGCCGGTGGTGATAATTACCAATTCATCACCATCATTTACTTCCTTCATAGCTATCATCTTGCCATTTTTGTCGGAAGTCTTAACGGTTATAACGCCTTTACCTCCGCGCTTGGTTAATCTGTAATCTTCAATCTCTGATCTCTTACCAAAACCTTTATCCGTAACAACCATTAGCGTAGTAGCATTGCGAACAACAATCATTCCGATAACATAGTCTTTCTTACCTAAGTTAATGCCGCGCACGCCGGTTGCAGTTCTGCCCATATCGCGTACGTCGCTTTCCTTAAAGTGGATTGCCATGCCTTCGCTTGTTCCAATTATAATATCGTTGTTTCCATCACTAAGTTTAGCCTCAACCAAACTATCGCCGGTACTTAAGTTAATTGCAAGAATTCCTCCGCGACGAATATTTGAGTAAGCGGAAAGAATTGTTTTCTTAACAGTACCTTGTCTTGTAACCATCACAATGGATTTATCGTCGGTGAATTCTTTTACTGTTACAAAGGCCGTTATGTTTTCTTCTTTATCTTTTTCAATAAGATTAAGAATTGACCTTCCTTTGGTAGCACGTCCGCCTTCCGGAATTTCGTGTACTTTCAGCCAGTAACATTTTCCCTTGTCTGTGAAGAACATTATGTAGTGATGTGTTGAAGCAACGAACATATGTTCAATAAAATCTTCTTCGCGAGTACCGGCACCGGTAACACCTTTACCGCCCCGTCCTTGTTTGCGATAACCGCTAACCGGAAAGCGCTTGATAAATCCGGCATGAGAAATTGTAACAACTACATCTTCCTCGGCAATTGTATCTTCTAAAGAAAATTCTTTGTAGTCGTGAATAATTTCCGTTCTGCGTTCGTCGCCGTACTTTTCATTTAACGCAAGCAATTCTTCTTTAATTATTTGCTTTCTCAATTTTTCGTTTCCGAGAATCGCTTTTAACTTATTTATCAACTTGATTATTTCTTTGTATTCTTCTTCAATTTTCTTTCTTTCCAAGCCGGTTAAGCGCTGCAATCTCATGTCGAGAATTGCTTTAGCTTGAATCTCGCTCAGCTTGAATTTGCGCATCAACGATTGTTTAGCAGTTTCTACATCTTTGGATTTCTTGATAGTTTGAATTACTTCATCAATGTTATCCAGCGCAATAATGTAGCCTTCCAAAATATGCGCGCGTCGTTCTGCGGCATCAAGTTCGTACTGTGTTCTGCGAACAAGAACATCCATTCTGTGAACTAAGAAGTGTTCCATCATTTGCTGAAGCGTTAGAACCTTTGGTGCGCCATTAACCAGCGCAAGCATTATCACGCCAAAAGTAACTTGCATTGATGTATGCTTGAACAAATTATTCAGAATTACAGCCGGCTGTCCATCACGTTTTAACTCAATAACAACGCGCATACCGTCGCGGTCGCTTTCATCGCGAATGTTTGATATACCTTCTATCTTTCCTTCGCGAACCAGCTCTGCAATTTTTTCTATAAGTGTTGCCTTGTTTACTTGATAAGGCAGCTCGGTGATAATAATGTTTTCTCTATCATTCTTCAGCGTTTCAATATTTGCTTTAGCACGTATTACAATTCTTCCTCTTCCGGTTAGGAGTGCTTCTTTAACTCCATCGTAACCGTAAATAATTCCACCGGTAGGAAAATCGGGTGCTTTAACAACTTTGATAATGTCTTCCGCTGTGGTTTTCGGATTATCGATCAGCATTATCAGTCCAGCTATAACCTCTCTTAGGTTATGGGGAGGAATATTTGTTGCCATGCCAACGGCAATACCGCTGGAACCGTTTACCAATAGGTTTGGCAGATAAGAAGGCATAACCAATGGTTCTTGGAGAGAATCATCAAAGTTTGGTCCAAAAGCAACGGTGTTTTTATCAAGGTCGCGCAACATTTCGTCTGCAATTTTTGCTAAACGAGCTTCTGTATAACGCATAGCCGCGGCACCATCACCATCCACCGATCCAAAGTTTCCTTGTCCTTGCACAAGCGGATAGCGAAGCGACCATTCTTGCGCCATACGCACCATTGTATCGTAAATCGCTGTATCGCCGTGCGGATGGTATTTACCAAGAACCTCGCCCACGATACGAGCAGACTTTTTATATTGTTTGTTGTTTTGAAGACCGAGTTCGTGCATGCCGAATAAAACTCTACGGTGAACCGGCTTAAGCCCGTCTCTTACATCCGGCAATGCGCGAGCAACAATAACGCTCATCGCATAATCGATGTAGGAGGTTTTCATTTCTTCTTCTAATGAAACGGGTACTACTTTTTCAAAAATTGTGGTCATGTTATTTCTTGTTTAGGATTTTAATTTATTGTTTAATTCTTCTTCTAAGTCTTTAATTATCAAATTTACTTCTTCCCTAAGAGCCGGTATTTTTTCTTTGCAGATAGAAAAGATTATTTCTTCATCTACAAATAAATAATCATGAGAGATGACATCTCTAAGGCCAATTATTTTATTCCACTCTATGCCGGGATGGTTCTTGAGAATTTCTGGATTTGTTTTAGCAATTTTTTTTAGTACTTCTCCTATCACTTGAAGTCTCATTAGTATCGCATCATAGAGATCGCCACCTTCTTGATGATTTGCAAAATCTGAAGGAGTTCTAATTTTATCGCTTCTTCGAAGAACTATTTCAACGCCTTCAGAAACATCGAGAAATTTCTTTAATACTAATTCTTTAGACATAAACGCCATCCTTTTCTATTTCTTCCAAAAATCTCCGGCGAATATTTGTGCGCTTTCTTATAACATCTACGCTTTTTTGAAACGATTTTTCCAAATACTCTTTTAAACCAAACAATCTATCATAATCAGCGGGCATTTCAACAAAAATATCTATATCACTTTCTTCTGTTTCCTCTCCGCGTGCGTATGAACCAAAAAGCGAAATACTTGTTACACCAAACTTCTCTTGGAGATACTCTTTTTTGCTTCTTAGGAATTCAATTATATTTTCTTTGTTTATGATCATCTCAATTTTCAATCTTTTTCTTGATCGTTTTAGATCAAGATTTATAAAAACAATGCCGCTAATCCAAAATAAAAGAGTATCGTAAAAATATCTGTTAACGCCAACGTAATTGGTCCGGCTGCAATTTTAGGATCGAGTTTGGCTCTATGCAATACTGCCGGCACGCTCAATCCCCAAACAGAAGCAATCAACTGAACGAGAATTATACTAAACGCTATTACTCCGGCCGCCGCTACATCGCCTTTCCAGAGAACAACAACTATTGCTACTACCGTAGCACAGCTTATGCCGAGAAGCAGTGCTGTTTGTGCTTCGCGCAAAAAGTTTTTTACAAACCACTTAAAAGATGGTTTTGTAGAGCGCAAAGTTTGGATAGTAACAGTCATAGACTGAATACTAATGCTTTCTCCGAGACCAAGCACCAATGTAAAAAAGAACACTACTATTAAGCTTTCTGCAAGCGTCGTTTCAAACATTCCGGTTAACAGAGCGCAGATTGTTCCGCTTGTAACCGTTGCAAATAACCAAGGAAGCCTAACACGCCACGCTTTTATTGGCGAAGCGTTTTTTAGTTCACTTACTTTAAAACCAATTGTTTCAAAGATCGAATCATAATCTTGTGGCTCTACCTCACTTTCCTCATCGGAATCTTTCCCTTCCAGCAACTCATCGGTAAATAGATTTACATCAACTACGCCAATAATTCTTCTATCTGCATCAACAACCGGAAAAGCTAAAAATTTGTATGTCGCAAAAAACTCGAGTGCGTCGTAAACCGTAGATGCGCTCGGCAGAGCTGCAACACGTTTAACCATTATGTCTTCAAGTCTTTGTTCTAACTTTCCGATCAGCAATCTTCTCGTCGGCAAAACACCAACCAGCTTTTGCTCGTCGTCAACAACATAGAAATAAACTATTCTTTCGCCTACACCCTCTAGGCGTATTTTACTCAACGCTTCATCAACGGAAAGGTCTTTGTTAAGCGCGTTAAAATCTTTTCGCGCATAATCAACAACCGAGTGATGATATGTTGATTTATCATTCATGTTAAAGACAGATTAAGATTATGAATAAGGGCAAGAAAAGTTTTAATCATGCTCTTGCTCTTAATCTTGCTCTAAGTTAAATATCCAAGTTTGCGTACTTAGCGTGCTTTTCAATGAATGCACGTCTTGGTTCTACCGCATCGCCCATAAGTGTTTCAAAAATTTTATCTGCTGCCGCGGCGCTTTCAACATTAACTTGCAACACAACTCTTGTTTCCGGATTCATTGTTGTTGACCACAATTGTTCGGGGTTCATTTCTCCCAAACCTTTATAGCGGGAAATAACTATTCCCTTTATTTGAACTTCGCCGTTTTCGGTTAATTCTGTTTCATCATTAACTTCAATAATTTTTTCATCTTTACCGGCTTTCATACGTTTCAATATTTTATCTCTTTCTTCGGCATCAAAAGCATAGTGTTCTTCTTTACCTTTTTTAATTCTGTATAAAGGTGGCTGAGCTATATACACCTTTCCGGCAGTAATCAAATCTTTCATGTGGCGGTATAAAAATGTTAGCAACAAAGTTCTAATGTGGC
Source organism: Melioribacteraceae bacterium (assembly GCA_041675645.1). Classification (GTDB taxonomy): domain Bacteria; phylum Bacteroidota; class Ignavibacteria; order Ignavibacteriales; family Melioribacteraceae; genus Stygiobacter. The sequence goes on from JBAYTN010000003.1 coordinate 71,589, forward strand.
TTCCGTCTACGTCCGCATCTGTCATAAGAATAATTTTACCATAACGGGATTTTTCTTCATTAAAGTCTTCACCTATGCCGGCGCCAATTGCAGAAATTAAAGCTTGTATTTCCTGGTTCTCAAGAATCTTGTTGAGTTTGGCTTTTTCAACGTTTAAGATTTTTCCTTTGATCGGAAGAATAGCCTGGAATCTTCTATCACGGCCTTGCTTAGCAGAACCGCCCGCAGAATCACCTTCCACTATGTAAATTTCACAATGCTCTGGATCGTTGATAGAGCAATCTGCCAGTTTACCCGGTAGATGCATAGAGTCGAGTGCATTCTTTCTGCGAACTAGTTCGCGCGCTTTACGAGCGGCTTCGCGTGCTTCTGCAGCGCGCATACATTTTTCAAAAATCTTTTTTGCCGTCGATGCGTTTTCTTCTAAGAACTCAGATAACTTTTCACCTACAAGCATTTCAACCGCGGATTTAACTTCGCTATTGCCAAGCTTGGTTTTTGTTTGCCCTTCAAACTGCGGCTCCATTACTTTAACAGAAATTACTGCGGTTAATCCTTCTTTGTAGTCCTCGCCGGTTAGATTGATTTTGCTGTTCTCTTTTATCAATCCGTTTTTAGCTGCGTAATTGTTGAATGTTCTTGTAAGCGCAGTTCTAAAACCAACTAAGTGAGTACCGCCTTCTATCGTGTTAATGTTGTTAACGTAAGTGTGAATATTTTCGCTGTATGAATCTGAATATTCAAAAGAAACTTCTACCGGAACATTATCTTTTTCACCTTCGATGTAAACCGGTTTATGAATTGCTGTGCGGTTTTCATCCAAGTATTTTACAAAATCAATTAAACCGCCCTTGAACTTAAACACTTCTTCTTGATCATCGCTTTCATCTTTCAGCGTCATCGTAACTTCTTTATTCAAGTAAGCAAGCTCGCGCAATCTTTCCGCAACAGTATCAAAATGAAATTTTATTGCTTTGAATATTTCTTTATCCGGCTTGAACGTAACTTTTGTTCCGGTGTTTTCGCTTTTATATGTACCTATCTGTTTTACCGGGTCTTTAGGGGCACCTTGTCTGTATTCTTGAAAATAAATTTTGCCGTCACGTTTTACTTCTACCTTACACCATTCCGAAAGCGCGTTTACAACAGAAATACCAACGCCGTGTAAACCGCCCGAAACTTTGTAAGAGTCTTTATCAAATTTACCTCCTGCATGAAGCACGGTCATAACAATTTCGAGCGCGGATACTTTTTCAATAGGGTGAATATCGACCGGAATACCGCGTCCACGGTCTTCTACCGAAACGCTTTGGTCTTTGTGTATGGTTACAATTACGCGGTCGTTATAACCAGCTAGCGCTTCATCAATCGAGTTATCAACAACTTCATTAATTAAGTGATGAAGGCCGCGTGAACCAACATCACCAATGTACATTGCCGGACGTTTACGAACTGCTTCGAGTCCTTTTAGTACGTTGATACTACTCGCTGTGTAATTACCGTTTTCTTTTGCCATAAACCCTAACCTTCTCCTACAAAAACTTTAATGATTTTATAACTACTTCGTTGAAATGCTTATTTATTTTTTCTATTAAAATTGTTTTCTGAAAATTTAACTCGCTTTTCCAAACAGAGTTTTCTACACGCAAAAACAATACTTGTTTTTCCAGTTTAACTGCTTTAGCAATTAATTTTAGTTCCGGAAATATTTTTTCAAACTCGTCAACCACATTATAATTCTGTAAACTCACCCGGAGTTTTTCAAACTCTTTCTCTTTATCAATAACGTCGATAATAGTTCTAAAACTACTGGATGTACGCTGCCGTGCCATTATCCACTTTTATCAAAACGTTGCCGTTGCTAAGATTTAATTCTTCTGTACGAGTAAGATCTGTCATTGTTATAAACGTTTGTCCAATTGATGAAACATGCTCACTTATTCTTCCGGCGCGGTAGGAATCCAATTCGCCGAAAACATCATCCATTAAAAAAATTGGTGTTCTTCCTATTTTGTCTTTTATGAAGTAGAACTGTCCGAACCGCAATGCAATTTGAAAAGTTTTATGCTGACCTTGCGAGCCGAAGCGTTTCAATTCCAAATCATTGATATAAAAAACAAAATCGTCTCTATGCGGTCCAACTAGATTTACTGCGCGTCTTAATTCATCATCGCGGTATACCGTCAATTCATCTCTAAACTTTTCTACTGTTGTATCTTCGTCTATTCCCGGAACAGAATCATACTCAATTTTCGGGTACTCTTTATCTTCAACTATCTGGTTATATGCTTGAATCAAATACTCGTTAAACTCATTTACAAAACGAATCCGGTGTTTTATAATTTCTGATCCAATACCTATTAAAGATTCGGTCCACGCTTCCAATTGATTAAACAAACCTCTGTCGCCGGTTTCTTTAATCCTCCACAGTAAGGAAGAACGTTGGCGCAAAATTTTATTGTATTCTAAAAGTATTTCCAGATAAGTATGGCTCGCTTGAGAAATTACCGAATCTACGAATCTTCTTCTATCTGCCGGCGCGCCTAGCGTTATTGCATGGTCCGCTTGAATCAGCGATACTACCGGAAACTTTCCTATTACTTCTGAAGAACTTGATACTTGTTTATCGTTTAAGAAAAAATTTTTCTTGTTCTTTTGCGAATCGAAAAACACCCTTGTGTTGTTTATTGTTAAATCGGAAAATATTCCACTAACATCAAAGTTTTGTTCGCCAAACAAGACCACATCATTCTCGTTGGCGAGATTCAAATTTTTTGTAGTACACAAGTAGTAAATAGCCTCTAAGATAGATGTTTTTCCCTGCCCGTTTCCGCCGATGATTAGATTGAGCTTATCGGAAAAATTCAGCGATGTGTTTTTATGAAGCCTAAAGTTTTGCAATTCAATTTGCTTAAGAACCATTTTAACTATTCAAACGCACCGGCATTAATAACATCAATATTTCTAGGCTTTCTTTTTTCTGCACCGGCTCTATAATTACTGCCTTAGTTGCCGAATGTAATCTAAAAGTAATTTCCTCTTCGCTTGATATATGGTTTAGTACATCGTTTACATACGCAGAGTTAAATCCTATTTCCAATGTGTCACCAGTATATTCACAAGGTACTTTTTCTTCGCCGCTTGCGCCTATGTCTAAATCTTCCGCAGAAATTTCAACCGATGTTTTTTCTATAGAGAATTTTACCCGTCGCGTACTGGATGTGGAGAAGAGCATCATTCTCTTTATAGAATCGTGTAATTCTTTTGTGTTAACTTTCATTAAGTATTCATTTTCAAGAGGAATAACGCTGGCATAATCCGGATACTTCTGAGCAATTAATCTAGTGATTAATTCAATATCGTTCAGCTTAAATGACATATAAGATTTCGTCATATATATCTTAACGTCTTTTTCATCTAAGATTTTTGTTAGAACAGAAACTGCTCTTTCCGGTACTACATACTGATTATTGCTTAACGGTTTAACGTTTTTGTTCAACAAGTTAACTAGTCTGTGTCCGTCTGTAGTAACAAAACGTAAACCATCATTAGTGAATTCGAATAGCGTTCCCATCATAGCCGGACGCATTTCTTCTTTGCTCATTGCAAAAGAACCGCGTTCAAATGCATGGCGTAATTCTACACCATTTATCGTTACTTCGTTAATATCTTTATCAGCGCTTAAGGAAGGAATTTCCGGATACTCGTCTGCGTCTAAATAGCTGATTGTATATTTACCGGCATCTGTAACCAAATTGATTTTTTTATTGGCCATCATTTTGAAATGAATTGTCGTATCCTTTAAGGAACGAACAATATCGTAAAGCAAACGAGCTGGTACAACCATTTTAACATTTTCATCGGTAACAATGTTCAATGCGGATTTCAGAGAAATTTCCAAATCCGTCGCATAAATTGTTAATTGGCCATCCTTAACTTCAAAAAGAAAGTTTTCAAGAATTGGCATAGGTGTTCTGGTTGGTACGGCTGGAATGATCTTACTAAGTAGTTTTTCCAGTTCTTTGCTGTTTACTTTGAATTCCATAATTATCTCCAATAGGCATCAAAAAATATCAAAAATCGGATAGAACTTCAATTTTACCCACATTCTTGTTCACTTCATTATTATTAATTAATGTATATGGTATATATATGTAATAATAATAAAGATGTGGATATGTGGAAAACTCATTTTTATTTGTTATTTAGTCCAAATACGAAGTAAAAACCTTATAGTTATTTGTTGTAAATATGTGGACAACTTACAGTTATAAAGGTGTTAACAAATAAACCCGGGTTACAAACATTTACTTAACAACCACTCAACACATTTTCCACATCAATTGTTGATAAGTTAAGCAACAGATAATTCGATCTTTCCTTTAATAGTATCCAGCATTTCTCTCATTTTGAAATCGGTTTTTGCAGCTTCTTCTACTGAAGTTTGCGCATGAATTACAGTAGAATGATCTCTGCCGCCGAAATGCAAACCTATTGTTTTGAGAGAAGATTTGGTTAGCTGCTTTGCTAAATACATAGCTATCTGTCTTGCTAATACAACTTCTTTTCTTCTGTTCTTTTCTCTGAGCTTATTTTCTTCCAACTCAAAGTACTCGCAGACTATTTTAGTAATTAACTCGATAGAAATGTTTACTTGTTTATTTGTAGAAACTTCCCTCACGGTTTTCTTTACCAACTCAAAATCAATATCGCGAGAAGTTAGAGAAGCGTTTGCCAGAAGTTTTACTAAACAGCCCTCCAACTCTCTAATGTTGGAAGTAATGTTGTGCGCAATATACTCAACAATCTCTCTCGAAAGGTTAATTCCGTAAGATTCACTTTTATTTTTTAGAATAGCGGTTCTGGTTTCTAAATCCGGCGGCTGGATGTCTGTCTGTAAGCCCCAGAGAAATCTAGACACAAGACGGTCGCTCAATCCTTTTAGATCTTTAGGCGGTCTATCGCTGGAAAGAATTATCTGCTTTCCACTTTGATGAAGTGTGTTGAAAATGTGAAAAAATAAATCTTGGGTTTTCTCTTTTCCTACCAGAAATTGAATGTCGTCAATGATCAACGCGTCCATGCTTTTGTAAAAGTTGGAGAAAGTATTTACGGTATTGGATTGAATTGCTTCAACGAATTCAACAGTAAACGCATCTGAAGAAATATAAATTACCCGCTTGTGAGGAGCGCGTTCTAAAACCTTATTTCCAATAGCGTGAATCAAATGTGTTTTGCCTAAACCTACGCCGCCGTAAATAAAGAGAGGATTAAACGAAGTATTTCCGGGGCTATCACCAACGGCAAATGCAGCAGCGCGTGCAAGTTGGTTTCCTTCTCCCTTAATAAAATTATCAAAAGTATATTTTGTAATTAGGCAAGATTCAAAATCTTTTTCCGGCTCCGGTACAGAAACCACAGCCGGTCTTCTATCCGGTGTAATGTTTTTTTCTTTTTCACGTTCGTGTTCTTTTTCTTCAAGAATGACGTAAAGAAGTTTTCCCTCTTCACCCAAAACTTGAGCAACCGTATTTCTGATTAGGGTGTTGTAATGTTGTTCAATCCATTCAATAAAAAAATTATTTGGTACAAATACTTTTAAAGTGTTACCGGAAAAATCAGAAGGTTTGATTGGCAAAAACCAAGTGTTATAAGTTATAAAGGGAACGTTCTCTTTAATTAAGCTTAGACACTCTTTCCAAACATCTTTTGCATCTTTTATAACACGTAAACTATCAACTGGGTTTAGCATATTATCCACATTATAGAAACCGGAAAACCCGGTAAATCTTAAGAAGTTATTGTAATCAACGACTTATAAACAGCGCCAACCAACAAATTATTAACATTAATTTTTCAGCGTAACGTCTTATAAAAAAAGCTCTTACAGACGAGAATACATAAAAGCGAACAAAACAACGATTAAAAGAACATGAACCAATAGACCGATTTTACTTGTGAAACGTTCCACAAAGAAAAGTTATCAACAACTTGTAAACACCACAAACCTTTCTTTTGAAGGGCGAGCAAAATAATTTCTGGAGGTGAATCAAGCAAATTATTTTTCGTTCTAGTAACGATTATTTTAACTTTTTTTCTATGAACGTGATATGTAACTAAGTTACTTTTGTAGGAACAAAAATAAGTTAAGCAATAAATTCATTTGGAAAGATTATGAAAAGCATTTTGATTGTTTTTACCGGCGGTACTTTCTCGATGAAAATCGATGAAAACTCGAAAGCGGCGATTCCTTTTTTTCAAGGAGACGAACTCGTCGGAATGATTCCAGAAGCTCGTGGACTTGCTAATATTTCAATACATGAGTTTGGAAATTTTCCCGGACCACACATGACTCCGGAACGTATGTTGGAATTATCACAAAAAATCAATTTCTTGATTAAAGAAAATTCCTTTGATGGAGTGATAGTTACACATGGTACAGACACGCTGGAAGAGACTGCCTATTTTTTAGATCTAACATTAGATACTAAAATTCCAATAGTTGTAATTGGTGCAATGAAAACAAGTTCAGAAAAAGATTGGGACGGACCAAAAAATTTAGTGGATGCAATACACATTATCAACAACCCAAATAGCCGCGGTATGGGCGTGCTGGTTTGTTTGAATGGAGAAATTAACGCGGCAAGCGAAGTAACAAAAACACACACAGAAGATGTAGAGACATTTCACAGCTTGGATTTTGGTTCATTAGGTTTTGTAGAAAAAGGAAGAGTTTGGTTTAACCGACTTCCTAAAAAAGTAGAAACGTTAAGCGTAGAAACTATAAACACTAATGTGGACTTAATAAAAGTTTACGCCGGTATGAATGAGAAATTTTTTAAATTTTCCGCGGACAGCGGCGTGGAAGGAATAGTAGTTGAAGCTATGGGTGTGGGGAATGTTCCACCCGAAGCTTTTGATGGAATTAAATATGCAGTAGAAAAAGGAATTCCGGTTGTGCTGGTTTCTCGCTGTCCTGCCGGCGAAACACTTGATATATATGGCTATCCCGGTGCCGGTAAATGGCTTAAACAAATGGGAGTAATTTTTTCGGATTACCTCAACGGTCAAAAGGCGAGAATCAAATTGATGATTTGTTTGGGCATAACAAAAGATATTAGTCAACTAAGACAAATGTTCGAATAATGAGGCGGTTTTATCAACCAAAAGAAAACACTACACTGGAAAAAATATTTCCTTGGCTTGGCTCTATTCTTCTTTTGCCGGTAATGATTTATTTTTTCTTGAACATAGGCAATTTTTTGCTGATAGATTACTTGAATCTTCTTATTCACGAAGGAGGACACGGAATATTTAAGATTTTTGGAAAATTTATTTATGCGTTGGGTGGAACATTGATGCAGATAATAATTCCTTCCATGTTTATAGTTTTCTATTTTGTTAAAAAGCAAAAAATTGGCGCACAGATATTTTTGGTCTGGTTGGGACAGAACCTATTTAACATTAGCGTTTATGCGGCAGACGCAAGAGCACATAAACTCCCTCTATTAGGCGGTAATAAAGTTTATCATGATTGGACTTATTTACTAAACACAGTTGGCTTGATTGAGTACGATAAATTAATTGGAAATGTTTTTGTATTTATTGGAGTGATGTCGTTTGTCGTTGCGTTTATGGTTCCGTGGTTAGTAAAGGTAAAAAAGATAAAAGTTGATATGGAATTAGATTTATAATTGACTATAGTTTAAATATATCTTTCCGGTTTCAACCGCCCTTCTTCTTTTTTTGAATAATAAATCTGTTAAACTAACGCGACCATCCAAAATGGTTGTTATATCAAGCCCATCCATGATGATGATTGATTTAAAGTCCGGTGAGATTGCTTCACTAGTTACTCCTTCTATAGTTACTAACAACCCAACACCAGTTTTAAATTTATTCTCAACCTTATAGCAAAAAGCAGCCAAATCGCTTCTGTCCACTAGTTTTTTCCATTTAGCCTCAAGCAAATAATCGGTTCCTTGAAATGTAAATGCACCATCTATCTGCTCGCCATATATCTTGAAAGAACCCTTTGGTTCAAGGTCGTACAATAAAAATAAATCATAAAGAAACTTTTCGAGGTCATAACCACGTTTTTGCAAATCTTTTGTTGCGGCTAAAACATAAAACCGTTCCTTTAAACTATTTAGTTGATCAACCAACGATCTGCTCTTCTCGATTTTTTTAGCAGTTTCTTTTCTTCTTTTCTCGCTTTCCTCCAATTCTTTTGTTTTTTGAATATAACCCTTTGTATGATTTCTTAATTTGGAAACCGCCTCCATTGCCACTTTTGTTTTTGATCCATCATCATCCCAAAATTTTAGATTACTGAAGTCATCAAAATCACTTACAGCAATAAATAAACTCAACAAATCATTGCCATAAATATCTAGTCGATTTATCATTCTTTCAATAAGCTCGTTGACGGTTTGTCTTTTTGTACCACCCCAACTGATCGAATTAACAATAGCATTATTCTCAATCGCTACAGTTAGAAAGTCCTTTAGATCGTCCCTTTTCCAAAAAATTACTGATAGAGCCTCTTTCAATGTAAATATTGATTGTGGTGAAAACTTCTTTTCCATTTTTTTGATTTTTGCTTTTAGATTTGTAATTATAATAAAAATATATTTCTTTAGCTCTTAGAGATTATTATGTATCAATAAGCGTTCACTAACCTCGCTTTTTTATAGTAGTGTTTTAATATTGCCTCAAACCCAGTTCCATCTTTTGCCATTGCAATAGCACCAGATTGACACATACCAACTCCGTGTCCCCAACCCGCGCCATAGAAAACGAAACCGGAATCTGTTTTATCTACAACAAAGCAAGCACTTCTAAGAGGTGGACTAATCATCTGCCGAATCTTTAATTCACCTTTCACATCTAGGCTTTCTTTCTCAAAAATAAATTTTGCTAGATAAGCTCTTCCCGATTCTCCCCTCTTCAAAACTTTTATATCTAGCAAGTTTCCTAAATCTTTTCCCTTTGCAGCCATCTTACTTATAGCTTCTTTTGTTATTTCAACTTTCCATCTAAAATTATTTTGGCTCCATGTTGGAAGATCGCCGTGAATATTCGGATTACAGTAAGAAGGCGGATTAGAGAAAAGCCATTTGCGAAGATCAACACCATTGCTTAAATCTATCTCATTAGAATCTTCCGAATCAAAGTTGGAAACGCTGTAAGATTCGACTCCGGGGCGATCTCCCCAAACATTTTTAATTAGCTCGGAGTGTCCGCCGCAGTTTGAGGCATAGTAAGCGTTAATCGGCTTTCCATTCTCACTAAGTATTAAATTTTTTGTTTCTGTTACAGCGAGGTCTGAGCTAGTTGTTCGCTTTTTGGTTCCACTAAAAACTTGGCATTCAACATCGGAAGTTAAATCGTGATGTTCGCCCCGGTACAATTTTGAATTGAGAGCCATAACGGCTTCTGATCGTGCTGCAACGGCTTGAGCTTTCATTGCCTCGAGAGGAGAGTCATTTCCTATTTCATAAGGAACTACTCCTTTAAGATATTCCTCAAGCGGTAAATGAACTACAACTTCAAACTTATTTTCTTTTGTTCTATAGAAGTGTAGCTCGCCCTCATAAATTCTATCTTCTTTATTTTCCCACCACCAACCTACTCCATATGGAACGTCTTTGATTTTTAATGTTCCTTTTTTTTCTCGACATCTTAATACAAAATGTGCACTTTCAATATTACTACTTCGTCCAGCTTTAAGAAGTTTTATTTCATCATTATTAATAACGAACAACACGTCATCATCTTCTAAAGTTAACTTGGTTTCAGAATCATTGTTTAATAACCACTCTCCATTGAAAGAGATTCTTAATGTGTCGACTGAGTTGATAATTCTTACTCGAACGATCGGCTCGCTTTGAAATAATGTTCGTGCGAAAAGGAATTGCAACGGCAAAAGAACTATAAACAGAATGCGGTTTTTCATAACTGTACCAATATCAATTATTCCGTTGTTAATTTAGAAAAATTACAAAAGGTCGTCTCTAGCTTGTCCCGCATAAACGCGGGGCAAGCTAGAGAAATTATAATTTTCGTTTTGTTTGCTCTCCTAGATTCCACTCGGAATTTATGAAACAACCTCAACGGCTTACTTCTTTCCCAGTAAGTCTCTTATTTGTGTTAGCAAAACAACTTCGTCACTTGGTGCAGCCGGAGCCGAAGGAGCCGCCTCTTCCTTCTTTTTCAACCTATTCATTCCCTTAACAAGCATAAATATTGCAAACGCAACAATTATAAAGTTGATTATTGTATTGAGAAATTTTCCATATAGTATTTCAACCGGTTTGGCTCCGTTAAGCGGATTTGAAAGTTTAACTGATAATGCACTAAAGTCTATACCACCAATTAATGCTCCAATTGGGGGCATTAATACATCGCTTACAAGCGAAGTTACAATTCCGCCAAACGCCGCGCCGATAATGATACCAACAGCCATATCTACCACGTTGCCCTTCATGGCAAAAGTTTTGAATTCGTTTATGAGTTTCATGATTCCTCCTTTGGGTTTGTTGTTTGTTAAATAATCATTGAAATGTGGTAAGAAGATTTTGGGCTTTGAAAACTCGGTAACGCAGCTTGCCGGAAACTTCCTCGATAATTTTCTCTTCTAAAAATTTTGATATGATAATGCTTAGAGTTTGCTTGGAATAATTTAGCTCGGAAGTTAACTGCTGAATCGTGATCACGGGTTTTCTTTTCATAAGTTCCAGCAATCTTAGCGATGCGGTCGTGGCTAGATTCTTTTCAATCAAAAGACTATAGTTTTGTTCCGCAGCTTTGTGCAATTGATTTAAGTATGATAAGGCTAGCAAAGCGGCGTCGTAAAAAACTCGCAGCATAAATTTTACCCAGCCGTTCCAATTATTATTTCTCGCTAAATCATCTAGTCGATCAAAGTATTCAATTTTTTTAGAGCGCAAAATTTTAGAAATCTGCAAAACCGGAATAGATAATTTTCTTTTCCAAATGAAATGAAGCTGCATTAAAATTCTGCCGACGATTCCGTTGTTAGAGCTAAAAGGGTGAATTAATTCGAACTGAGCGTGAACCAAAGCTGCATTAACCAGCGGATGATAAGAAGCATCGTTGAGCAAATATTCATCGAGAGAATTCATAAGTTCCGCTACTTGTGTTGCCGCCGGTAGAGCGAAGGAAGATTCATCTTTGCCCGATCTATACTCGCCGCCGATTTCTTTATCGCACAATAATTCTTTGTGAATGGTTTTAATTAATCGCGATGGTTTAACATCTTTTAATATCTTTTGTGCGACCTCTGTTGAATGAATCAATTTGTTTGTTTGCTTTTCTGTGTCCGAGTTGAAGAAATAGCTTTCCAAATTCCAATCGGTTTTGTGATCTAACGAATAGCTGTTAAGCTCCTCATTAATTTTTAGTAGCTGAAAAAATCCAGACGAAGCAAAGCCGCTTAAAATGTCAATTTGAGACAAAAGTCTGTCTGTCTCGGAAATAAGAGCGAGAGCTTCTGAATCAATCTTTAATTTGGGCTCTGGGGGAAGTAAAATCACTTATAAGACAATATTTGTTGGCTTAAATAACAATATATTTTGTCTAAGTCAAGAAATTCGATTTGTTAATTAAAAATAATCTGTCTTGGTAAAATCAACGAATCTTAAAATCATTCAACAAATTGATTTGCATAGTGTTTAGCTGAAAGAGGTTCTTCGGTTGATGTAGCGATCAAGTCCTTCCAACTCATTGAAGAGCCGGGACAAAAGAAGAGACTCTTCAAATAATTGCCCACCTTTTTGTTAGCCTTAAAGCTCATAGAATCTTTTTCGTGCAATACATTTTTTAGAATATAATTGTTTAGCTGTGAAGCCAGCAATTCTCCAAGCATATAGTTGTGATAATATGCCGGATATAGTGCAACGTGAATCTTCGACGCCCAATCAGCAGAGTTTCTACCGGCGGGTTTTTTTAATTGCTGGTATTTTTCTACTAGAGTCCACCAAAGTTCGTTTAAGTCTTGGTTAGGATTTTCATACATGGCCTTTTCAAATCTGTACATAACTTGTACCCATCTGGAAAAAGCAAGCTGTTCCAGTCTCAAAGAATTAAAACAAGCCGAAGAAATTTTCTCTGCTTCATTTTCCTCAATTACAATTACATCTCTAAGCCACACCGGATTTGATGCGAATCTTCCAAATAACATTGCAATGGCTTCGGTGGTAAAAATATGTGCCGGCTCGCGTAAACTCCACGGCAGCTCCGTATTGATAAACTTATCGTAAGCTGCATGACCAAACTCATGCAGCATTGTGCTCATCCATCTGTGATTCGGTTTGATGTTGCACACTACACGAATGTCTCCGCGTTTATCTATATCTGTACAATATGCGTGTTGATATTTCCCTTCTTTTTCATATAGATTGCTTCTCTCTATCAAATCATCGATGTTCAAACCCATTCCATTAAAATATTCTTTTGTAATATGTTCGATGTTCTTGTTTTCGAAATATGAGTCTAAAGTCACAGTATAAATTTTTGGTCCGTGCTGAAAGAATTTGTCTTGATAATGCCACGGCATCAATTGATCTGCACTTAGTTTATGTTTCTCGGAAAGGAAGGAATCAATTTCACTTTTTAGTATTGTGAAAGCATCGCGGGTTAAATCATCAAGTTCATCAAAAAGAGAGTCGAGCTCGGCAGTGGATTGTTCGCTTAAATCAAGACTCATCTCATGATAATTATTATAGCCCATTTGACATGCAGCTTTGTTTCTTAACTTAACTAATTCAATTACATCTTTCTCAACGACCGAGCCAATTTGTTTTGAAGCTTTCCAAGCGTCTTCAAGTTCTGTTTGATCTGTTGAGTTATCAAGGATTTCATCAATTTGATTGTCGCTTAACTTGTTTCCGTTAACATCGGCTCTATAGGTTGCAAAAGTTTCTTCAATTTTAGATGATAACGTGATTATTTCTTCCAGCAGTTTTTCTTCGAATTGGTTTGAGGCATATGAATTGTAAATTAATTCTAACTGCCGTATTAGAAGAGAATCATTAATTGTGTTCGATTCCTTGAAAGATTTTAGCTTAGCAAAATCTTCTTTGTTTGTAAATACTTTACTTAACCGAAGCTGAAGTTCGCTCGATCGCTGATAATCTTCCGCCTTTCCACTGATGGAAGCGTTAAAATAAGAAAGCGCAGTTTCTTTACTAAGATTAATTACCTTTGACTCATATTCCTTTAAAAATTCACGAAACAAATTTTCCATGCAATCCTTTCGTTGAGGTTATATTAATTTGTATCACATCATTATCTAAGATCAGCTAAGTAAATCATCGTCCCGGTATAACATAAGAATAGAGCTTTGAGGAACGATAACCATTTTCTGTTTTTCAATTTCCACTTCAATTGCATCTTTGCGCAGAAAAACGGCATAGTCTCCCTCTCTAGATTGAAGCGGAATATATTTGATTGGTTTTTTCTCTCGCCAAACTTCATCATCTTCGGTAGGCAGTCCTATAGGATAGCCCGGACCAGATTTAATTACATAACCACCTTGAACTTTTTCTTTTTCATACACTCCCGGCGGAAGATATAATCCGCCATGTGTTTTGGAAGAGCTTTCTTCCGGTTTGATCAAGACACGGTCACCGACAATAATTATCTTATCTGTGTTTATCATTTAACTTCCTTTTGTTGATTCAAAAATATCAAACGGCGGATCAAATTGTTTGGCGAATCGCCAATATCAATACTAATTTTGATGAAAAGAAAAGGCGAGCTATGAGTGAATTTTGGGATGAGCGTTTTGGTAAGCAAGAATATCTTTATGGTAAAGAACCAAACGCATTTTTAAAACAAGAATTAGAAAACATTGCACCGGGGAAAATTCTTTTTTTGGCAGAAGGTGAAGGGCGCAATGCTGTTTATGCCGCAACGCTTGGCTGGAACGTTGACGCGCTTGATTCTTCAGCAGTAGGCAAAGCCAAAGCAGAAAAACTTGCAGAGGAGCGGGGCGTAAAAATTAATTATGAACTAGCTAATCTTAAATTTCATAAACTGCCCAAAGAACTTTATGATGTAGTAGCAATAATATTTTTTCACCTTCCTTCCGATTGTCGCAACGAAGTATATCAAGAGGCAATTAAATCGCTTATGCCGGGAGGCCGATTAATACTTGAATTGTTCGACAAAGAGCAGTTTAAGGTTCCATATGCTGGACCAAAAGACGAGGATCTTTTGTATTCGCTCGAAGACGCCGTCAGTGATTTTGTTGATCTGGAATTCGAAAAATTATCAAAAGAGACCACTCTAATGGATGAAGGAGATGGCCACAAAGGAAGCGGATACATTATTCGCTTTGTAGGAATAAAAAATAAATAGCGATTTCAGTCCGTTTTCAATACATCCCACCTATTAGTAGAAACTAAGGAAACTATTTCTTGACAAATAAGTTTCCTTACGTTATTTTGGAAACTGGAAAAACAAAAATAGTTTCCAAGAGGAAGTCGTGGACGAGAAAGAAAAAGTAATTGATTTGACCGAGGAAAAATTCTTTAGAGAAGGATTTTACAAAACGACTATGGACGATATTGCTTCGGAATTGAAGATGAGTAAGAAAACCATTTACAAATTTTTTCCTTCTAAGGAAGAATTGATTCATAGTATAGCTAAGCACTTCATGAATAAAATGAAGAGCAAAATTGTTCCTACGCTTAGTTCGGATAAAAACGCGATTGAAAAGTTGGAAGAACTAATGAAAATTTTAGCGAGCGCATCGCAAAGAATGAGTCCGAAAATGTTTGATGAAGTGAGACGACACTTCCCCGGCTTATGGAATGAGATAGACAGCTTTAGAACCGAAATGATGTTTGGCAATCTTACTAAAGTGATTGATCAAGGTAAGTCTGAAGGATTGTTTATAGATTATCCAACACCAATAATAATGAATATGCTGGTCGCTTCAGTAAGAACGATTGTAAATCCCGATTTTATTTTGAACAATAACTTTTCAATACTACAAGCGGCGCTGTATGCATTTAAAATAATTATAGGCGGAATTGTAACCGAAAAAGGAAGAGAAGTTTTTAACGAAACCATAAACAAGAAACTATTATGAAAAAACACACCATACTTTTGATCATACTAAGCACAGCGTTAGTTTTTTCACAGACGAAACTAACGCTTGAAGAGTGCCATGAAAAGGCACGTGCAAATTTTCCTTTGATAAAACAAAAGCAGTATATAGTGCAATCAAAAGAGTATAACGTAAGCAATGTTTGGAAAGGATATTTTCCTCAAATAACAATTAGCGGACAAGCAACTTACCAATCGGATGTAACTTCGTTACCAATTTCTTTTCCGGGTATCAAGATTGAGTCGCTTACAAAAGATCAATACAAAGCCGTTGCGGATGTAACACAAGTAATTTATGATGGCGGAATCATGAGTGCGCAAGCGGATATCCAGAAATCAAGCGGAGATGTTGATGATCAAAAAGTTGAGATAGAGTTACTGAAAGTTAAAGAGAGAGTAAACCAACTTTACTTTGGTGTTGTGCTGCTGAACGAACAGCTCGTTCAGTCCGCTTTAGTAAATGATGATTTAAGCTCTTCTCTTAACAAATTAAACGCAGCACTTGCAAATGGTACTGCTATGAAACCAAACATTGATATAATATTGGCGGAACTGCTCAAAAACTCTCAAAGAGAAATTGAACTGAAAGCATCCCGCAAGTCATTTGTAGATATGCTTGGGCTTTTGATTAACGAAAAGCTGGACGAGACAGTAATGCTACAACCACCATCTGAACAAAACGCTTTTGTTTCGGAAGAAATCAATCGCCCGGAACTAAAGCTGTACTCAGCACAGAAAAATATGATTGAAAACCAAAGCGGATTAACACTTTCTAAACTGCTTCCGAAAGCGAGTTTGTTTTTTCAAGGCGGTTACGGCAAACCAACTTTAAACATGCTCAAAAACAACTTCGATTGGTTTTACATAACCGGCGCAAAGCTAACTTGGTCACCCACTAATTTTTATACGTTTGGTAACGAAAGCGAAATTGTTGAGTTGAACAAAAAATCCGTTGCGGCACAAGAAGAAGCGTTTATTCTAAACACAAAACTCACTTTAAAACAGCAAACCGGTGAAATAGAGAAATTGAACGAACTTATTAAAGTCGATAAGGAAATTGTCGTAATAAGGACTTCGGTTAAAAACGCCGCAAAGGCACAACTTGAAAATGGAGTAATAACTTCGAACGACTACATTCGCGAATTAAATGCGGAAGATCTGGCAAAACAAAATTTGGCAATTCATAAAACACAATTAATGCTTGCAAAACAAAATTATAGAGTTACTACAGGAAACTAATTTATAAATAATTATAGATATCAAAATGAAAACGAGATTTAACAAAAACATCTTAGCGCTCTTTTTGCTTTCACTTATCACATTCGCTTGTGGCGGGAATAACGGAAAATACGATGCAACCGGCACATTTGAATCGGAAGAGGTTATTGTTTCTTCCGAAGCAATGGGAAAACTAGTAAAATTTGATGTTGAAGAGGGCGTTCAATTAAAGACGAATCAGCTAGTGGGCGTGGTTGATACTCTTCAGCTTTATTTAAAAAAGAAACAACTGGAAGCAATGGTGAATGCTGTTTTAAGCAAGCAGCCGGATATTGCGAAACAGCTCGCTATAATAGAAGAACAAATCAAAACTGCTGAAACAGAAAAAAGACGCGTTGAAAATTTGGTTAAACTAAATGCTGCAACAACAAAACAGTTGGATGACGTTAATGCGCAGATAGAAATTCTGAACAAACAATACTCCGCAACCAAATCTAGTCTTACAATTACAAAACAAGGATTGCAAAGCGAAACACTTCCACTGGCTGCACAAATAGAACAATTAGAAGATCAGATTAACAAGAGTAAGATCAAAAATCCTATTGATGGAGTTGTGTTAACCCGCTACGCAAAACAGAATGAAGTAACAGCTTCTGGAAAAGCGTTATATAAAATTGCTGATTTGTCTGCAATGACTTTACGCGCTTATGTGAACGGTACTCAGTTAAGTGAAATTAAACTTGGACAAAAAGTAAAAGTGTTTGTTGATAAAGGCGCTGATGACCAAAAAGAATTAAGCGGAGAAGTTTATTGGATTTCTTCTAAGGCAGAGTTCACCCCAAAAACAATCCAGACAAAGGATGAAAGAGCTAATTTGGTTTATGCAATTAAAGTAAAAGTCATTAACGATGGTTATTTGAAAATAGGAATGTATGGCGAGGTTAAGTTTTAAAAATGGCGGCAATAACACTAGAAAATATTGTTAAGACTTATCAAACAAAAAAATCTGTAATAACTGCTGTTGATGATGTTTCTTTTTCAGTTGAAGAAGGCGAATTGTTTGGGTTAATCGGTCCCGATGGCGCGGGCAAAACATCTTTATTCAGAGTTTTAACCACACTACTTCTTGCCGATAAAGGAACCGCAACAGTTCTTGATTATGATGTAGTAAAAGATTTTGAATCTATAAGGGATATTGTTGGCTATATGCCGGGGCGTTTTTCTCTCTATCAAGATTTAACCGTTGAAGAGAATCTCGAATTCTTTGCCACAATATTTAACACAACAATAGAAGAAAATTACGATTTAGTAGCTGACATATATAAACAGCTCGAGCCATTCAAAACAAGAAGAGCCGGTAAGCTTAGCGGCGGAATGAAGCAAAAGTTGGCGCTTAGTTGCGCGTTAATTCACAAACCAAAAATATTATTTCTGGATGAACCAACTACCGGAGTTGATCCGGTTTCAAGAAAAGAATTTTGGGAAATGCTTAAACGCCTTAAAGCGCAAGGCATTACAATTCTTGTTTCAACGCCATACATGGACGAAGCGAAGCTCTGCGATAGAATCGCATTGATGCAGAACGGAAAAATTCTTCAAATAAATACTCCGCAAAATATTGTTAACACATATGGAAGTAATTTGTATGCGGTCCATTCAGAAAATATGTTCAAATTGTTAACCGACCTAAGAGCCTTTGAAAAAACGGAAAGCTGTTTTGCCTTCGGAGAAAACCACCATCTAACTCTTAATGATGAAGCGATAGGAATTACAGAAATAGAGACGTATCTAAAAAACAGTGGACACACACAGCTAACGATTGAAACAATTGAGCCCGGCATAGAAGATTGTTTCATGCACTTAATGAAGAAGAATAATGATTAGTAACGAAATTGTAATTAAGACCGATAAACTCACAAAAAGATTTGGCGATTTCATTGCAGTAAGTGAAATCTCTTTCGAAGTATACAAAGGAGAAATCTTTGGATTTCTTGGAGCCAACGGTGCCGGCAAAACAACCGCTATGAAAATGTTAATTGGTATTTCAAAACCAAGTTCCGGAAAAGCACAAATTGCCGGATACGATGTTTATAAACAAACCGAATTGGTTAAGAAAAACATTGGTTATATGAGTCAGAAATTTTCTTTGTATGAAGATCTAACAGTAAAAGAAAATATTCAGCTATTCGGCGGTATTTACGGATTAAGCGATTCGGAATTGGAATCGAAAGGCAATCAACTTATTACAAAACTGAATTTGCAGAACGAAGCGGATAAATTAGTTGGTTCTTTGCCGCTCGGCTGGAAACAAAAACTTTCATTTAGTATTGCCATTTTGCATTCACCCAAAATTGTTTTCTTAGATGAACCAACGGGCGGAGTTGATCCTATTACACGCCGACAGTTTTGGGATATGATCTACGAAGCTTCTGATAATGGGATTACTGTGTTTGTAACTACTCATTATATGGATGAAGCCGAATACTGTCGCCGTGTTTCGATAATGGTAGACGGAGTAATTAAAGCGCTCGATTCGCCAAAGAATCTTAAAGAACAATACAAAGCTGAATCGATGGAGGAAGTTTTCCTAATGCTTGCGCGTAAAGCGCAGCGTGGAGAATAATAGAATGAAACAGTTATTAACATTTATTAAAAAAGAATTTCGTCATATACTACGCGATACTCGTTCTTTGCTTGTATTGCTCGGATTGCCAATTGTTCAGCTTTTAATTTTTGGATTTGCGATTACTAACGAAGTGCGTAACACAAGCATTGCTATTCTTGATAACTCAAAAGATGAAGTCACACAGAATATTATCACCAAAATTGAAAGCAGCCAATACTTTGATATTGACAGAACGATTTCTACAAGCGACCAGATTGAAAAAGCATTCAAAACCGGAAAAATAAAAGTCGCAATCGTTTTTCAACAGAACTTTCAAGAAGAACTTTTACATTTAAACAAAGCACAAGTACAAATATTGGCTGACGCAACCGATCCTAATCAAGCTACAACACTAACAAATTATTTAAGCTCTATTCTAATGGATTATCAAACCGAGTTGAATCAGCAAAACAAATTGCCCTTTACAATTAATACCGAGATGAGAATGCTTTACAATCCTCAATTAAAAGGCGCGTATACTTCTGTACCGGGCGTTATGGGAATGATTCTATTGCTTATTTCAACAATGATGACATCCATCGCAATAGTTAAGGAAAAGGAATTTGGAACGATGGAAATTCTTTTGGTATCTCCAATGAAGCCTTGGCTCGTCGTTTTGAGTAAAGTGATTCCATATTTTATTATATCTATGATAAATGTTGCTTCAATTCTTATTCTTAGTGTTCTTGTTCTAGAACTGCCTATTCAAGGAAGCCTTCTTTTGCTGATTGGAATTACAACGCTATACCTTCTCTGTGCGCTTTCGCTAGGCATATTGATTTCAACAGTTACAAACTCTCAACTAGCTGCGATGTTAATTTCTCTATTAGGGTTAATGCTTCCAGTTGTAATGCTAAGTGGCTATGCTTTCCCGATCGCCAATATGCCAACTGTGCTTCAGATTATATCAAACATTGTTCCCGCAAAGTGGTACATAATAATGGTTAAAGGTGTAATGATAAAAGGCGTTGGTATTGCCGGGATTTGGAAAGAATCGCTGGTAATTCTTGGAATGACCTTTTTCTTTCTGCTTGTTAGTGTAAAACGATTTAAAGTGAGACTGTAATGAGGATACTATATTTTTTACTTCGAAAAGAGTTTCTGCAAATCTTCCGCAACAAGCTCATCTTGAGAATGATATTTATAATGCCGGTTCTTCAGTTAATAATTCTTCCAAACGCAGCTAACTATGAAGTAAAAAATATTACACTCAGCGTAGTAGATCATGATCATTCGGAATATTCGAAAAAACTGATTAATAAATTCACATCTTCCGGATATTTTAAGTTGGCCAACATTTCAGATTCTTATGAAAAAGCTCTGGAGATAGTTGAAAAAGATGTTGCCGACTTGATCGTTGAGATTCCAAGCGGGTTCGAGCGGGATTTAATTAGAGAAAATGAAACAAAATTAATGATTGCGGCTAATGCAATCAGCGGGCAAACAGCCGGGCTTGCAGTTTCTTATTCAAATTCGATAGTTAGAGAATTTAATAACGAAGTACGTGTTGAGTGGATACAACTTCCGCGAATAAACCAACAGCCGACGATTGAAATTACTAATTCCAACTGGTTCAACCCAAGGATGAACTACAAGTATTTTATTGTTCCGGGGGTTCTTGCTCTTCTTGTTACTCTAGTTGGGTATATACTCACATCTCTTAACATAGTTAAGGAAAAAGAATCGGGAACAATAGAACAGTTAAACGTTACTCCAATCAAAAAATATCAGTTCATTCTCGGAAAGCTGATTCCATTTTGGATTTTGGGATTGGTTGTTTTGTCGCTAGGATTCCTCGTCAGCTTTATTATTTATGGAATATTTCCGGAAGGCAGTTTTCTTTTAGGATATTTGTTTGCTGCTATTTACTTAATTGCAATTCTAGGCTTCGGTTTATTCACTTCTACTTTTGCGGAAACACAGCAACAAGCTATGTTCATAGCGTACTTTTTTATGATGATCTTTGTTTTGCTCGGCGGCTTGTTTGCGCCAATCGAAAACATGCCCGATTGGGCGCGCTATTTAACTTACATTAATCCGGTTAGCTATTTAATTGAAGTAATGCGAATGCTTGTTCTTAAAGGAAGCGGTTTTTGGGATCTGCTCAATCACTTTATTGTAGTAATAGTTTTTGCGGTTGTGTTTAATGGATTGGCAATACTAAATTATAAGAAGACGACATAGAAAAGCCGCTCTAATTCAGTGCGGCTTTTATCTAACTACTCAATACCATCTACTAATTGCTGCTGTCTTACATATCCAGCCAGTAAGAAAACTTAACCATAAAAATATTATTACCTTCACTTCGCCATAAATTTTTCATGTCTCTGCCAAAAGAAAACTCTCCGGCATTATCATAATTTTGCTGATCATGCGACCAAACAAAATATAAAATTGAACCGGGATTAACTTCCCATCTTAAAACCGCGTTGCCGCGTAATGATTTGAAATTGAAATTAGGATTGGAAAGAGAAAATTGATCTGCAGAACCGGCTCCATCCGGATCAATTAAATACTCGTCATTGTTCTGATCGTAGCTTATTGTTGAACCATTTGTACCATACTCGTTAAGTGCTAAAGAATTTGGTGAAGCAACTTCCTTGAACTTGTAATACTTGCCGACAGCCAAAAGCGGCTGCATAAATAACTGCAAACTTAGTGTTGGCGTAAAAGTCCAATTCAAACGGATGTTGGCAGAAAGAGTTTTTTGATCAATGTTAGCAAACACATAACGCTTTCCGTAAGTCTTGGTTGCTTTCAGATCGTCAATGTTGTCAACCCACTGTCTTGTGTCGTTGTTTATTTGATAACTCGGCCCAATTGAAAGACTCAACTGCGAGCTTGGTTTCCAGTTAGCGTCTAGAGAATAACTAGATGCGGCGGCGTTGAGATCATCTTTTTCGTAATTATAACTAAACTCAAAGATGATTTTTTTTCTGCTGTCAGAGCTTACATCAGCAGATAAAGAATAACCCGCGGGATTTTTGATTATTGGTCCACCGCGTGTTGCGGTTTTGTTAGTGGATTCAAATGCATAAAATGCATTTGCTCCAAACTGCCAATAGTTTTCAAATTCGAAATCTGTTCTGGACCAAATAAAATTTGAAATTATGTTTCCTTCGAAATCATAAGAACGGGCGTGAGAAACATAAACTCTTTTTGTTCTAAATAATCCATCTGTCTCAAACCATCTGTAACCAAGAACTAGATGACTGTTTATTCTATCTGCCATCCATTGAAAACCTAGATCGTTATGCTCAAAGCCCGGACTAACCGCGCCAAGAGCGGCATTGATATAGAAATTTCCTTCTTGTTTGTTTAGCATCAATCTGCCGTACCATCCTCCCAAAGAAGTTAAAGTAGAATCGTAAGTCATGTAAGTTGCATCGGGTCTTTGAAGATATCTATAGGGCTGCTTTTGTAAATTTTGTAAAAATTCTTTGGAACCATGTATATATGAACCGGCGAAAGCGCTGGATAGAACATAAATTTTTGCTTCATCGAGAAAGGTATAACCGTCTAAACCAAAAGTGAACGCATTTTTTGCAAGACGCGATTCCAAGTCCGAACTGTTTAATCCGCGGTTAACAGAAGTCATCATAAAACCAAGCGATTGACGCCCATCGTTAAACTCTCTTTTGGTACGAAGTATTCCGTAATGTGTTAGCGGTTCAACTTGTTCGGTAGTTTGAATTCCGTTGTTATAAAGTGTAGCAAATGTTCTTTCTGTTACAGCGCTGACTGCGCCGATAGTTGTAACATCATCAAGCTTTCCGGTTAATTTAGCCGCACCTAGAATTCTTGTCTCAGAAGGATAATTAACATAATCTGCGCTGGAAGTGCTGCCTTGCGGCGAGTGGCCAATTCTTCTTGAATAAAATAATTCCGGCCAGCCAAAATTAAATCCCCAGTTATTGTTAGCGCCGCCAATACCAAAGTAAAAAGAATTAGAACCTTCAATAAAGAAAGGTCTTTTTTCTTCAAAGTAAGATTCAAAAGCAGAAAGATTTATTACTGCCGGATCAACTTCCACTTGTCCGAAGTCCGGATTGATCGTAGCGTCTATGTTTAAGCTCGAGCCTAGACCTATTTTGAAGTCAGCGCCAATAGTTGTTTTGAACTGATTCGATTTATAGAAAGGATCGTTTTTATCATGAACAAGAGACTGTGCTTTTTGAACTATATATGGTAAAATTTCAAAACGTTGTTTTGGTTTTATTCCATCTAAACCTTCAAGGGAAGCAAAGCGGGAAACAAATCCGCTTTCTTTTTTAGGGACCATTACAAAAAAAGAATTCTCACCATTCCTTTTCATTTCTCTGGTAAAATTTATGCCCCATGTCATTTTGTCGGATTCTTTAAAGCGCAATTGAGAAAAAGGAATTTTCATTTCAAGAGACCAGCCGTCGCCATCAATGGTTGTCTTTCCTTCCCAAACACCGTCCCATGAAGAATCATTCCAGCTGTCATTAAATAAAACACCATCTATCAAAGTACCGGCAGCATTAATGCCGAAAAAATTTCCGGTTCTCTTATCGTTGAAGGGATCAACGTAAAATTCAAACCAATCGGATGGAAAATAGTTGTCTCTTCTCGAAAGTGAAACGTCCATTAGTTCCGGATTGGTATCGTGCAAGCGGGCAGCTACATATAAGTATTCATCATCGTAAGCTATCCAAACTTCAGTTTTTTGAGTTGCGGGTTCGCCTTCTTTTGGGTCTTTCTGTATAAACTGATTTATAGCTGTGTTTTTCCAAACTTGCTCATCAAGCTTTCCATCAACAAGAATAGTTGCAAAAGCAACTTTGTATGCGGGAACTGCTTTTTGAGGTTGTTTACTTCCGGAAGCGAATAATACTATAGTAAAGAAAAACAAAATGAATGGTAAAAATCTTTTCATTGTGAACCCTTTCTGTTCTAACTTTTCAAATTCTTCTGCCCTTTAGACTAACAAGTGCCGGAAAGGTTTGTTCACATAGAAAAAAAATAAAGCCCGGTTTATGAACCGGGCAGAGCTAATTTTATTCCTTATCTTTTTTTACAGATTTAGTTTTATCTAAGCCGGGCAAATTCATCTCGTCAGCCAAGCTTCCAATTGTCTCCAGATCAATCTTGCCAACTACATTCACCAAAGTAAGATCGTCTTCTTTGTCCATTGCGATAACAAAGAGTCCGGCATAATCAGTTCCTTCGCCCGTCTTTACATAAACGCTGGCAAATTTACCTTTATTCTTTGTTTTTATTATGCGATCCCACTTCTGCGATTGAAGTTTTTTATCCATCGCAGCAATGGTGTTTTCGGTTTTATCAAGATCGGTTTTTAAAATTGGGAATTGATTAACCTTGATTAGTTTTAGTGAGGCAATCATTTGAGCAACTTTTTCGTTTTTCTTCTCCCCCATTTTGGCAATTGCTTTTAGCATAGGTCCCTCAAGATGAACAGCCGTTATAGGCTCAACATTTTTGAACTGAGCGTATTCCGAATAATCGAAATAACCCGGATCGGTTGAGTAATCATCTTTTTGCTGTGCAAATGTTGTAAGTGTAACTGCAAACAATAGCACCAAAAACATTTTAATTGATTTCATTTTGTTCTCCTTCAAATATGTTATTAAGTATTCCAAATCCTTTATTTAATGGCTTTGCAACTTTATCTCCGAGTACATCATTCTCTAAAGTTGTTTTAGTCTGTTTGAAAATATTGCCAACAATCGCAAGGGCTTGCTGGGCTTGTTTGTCTGCTTCAATTACTTCTTCTTGTGTAAATTCATATTCAACTGTTTTATTACGTATTACCCCAAATGTTATTACCGAAACAATCACAAGAACCATAGCGAGAGAAATAGCCGGACGTGCAAATATGATTGAATACAAATCGTTAATAAAATTATTCGATACGGCCTTTTCTGTTTTGTCTTCTATTGTTTTTATTACGGAAGAAGGACATTCCTCCTCGCTTAGCTTTGATACAGCTATTGCAGTCGCGCGGTAAGACTCGAACAGAAACTTAGCTTCTTCGCTTTTGGAAATTAAGCGCCAAACACTAATTCTATCCAGACACGAGGCATCTTTATATGCCGCGGCAATAATCTTGTTTTTAATTTCTTCGGTTAATTCAAACTGCTTCTTGCGGTTCATAAGCTTTTAATTCCTCTTGCAATTTTTTTCTGGCTCTCATCAAGTAAACTTTTACAGAGTTTTCCGGTATTTCAAGCGCTTTCGCTATTTCTCTGTATTTTAACCCGTTTATCTCGTAGAGAACAAAAACGCTTCTCATGTTTTCCGGTAAGCGTTGGATGGCTTCTTTTATTTTAGATGACATCATTTTAAAATGTGTTGTTAAGTATGGATTATGCGAACTTTCCTCTGTGGAAAAAGTTTCTTCAAACATTTCATCTATTTCACTTTCTCTATTAATAGCGACTGCTCGCTTTCTCAAAAAATCTATACACAAATTGTGCGTTGTTTTCATTATCCACGATTTTGCAGCTAATGCATTCACTAAGTCAATATTCTTCCAGATGCGGATAAGGGTTTCTTGTGTAACGTCATCCGCGTCCATTCTGTTCTTCAGCATATAAAAAGAGTACGAGTAAATCTTGTTCTTATATTGCTGAATAATGAAACGATATTTTTGTTCTGTAAACACGATTTATTTTCTTGTATTAAAGACGAGGTCAACAGTCAATTTGTTACAACCGGTCGCAATCTTTTGTAGCAAATTACGATCTTGTAAATGAGAATGCGAAATCACTATTTTCCAAGCGGTTTTAGGGAAGGGAAATGTATGTCCGACTTAAATAATGAGCCTGGTGTTATAAATTGGCGGGATTTAACAGTTGCAAATGCAGAACAAGTCCGCGATTTCTATAGCGAAGTCGTAGGATGGAAATTCGAGCTGGTCTCTATGGGAGAATACAGCGACTATAGTATGCTTACACCAGAAAGCAAAGTCACTACTGCGGGTATTTGCCACGCCCAAGGACCCAATGCCAATCTGCCCGCACAATGGCTTATCTATATTAATGTTTCTAACATTGAACAAAGTATAGCTTCTTGTCTAAAACTTGGCGGCAAGTTAATTTCCGGTCCAAATAACTATGCCGGAATGGGTAAGTATTGTGTTATACAAGATCCGGCTGGCGCTGTATGTGCATTATTTGAACCGCAAGGAAAATGAAAGAATTAGATTTTCGCCCGGCTAAATCAAAACAAGAATTTAGAAGCAACTATAAGCTGCATGATTTATCCGAACGAGTTGGAAAGAACCTTCTTGTACAGTGGGGAATTGATTTTAAATTGTTTGGTGAAGACAACCGATACGAAAAGCTTTGGGAAAAGGGAGAAGACAAACCGGACATAATTTTAACAAGTAAAGGTAAAAGCGCGCTGCTGGATTGGAAGGGAAAAAAATCAAAATCATTTCTTGTTAATGAACGGGCAATTAAATCTTATGAGCACTGGAAGCAAAAATTAGGCATGCCTGTAATAATCGCTTTTTTAGTTTTTGATGATGAGAACAAGCTTATAGATCGGCGGTGCGCTTTTCTTGGAAAACACAGTTATTCTCTATGCGAATCAAAACAGTGGGATAAGAACAGAACAATAGAGTTCAGAGAAGACCTCCCGATTTTTAACAAAGAGAATATTATTTCGTTTATAAGGGAAGGTAATTGAAATAAATGGAAAAATTTCTGTCCAGAATCGAAAATATTTTTCGCAATTCGACCTCTTCCGACGAGTTATTTGATGCTTTTCGTGATGCGATAAGCACTCACGTAAGCGACGTAGATCTATATAAGATACTCATTGGAAATCCTGTACTTTCAGCAGACGAAATAAAAATGTTCACCGAAAAAATCGTGAAAGAAATTCCAAATCAAGCTCTAAATACTTACATGTGGACGGCGAATGTTTTTGGTCATCAAAAAGACGATTATGAAAAACTCGAAGATGCAATTCGTTATTTTCAGAAATCGTTTGAGTGTGAACCTACCAATGCAGCACCATTAATTCGCTTGCTGGGCTTATATAATTTTGATGTTGATACTTCAGTGAACAAAACTATCTTAGAAACAGTTGAATCACGAATTCCATCGGTGCATCGTAAAAGTCAAGTTTATTTTTCACTCGCAGATCTATATAAACGGAAAGATGATTACCTATTGGCCGCAAAGTATTTGGCGCTTGGAGAAAAGGCGGCCGAAAGAGAAAATTCTAATAGTAATAACCAATTGTGAAGTAAAAGAAGGTTGATCCCCTAACAATTGTGCTTTTAGGTAATTCGTTTTTGAAATAGAAGCTTTTTCCTACCGAAAAATCCGCCGGACCAATAGGTGTGTTGAAAGATAGTGTCGCACCAATTCCATGTTTTAAGTCTCTAAACTTAATCGCAGACCTTTCTGCCCACATTGAACCAAGATCATAACGGGCTCGAATATAGGTATCGAAGAATAATTTGAAAGGAAGTTTGTAACGTACTTCAAGAGATGAAAGAAAAACTTGTCTTCCGCGATATTCGTTCTCGCGGAGTCCGTAAAATGTACTTTGCCCTCCAAGTGAAAACTGTTCACTTAGAGGAAGAGTATTGTCCCCCGAACCAATCATTGTTCGAAAGCTCCACACGTGGTCAGAACGTAATCCAAAGAAAACTTTATAATCAAAAAATATTTTTGTGTATCCGATATCTCCACCAAAAGCAGTTTGTGCTGTTTCATAAAAAGATTTTATTAAAAAGCCTTTATTTGGATAAGGGTATTCATTCTGAGAATCAATCAGAAGAGAGAGCCGCAAACTGGAAATGTCGACGTCGAAAGAGGGGCCGGTGTAATCGTAAAGCCCGGTTATTTTATCCCTTTGATAACGAGCTTCTAAAAATAAATTGCCGAACCGCTCTACTTGAGCACCAATACCAAACATACCGCCGTAAAAAATTTGTCTATACTCGCCTGCCTTGTTTCTAATAAATTTGTTCGGATTTTGCGAGACTTCATCAACATAATTGTTTATATCGGTAAACTCGTAAAAACCACGCAGCTTGTATGTTAGGTATGAATCGAATATTCGATTTGCTTTTTGTTCTATAGAGTAAGAGCGGTTACGTATGCCGCCACTAATTAAGGCGCCAATTTCGGACCCGGCACCATTAAAGTTTTCGTCACGCGCATCCAGAAAAAATTGAGTTAAGTATTCATTGTCTATTCTCATGCCTAGACGAATTACAGCGGACACTTTTTCTAAGAGAGAAATTTTTAATTCGTTCTCTCCATTTTCTCCCTCAACCGTTAGTTCAATCTGATCAAAAAGATTTGTACTTCTTAGATTCGTCAATCCCTTTTCTGCTATATCATACTTAAAATAATCGCCCACCTTCAAAGGAAATTCACGTGTAATAATTTGTTCTTTCGTTTTGTGGTTCCCTTCAACTGTAATTTTTGTGATTACTCCTTCGTTTAATTTGATATGCAAAGAATTTGATAACGAATCAAATCCAACGTTTTCAATTCTGGCAAAAGAATAACCGTTTCGTTTATATAGACGAAGTACATTCAGTGCACCATTAAAAGATTTTATTGGACTATAAGGCCGGTTAATTAAATTTTTTAGTACAGTGATTACCGAGTCTACGCCTACAACAGACGCACCGTCAAGTGTTATTTGTTTAACAGGGGGATTCTCTTGCGCTCTAACGCGAAAAATAGTTTTCCCTTCCAGTTTTTCTATTTCTATTTCGGCATTTCGCCAGAAGCCATCTTTAAAAACAAGATGAAGCGCATATAACAATTCTTTGTCGGAAACACTTTCTGAATTCTCAATCTTTGAGTAAACGCTTTTCTCGATTTCGGTCGGCTGTTCACTTAACGAAAGGTTTGTAAAAACTTTTTCTTCTATGCCAACATTTCTTAAAAATATTTCTTTATATCGATCAAGAATACCCTCCGCATTTTTTGCAACCGACTTGTAGCCAATTTTTACAATAGTATCGAGATCGTTGAAATCAGAATTCTTTTTTCCGTTCAATTGCGGTTCGATTATAAAATCGGCTTCCGCCAATTGCTGATCATTTAAAATTCTCATGGGAATGCTTACTAGTTGATCTGCAATTCTCCATGGAACATCTAGTTCTGTTGCTTCCATCAAAGGGCTCGAAGCATTAACTGCCACGACAATATCGGCACCAAGTTTTCGGACTTCTTTGGCGGGAACGTTTGCAACCAATCCGCCATCTACAAGCATCATAGAATCTTTTTTTACCGGAGGGAGAAGTAATGTTACGCTGGAACTTGCACGCAAAGCAGCGCCAAGAGGTCCATTTTCAATTATTATTTCTTTTCCGGAAACCAGATCTGAACTAATAGCCCGAAACTTATAACGCATCATATCGTAAGATGAATCGCTTATTAACGGTGCGTTAATAGCCATCAGATTTAAAAAGTTAGCGGCTCTTTGGCCGGACGAAAGTGATGTTGGTATAATAGGTTTTAGACCTTCCATACGAAAAGAAAAAAGAGCTTTATCCTCGGTGATTTTTTGATCAATGAACAATTCATTTCTATTGGATTGTTGTGCCGAAAAGAAATCATTCCAGTTTGTATTGCGCATTAAGGAATCTAACTCGTGTATATTGTAACCGGCGCTATACAAACCCCCGATTATACTTCCCATGCTTGTTCCTACAATAAACTCAATAGGAATATTTTTTTCTTCCAATGCTTTCAGAACACCAATTTGTGAGATTGATCTTGCGCCGCCGCCGCTTAATGCAATTCCCACTTTTGGCGCTGCTGTTGGCACTAATTCTACTAAGCCAAACGGAAGTTTTTTTTCAGTTAAATCAAGGGTTAAGGTGGTTTTGTTCTGAGCATTGAGTGAGGTAATAATGAAGAAGAATAAGGAAAATATTTTTGCTTTAGCAGTCATTCGGAGATATCGGTTCCAAACTATTTTGGAGAAAAATCCCGCTAAATTTTTAGCGGGATATTAAAATCATACTTATTTCTTTTTTGCCTGCTTTTGAACATGTGCTTGTTTTTCAGCAGCGTCCATCATACGTGACATAAAGCCCTTCTTCTTGTTTGGGTTAGCAACCGGAACAAGTGGTTCTTGATTATGTTTATGAGTTACATAATACTGCTGAATAATTCCAAGTAAGTTAAAGACAAAGTAATATAGGTTAAGACCGGAAGGCATGCTCATAAACATTACTGTAAACATAACGGGCATAATATAAATCATAGCTTTTTGTGTTGGATCTTTAATACTCATCTTTTGTTGAATGAACATTGTAATACCCATTAAAAGAGCCAATCCGCTCACAAGATCTAAGTTGAAGAAAGGTATCTTAAATGGCAGCTTAAAAATTATATCCGGCGAAGATAGACTTGTAATCCACAACATAAACGGTTGTTGACGTATATCAATTGCAACGTTGAATAAGCTCCACAACGCAACTAGAATCGGCATCTGAAGCAGCATTGGTAGACAGCCGCCCATTGGGTTAATTCCATATGTTGAATAAAGCTTCATTGTTTCTTGTTGCTGTTTTTGCTGGTTGTCTTTATACTTTTCTTTTAGCTCTGCGATCATTGGCTGAAGCTGCTGCATTTTAGCCATTGATTTTAAGCTGGTCTTGGTTAGAGGAGAGAGGGCAAGCTTAATTATGATTGTGAAGAGTATAATTACTAAACCGTAGTTAGGAATAAAACTATCCAAGAATCGAAGCAAAGGAAGCATTATATATTCGGAGATTGGACGAATAATAAACTTTAAGCCAAGAAAATTTCCGAACTCAAAAATGCTTTCGTAATTATTGTTGTATGTTTTTAACAAATAGTAATCTATTGGACCAATATATAGTGTAAAAGAATCTTTTTGATACTTCTGATTTTGGAAAGGAACCTTAATGCTAGCGCTGTAAACTTCCCGCGTTCCATATTTATTGTTGTAGTGATTTCCCTCTATGTAAGCGCCGCCATCATTAGACGGGTTCTTCGGAGAGATTATAGCGGTAAAATATTTATTGCGAACACCAACCCAATCAACTTTTCCATTGATGTCTTTGTTCACTTTCTCGCCGGGACTCGAAGCATCAAGAACAACATTCTCTTCGCCTGTATATGCGTTTGCATGTGAATAGGTTGCTTCGTCTACGGAATTTTCTTCAACAAAGTTCAAGCCATTCTGCCACATAACATCGTACCGGAAGCTGCTAATCATATCTTGCATGTTTTCAAGTACAATGTCAACTTTTGAATCATACTTGTTGGCGTAAAACAAAAAGCTTTTCTTTATAGCTTTGCCGTTGTCTCCGGTAAATGCATATTCAATAGCTAAAGAATCTTTGCCGCTAAGTTTGTAATAGTAATTGTTTTTATTGGCGTTGAAATCAAGCGAGGAAGTGTTAACAAGTTTTCCCTCTTTTGTAACAAATATTAAATTGAAATCCCCACCGTTTTTTGCTGTGTTAACAAGCTGAACATATTTTTTGTAAAATGTTGAGTCTTTGGTTTTACTGAAATACCAAGTGTTAAACTTCTTAAGGAAAACCCTCTTTATTCTTCCCCCTTTATTTGTTAATTCTATGCGGGAAAGTTCAGTTTCGATTGTAATAACTTTTTCAGCTTGATTAGATGAACCAAAAGGAGAAACTTCTTCTTGTTTCTTTTCTTCAGTTACTACGGGAGCTACAACTTTGGTTGTATCCTTCTGCTGAAGCGCGGTTGTTGATTTTGGTTTTTGCGGTTCTGGAGGTGGTGAGTTCCAATACAACCACACAACGAGAATTACTCCAATAAGTAAAAATGCGAAAGTACTGTTACGGTCCATTCAAATTTCCTTTTCTTATTCTACAGGATCAAATCCGCCTTTGTTAAACGGATTACATCTTAAAATTCGCCAGATAGCTTTTGCGCCGCCTATTAACACGCCATATTTCTCCAACGATTGCACTGCATATTCTGAGCAGGTTGGGTAAAACCGGCAAGAAGGCGGAAACATTGGCGAAATAAATTTTTGGTAAATCCTAACCAGTTTTATAAACACGATTTTCATTCTACAACACAGATTTGATTTTGTTCATCAAATCAACAACATCCGGCAAAATATTTCCTAAGCTAATTTTTTTGTTTCTTCTTTCGTTTATCGAAATTGGAGAAAAAACTATACGAAGACTAATTTTTTTTTCTTCAACTTCTTTTTGGAGAATCGATTTGTTTAGACGAAATGATTCTCTAAAAAGTCTCTTAACCCTATTTCGCCAAACCGCAATACCCGCTTTTCTTGAAACAGCAAAAGCCGCTTTTATAACGGCTTGCTCTGTTTCTCGTTCAATTAGAAAAACAGCTTTGAGTTTTTGGCTTGAAGAGAATAGAACTTCTCCGGAAGAATAAACTGAATCGAACTCTTTCTTGCTTTTGATTCTTTCTTGACTAGAAAGACCAAATTGTTTCAACTACTTTTCGTCGCTTACTGTTAATCTTTTTCTGCCTTTAGCTCTTCTGCGTGCGAGTACTTTACGTCCATTTTTTGTGGACATTCTCTCGCGGAATCCATGTTTATTTTTTCTCTTTGTGTTGCTCGGTTGAAAAGTGCGTTTCATGACCTACCTTATTGATTGAAAGTGGGCAAAATTAAGTAAAATATGGCTAATTACCAAGATAACTCTATTATTTCCTGTCTATTAAGTCTTTCATCTGAAATGTTGGTTTAAAAAGAAGAAGGCGGAAATCTCTGCAGAAGACCCAGCCGAGTGCCTTCTGTTTCAATTACCGCCGCCATCAGTAAGTTTTTAAGAGGGTGTTGCTATTTACAATGAACTGTTTGATAGTATTAACTCAATCTAAGTGCCAACAAAAAACGGCGATTTGGCTCTAAAAACGAGGAATTTGTGCTTGTGAAGTGTATCAGATTGAGCGACAATACAAAAATGAAGCAGAGGTTACAAAGGTTTACAACTCTTCAAGCGTTCTATATGCTTGACTTGTTCAGAAGTGCTACATTCTCTATGTGATAAGTATGCGGGAACATATCAACCGGCTGAATTTTAATCAATTTGTATCCACCTTCGCAAAGGAGTTTTATATCTCTTGCCTGGGTGGTTGGATTACAGCTTATATAAACAATCTTTTCCGGTTTAAGAGTAAGAATATCCTGAACTGTTTTTGTGTGCATACCGCTGCGGGGTGGATCTGTAATAATCACATTTGGATAAGGTAGTTTTCTTTCTTCAACAATTGGTATAAATGATTTGTTTAAGTCTGCCAATATAGGCTCGAAATTAGAGACAGAATTCAACTCTCGATTTACCAAAGCATCTTTTATTGCCGGTTCAACACTTTCGAAACCATAAAGCTGTTTAACTTTTTCCGAAACATAAATTGGAATAGTCCCGGCGCCGGAATATAAATCGTAAACAATTTCATTGCCTGTGAATTCGGCGAAATCTAATGCAACATTGTAAAGCCTTGCTGCTTGAGAAGTATTCGTCTGAAAAAAGGAATTTGCGCTAATTCTATATTTACTTTTCCCAATTTTATCAATTATAAATCCTTCTCCGTGAGAAACGATTTCATAGTCTCCAATCGCAATACTTGCTTTCTTTTTACTGATGTTAAAAATAATAGTAGTAATTGAAGGAATCTCTCTTAGCAAAGTCTCTTTGTATTCTCCAAGCAGTTCATCATTCTCTTCGGAGACAACTAAGTTCACCATCAAATCATTAGTGTTTGAGGCTTGTTTAATAACAAGGTTCCGAAGAAATCCTTCATGAGTTTTTGTTGAGTAGATGGAAACATTTCTTTCTTTGAAAAACTTTCTAGTAAGATTTAGAATCTGATTGCTATCATCCGACTGTAAATGACACTTTTCAATATTCAATACTTTGTCATACATGCCCGGTATATGAAATCCCAGAGCGAAATTTCTATCTTCAATTTCTTGCATCGAGCTGATTTCATTTTCCGAAAGCCACCGTTTATCGGCAAAAGAATACTCAAGCTTATTGCGGTAGTAATAAATTTTTTCGGCGCCGACAATCGGAAGCATTTCAAAATCTTTCAATCCGCCCAATCGCTCAAATATATCTTTTACTTGTTCTTGCTTAAAATTTTTCTGATTCTCGTAAAAGAGATTTTGCGATTTACATCCGCCGCAAGTACCAAAATGTTTACAAGCAGCTTCTGTTCTTAAAGTTGAAGCGGTGATTAAGTTTCTCAGCTTAGCTTCGGCGTATGACTTTCTAATCTTTCTAACTTCGGCTGTTATTACATCGCCCGGATATGTGCCATCTACAAATACGACAAACTTCTTGGGGTC
Organism: Melioribacteraceae bacterium; assembly: GCA_041675645.1. Taxonomy (GTDB): domain Bacteria; phylum Bacteroidota; class Ignavibacteria; order Ignavibacteriales; family Melioribacteraceae; genus Stygiobacter. Next base: position 105,922 of record JBAYTN010000003.1, read on the forward strand.
TTCGTCAGCAGAATGAACTTCCTTGATGATCTTTGCTATTCCTTTCCCTTCAAATGCGTAGCCTGATATTTCTAAATCTAATATGTCGCCCTTTTTCAAAGATCACCCTTCATTAATAGTAATGTTTCCAATCCTATAAACTTATCGCCGCCAAGTTTTAGATAAACATTGGAATCGTGACTGATTTTATTGACCACTTTTTTGTAGTAACTCTTCTCTTTATCGCTTAATCCGGGTTCGGCAATTCTTAACTGCTGTGCGCTTTCTAAGTAAAAATCTTTTAGTGTATCCGACAAACTGGTTTTAGCAGCAACAGAAAATTTTCTTTCCAGGTAATATTTTTCAATTTCATCTACAAACAGTGGCAGCAAATTAGATGAATCAAATAAATCTCTTATGAAAGCCGGATATTCTTTTTTAAGTGAAACAATTTCACCAATGGAAAGATAGCCGCCCGGTTTTAAGATTCTCTTTAATTCTTTTACGATTTTATTTCTGTTAGTAAGCGAAATAGATGCTTGCGCATAAATCAAATCGAAGTGTTCGTTGGCAAAGTCAGTAGCGTCAAAATTCATCATTCTAACCGTAATAGTTTCTTCGCCTCTAAGAACAAGCTTGGAATTCAATAACGATTCATAATCTTCTACTATCAAATCAACGGGAGCTTTGAACTTAGTTGATAATAATATTGCAAGCTGTTCGCTTGAAGAACCTACAACCAAAATTGTACTTGGCTTTTCCGTGTAGTTCTTTAGGAGAAAATTGAATTGTCTTTTTTGTCCCGGAAGAAAAATGCTCATTCTATTTTAATACCACCATTTTCTTTGTCGCTGCAAAGTTACCAACTTTTAACTGATAAAAATAAACACCAGCAGCTAGTTGAGAATTAAGAATTGAAAATTGAGAATTGTATGAGCCAGCTTGTTTGAATTCGCTTACAAGCGTTTTTGTTTCTCTTCCAAGCAAATCGTAAATCTTAAGAGTTACATAGCCCGCTGTGGGCAAGCTATATCTAATTGTTGTTTCCGGATTAAATGGATTGGGATAATTCTGCGATAGATTAAAATCTGTCGGCAATTTTTGCGGTTCTTTTACTTCAGTTTTTACACTTAATATAAAGTCTGCAAACACCGGCAGATGATCTGAAGCATTTATCAATGAAGTGCCAAGCGAAGCATCTTGTTCAAACCAATAATTGGTTCCTTTGGAAGAATTGTTTACAGCAGTTCCGTAATGTTTTCCATCATCATTGCCGAATATCTTAAATGAATCGGAAATGTATTCCATTCCCAGCCCGTCTTTTAATGTTTCGGAGATTAAAATCATATCTAAACGTGTTCTTAACGAAGTTGGCGAATACGTGCTTGCAGCAGCAAATGCCGGATTACTGTTCCAAGACCCATTGATATTCAAGATATCTATAAAATAGCCTGATGAACTTTGATCTAACAGCCTTTGAAATCCCGGTTCTGTTGAAGTAAAAATATTAAAGTCTCCAACAACCATATAGTTATCTGTCGGTTTTAATTTTATAGTTCTATTGCGTAAAGAATTTACAGCGTTTAATCTTCGAGCGGTTTCTTCCGGATAAGCTTTTAAGTGAACTCCAAAAACAGAGAAAGTATCTTTGGTTGATTTGGTGACAAATCTAAATTCGCCTATTGGGCGGGTATCCGCCGAGATCATGCTGGAACCCAAGTATGTAACAACAGAATCCAAATAAAAAACAGCGCATTCGTTTCCTGTTCCCCAAGTTATGTTTACTTCTGTTGAAGCTTTATATCTTGAATCCAGCGTATTCCCAAGCAATTGATGCACGGCATCTTTTCCATCCAACTCAACTGTTAAAAGTATAGTCGGACTTATTGCTTTCAGAACTTTCTTCAAATCAGCACCGGCATTGTTGTTAGCCGGATATCTTTCTACATTATAACTGGCTATTCGTATCTGCTCTTGCGCAAAAAGTGAACAAGATATAAGAATAATAAGAAACGTTTTATGTGTAATTTTCATCTAATATCCATTAAGCGAAACTATTAGTAATTTTAAACAATCAAAAAAGATGATCTTATGGCCGCCAAAATTAACAAATTAAAAGTGAAAAACAGTTTAGCTTTTGCAATGTTCATCTTGTTATTGTTCGGCTGCTCGGAAAAATTTGAAGTGATTGATGATTTAAGCAGTACCAAGTTTTCACTTGTGGACCAGACAAATTCAGCACGCGAGTTTCCTAAACTTACAAAAGGTAAGCTAACAGTGGTTGGCTACATATTTACAAACTGTCCCGATATTTGTCCCCTTACCACCAACAACATGCGTATGATACAAGAAAAAGTTAGGGAAGCTAAAATCAAAAATGTGGAATTCGTTTCAATTAGTTTTGATCCGCTTCAAGATAAGCCGGAGACACTCCGCAAGTTTACGGAAGTTCGCAATCTTGATTTAAGCAACTGGACCTTTCTTACAGGAGAAAAACCAGTTGTTGATTCGTTAATGAACCGAATAGGCATTCTTGCTGTTGTTAGTGATTCAACCGTATTTAAGGATGGAAGAAAAATTTATTATTACACTCACACAGATCGAATTCAGTTAATGGATGAAGATGGAAAAATCCGCAAGAACTACAAAGGGAGCGAAATAAACGTTGATGAAATTTTAAATGACATTAAATCACTCGATTAACAACAATATTTGAGAAGAAGATGAAAAAAATAGTATTAATTCTTTTTATGGCCGGAATCGTATTCGGGCAGACAACAAAGAAATCAACGATAAGCGTAAACGATCCGTGGCTTCGTCCAGCGGCACAAGGGGCAAACTCTGCTTTCTTTTTCCAGCTAGTAAATGATGGAGATAAGCCGGATACATTAGTTGCTGTTAAATTTGCTCACTCGGAAGTAGTTGAACTTCACGAAACATTTAAAAAAGAAAACGATATGATGGGAATGCGCGCAGTGAAAAACGTTGCGGTTCCGGCAAAGTCTTCCGTTATGTTTAAGCCTCGTGATCTGCACATCATGCTTATCGGATTAACAAAAGATGTTAAGATTGGAGAAAGTTACGATCTTAAACTGGTTTTGAAGAAAGCCGGTGAGATAAAAACAAAAGCTGTTGTGCGCGATATGCCGAAGATGAAATAAATTTTCTTTTGTAGAGACTTGCCCCCGTAAAAAACACGGGACAAGCATGGCAAGTCTCTACTGAATAGCTTAATTACCAAACATAATCTTGTAATCCTTCTCTTTCCCTTTTGTCCACCAGTCTTCCGGAACAACTTTCCAGTTGCCAAGAGTTTTTGGAGTAACGGTTTTACTTTTTTCTATCCACTTCATAATATAAAAGCGCAAATCTTTTTCTGTTGAAGTAATTACTCTTTTGGTTAATTCTTCTTTTGGAATTCCGGCCCCGCTTACTAAATGTCCACCACCGCCGTTGCCCCGGTACGAATTAACTGCAACCTTGTATTTCTTACTCAGATCAAACTTACTTCCATCCGCCATCGAAAGAATTGTAACACGCTCACCAATCGGTTTGGTAAGATTCACAGTATAATTAATTCCGGCAGCACAGTCGAAATTGTAGTACTGATTTTTTAGCAATGGTGCGCTGTTACGCTTATCGTAAATAATTTTACCATCTGTGTCTTTATCAAAACTTAGAAGATGATCTTCACTGTTTTTCATTTCGTTGTACCAGAGCTTGTAAGAAAATTCAAGATAGTTTTTAACTTCCTTGCCGCTTAACTCCATTGTGTAAAGAAGATTTTCGTAGCGGTAAAGCTTGAACATTGTTCCCGTGTATACTTCTCCTTTATCAATTTTCGCATTCATAGAAAGTGGAGCTGTAAAAGAAATTTGTGCGCCGGTAAGTTCAAGCTGTATTTTGTTTACAAAATCCGCAAATGCTGCCGGACCAAAAATAGCTTCGCGGGCGTAAAGCGTTTCTGTTAAGCGTCCAATCGGACGGGAAACATATTTCTTAACTTCTTCATATTGCTTACTGAATTTATTCATAAATTCAGTGTCGGGCTTAAAGTTTTTCGATTCAACAATCTCACCCGTTATTTCTTTTTTCCATGTTTTGCTTTCTTTGTCGAATGTTAAAACGCAGTTAGCAACCGATACGTCTCTTGCTGAACTTGTGCCGCCTAATATTTGAACATCGCCGCCGATGGAGTTCTTCTCTTTATAATTCCACCCTTTGTGATCGTGCCCGACAAAAACAATATCAAAACCTGGAACGCGCTGAGAAACCAGCTTAGATGCGTTTTCATTTTTATCTTCATCCGCTTTCTGATTTCCATAAGCATAATCAACGCCGCTGTGGAATAAGCCGATTACCAAATCGGGCTTTTCTTTTTTCTTAATTATTTGAAGCCACTTCTCGGCAGATTTGATCATATCATCCCATTCTATTCCTTTCCATATTTTTTCCGGAAGCCAAGATGGAATGTGTGGAGTAATTAAACCAAGCACAGCAATCTTAATTCCTTTCTTATTAAATACAGCATACGGTTTGAAGTAGGGCTTTCCCGTTTTACTGTTTATTGCGTTTGCGGCAAGCCAAGGAAACTTAATTTGTTTATTAAATCGATCATAAACCGGATGCCCCGTTTCAATATCATGGTTTCCGACAGCGCCCGCATCGTACTTCATGTAATTCATCATCTCGGCCCAAAGGTGAGGTACATTTGTTTTTTCGTAGTTGTAATAATAAACCGCCGGTGTTCCTTGTAAAATATCTCCGCCGCTTAAAAGCATTACTTCTTGATCAGACTTTGCCCGCTCCTCTTTTATGTAAGAGTAAACTTGCGCAAGAGAATTGTTTATGTCTCGCTGGTCTGTAAAATCATACGGGAATATCGCGCCATGTTCATCGGTACTTTGAATGATTTTTAGTTTTACCGTTTGTGCAGACAGAAAAGATGAAAACAGCAAAACAATAATTATTAAATAAGCGCTCTGCTTTTTCATTAGGTTGGAAATGAAACACTTCATTTGTGCCTTTCTAAAATGTTATGCGCAAATATAGGGGGAAGGAGTAAACGAGGTAAGTGCAAAAAGTAAATTTATTTTTCCGGTTCCAGATATTTAATATCTATAACCCGGTAAGCCGGTTTGTATATCTGCTCGTAAGTAACGGAATGATGAATGGCCGGATATCCGCTTTTGGATAGCTCTTCCGTTAATGAATTAAATATGTTTTCTTCAACCGGAATTTCTTTGCGGGCAATCATTTCCCTTGCTGTCTTTAGATACTTAATTAATTTTTCTTTTGAGCCGGGATATTTATTTGCTGTAACAATAAATGCTTTCAGCAAAGAAGCCGGCGCTTTCCCTTTTTTTATATAAGGTCTTAGGTTTACTCTGGCCAAGCTACCATCGGGAGAAAGCTGTTCAATAAAATCATTTTGAATTGTAGTATCCAACCCGGCAACTTCTCTCTCCATCCACTTCTTTACTGCGTTGGTATCTTTTACAGCGTGTTCGCTTCCCATTGCCGCTTGATGAAGAAACTTGTAAAGATCCCGAGCTTCCATTTTGGGATAAAGCGCAAACTGATTTTTAATAAGCTTTTCTATTGTAGTTGCCTGATCTGTTTTTTGTGCATGTACGTTTGCAAATAAAAACATGTAACTGTAAATGATTAGTAAAGGAAATTTCATTAACTATATATTCTATTGAGTTGAGGAATTATCTAGTTCTTTGTTTTTTTCCGTTGCATCTTTTATCCGACCCGATTTTTTTACTGCATCTTTTAACAAAAACTCAATTTGTGCGTTTATACTGCGCAGATCATCTGCCGCCCATTTTTCCAAAGAGGCGTAAAGCTTATCATCTATTCTAAGTAAAAATTTTTTCTTTTCAGCCATTTATATTACTCAAAGCGCAAACGGTTTCCGCTTGCGCTCATTATTTAATTGTTAAACCGCAGCGGCGGCGGCGTTATGCCTTTGCAGCGCAGTGAAAAACACCAGCATTATAATAAAGGGATATTTATCCAGCACTTCTGCTTTGTTCTCTATTGTTACATTTATTGTTGATGAGTACCATTTCTTGTTCTTAAACAAAACCAGACTAGTTCCAAGTTCATTCTGAAGTTCGTAAGATGATTTCCAGATGTGAGTAACTATCAGCAGTTTTTCTCCTCGTGGTAACGTAATTGTTCCCTTATTGCCGAATGTAGTGCTTTCAAATGTTGCAATAACCGTTGCTGAATTCTTTTCTTTTACTTCCAGTGTACTGCGCCAAAGACTTGGTTTGGAAATTTCCCACACTTTATCATATCCGGTAATTTCATGATGATTGCCCCAGAAGTCGGTATTTCTTATAGATAGAATAGGAATACCGCCGGCGGTTAAATCAAAGAAGGATTTGAAAATGTTCTTGTTAATAATTTCCAATTCTTGCCCGAAGTAATCCGTTATGTTTTTCATCTTCTTCTTTTTCTTCTTTTAATTATTAGATATAAAGCCAAAAAAATAATCCAAGGATTTTCGTCAAGTTGTTCCGATTTTCTTTTTATTATCACACTTAATGTTCTTGAAAAAGCGCCCTGGCGTTTTAATAGTAATATAGCATTTCCTTTTTCGTCTCTTATTTCGGTTGTAAAATCAAAGAAGCCAAAATGTATAAAAAGCTTGTATCCATTAGGCAAATAGATGTTTCCCGTCCGGCTTATCATTTCGCGGTTATATTTTGCAAATGGAATTTCTTTTCCCTCTTCGCGTATGTTTATTTGTCTGCTTAAAAAGTGAGTTTTATAAAACTCAACATTTCTCTTTTCCAGTCCTTTTACAATTTCTCTTGTGCCGAAGAACAAGTTGTACTTAATACTTCCAAGCACTTCCTCTCCGGCCACAAGATCGTATTCAAAACCGAAAAAAGATTTCTTAACAATTTTCAAATTCGCATCAATATATTCAGACAATCTTTTCATTTTTTCACTCTACGTTCATCACTCTTAGTTCTATACTGTTAATAAAGACTTCCGGCGTTAATAACCGGCTGAGCCGATGTTTCACTTACAAGAGCTACCAACAAATTATTAACCATTGTTGCTTTCTTTTCTTCATCAAGAACAACTATGTGCTGTTCGCTCAATGCTTTCAAAGCCATATCAACCATACCCACAGCGCCTTCAACAATTTTAGTTCTTGCAGCAACAACCGCTTGTGCCTGCTGTCTGCGTAACATTGCTTGAGCAATTTCCGGCGCGTAAGCTAAGTAGCTTATTCTTGTTTCTACAATTTCAATTCCGGCAATTTCCAATCTTGATTGTGTATGCTTCTTTAACTCCTCGGCAATTTCGTGCTGATTGCCCACAAGAGACATTTTATCATGCTCGCTGGAATCGTAAGCGTACTGAGATGTAATTGCTCTAATTGCGGTTTCACTTTGAATAGCAACGAATTGCTCAAAGTTTTGAACATCAAACAAAGCTCTTGCGCTGTCAACAACACGCCAAACAATTACAGCCGCAATATCAATCGGGTTGCCGTGAACATCATTTACTTTAATTTTATCGCTGATGAAGTTGTGAATTCTCTGCGATACTTTTTTCTTATCTGTAAATGGATTAACATACCAGAATCCCGATTCCCGCAGCGTACCGGTGTATTTACCAAATAAAATTAGCACGCGCGATTCATTAGGCTGAATTACCGTTAAGCCGGCAAACAGAGTTAAGGCTATTAAGAATATTGGAAGAATGTAAGCCAGACGAACCGGCTCATCAGCTTGAATAGCCCCGACAAATAGATAGATATCAACTGCTATAACAAGTAGGATTACAAACGACATTAAAAAACCGTTGGTTTTTGATGCTTCTTTTTCTGTAATTGCTTTCATTGCACAACTCCTTCTAATTGCTATTGAAATGATATCATTTTGATGTCACAAAGTCAAGAAAAGTTCCCAAAAAAATTCAATAGTGAGTTTTTGGCTCATTTTGCTGTCCTCAACTAGAACAAATGGGTCTCCAAGTGGAACGCGTTTACCTTGGAGCAGAACAAATGACCCTTAAAACAGAACAATCCTATCTCCGGATAGAACGCGTTCTATCTGAAATAGAACCGGTTTGGGTAAAAGTAGAACCGCCGGAGCTTTGGGTAGAACGGGTTTTGCTGCTTACAGAATCGGTTCTAGTTTAAGAGAAGCCGGTTTATCTTCTGGGGAAACCAGTTCTGCCGGAACGCGAAATTGTTTTGTTCCAAACTCCGGTTGTTCTGTCTGGAGTAGAACCGGTTTATGTTATAAATGAACATAGCTCTCTAAAAGATAAATTCAGATTTTTTTATTTGGGCTAAAGCCCATTTTTAATCTCTGACATTTAATCCCCGCACTAAAGTGCGGAGCTATAGAATGCTTAACAGAAGCTAAATATTAGCCCCGCGTTTCACAGCGGGCATCAAGCATCACAAGCAAGATCGGACTTTAGTCCAAAGAAAAAGAAGAATATTAGCGTTCAAATAAGTTAGGGCTAAAGCCCGATTTTTATTTTCTATTTTATAACCCCACACTGAAGCGTGGGGCTATAGAACGCTAAACAGAAATTAAAACTAGCCCCGCGCTTCAGCACGGGGCAACAAGTATCAAAAAACAATAAGAGGACTTTAGTCCATAATAGTTTTTGCATTATGTTCGTTAGTCATTTCGAGCGGAGCCGAGAAATAAAAATGTTACGTTTCTACACTTCGACTTCGCTCAGTGTGACAGCGCATTAATAGGAAAATTTTGATTAAAGTCTTTTCCGAATCTTTGAACAATAGCCCACACTAAAGTGTGGGGTTATAGAACGCTTAACAGAAATTGAAACTAGCCCCGTGCTTCAGCACGGGGCGACAAGTATCAAAAAACAATAAGAGGACTTTAGTCCAAATTATTATTGTGCCGGTTCGTTATTTGTTTTCTTTCCCTTCTGAGGAAAGCGCGCGCGCAGATCTTCATAAATTACTTTTGCGTTGGGCACATTTTGTTTCGCCGCTTGCTTAACGCTGTTGTAATAAGTTAACGATGCCGTGTAAGCTTCGCTTCCGGCAAGCATTATGGAATCGTTTAAGCCGCTTAATACTTGCTCTAATGGGTTTTCAAATTCCGTTAGAAGTTTTACTCCTTCCAGATCGGTTTCAAGTTCTGCAACTGTTAAATAAGGGGGCGCGAACTCGGGGTTTGTTTTTGCATAGGCAAGACTTTTTTCTACAAAGCTTACCGTCTTATCACTCATTTTTGCAAGTCCTTGTCTTTCCGGAACAGTAAGTGATAGTAATTTTGGCTGCAGCTTTGTTTTAAGAGTATTGATAGCTGCTGTGATCTCTGCCTTTTCTTCGGCGGTTAGTGTAATGGAGATTAGGTTATCGGCCGGCATATTGCCCTCCAATAGTTGGTTGGTGTTTTGTTATTTAGTTCCCCAAAGGGAATAATCTTATATGATTATTTTCCTTTTATTTTGATTTAACCAACGGAGGACCCGCATGAAGATTGAAGGAGGACAACATTCCCCAACAACAAATAATTGATTCAATATTTACTTGCTATGCGCAAACTAAAAAATGGAAATGAAAAAGGGAAGAGAAAAATCGAGTTACGAAATATATTTTAGTTGATTATGCTAGGAATAATTTTTGTTGTTTTAACAAACTCTTCGATTTTACCATCAGTTGAAATTAGTGGACAATTTAGCATGATTGCAGAAGCGAGAATTAATTTATCGTGAATATCGTGGTTGCTTAAAATGCCTCTAATATGTTTAAGGTTTGATAGAACTTCTTGTTCAATTGGTTTTACCTCAATATTCTCCGATTCAGAAATTCGCATATAAACTTCGTAATAAAATGTTTTTGCAAATTCTTCGGTTTTGAACCACTTGTTTTGGATTTCAACAAAAACTATTGAAGGAATTACCAATAATATATTTGAATTATAATTGAATCCTTCGCTTATTATATTTTGAGCTCGCTTACTTAAAGCGCAAGGTTGCTTAAAAACTTTTTCAAAGTAAAAAATAATTGAGTTTGTATCAATAACGTAACGCTCTTTTGAAATCATATTTTCTCATATCAATGTTGGTTTGAAGTAGATTGTCTTCTAATGATAATTCTGTATCGGGTAAGCTCTTTATAAGAAACTCAATGAATTTTTCGCCAAACTCATCGATACTAAAATAAAGCTGATTAGGAAGTTCATAAAACAAATTGATAGTAGAATCTGGATCTTCGCCTTGATCAACTATCTGTTCGATAATAAAAGATAGAAAATAGCTTAATCCGCCGACCTCATCTTGCCAAATATTAGCATTTTTCACCCAATATTCTATGGAGACTGGAAGTGTAATACTATCGTCTTCCAAGTGAAGTAATAGCTGTTTCAATTCATCTTTGTTTAGGCATTGATACATTTATTCTTCGTTATTTGCTTTTTTGATTAGATCTATCGAATCCGCGTCTTTAATTTTTGGTATTTCAGAATCGGAATTAATATCTATCGTGCCTCTATTTTCAATTACAAACTTATCGTCAATTTTTAACTGACTTTCGGAGTCTGCGGCTTTATCAATTAAATCAAAAGCCATTCGTAAAATTGTTGCGGCATTATATTCAGAAAATTCGCCGATCTTACTTATTGCACTTTCGGTGAATGGAAATAACGGTTCTTTCCTCTGCGGTTTAATTCTGTACTCAGATAGGTATTTTTGTAGTAACAACTTTGCATGTTCTTTGTTCAACTTTTCAAATGGTATTATATGCTTTGAAATCGCTTTTGGTGCAATTGGAACTCTGTTTTCCATACCTGATTCCGACCATGCTTCAGAAATAAGGCGAGGAACACCGGCATGTAAGACTAAGATGAAATTGTAAAACCCAAGCTTAGCGTTAAGAGACGAACCATCATATAGTGCAGTTCTTAATTCTAAAGAAAAATCTCTTTTCTGTCTGGCGCTCTGAAAATCTGGAATCCTTTCAAAATCATCTACTAATATGTAGGCACCATTAAAACTCGCCGCTATAAAAAAACTAATTAAATGAGAGAAAACAAAATCAAACCGCTCTTTACCCTTTTTTAATTCTCTATAGTAAACAAGAAAATCATCTTGTCCAATAAATGGAGGCATGAAGAATGTGCGCCCTTTATACAGAGGAAACTCTGGTGGAAGTTCTTGCAAGTGTGGGTTTTTTAAGATAGTAGAAGTAATCTCTGTATTACTTAAATTATTTTGCGTAAGCCATTTCTCATCATTTAATAATTCAATTATTTCTTCAGTATTGTTGATTTTGTTGGCCATGTTAAATTTAGGATATATACTATTTATTGCTTCAAGTCTAAGAATAGCAAGCGAAGTATTTATAATATTGCTCTTAATTATTGCGTCGAAGAGCAAATCTATAAAACTGTTGAACGTTTTAGTCCTTCCGCCCGGTTCTGGAGCAAAATAAACTGAGAAACATTTGTTAGAACCGTTAGAAATGTCAAGGCTAAACTCTTTGTTGATATTTTCGTTAAGATTTATAAGAAATGCTGACTTTCCATTACCGCGACCGATGTAAGAGGTGTCCATTAAAAAGCCCAATCGAAGGTGATTCGGGTTGGATTGTTTCTGCTTGATAAAATTATTAATAATTTGATGGTATTCGCTTTTTCTAATTTCGATTTCGAAAATGCCGCCGTTTATTCTTTTGTCAAGGGAATCTTTGTTTACAACTGGTTCGGAGGGAAACGGATTTTCAGAGAGGTTAAATTTTTCAAAACGGGACTTAATCGATTTAATGTCTGGCAAAGTGGCCTTTTTTAGTAGTTTATCCATTACTCTTCTCCTTGGTTACGTCTATTGCAATAATATTTCTGAGTTTTCCATCAATTAGAATAGGTTCTTTTTTCAAATACATTGCTTGTGTTTCGGTTGGTAATTTATCTACTTCCAATGATATCTTTATTCTCAAGTTCCTTGAAAGATGTAATTTGTAAACAGTTTCAAGAAAAGTATCAAATAAATACGCTGGTATTTTCATGTTATAACAAACGAGTTCTTTGAGAGCTAAAAGATTTATAAAATAACTTTTATATGTCTTTCTTAGATTAAAATAGGACTTAACAATTACATCTATAAACTTCTCCTGATTCTTTTCAATGTTTATATCTGGTTCATGTAGAAAGACTTTTTTACCATCGGGATAACTATGTATTTCAATAAAGTCCTTAGAGGTCACGCTTTCTGAAATAATTGCTGTAGGATATACAATTCTACCATTAAATGATGGATAAAATTCCGTAATCGAATTTAGTCCAATTTGCTTTCCACGATACGCCCAAATATCAAACGAAGCCATTGAATACTCACATCTATAAATCTCTTTCAAAAAATAATTCATCCAAAAATCTCGAAACCTCTTCGTTATGACATTATACTTATTGGAAGAAAATTCAGCAGTGTCTTTGGGGGGCAATAATCGACTATCGTATAGTCTTTTTAATATCGCTTTGTTCTCGTTAACAAGTGATTTTTTAAATCCTAGCTGTTCGTAAATATCTTTTTCAAGTTTTTTTACTAATTCATTTGAGTAGTCGATTATGTCTTTTGTTTTTTTTACAGACGGTCGATCAAATCCTAATTGACGGGGCGAGTAAATTGGGAATACAATTAGCCCCGGATTGTTTTTGTTTACATCTCCGTAAAAAATTGACAATAAATAAAGGAAAGCATTGTACTTTTGCTCCATCTTTCCAAACAATATCCGGTTGAATCGATTCGCGCCGCTATTGTAATATTCTTTTAGTAAAATTTCACCATCCTCTGTAAGGCGCAGCAGTCCACTTTTAGTTTCTTTTATTAGTTGGTAGTCTTTCGATTCATCAATTACTTGTTTTAACGTATATCTGTATCTATCTAACTGTACTTTTGTTAATGCTTCAGGACTAATAGATAATTTTTTGTATTTAGATTCTCCTAATCGAAGCTGCTGTTTCAAATTTTTGAAAGAATTAAATACTTGTTCTACCTCGGATTGCTTTTCTACACTTCTTAAAAGTATATAGAAATACTCTAAGAAATAAAATTTTCGGACAGATTCGAAAGGTTTGATTTTATTTATCATTATTGGGTAATAAAAATTAACATAATTGAAAACGACTGTTTCATGTCTTTAATTTGCTCAACTTTCTCTCCAATTTCAACCACTATCTTTAAAACAAAAAACCCCGCTATTGCGGGGTTTTTTGCTGCAAAGCAAACTTATTCTTAGCGAATAACTTTTACTTCAGCTGCTTGAAGGCCTTTTGGACCTTGAGTAACTGTAAATTCAACTTTGTCATTTTCGTTTAAAGTTTTGTAACCGTCAGATTGAATTGACTGAAAATGTACGAATACATCTTCTCCGCCTTCTTGAGAAATGAAACCAAAACCTTTAGTACTGTTGAACCATTTTACGGTTCCTTGTTTGCGCTCTGCCATAACAGAAGCTCCTTTGTAAATGTTAATATAATTAATGATTGTTTACGACAGGCTTTAAGAACTTCTGTGGGGTAAAACGATTTGCGTCTACGTCTACGTCTACTTCTAAAGTTACTGCCTCCCCAAACATACAAGAAGTATTCTAATTAACCTAATTAAATCTTTCAAATGGAGAGGACTAAGTGTTTTGATTATCTTTGGTTAAACAAATGAGAAATTATGAAAAACCTAATACAAATAGCCGGAGTAATTGATATTGAGGAAGCAAAACTTCTTATGGAGCTTGGTGTAGATTATCTCGGGTTCCCGCTGCGGCTTCCGGTTAATAAAGAAGATTTAACGGAAGAGGAAGCTGTTGAAGTAATTAACGCTATCACGCCGCCGCATCAATCCGTACTTATTACTTATTTAAATAAAGCCGATGAGATAATTTCTTTCAGCGATAAACTGAATGTGAAAATTATTCAGCTTCACGGAGATATTTCTTTTGATGAGTTAGTGAAGACGAAGACTCTACGTCCCGATCTGGAAATTATTAAGAGTCTTGTTGTTGCAAGCGATAACTACGATAAACTTGTTAAAATGGTAGAAACATTTTCTCCTTGGGTTGAAGCATTCATTACAGACACATTCGATCCGGTAACCGGAGCTGAGGGCGCAACCGGAAAAACACATGATTGGAGTATCAGTAAAAAGCTGGTTGAGCTTTCATCCAAACCGGTAATTATAGCGGGCGGGTTGAATCATAAAAATGTTAAGCAAGCAATCTTAGAAATTAAACCGGCCGGTGTTGATGTTCATACGGGAGTTGAATTACCGAACGGAAGAAAAAGCGAAGAGCTTGTTAGAATGTTTGTTGAAGAATCGAAAAAAGGTTTTGCGTTGATATAATAAGTACGTTGTCATTCCAGCACGTCTTTAGCTGGAATCCATTTAAATAGATGCCGGATCAAGTCCGGCACGACAAACAGCGGTAGAGATTCTTCCTCGCTTCGCTCCTCAGAATGACTATTGCTCTGTTTCATTCCCGCATCTTTGCGAATGCATCTTTTCAAAATGCTCGCGCCACTCCGGTCTAATTTTGGAGGAAGGTTTTTTATGGTGTCCGAACCCGGAGAAAACTAATTTAGAAAGAACAAGCAGACCAATAGCTTGATAGAAATTAATTTGGGGCAATCCGAATATTGCCGGCATAAGCCAATTCCAAAGCAGCATAAACGCAGTTCCAAAAACTCCAACAGCCGCAATAAAAATTAGTATTCCGAAGAAAATCTTTTTTGCTGTTATATGTCTAGTCATCATTTTGCAGCTCCTTATATAAATTTTGTAAACGTGTTCTCAAAAATTTTACCGCATAACGCTTTCTGGAAAGCAAAGTATTAACCGGTACATCAAGCATTTCGGAAATTTCTCTAAAGCTGTAACCTTCAAATTCATTCATCACAAAAACTTCTCTTTGGTTTTCGGGAAGTTCATCCAAAGCCAGCTCAACTTCTTCCCAGAACGCTTCTTTAATTACTGCATCATCGGGCAAGGTCCGGTTTGAAGGAATAAACTCCAAAAGACTGAATGATTCATCTTCATCATTTGCGGCAGTTTCAAGATCGCTAAAGACGGAAGGTTTTTTCTTTCGGTGTAAGTCTGTTATTCTGTTCCGGGTAACCGTATATAGCCACGAGGTAACTTTCTCTATTGCATTAATCTGAGGAAAGCCATCTATTAAAGAGTAGAAAACATCTTGCAGAACGTCTTCTGCCTCAACTCCGGAAGAAACATTGTTTCTTATATAGTTGAGGAGTTTTCCCCTATCTCTTTGGAAGATATGTGTTATTGCCTGTATATCAGTCACTTAACCTGTCCTTTATACACATTAAGACGAGTGAAGGTAAAAAATATTTTATAATGCGGAGTAATTTAATGAAGGAATTTTTGAGAACCGGCTGTTATAGAGTCATTCTTTGCAAGATTGTCAGCAAAATTTCTAGCGGTAATTTTAAATAGATGCCGGATCAAGTCCGGCATGACAATAAGTTTATTCCGGTTCAATTTTTTTTGCTTTGGTTCGTTTATAAACCTTTTCGGATTCCATCACCTTTGGCGCTTGCTTTGGCAGAGGGATACGGACCTTCTTTTTCTTAACAGTAATTTTAGTTTTTTTAATAGTACTCATTGGGGTTCTTTTAATATCCAATTCTTCTTTTGGGTTTTTCTTTTTCAATCATCAGTTCTTTTATTGCTTCGAATATCAATGCAATTTGTTCATGTTGTTTCGCAAACTTCTTTTTAGTCTCTGCTTCAAGCGTGCTTAGCTTTTTAGCAAGCGCTTGATTGCTCTCAAAGAATTTTCTCATTTGTACAAACGCCCTCATGATTGCAATGTTTACCTGTACGGCGCGTTCGCTTTTTAATACAGAAGACAGCATTGCCACACCCTGTTCGGTAAATGCTGCGGGTAAATACTTTGAATGCTCTCCTTTCTTTAAGGTCACAATTTGTGACCTTAGAAAATCGTTCTCGTCTTTCGTTAGGCGAAACATAAAGTCTGCCGGAAATCTGGAAATGTTTCTATTCACGGCTTGATTTAAAACCTTTGTCTCAACACCATAAAGATTGGCAAGATCACGATCCAACAAAACCTTTTCGCCTCTAATCAAAAATATCTTGGTAGAAATACTTTCCACCGGTATTAAACTAGAAATTCGGGTTTTCATAAACCGACCATGTTATTTTTTATGAACTCTTGCAGCCCAGCCTCCGCCGGAGACAAGATGAATTTTCAATTTTGTTTCTTTTGTTACATCAACAGAAATCTTTTTGAAATCATTTCCGTTCCTATCAGCGTTAATTCCATCTTGCCAAATGTCAGCAGTATAAGCGCCATCATTTAAGAATGAGAAATCAACAGTAAAGTCTCTCGCTTTATCATCCGTCATAGCTCCAACGTACCAGTCGTTACCCGATTGGCGTGCAATTAAAACATAATCTGCAATCTTTGCAACAAGCACAATTGTTTTATCCCAGACAGCCGGAACTTTAGATAAAAATTCCATACAAACCGGTTCTTTATAATAGTTAGTCGGGTTGTCCGCCAACATTTGCAAAGGACTTTCGTACACAACATACATTGCAAGCTGCTGGCATCTTGTACCCATGCTCATCGGCTGAGAGTGATTTGGTTTGAAGAATTGTTTAGTAATATTAACCATTGCTCCGGGAGTGAAATCCATTGGTCCGGCAAACATTCTTGTGAATGGAAGTGTAACGCAATGTTCGGGAGTTACTGCACTTTCCCATTTATCGTTTTCCAAACCTTTAACACCTTCGTTTGTAATTACGTTTGGATAAGCGCGGAAAAGTCCGCTAGGCTTAAACGCTCCGTGAAAATCAACAAGTAATTTTCTCTTAGCTGCTTCGCGGGCAATCTTCCAGTAATAGTTTACAATTTCTTGGTCATCGCGCTGCATAAAATCAACTTTAATTCCAACGGCTCCCCACTTTTCAAATAAATCAAACGCGGGCTGAAGCTGATCATCCAAAGTTTTCCATACAACCCAAAGAATAACACCAACATTCTTTTTCTTTCCGTAATCAATAATTTCTTGAACATTCATTTGTGGTTCTACCGAAAGAAGATCGCCAAGCTTATACCAGCCCTCATCAAGAATTATATATTCAATTCCATATTTGGAAGCGAAATCGATATAGTATTTGTAAGTCTCTGTGTTAACGCCGGCGCGGAAATCAACTCCGTAAATGTTGTTGTAGTTCCACCAGTCCCAAGCAACTTTGCCCGGCTTAATCCATGAAATATCTTTTAACTGATTTGGTTTTGAGAGAAGGTAAACCATTTCATTAGTAATTATTTCGCCGTCGCTGTTTGTTATAGCAAAAATTCTCCAAGGAAAAGTTCTTGCTCCTTTTGTAAGCGCGAGATAATCAGCGCGCTTAGTTGGTTCAACATCACGGTCGCGTCTCATTTTTGTTTCGAGAACATAGGCCGGGAAAATTCCGGTTAAGCTGTTCTGCGCGGTTCCTTTTAGCCAGAGACCGGGATAATCCTCAAGATCTGATTCTGTTATTCCAATCAGTGTTCCTTCTTTAGTATCTATAATAGAAGGAGTGCATGCAAACTGTTTTTCTTTTATGTCTTTTAGCATAACCGGATTGAAAACCCGTTCGTTGTGAGACATAAAACTTTCTTCTTCCGGAAAGTAGCAAAGATAATCGCCGGCAAAGTTTACAGAATAAGTTTCGCTGTTTACTTTTAAGTCCCCGTCAAGCGAAGTTTCAAACCGATATGCGGCGCCTTCATTAAATGCGCGGAATGAAAGGGCAAAGTTTTCTTTGAAATTAATTTTTAGTTCGTTGTAATTCTCTCTTACTTCTTTGCTCTTCTGTCTAACTTCCCGCTGAAGAATTTGATTAACAGAATTTGTTTTTGTGTTTTTTACATTGGCTTTGCTTCCGAGTATAACGTTATCATTTACGTTCAGCGCCAGCGGTGAAGGAGAAATAAGAGCTTTACCATTCTTCAAAACAGAAAATTCAATTTTCTGGCCGACAGAAACTTTCACTTCGAGCTTCTTATCCGGCGAAAGCAAGGAAAATTCTTTCTGTGCCGAGATAGTAGCGTAAGTCATCATCAAAATAATTAATAATAGTTTGGATAGGTTTTTCATTAGAATTCATCCGATAGTTAGATTTTACTTATCTAAAATAGGAAAGGCTAAACTGAGTAAAAAAATAAATCTTGCAAACGTTGGAGAAGTTAAAACGTCAAAATAGTGGACAAATTTCACTTCGAACGGAAACATATAATTGTTTAACCCAAAAAAATCATTAAGAATGATTTTTTTGCCGTAGGCCGCTTGTAAAACTTATGTTATATAGTTTTACAGCGGGGTTAACCCCGCAAGCGGAGTGAGAAAATATATATGTTGTTATAAATCATATATTTCAGAAAGGATTTGTTTTTTTTAAGTTACGGTTTGCGGTCAGAATGACAAATTTTCCAAAAGGAAAATTTGGGTTTAATTTATACCATTCATTTCAATTCAATAATAAACGAGGGAAACATGAAGAAACAACTTCTTCTGCTGTTGGTATTGTGCTCTGTGGTTTCCGCACAATCGTTAAAAATTCCTTACACACGTTACGTTCTTCCGAACG
The DNA here is from genome assembly GCA_041675645.1 of Melioribacteraceae bacterium. Lineage (GTDB taxonomy): Bacteria > Bacteroidota > Ignavibacteria > Ignavibacteriales > Melioribacteraceae > Stygiobacter. Next base: position 124,534 of record JBAYTN010000003.1, read on the forward strand.
GATTGAATGTTCTTCTACACGAGGATCACTCAACGCCAACGGTCAGTGTAAACACTTGGTATCATGTTGGTTCCGGTTACGAAAAAGTTGGTAGAACCGGCTTTGCGCACTTGTTCGAGCACTTGATGTTTGAAGGCAGCGGACACGTTGCCGAAGGAGATTTTGATAAGTTACTAGAAGCGGCAGGCGGCGAGAACAACGGCTCTACAACCGAAGACAGAACAAATTATTTTGAAGATGTTCCAACGAACGCACTTGAGTTAGCGCTTTATCTGGACAGCGACAGAATGGGATTTCTTGTTGATGCGATGACTAAAGAAAAAGTTGACGGTCAGCGCGATATTGTAAAAAATGAAAGACGCCAGAGTTATGAAAACCGTCCATACGGATTAAGCGAAGAAACAATTCTCAAAAATTTATTCCCGGAAGGACATCCATATAACTGGCCGGTAATCGGTTCGATGGCGGATCTTTCAGCAGCTTCGTTTGAAGATGTGGTTGAGTTTTTCAGAACTTATTATGTTCCGAACAATGCTTCGTTAGTAATCTCCGGAGATATCGATCCAAAGGAAACGATTAAGCTAGTTGAAAAATGGTTCGGCGCAATTCCAGCAGGCAAGCCGGTGCCGCCGCAAAATCCGGCAGCCGCAAAACTTAATAGCGAAAAAATTTTGGTTTTGGAAGACAGAGTTCAGCTTCCAAGATTATATATGACATGGATTACTCCGGCAAAGTTTGCCCCGGGCGATGCAGAGATGGATGTACTTTCAAGTATTCTCAGCGGCGGAAAAAACTCCCGCTTATATCAAAAATTAGTTTATGAATTACAGATTGCACAAGATGTTTCAGCTTATCAAGCATCGAGCAAACTTGTATCTCAATTTCAAGTTGTGGCTACTGCGCGCAGCGGACATACTCTCACGGAATTGAGAAATGTTATTCAGCAAGAGATTGATAGAATTAAAAAAGAAGCTCCGGCTCAAAGAGAATTGCAGAGAGTTGTAAACCAAACTGAAGCTTACTTTTTAGATCAGCTTGAAAGACCGGGCGGATTTGGAGGCAAAGCAGATTTGTTAAACACATATTACTATTACGCTGGTAACCCGGATTATGCCAATGAAGATTTAGCCCGCTACAAATCGTTAAGTGTTGATGATATTCAATTTGCCGCACAAAAATATTTGCCAGATAACGCGCGCGTTGTTCTTAGTATTGTTCCAAAAGGAAAAACGGATTTAGCAATTCAACCAAAGACGGAGGCAAAGTAATATGAAAACAATATTAAAACTTACTTTCGTTTGTGTGTTTGCTGTTTTATTGTTTACACAAACAGTTGCACAAGAAGTTGACAGAACAAAACCACCGAAGCTTCCGGCGCCGAAATCTTTGAAGCTTCCGGCAATTCAAAAATTTGTTTTATCAAATGGATTAAAAGTAGTTCTGATGGAAAAGCATCAAGTTCCGTTGGTGCAATTAAATCTTACAATCAAAGCCGGAAGCGCGAACGATCCGGCTGATAAAGTTGGGTTAGCAAGCCTAACATTCGATATGCTTGACGAGGGCGCCGCCGGAAAAACATCTCTAGAAATTGCAGACGCAATTGATTTCTTGGGCGCTAATCTTCGCATTGGTGCCGGAGTTCATTCATCCTCGGTTTCTCTTCACACGCCGCTCAGCAAATTTGATGATGCTCTTAAAATTATGAGCGATGTAGTCCTTCGTCCCGATTTTCCGCAAAAAGAACTAGATAGAAAGAAGAAAGACAGATTAACTTCGCTGATGCAGATGCATGATCAGCCCACAGCTATTGCTGGTGCTGCATTCGGAAAAATACTTTTCGGCAAAGATCATCCTTACGGAAGAATCATTAGTGAGAGCGTAATAAAAAATTACTCTGTAGATGATTTGAAAGCCTTCTATAAAAATCAATTTGCCGCCGGCAATGCTTACTTTGTTGCTGTTGGAGATATCAAAGTTGATGAGCTAAAGAAAAAATTAGAAGCGGCCTTTGGCAAATGGGCTAAAGGAGACGTTAAAGAAGAAAAAATAAAAGAAGCAGCTCAAGTAACAAACACAATTGTTTATCTAATAGATAAACCGGGCGCCGCACAATCTGTAATTACTATTGGCAGAATTGGAGCCGCTCGCTTAACCCCGGAATATAATGCCCTTGTTGTTATGAACACAATTCTCGGCGGTTCATTTACATCCCGCTTGAACAATAATTTGCGCGAAGTTCACGGTTATACTTATGGTGCTTCTTCTCGGTTCGCATTCAGACCAATTCCGGGAAGTTTTAATGCTAGTTCTTCTGTCCAAACAGAAGTAACTGATAAGGCCTTGCTTGAATTCTTCAAAGAGCTGAACGCAATTAGAGAGCCAATTCCAGCTGATGAACTTAACAGAGGTAAAAACCTTGTTGCATTAAGTTATCCGGGTAACTTTCAATCTGTTGCAGAAGTTGCCGGACAGTTAGATGAAATGATTCAATACAATTTGCCGGAAAACTATTTTGATAATTATGTGTCTAGTGTATTAAAAGTTACCAACGATGAAGTTACAACAGCCGCAAAGAAATACATTGTACCAGATCAGATGGTTGTAATAGTTGTTGGTGATAGGGCTAAAGTTGAAGAAGGAATTAAAGCGTTGAACCTTGGCGAGATTAAAAATCTTTCGATTGAAGATGTTCTTGGTGCTGTACCTATGATTGATTCTTCTAAGTAAGAATGTTGATTTGTGTTTCTCTGTAAACAAAACATTTCACGGAGAGACACAAAGGAGTCACAGAGTAACACCGAGAACATTATCTCTGTGTCACTCTGTGAAATATTTTTTGAAATTATTATAGCGAAGGAAAAAATGAAAAAGATGATTTACGTTTTTGTGTTTTCGTTCATTCTTGTCTTCAATCTTGCTGCTCAAGAAGTTGAAAAGCAATACTTAAGTCTATGGGAAGGAAAGCTGGACTTTGGAGCGGTGCAATTGCGATTGGTTTTAAAGATTCATCAGAAAGCTGATAAATCTTATCATATCGATTTAGAAAGTCCCGATCAAGGAGCTTCAAACATACCGGCAACTTATACATTTGTTACGGATGACTCGATTAAATTTGAGGTAAAAAACATAGATGCTTCTTTTAAAGGTTCTTTCATTAAAGATAGTTTGAAAATAAAAGGAACGTTTGTTCAACGCGGCATGTCTCTTCCGCTTGAACTTAAAAAGGTTGATAAAGTTGCTCAAGTTAAGCGTCCGCAAACGCCGAAGAAACCATATCCGTACAATGAAGAAGAAATTACTTTCGAAAACAAAGAAGCTAATATTACACTCGCCGGTACATTTACTTTTCCAAAAGGTGAAGGGAAATTCCCGGCGGTAGTTTTGGTTACTGGTTCCGGTCCGCAAGACAGAGATGAATCGTTAATGAATCACAAACCATTTTTAGTAATTGCAGATTACTTAACCCGTAACGGAATTGCCGTTCTTCGTTTTGATGATAGAGGTATTGCAAAATCAAAAGGAAGTTTTGCCTCCGCAACAAGCGCCGATTTTGCAACAGATGCATTGGCGGCTGTTGAATATCTAAAAACTCGTAAAGAAGTTGATGCAAAGAAAATTGGAGTTGCCGGACATAGCGAAGGTGGAATTATTGCTCCTATGTGTGCAGTTAATTCAAATGATGTTTCATTTATTGTTTTAATTGCCGGTACAGGTGTTTCCGGAAAAGATGTTATTGTTCTACAGACAGAATTAATTGTACGCGCTAATGGCGCTAAGGAAGAAGATGTTCAAAAAGCAAAAAAAGAAAACATTAGCATATTTAGCGTTGTTGCTGAAGACACGGATAGTTTGCAAATGTTTAACAAACTTCTTGCAATGTACAATGATGATATAAGCAAAATGAGTGATGAAGAGAAGAAGAAACCGGAAAATTCAAAAGAATCATTTGATAGAAATATAAAACAAATTCTCAGTCCTTGGTTCAGATTCTTTATCAAGTATGATCCAAGACCAACTCTGGAACAAGTAACCGTTCCGGTGCTTGCATTAAACGGTGGAAAGGATTTACAAGTTGATCCGAAACAAAACTTAACGGAGATTGAAAAAGCTTTGAAAACCGGCGGCAATAAAAATTTCAAAACAATTGAGTTGCCGGGATTGAATCATCTGTTTCAACCGGCAAAAACCGGAGCGCCAGCAGAATACTCAACAATAGAAACAACATTCAGCGAAGATGCGTTGGAGATTATGAAGGATTGGATTCTTTCTGTGACTAGATAATTTATTTGTAGAGACATGCCATGGCATGTCTCTACTTTTATAAACATTATTGATTTGGGGTAAACTTAACCACCGCCTGTAACCATTTCTCAGAATATTGAGTCTAATTTACCATGAAAACAATATTACTTTCTTTTGTGGCTTTGTTTGGAATGACAATTCCATCAGTTTGCCAATCACAGGATTTGTTAAATGACTCTACATCAAGACAATTAAAAATAGTGGTTGAAGGATTTAAAAATAGGTATCACTCGCCCAGTATTGTTGTCGTAATCGTTCATGATAAAACAATTATTTTTAGCGAATCGGAAGGATATACTGATGTAAATAACAAAATACAGGCAACGATTGATTCAAAGTATCCAATTTTATCTGTCACAAAACCATTTACGGCGACAATGTTCATGCAACTCTACCAAAAAAATATAGTGGCGTTGGATGATGATGTAAAAAAGTATGTACCAGAATTTAAAGGAAGTTCTAACCTAGCAGATAAAAGCGGAACAACGCTATTACAACTCGCTACTCATACATCGGGACTTCCACGAAATTCACCAGCAGATATAAATTTTACAAAACAGGTTGATAAATGGATACTGACAGGTGCGAAAGATTCAGTTATAGAGGCAGCAACAAAAAGGGAATTTCTTAATTCATTGCAGTTTGTTGAAGTTGAGTATCCGAAGTATCAATTACTCCCTTACGGAAACAGGCATTACTCAAATCTTGGGTATTCGTTATTAGGCATAGCCCTTGAGAGAGCTGCCAAAAAAGATTATGCAACTTATATAGTTAATAATATTTGCAAGCCATTAAAATTAAACAATACCGGTTTTGTTACAGAAAATACCGGCAAGAATTCGCTTGCAAAAGGATATTATTATGACGATAGCAACAGAACTTTTATTGAGACTCCCCTTTTTAAACCAAATTCAGCTTTATATAATGGTGGAATGTATTCTACGGCAAGAGATTTAGCCAAATTCATAAGCTTCCAGTTTGAAAAAAATTCTGTGGAAACAAATAAATTTCTTTCCGATGATAATAAAACAATGATGCAGGCTTTTAATATTGGATGGAAATCATCTTATCCATTTGTTACGCATGAGGGAGCCATGCTTGGTTACCGTTGCGAAATAATATTTAATCCCAAAATCAAAATTGGCTGGGTAATTCTCACAAACACAACAGACTTTGATTTTTCAAGAATTAATGACAATATCAGCAGATTGATTTTACCAATTTTCAACAAAAACATTCCCATGAATTTAAGGAAATATGAAGGGGTTTATAAATTGACTGGTGGATATGACAGCCTAAAAATTTTTACCAGGAACGATAGTCTATATTCTTCTTATTTGCATGGCATGCTTCCCGAATCCCCTTTATCTCACTTAGGTGAGAATAAATTTAGAGGACAGGGAAAGGGAAATTATAGCATAGGATATGATTTCATATTGGGAGACAATTCAGAAATTAAATTTCTGAATATGGGACAATTAATGTGGGTCAGACAATAATAATTCATGCCCATAACAAACTGTTTTCTGCCATGCTGACCGGCGGAAATAAAAATTTCAGAACAGTTGAACTGTCCGGATTGAATCATCTGTTTCAGCCGGCACAAACCGGGGCACCGGGTGAATACTCGACTATTGAAACAACATTTAGCGAAGATGCTCTCAAGATTATGAAGGATTGGATACTGTCTGTAACTAAATAGTATTTAGTACAGAGTACATAGTAGTTAGAAAAAAGAAACCCCGGAAAATTAATCCGGGGTTTTTTATTTACCACCGCTGTGAAAAGAATATTATTGATTTGGAGTAAACTTAACAACCGCTTGCTTAATTGGTTTTAGCGTTCGCAAATAATCATACATCGCACCGAGGTCTTCGCGCGTCATTCCCGCGTACATTGTCCAGGGCATAGGCGAGTTGAAATCCTTCTGAATATTAAGCGACGGAATTTGTACGCTGTCCGGATCCATAGATTTGAAACGCGAGACGAATTGTTCTTTACTCCATTTTCCAATACCGCTTATTTCTTCCGGAGTAATGTTTGCAGAGCGAACAACTCCAGCCGGAAAATTAAATTCAGCACCGCCTCCATACGCTTTTTCCATTTTGTACTCACCCTTAACCGATTCGGTGTGGCAGTCAAAGCACGCGGAAATTTTTACTAAATACTCTCCGTACTTAGCCGGATTATTTTTATCCGGTTCTGGAGATGGATTATATGATTTCGGCGGCATTGTTTTCACAATTAAGTTAAGAGGAAAATTAAGCGAGCCTTCCGGCACTTCGTTTTTAATTGAGGGAAGCGAACGAATATATGTTACAAGAGAGTACAAATCTTCTCTAGTTAAATGATTGTAAGAGAGGTAAGGCATTAAAGGAAAAAATGCATTTCCCTTTTTATTAACTCCGTTTGTAATTGCGCGCATTAACTCGCCGTCGCTCCAATCACCAATTGAAGCCGGAGTAATATTTTTGGCATAAAGAGTTCCGGGAAAGCCGATCTCTTCGCCAAACTTTTCCCCACCCTTGCCAAGTGTTCCGGGCGCAATTGGTCCGGAAAGTTTATTCCAGTCGCGTGTGGAGTGGCAGTCCATACATACTGTTACGTGATTAGCTAAATATTTTCCGCGTGCTAATCTTGCCGGTGTGATCTCAACTTTTTCGTTGGATGGCGGATCTACTTTTGGATATGATACATTGAAGTAGATCAGAAATACTGCAACTATTGCTGCGAGTCCCCCGACGATAAATAGAATGATTTTGAATATCTTATTCATTCTAGCTTGCCTTTCTTCCGCGTATTAGGCGGACTTGTTGCTTTAAATTAACAGATAGATTGTGAAGTTCAAACAAAAAAGTTTTGATGTCCTATTCTGACGGACTACTTACCTTTTTGTTCCGTTTTGAGTTGAAGCGGTAGAGTGTATAAGAAATGTAAGTGTTCTGAAAGAGAACGTAAAAAACCGGACCAAGAGCGGCAAGCGGAGACATGAATGTTAACGCAATCCAAATTGTGAATGCATTGTTTTTCTGTCCGAGAGACTGACTTGCTTCTGTATGATAATTTTTCCCGCCAATCAACCAACCGAGACCAAAGTAGAATAAGCATAGTAAACCGGAAACAGCGGCAATAAAAAAAACGATTGTAAGATTTGAGGTTAGTTCTTCGCGGATATAAGTTGTTGCATCTGAAACAGCAATGTAAATGTTAGCTACTAAAATGTAGAATGATGAATCTTTCCATTCAACCAGAAACTTCCAAATCTTAGGCAGAACAAATCTTGTTAGCTGAGCTAAAGCAAAAGGAATTGAGATTGTTACGAGAACCGGAAAAAGAATATCGCTAACATAAACCGGGTTTGAACTGCTAGCGATAAATGGAAGCATAAAAGGAATTAACAGCGCAACAGCAATATTATTTAGCAACAGCGAAAACATTACATACTCAACTTTTCCCTTCTTCAAACTGATTATAACCGGCGCCGCAATTGCTGTGGGTGCAATTGCAGTTACAAATACTGTTTGTGCAAGCGAGTGATTGAAAAAATTTATTAGGTAAAAAAAGATTAGAGGAGTAAAGAGAATTACCACGAGAATTACAAAATGACTTTGCTTTAAAATTTCTTTGTTGGTTCTTACATCAAGAAAAGAAAAAAAGAGCAAGACCATTAAGAAATAGCGGATAAGAAAAGTGTATTCGTGTCCGTAAGGTAGAATGATACCAAGTGCAATCGCTATAAGTAAAAGAAAGTTCTTCATTAGCCGCTTTAATTGTGGTTCTAACATAAAAATGTTAAAAGCTCAATTCAACAAATAAAATTGGTCTAAACTAAACCATATTCATATTTTTATTGTCAATAATAGACAATAATTCTTAGGCTTTTCCAATATGAACAAAACACTGATTAAAAGAATATCAATTGCTGCACTTGCTCTTTTGATTCTAGCAATTATCATCATTCCCAAACTGAAATCTAAGGTAGAAGGCAATGGCTCTGCACCAATGGCAAGAGGTGGTGTAATACCGGTAACAATTAAAATAATTGGTCCGGAAGACTTTGTAACAAACCTTAATGTTTCCGGCTCTGTTATTGGTAACGAAGAAGTTCAGCTTCGAACAGAAACTTCTGGTAAAGTTATCTCTATAGCATTTAAAGAGGGAGCAAAAGTTAACAAAGGCGATCTCTTAGTAAAAGTGAACGACGCAGACCTTCAAGCGCAGTTACGTAAATCAGAAATTGTTAAGAAAGACGCTTCCGAAAAAGAATATCGCCAAAGAATTCTTCTTTCCAAAAACGGCATTAGCAAAGAAACTTATGAAACAGCAGTCAACGATCTGGATGCATCTATCGCCGATATTGAGAATATAAAAGCACAAATAGCTAAAACAGAAATTCGCGCTCCATTTGCCGGAACAATCGGCTTGCGCTATATAAGCGAAGGAAGCTATGTAACTCCTTCAACACAAATTGCCTCTTTGCAAAGCGCAAATCCTATTAAAGTTGATTTCTCAATTCCTCAAAGGTTTGCAAATGAAATTTCTGTTGGAAATTTTGTTCAGATTAAAACCGCATCGGGAAAAGTGTTTTCGGCAAAAGTGTATGCTCTCGAACCGAAGGTAGATCCTTCGACACGCGCACTGCAAGTTCGTGCTATATGTAATAACGACCGAGGCGAGCTAATACCCGGTTCGTACGTTGGCGTAGAAGTGAATTTGAACAGTGTGAAAAACGCTATTATAATTCCATCCCAATCGCTTGCGTTGGATATTTCCGGCGAAAGAGTTTTTGTTTACAAAAATGGAATTGCAGCACCGGTTAAAGTGGAAAGCGGAATTCGTACTGAAAGCGATGTTCAGATAACAAAGGGAATTAGTATGGGAGACAGCGTAATTACATCTGGGATTATGCAGCTTCGTCCACGCGCAAAAGTTAAAGTGCAGTCAATCGAAAAATAAATTTTATTTCAACTTAGAATTCTCATAGCGGAAGTCTAAAGAATAACAGAGAAAAGAAAAATGAGTTTATCATCTTTAAGTATTCGCCGCCCGGTTTTATCAATCGTAATGTC